>NZ_FNYT01000046.1 GCF_900109135.1 Trichococcus ilyis | reverse complement strand
CTGTCTTTCCATTTGGGTACCTCCGTTATCTATGATAACTGAAGTATAAATGGAATTAATCATCCTGATAAGCTACCTGATTATTTGGCGCTTACGTTCGACCTCCCCACCACGCACTCTCCTCCGGTTAGCATTCGCTCCCCGGAGTTGAACTACCCGGCGCAACACCGTCTTCCGACGAGCGCTAGCTCCGTCGGAGTTAGCACGCAAAAAAACAAGCACACCCGCTGCCAGCAAAAATGCTGGTCCAAGCGGGTGTGCTTGTTTTACAAATAGATAGTTGCTTACTTAATCCTACACATATTCATTCGCAAACGCGATTACTTCATCGCGCAGCTTGTCGTTGCCCAAGCCTTCAAGCGATTCGACAAACTTCAAGACTTCTTTCCGGTCATACTTCGTCGCGTTGCCGACGAAGATCTTCTCGAAGACCCGATTGTCGGACAGCTGTCCATCAACCAGCAATTCCTCGTAGAGCTTTTCCCCAGGCCGGATGCCTGATTCCACAATCGGAATCTCAGCTTCCGTATAGCCGGACAGCTTGATCATCTTGCGTGCCAGATCAGAGATTTTGACGGGCTCACCCATATCCAGGATGAAGATTTCGCCACCCTTAGCCAGCACGCCGGCCTGCAGGACCAGTCGGCTGGCTTCCGGGATGGTCATGAAGTAACGGATCATGCGCATATCCGTGACGGTGACCGGGCCGCCGTTCTCGATCTGTTCCTTGAACACCGGAATGACGCTGCCGCGGCTGCCCAAGACATTTCCAAAGCGGACGGCGGCGAATTTGGTTTTGCCGGGTTCATTCAGCGAAGTGACCAGCATTTCGGCGATCCGTTTCGTCGAGCCCATGACGTTCGTCGGGCGCACCGCTTTGTCTGTGGAAATCATGACAAAGCTCTTCACGCCGGCTGCCTTGGCGGCTTCCGCCATGTTCTTGGAGCCGTGGACGTTGTTTTTGATCGCTTCATGCGGATTGTATTCCATCAGCGGCACATGCTTATGCGCAGCCGCATGGAAGACGTGATCGGGCTTGTAGTTTTCCATCACTTGGAAAATACGGTCACGGTCCTGGATATCCGCGATGACGGGTATGATTTCGATCGTGCGTCCATATAAGTTCTTCAATTCTTTATCGATCAGATAGATCGAATTTTCGCCGTGGCCAAGCAAAATCAATTTCTTCGGCCCGAATTTCGCGATTTGGCGGCAGATTTCCGATCCGATCGAACCACCGGCACCACTCACCAAGACGACTTCGTTCTCCAACTGCTCGGCGATTTTGGTACGGTCCAGCTGCACTTCTTCGCGGCCCAACAAATCGACCACATCGATGTTGCGCAGGCGGCTGACAGTCAGTTTGCCTTTCAGGACATCCTCGATCCGGGGCATCTGATTCACTTTCACATTGGCCTGGTTGCAGTATTCCAGGATGGCTTCCAGCTCCGTCGGTTTCAACGATGGAATAGCGATCGTCACTTGATCGATAGCAAATTCCTTCACCAATTCCGGAATGTCCTCCTTCGTACCGACCACCGGGATGTCGAACAAGCGCGAATTCGCTTTGTTCCTGTCGCCATCCACAATGCCGACGATTTCGATCTCACTCGGCTGGCGCAGAATGCTGTCGATGAAGATGCTGCCCCCAGCACCGGCCCCGACAACCAACGTCCGGACCATTTTTTCAGCAGGCAAACTGCTCTTCCTGAGCTTGCCATCACTCCACTCATGATAGAACCGCCAGAGCACACGCGAACCCGGAATGAACACCAGACTGAACATGTACATCAGGAAAATGTAGCGGAAACTGATCCCTTTGATGAAAAATAACGAAATGAGTGCCGAGATTGCATAAGAAGCCGTCATCAAAATCGTGGACTTTCCGACTTCATAGATGCTTGTGTAGCGGACGATCCTCGCAAATAAGTGACTCCGCAGCCCCAGCATAATGTAGCTGCCGATGCAGATGCTCACCATGACGTAAAAAAACGTATTCGGCGGTGCGATATAAGTCTGGATCAGCCAGTAGGCCAATATCGCGGATACGAAAATAAAAAATGAATCCAGTAAAATTAAAACAATCGATTTCTGTTTGCGTGACAACTTAAGCGTCATATTTCAATACTCCTCCTAAACAAACTCCCCTTACCTTTATATAACTTCCCACAACATCCCTTTTGGTCATAAAAATTCACCCGGGGCTTCGCATAAACGCTGTCCCCACTGTAGAATATTGTACTATATCATTCTTGAAATAACTATAAATATTTTACTGAAATTCCGGATTAATGATTATAGACAATTCCACGTCAGATGGAGTGTTCCAAAAATAAATTTGTTGTCAAAATCAGTGAGCAGTGATTAACAAATAGTGATTTATTTACACTATTCCGTTATGCAAAAGTATCTGATGAATTCAAACAAAATGCGCATAAAAAAATCGTCCATTGAACTTTAGAAACGATATTTCATACAAGTGAAAGCTTGATGGTTCATCATTTCTTTTTTTTGACACAACTTATACCTATTATAGTCCTTTCCCGACAGGTTTCTGGCATTATATTCCTATAGTCAAAATTCCCGCTGCCATCAATCCAACACATGAAATTCTTGGAGTTATACGTAGTTGTTTCATCAGAGATGCGGGGCAGCTCCGATGAGCAGGCTTTCACCGGAGCAGAGAATCCGAAAAGAGGCTTACCTCCGGTCAGCGTGGCTTCGCCGGAGGTGGGCCACGCTCAAACCGACCAGCTCCGGCCAGAACACTCTGATCGGAGCTGGGTCATCGGCGCGGAGTGTTTTATCCGGCAAGCCGGCGCTCTGCGGAGGGAGCGCCGCAGCCATACCTTGGGTATGTAGATAATACAAAAAGAGAAGCGCGTCCGCCATCTAAAGGCGATCGTTCTTCTCTTATCCGTCAGAATAATGCTTCCAGTTCCAGGAGGCGGTTGGATTTGATCACGCGTCCGAAGTTGATCGGCGGATGCGCTGAAGCTGATGCGGGAACGTCACTCTTCTTCGGCTGGCATTCCGGTATTGCCTGCGGACCTGCATAGAGCGTGCCCAGGAACAGGATACGGTCTTCATCAGGATAATACTTCCCGTCCCGATCGACGTAGCCATTCTGATCGAGGATGAACACCGGAGAACCGTTCGTACCCGACATAGCGGCAGCATCTATCAGGAATTCTTGCTTGCCGTTATAATCCATTCTGGGATGCGTGGCTGTCACGCCACTTCTTAAAACGGGCCTGTTGTTTACCGCATCCCATAGCCCATCAGGAAAGCCTGCCGTTACGATTTGTTCCATTGCGTCGAGCTCATCGAGTTGTTCATTCGTTGGAATCAATCCCATATCTATTACAGTAAAAAAAAGCTCAATGCCCTTGGATTCCGCTTTCTGGACAAGTGCGTCTATCGGTAACGCACACAAATCGACTGCGGAATCTGGATGCATCACCCACTTTTTTTCAAATTGTATTAACGATACTTTGTGCTGCCTTTTATCATCAGGCTCCCCTTCTTCGCTTTCTGTTGTAAAAACAAGGTTTCCCTTTTCGGCGCCTCTGATGATACTCTTGTTGGTGATGAGCGCGGTAATACCTGTACCTGTTTCTTCGTCCGTCTTAAATTCAACTACATATCCAGTCCCCGCCGTCACCTGATTATTTTTATCCGTACATTCGATTCTGACTGTTCCATAGGATACGAAATCAGTTAAGGTCAATTTCACATTTTTGCTCCTTTTCTCACGCATTTCTTGAAAAAACGATCGGTTGTGTACGCTTTTGGATGGCTCTCATGCTCGCAATAACCGGCTCTGTTCTTCGCATTCAGTGGCTCATTTCTCGGTTCTTCAGCAAAAAGACGTTTTTGATTGTGGAATAAATTCATTGATTTTATAATAAGAGCAAATGAACGACAGGGAGATTATTGAAGAGAAGAGTTTATCATGATGAAGCCTGTTGAACTTAACTTAGAAACGTTCTACCCGATGGAATCTCTGCAACTAATAAAGGTGAATGAAGACGAAGATACCATCGTGATTCACTTAAAATCTATCACATCTGCCTGTGGGTGTCCTCAATGCCAAGTGACATCAACTCACTACCATGGGACACATCGACGAACAGTCCAAGATCTACCGAAACTAGGTAAAAACGTCCAGCTGAAGATAACGACTCATGAGTATGAGTGCTTAAACTCCGCTTGTTCTGTTAGTACTTTTTCAGAAAACTTCGTGCACTTTTTAGATGCTCGCAGTCGGATGACCGAGCGATGTCAATCCTTTATTTGCGCTTTAGCCCTCGAAACAAGTGCCGAAGGTTGCGCAAAAATTTGTCATCAAATGGGTCTAAGTATTAGTGGGGATAGCGTTATTCGGCTATTACTTAGCAAATTTAATGAGCAGGATAAGGCATTTTTTGGGGATACCATAGGAATCGATGACTTTGCTTTTAAGAAAAGGTGTACATATGGGACCATCCTAGTCGATGAGGCAACGCATTTGCCAATTGAACTCTTAGCTGGTCGAGACGGCAGTACGTTGAAAGATTGGCTCAAACAAAATCCTCATATTAAGACCGTCACACGTGATCGTGCGAGCGCTTATGCCAAAGTTCTCTCGGAAGAATTGCCTGATGTGATGCAGATTGCTGATCGGTTCCATCTTCACCAGAATTTATTGACTGCTGTTAAAAAAGCGTTAAACCATTCTGTTCCTGCTTCCATTAAAATTTTGCATGATCAGCCGGATGCCTCACTTGAATCTGACTTAAAAAAAAACGACTGAACTCATTGCACCCGACAAATTCATCCTTAATCCTAAACGCTATCACTTAATTCAACAGATTCAAGGCCTTTTATCAGAGGGGTGTTCCAACAGTGAGGCAGCCCGTCGATTAGGTATTGGGAGAAGAACAGTGTCCAAATACGCCGAAGGCGACCCCAAGACATTATCCGAAATTGGTTTTCAATCTGGGCAGGTTGGGAAGTATCTGGCGGATTGTTTATTCTGCTTCAACCATGAGTTGTCTAAGAAAGAGACTATCGACTATATCACCCAGAAGGGGTGCCACGTTCCTAAGCGAACGGCTTATGAGTATTTATCCAAAATCGAAACAGCAGCAGAGAGAAAGTTTGCCCTCCATGGGCATTATAAGAATCGAACAACTGAACTTCCCCACCGTAAAGGATCGAAAGGCTGTCAAGCAGACTATGTGACACGGGAGATGATTTTTCGTTTTCTTTGGTTCAGTGAACCATTAGAAGAATCGCACCACGCATACTTATTTCAACATTATCCGATGTTATACGAAATAAAATTATGTATTCAATCTTTTCGACAAATCTACGAATGTGGGAATATGCCTTTCCTGTATCTGTTCATAGAGAAACACCTAGACAGCGGGATTGTATCCTTACAAGCCTTTGCGAAAGGACTGTTGAAGGATATTGAAGCGGTCGAAAATTCAGTGGCGTCTCCCTTTAGCAACGGTTTTGTCGAAGGCGTAAATAATAAACTAAAGATGATTAAACGAATAATGTATGGTAGAGGAAGTCTTCAACTATTACGGGCTAAATTAATGTTGAAAATATAAAAAAACGTCTTTTTGCGGAAGAACCCATTTCTCAGCACAGCAAGAGGCACAAACCGGACCACCGGCCGTGCCTCTTCCTTCTGTTCCTTTATGATAGCCTTTTTTCAAACGCTGATAACAGTGCTGACGGGATTGCTGATGCGGCTGCAGTAGGGCCACCTGGATTTGTTCGGACGGATAGTTTATGGTCCACGTCTTTGAGCAACAGATCCAGGAATGCTTGGTGGTAGACCTCTTTTTTGCGCCCAGGAATGCCTCTCATGAAGGCGGTCAGGTTTTCGAGGGCTTTGTTGAAATCATCTGCATCTTTATCCGTGTTGAATACATACTCCCGGCGCAGGTTCTCGTCCGTATTGAGGTAATAAAGAAAAAAGTTTCTGTCGTATCTGCTGACACCGCAATAGGGTGCAACCATCTTCAAATGAAACATATGATAGTTTTCCTCCAATAATTTTTTTACTAAAACGCTTTCATTCATCTTCGAATAAAATATCCGTGATCAGCTATTGCTCCAAGCGGTTGTTCATAATTGAGCATTCCATCGCATCAATGACTGCCTTAGTCACTTGTATCGGCAAAACACTGTTCAACCATCTACCCCAAGTAATTTGTAACCATCAGCTTGCTTCTTGCTCGTCCTCAGGAGTCGCCTCGTGTACGATCAATTTGTACTCTTTATCCTTGATAATTTGATCCAAAAATTCCAGATGATACAGTTCCTCTTTCCCTTTCGGTACGTTGATTATAAAAGCGTCCAAATTTTTAGCTGCATTGCAGAATTCCTGCGCATCTTGCGCATTGCCAAAAATATATTCCCTCGCCAAATCTTCCAACTCCAGATAAAAAACCTTTACCGTATCACCTTCCTTGTGCAAACCACAATAAGGTGAAATTACTTCAAACTCCATTTTGTATCCCCCGCTCAATTTTTTTGGACAAGCTAGCAAAAGTATACGCTTTCATTCGTTGTTAAAAATCAAACGTTAGTTTATAAACATACAATATCCCTAGGGAAAAGATCCTATATTTTCGCTTAACGATGACTAACGCCATTATTTTTCACTTTAAAATCAAGTTTATTCTTTTGGCTAACTAACCCTCAATTAGAATAACACAGGCTTTTCCAAAAGAAAAGCCCTTTTCTAAATATTTCAAATAAATGTTCCGTCGGCGTAATCAGCTTTTTCATCGCTGATTCAAGCGTTATTCAATAACATGTAGGCACCTGTAAGAGGATTCCCATAGAGCTTCTCCCCTTGCTCCACTGCAATTTGTCGGAGGTTTATTGCCCTCAAGTCACTCTCCTCTGGGCTAAATGAATGGCTCTCACGCTCGCATTCAGCGGCTCACCTTTCTGCCTGCACAGGCTCTATTGAACTGCAATATTCACAAAATTTCTTGTTCCTCATCGCGGATCTGAGAATCCGAAAAATCGATTACTCCAATCAGATGGCTTCAGCTAATCTCAGCCACTCGCACATACATCAACTCCGATGAAAGAATTCATAATAGCAGCTGGTTGGTCTGCGCGCGTGTGAGCGCAGACCAACTAGCACTTGTCGGAGTTGACGCCACTGACAACACCATCGGGTGTTTCTATCTGTAGAACATAACGAAGCACCGGCCGGGAATTAAATCCGACAAATGCCTCGAGTTTATGCTTGGATGTATGCTCGCAGTGTCTACCCTAAAAATATATACTTACTGAAATATTTACTGACCAACTTAAAAATGGCAGACACCAGAAAAACGGCGTTTTTCTTTTACACGTACTTCTACACTGCTGAAACGATCGGATCAGTCAATGTCTTATCACTTTCGATTTCGCCGGACAGTTCTTTCCCTAGCGCAATAATGAAGTCCTTCAGTTTGTCTTTGACTTCCGGATGTGTTAGGCCATAGTTGATACTGGTCGTCATGAACCCAAACTTATCCCCTACATCATATCGCGTGCCTTCAAATCGTTTCGCGAAGACACGTTGGGTTTGGTTCAAGGTATCGATGGCATCGGTTAGTTGGATTTCTCCACCTGCTCCGGGGGCCTGGTTCTCAAGAATCTCGAAGATTTCCGGTGTCAACAAGTAGCGACCGATAATGGCCAAGTTGCTCGGCGCTTCTTCGGCTTTCGGTTTTTCAACAAAGCGGCTGACATTGTACAGCCCCGGCTCCAGCTCGGAGTCAATGTCGATGATGCCATATTTGGAGGTTTCTTCCTGCGGCACTGCCATGACTGCGATATTCGATGCATGCGTGCGGTCATAAGCGTTGATCAGTTGCTTCGCCAACGGCACTTCATCCTGCATCAAATCGTCCCCAAGCATGACCACAAATGGCTCGTCGCCAACAAAAGCTTTCGCTTGCAGTACAGCATGTCCCAACCCTAACGGATATGATTGACGCACAAAATGGATACGCACGCCAGTTGACTCTTGAACCAACGCCAGCAGCTCGTCCTTGCCCTTCTCACGGAGATTCATCTCCAGCTCGACATTTGAGTCGAAATGATCCTCGATCGCGCGCTTGCTTTTGCCCGTGACGATCAGGATCTCCTCGATGCCGGACGCAATTGCCTCCTCAACGATAAACTGGATGGTCGGTTTATCGACAATCGGCAACATCTCCTTCGCCATCGCTTTCGTTGCCGGTAGAAAACGCGTACCGAACCCGGCCGCCGGAATCACTGCTTTTCTGACTTTTTGCATATGAACGATTGCTCCTTTAATATGGAATGAAATTATGCACTCAGTGCTTAAACTGTAATAGCGCTTACTCTTGATAAGATAAGTAATCCAGAACAAGCACACTACAGCCTATTCTGGATTCTTCATAATCTATTATTTAGTTCTCATGGAACAAATCTCTCGTATAAACCTTCTCTTCAACATCCTGCAATTCAGATGCAAAACGGTTTGATACGATAACATCAGACAATACCTTGAATGCATCCAAATCTCTTACCACGCGGGAATTGTAGAATGTTTCATCTTTCAATACCGGTTCATAGACAACGACTTCAATTCCTTTTGCTTTGATGCGCTTCATGATGCCTTGGATGGAAGATGATCTGAAGTTATCGGAATCAGACTTCATCGTTAAACGATAAATCCCAACCACTTTTGGATTACGTTGTATAATCATGTCAGCAACATGATCCTTGCGGGTGCGGTTGGACTCGACAATCGCTTGAATCAAGTTATTTGGCACATCTTCATAGTTCGCTAATAATTGTTTCGTATCTTTCGGTAGGCAGTAGCCGCCATATCCAAAAGATGGATTGTTGTAATGACTTCCGATTCTTGGATCCAGCCCTACCCCGTCAATGATGGATTTCGTATCCAATCCTCTTACTTCCGCATATGTGTCCAACTCGTTGAAGTACGCCACACGCAAAGCCAAGTAAGTATTCGCGAACAATTTAACCGCTTCTGCTTCAGTGGAGTCCATGAACAATACCGGGATATCTCCTTTGATTGCACCTTCACGCAGCAATTCCGCAAATTTTTCAGCTCGTTCAGATTGTTCCCCTACGATAATACGCGATGGATACAAATTATCATACAAAGCTTTGCCTTCTCTTAGGAACTCTGGTGAGAAGATAATATTGTCCACTCCGTATTTTTTGCGAATTTCTTTCGTGTACCCTACCGGAATCGTTGATTTAATGATCATGGTTGCTTCCGGTCTGTATTCCAAAACATCCTCGATGACGGTCTCAACAGACGATGTATCAAAGAAGTTTTTCTTTTCGTCATAGTTTGTCGGTGTAGCGATAACGACAAAATCAGTGTCTTTATAAGCTGCCGCTTTATCCGTTGTCGCCAGCAGATTCAACTCTTTCGTAGCCAGATACTCTTCAATCTCTTTATCGACAATCGGAGATTTCTTCTGATTAATCAAATTCACTTTTTCTTCTACAATCTCCAATGCAGCAACTTCATTATGTTGCGCAAAAAGGATGGCATTAGACAAACCTACATAACCTGTTCCTACAACCGTAATCTTCAAATTATACATCTCCCATTATCATATAATTTCTACTATATCTTAAATCTATGAAATCTTTTATTTCACCTTGTAGTAGTCCACATACCAATCAGCAAATTTTTGAAGACCCTCTTCAATGGAAGTTTCCGGCTTGAATCCAACTGCCGCTTGCAACAAATCGGTTGAAGCGTAAGTGGCGGGCACATCGCCCGGCTTGATTGGCTCGAACACTTTATCGAATACCACTTCCCTATCTAGGGATTTACTTAAGGCTTTTTCTAACGTCTCAATGAACACTATCAACTTCTCAGGATTGTTGTTGCCGATGTTAAAGACTTTGCTTGACACTTCATCCGTAGGTGGATTATCCAACAGACTCACAATCCCTTCCACAATGTCGTCGACATAGGTGAAGCCGCGATAAAGATCATGTTCAAAGTCCCCGTTATTGAAGATTTTGATGGGTTCGCCATTGAAGTACTCATTGGTGAATCCAAAATAAGCCATATCCGGTCTGCCCATTGGACCATACACAGTGAAGGACCATACACAGTGAAGGACCGTAATCTAGTAGAAGGGATCTTATAAAGATGGCTATATGTATGCGCCATTAATTCATTTGATTTTTTAGTCGCTGCATAAAGCGATACAGGATAATCGACAAAATCAATTTCCTCAAAAGGCACTTTTTTATTTGAACCGTATACGGAACTTGATGAGGCATATATAAGATGTTCCACCGGATAATGTCTGTAGGCTTCCAAAATATTGAAGAATCCAACAACATTGCTTTGCATATAGACATCTGGATTTTCAATAGGGTAACGCACTCCGGCTTGAGCAGTCAGGTACACTACAATATCAGGTCTATATTCCCCGAAGATTTTCATGACTAATTACTTATCTGAAATGTCGCCTTTTAAGAACGCCGATTGTAAAATTAAGCTAGACAAATAAAAGAGCCATTCGTGATACACTCAAGATGTAGTTCCGACCAAAGAATACATAGGAGTGATCACGAATGATCTACACCTATCTTACCACGGATGAACTGGTGATGATAGAGGCTTACTATCGCCAGTTCATCAAAGTTGCCAAAATTGCCGAGTATCTGAAACGATCCCGGACACACATCTACAACGTCATCAACTTCCTAAAAGAAGGCTATACGGCCCTTGAGTACTATCAACAGTACAAGGAAAACAAGAAGCGTTGTGGCAGACGAAAAATCGTCCTACCTGAGGATCAACAGGCCTACATCAAAGAAAATTTTGCCCAAGGCTGGACATCGGACATCATCATCGGTCGCAACGAGAAAACAATCAGTTGTTCCATGCGAACCCTTTATCGCTAGTTCAAGGAAAAGACCTTCGATGAAGCCACCCTTCCCATGAAGGGAAAAAGAAAACCGAATGGCCATCAAGAACGCAGGGGAAAACAGGCATTCAAGCGAAATATCGCAGATTGGGAGTCTGATTATCCTTCCTTCAAGGAAGAATTCGGTCACATAAGAAGGCGATACGATCGTTGGTGTTCACCACAAAAGTGTCGTTATCACATTGGTGGAACGCCTCTCCAAAGTCATCATCACCCTGAAGCCCGATGGGCGGAAGGTATCCGACGTTAAAAACGTCATGGATCGTTGTTTTAACGCCATACCGAAGCACCTGTTCAAGTCAATAACGTTTGATTGTGGAAAAGAGTTCTCCAATTGGAAGTCGTTAAGCAACAAACACGACATTTCCATCTATTTTGCCGACCCAGGTACACCAGCCCAACGCGGGTTGAACGAACATTCCAATGGTCTCCTTCGAAAAGACGGGTTACCTAAGGAAATGGATTTCAATCAGATGGACCAGCCTTTTGTCACTTCAGTCGCCGACAAAAGGAACAATATTCCAAGAAAGATATTGATTTATCAAACACCGTTGGAAGTATTTTTTAGTTACCTAGATGAATCAGTTTTTTCTAGCTTAAATTGACAAATCATATTTAAAAATAACTCTTATTTCTGAAAAATTCAAACCATCTTTTTTTCCTTTTGGATACTTCCGTAGGGGCATCCGCAAAACTGGAGCCCCGTTGGTCCAAATCTCCAGGCAAGGAAACAAAGGCAATTGGATGTTGCACTTATCCGATTTTGCCTGGGTCTGTGACCAGTTCGATGATTTCTCCTTCGGAATGTTTGCACTTGCCGTTTTGGCGATAATGGAGTATCGCTAAAATGAAGGGGGCACAAACCAGAAAGCGACCATTCACGCGCACTTGACAGCACAATCTTGCGAAAATGTTGCCTGATTATTGCAAATATTTCATCCAATGTGTGTCTTCTTCTCTCATGCCCTCATCAAAAAGCCCCAATATTGACCACCAATTCCTCACTTAAAGAAAAAAAGGGCCGCTCCCCAGACTTATCCCTATAATTTTACTATACTGGTTTTGGAATGACTATAAGTATTTTTGATATGACATTTTTCTAACACGAATGCTTCTGACACGAATACAAAAGTAAGCGCCAAATAATCAGGTAGCTTATCAGGATGATTAATTCCATTTATACTTCAGTTATCATAGATAACGGAGGTACCCAAATGGAAAGACAGCCGGACATTGTCCCTATTCAGTTAGATAGTCAAAACGACTTTGATCCAATGCCACACGAGCGAAAACTTGCTTTTGAAATAAAGGATATGGATCGAAACCGAACGGTTTCAGTATATCAAGGCATTGAAAAATACATCCTATACGCTTTATTGAAGGAGCTGTGATGGATGATTGTTGATTACACCAAGGTTAAGCACATTTATCTTGTTTGCGGAAAAACCGATATGCGTAAGTCAA
>NZ_FNYT01000009.1 GCF_900109135.1 Trichococcus ilyis | reverse complement strand
GATTATCAAGGCACCTAGTGCCATCCTCACCGGCTTGGCGATGTTCCCTCTGTCACTGTTGAACAGAGCAGCGTACTTATCTTCAATGACTGACCAGGGAATCGAAGCTGCCTTTTTGACCCAACGGTTTTCTGGATTCATTGTGAGGCCCAATGGCTGATCGAAGTCATAAATGGTCAATTGCCGATTCGTCTGCTTTTTGTACATTTTCATCGCCTCTTCGTATCATTTTTGAAAAAAGTGCACGGGTTTTTGGTGTTTTCCCCTAGATTCCATGCATCTATTATACCAAAAAACATCGAAAAACGCTGTCACAATAAGGTTTATAAATTATTCAGTAGACATTATTTATACCGGTTGCGGACGATGGCGCAGCTGCGGAACGACAAAAAAATGGAATGATACGGAGATCATCCCATTCTTTATTGATTAGTCTCTAAGAATTTCAGAAAGCAAGCATCCGGCTGTTAGAATTTGCGTTTTCTGGCAGCTTCAGATTTTTTCTTGCGTCTCACACTTGGCTTTTCATAAAATTCATGTTTACGAGCGTCTTGTAGAGTTCCAGTTTTTGAAACAGTACGTTTAAAGCGACGAAGAGCATCATCAAGAGATTCGTTTTTACGAACAACTGTTTTTGACATTAAATATTCCCTCCCTCCGAGCATTAAAAGTAACGTTTCCTTTTGAAAGCTAGCAATCAAAATGAAATTGTTCTTTTGATATTATATCATAGGCGAAAGCAATTGCAACGGTTTATTGAAAACAAATACAGGAATTGTATCGGAATTGTATCGGAATCTTTTTTTCAGGAAAAAATTGCTTGACGTCCGGTAAGGTACGCTATCCGGCAGCCAGGCAATCCTTGCAGATCCCGAATATTTCGAAGCGATGGGAAGAAATTTGGCATCCCTCCAACTGTTGCTCAAAAAAATCCATCGGACACATCTGCAAAGCAATCGTCATCCCGCACTGCTGACAGATAAAGTGGTGATGGTGGTGCCCCTCATGCAGGCAAGTGATCCTGAACAATTTTTCATTGTTCAACTCGGTTTCTTCCAAGATCCCCACATCGACAAAAGTGTACAGATTGCGGTATATAGTGTCGTAGCTGAGTGTCGGATACTCAGCTTCCAAAGCCTGAAGAACAGCCTTTGCGGACAGATAACGGTTTGCTTCCGCAAAAACCGTTATGATATCTTCTCTTTTTTGGGTGTATTTGTAACCATGCTTTTTTAATTTCTGCAACGCAATTGTTACGGTATCGACCGGCATCATTTTCCCTCCCGACTCTATCAATTTCAAATTGACTATAGTATATTATTAGTGAGATTGCAATCATTAAGATTCAGGGAGGACGAATTATATGGAACAACAAGCGCACGAGGACCTGCATTTTGTCATCATATCCGATTCGGTTGGGGACACCGCCAGGAAAGTACTCCAGGCCGTTCTGGCCCAATTCCCGTCGATCACCGTTCATATGTACCATTACCCGTTCATCAGGAAGATGAAAGATCTGGAACCTGTTTTGAAAGAAGCCAAAGAATTGAAGGCATTTGTGATCCATACTCTGGTCGTCGAGGACTTGAGCGAATTCACGGACAGTTTCTGCGCTGCAGAAAACCTGCCTTGCTACAATATTTTAAAAGCACTGGTGAGCGATATTTCCGAAAAAACCGGACAGCAACCCCTCCGGCGAGCCGGCGCTTTGCACCGTTTGGATGACGAATACTTCAACCGCATCAGCGCCATCGAGTTTGCCGTCAAATACGACGACGGCAAAGATCCGAAAGGCTTCTTGGATGCCGATTTGGTCCTGTTGGGTGTTTCCCGCACTTCGAAAACGCCGCTTTCCATGTTTTTGGCGAACAAAAACATCAAGGTAGCCAACTTGCCGATCATGCCGGAAGCGGCTGTGCCTGACGAGATTTGGCAAGTCGATCCGAAGAAAATAGTCGGACTGACAAACGATGCGGAAGTACTGAACAACTTCCGCAAGGAGCGTATGATTGCTTACGGTTTGTCACCGGAAACCATCTACTCGGATATGGATCGCATCCGGGCAGAATTGGAATACGCCTATGAATTGTACAACAAGTTGGGCTGCATCGTCATCAACGTATCCAAACGTTCCATAGAAGAGACGGCCGCCATCATCATGAGCAGCATCGAAATTTCCGACACAACCATCATCCCTTAACAACAAAAGAAGAGGACGCGGTTTTTAAATCCGCGTCCTCTTCTTTTGTTGTCCGCTAGCGCATCGGCCGGGCTAGAAACCTCGGCTGGATCCGCCGCCTCCGGAAGATCCTCCACCGCCGAACCCGCCGCCTCCGCCAAAGCCGCCACCAAAACCGCCGCCGAATCCGCCGGAACCGCCGCGACGGTTGTTATCCCGATAACCGCCGCTCCCCAGGAGCAACCACCACAAAGGGTCCATTCCGCCGCCTCGGCCACCGCGTCCACCTCTGCCCCGGCCACCGAAAAAGTAGGACAGCAGCAAAAGAATGAACAGGAATTGGACCAGTTCCGCAATGAATGAGGAATCGTCTTCTTTGTATTGGTCAGCATCGACAGGATAGCCGGAAAAGATGACAGCATCGTCGAATTGGTATTCTTCATTGACGACGACAGCAGCCTCGGTGAATATTTGCTTGAGCCCGCCGTCGAAATCATTGGCCGAAAGATAATCCAGATGATTGTCCAGAATCCGTCCGGTCCTGCTGTCGGTCAGGGCGCCTTCAAGGCCATATCCGATTTCGAAGCGGATTTCCCTTTCCTCGAGGGCCAACAAAATCAGCACTCCGTTATCGGTTTCCTTCTGGCCAATTTTCCACTTTTCGAACAGGTCGACGGAATACTCTTCGATTGTCTCACCCTGCAGCGAATCGACCACTGCCACAACGATTTGAGGCTTTTCTTCCGTCAATTCATATTGCTCATTCACGCTCATGATGAATGTTTTCGTTTCTTCGGAGAGCGTGCCGCTTGGATCATAGACATAAAAATCGCTTGTCGGTTCAGGCAACGTTTGCGCCTGTACTGATGGCGCGGAAACCATCGAAAAGAAAAACGCCACCAAAACCGCAAGCAATTGCCATCGTGCCTTTTTCCTCATTTGAAACAAAGCATCATCAGCCCCTCAATTATTCATCGTCTGTATTCAGGTCCACGCTAGGAGCGGTTTCAGCGCCGCTGACCGCTTCAAAATAAGATTTTTCATCAAATCCGAAAAGGCCTGCCATGAGCGATCCCGGGAACCGTTTGACTTTGTTGTTGTACTGTTGCACCGCTTCGTTGTAGCGGTCCCTTTCGACCGAGATCCTGTTTTCGGTGCCGGCCAATTCATCCATCAAGGCTGTAACTTGTTCGTTCGATTTCAGTTCCGGATAGTTCTCGACAATCACCAACAGACGCGAAAGTGCGGATTCCATCTCGTTGCTGGCCGCCACCTGTTCTTCGGTCGTCTGGGCACTGCCGATTTTCGCGCGGGCATCAGCGATCGCGCCGAAAACTTCCTGTTCCTGTTCCATCGCACCTTTCACCGATTCGACCAAGTTAGGGATGAGATCGTAACGTCTTTGGAGTTTGCTTTCCACATTCGCCCACTGCACGTCGACATTGCTTTCCTCCGTCACCAATCCATTATAGGAACTGATCAAGGGCACTCCCAGCAGCAACACCGCAATGAACACCCCGATTAATCCTTTCAACCAACTTTTCATCTTTCCCCATCTCCTTCTTTATGCTTTTATTGTCGCTTGCATTCCATTATCCCTGAACGGAAACAAAAACGCATCCATCCAAAGATGTATTTCTTACTGATTCAGTATGTCTTCCAATAATCTCGGATTGAATGTCTGCGACTTCAGCATATCCAATTCGAATTTGTAAGGGGCCTTCTTGTTCTTTTTGTCCTCGCCCACGAACGGTGTCTCCAATATTTTCGGCAAATCCTGCAGCTGCGGATGGTGCACAATCTTGTTCAATGTCCCGAATCCGATTGTGCCGAAGCCGATGTTCGCATGTCTGTCCTTGTGGGTGCCTCTTTCGTTTTTCGAATCGTTGACATGCACCACTTTCAGACGCTCCAACCCGATGACGCGGTCGAATTCCTCCAGAACGCCATCAAAGTCCTCCTTGATATTGTATCCTGCATCGTTAGTATGGCATGTGTCCAGCGTTACGGAAAGCTTGTGATTGTAGACTACGCCATCGATGATGGCCGCCAACTCTTCGAACGTTCGGCCGATTTCGGTCCCTTTTCCCGCCATCGTTTCCAGTGCGATCTGTGCTGTCTGGCTGGGCTCAAGCACTTCGTTCAAGCCTTTGATGATCTGTTTGATTCCTGTTTCAGCGCCGGCGCCGACATGCGAGCCAGGGTGCAACGTAATCTGTTTGGCGCCGAGCGCTTGCGCCCGCACAATTTCATCGCGCAAAAAATCGATCGCGAATTCAAAATGATCCGGTTTCGTTGTGTTGGCCAGATTGATGATGTAAGGCGCATGAACGACCAACTCGAGCAATCCATGCTTTGCCATATAGTCCATGCCCTCCGGAATATTCATCTCGTCTACGCTTTTTCTGCGGGTATTCTGCGGAGCCCCTGTATAGATCATGAAAACGGATGCCCCATATGAGGCCGCTTCCTCCGCTGAACCCAACAACATTTTTTTGCCGCCCATGGAAACATGTGAACCTATCTTTAACATATCTTCACCCTTTTATCGTATATTATCCTAATAGTCCGTTTCGCCTGCAATCAAATGAAGGACGAAAAAACAGCCTTATGATACGGTTATTGTATCATAAGGCTTGTTTTTCTTTCTATCAGATGCTTTTTTTGGCCCTGATGTCAGTCCAATGAAGCAATTCTTAAGCTCAGTTCTTTCAACTGCGCTGCGCTTACTTCGCTTGGTGCGCTGGTCATCGGATCGAAAGCTTTCCCGTTTTTAGGGAAGGCGATCACTTCGCGGATGTTCGACTCGCCGGCCAGCAGCATGACCAGACGATCCAAGCCTAAAGCGATTCCGCCGTGCGGTGGAAAACCGTAATCGAAGGCATCAAGCAAGAATCCGAATTCTTCCTGGGCATCCTCTTTGCTGAAGCCCAGTGCCGCAAACATCTGCTCTTGCACTTCTCTTGTGTGGATACGCAGCGATCCGCCGCCGATTTCATAGCCGTTCAGGACGATATCATAGGCTTGGGCATAGACTTCTTCCGGATGATCGGCCAATTTGGAAAGATCCGCATCATTCGGACGAGTGAACGGATGGTGCATGGCAGTGTAGCGTTTTGCGTCCGCATCGTACTCAAGCAATGGCCAATCCACGACCCAAACGAAGGCAAATTGGGATTTGTCGATCAGGTCCAGATCGCGGCCGAACTTCAGACGCAATTCCCCCAGAGCCTGATAGACGATCTCTTTTTTGTCGGCAACGAACACCAGCAAGTCGCCTGGTTCTGCATCCATCAACCTGATCAATTCTTCGCTGTCTTCCGTAAAGAATTTCGCAACGGCGCCTTTCAGGCCGTCTTCTTCAACTTTCATCCAAGCCATGCCCTTAGCGCCGTATTGCTTGGCGTATTCGATCAGGTTATCCATGTCTTTGCGCGAATAAGCATCGGCTTTGCCTTTGACGTTCAGACCGCGGACTTGGCCGCCCTTTTCGCTCGTCGCTTTGAATACATTGAAGGATGATGTTTTCGCAAACTCATTCAAGTCGATCAGCTCCAGGCCGAAACGGGTATCCGGCTTGTCGCTGCCGAAACGGTTCATCGCTTCGTCATAGGAGATGCGCGGGAACGGAACCGGAATGTCTTTGTCCAACACATCCTTCATGACTTTCTGCAGCATGTTTTCGGTGATTCCCTGAATTTCCTCAGCGGAAAGGAAGCTGGTTTCGATGTCCACTTGCGTGAATTCAGGTTGTCTGTCACCGCGTAAATCCTCATCACGGAAGCAGCGCACAATCTGGTAATAACGGTCAAAGCCAGCGCCCATCAGCATCTGTTTGAACAGTTGCGGGGATTGCGGCAATGCGTAGAATTCGCCTTGGTGGACGCGGGAAGGGACGATGTAATCGCGCGCGCCTTCAGGAGTCGACTTCGTCAAATATGGCGTTTCGATGTCCATGAAATGCAAGTCATCCAAATAGTTGCGGACAGTGCGTGTCGTTTGGTGACGGATTTTCATGTTGTTCATCATTTTGTCTCTTCTCAGATCGATGTAACGGTATTTCATTCTCAGTTCATCGGATACGTTCACATCACCTTCAACGTAGAACGGCGGTGTTTTCGCTTTCGCCAAAATCTCCACGGATTCCGCTTCGATTTCGATTGTGCCCGTGCCGATGTTTGGATTGATTTGATTTTCTTCCCGAAGGACGACTTTACCTTTTACCTGCAGGACATATTCCCCACGGATTGTTTCCGCGATACGGAAAGCTTCTTCGCTGAACTCCGTGTTGAAGACGACTTGAACGATACCTTCACGGTCACGCAGATGGATAAAGATCAATCCGCCTAAGTCTCTTCTTTTGTTTACCCAGCCGTTGGCGACGACAGTCTGCCCGACATTTGCTTCCGTAAATAATCCGCAATACTCTGTTCTTCTTTCCATGTTCACTACCCTTTTCTGTATGATCTAGTCTTCTTTTCCGAAAAATTCATTGAACGCCGTCATATCGGCGGTCTGTGTTTTGTACACTTTATCAAAATCCGCGTAAATTTCAGCCAAAGACAAAGTCTGCTCTTTGCCTGTCGCCATCACTTTGAATTGCACTTGCCGATTCTTCAGTTCCTCTTCCCCGATGGTCATGACCACTTTGGCGCCGTTTTTCGTGGCTGTCTTGAACTGAGCCTTCGCTTTGCGGTCGTGGAAATCACGGTCAGCCGAATAGCCCGCTTGGCGCGCATTTTGGACCAATTTCATGACTTCGATGTTCGTTTCTTCGCCCAAACCTACCACATATACATCAAGTTCCGACAATTTTGGAACATCGACTTGCTGGTCTTTCATCAAAAGGATCAATCTCTCCAAGCCCATCCCGAAACCGAAACCGGGCACTTCCGGTCCGCCGATTTCCTGGACCAAACCGTCATAGCGTCCGCCGCCGCAGATGGTCGTTTCCGCTCCGAAGACTGCGGAGGATGTCATGATTTCGAAAATGGTATCCTGATAATAGTCGAGCCCGCGTACCATGTTGCTGTTGATCGTGAAAGGGATCTCCAATACCTTCAGCATTTCCTGGACCGCTTCAAAATGCTGCTTTGATTCTTCCGAAAGGAAATCCAGAATGCTCGGTGCATGTGCCACAATCTCTTTATCGCGCTTATCTTTGCTGTCCAATACGCGCAGTGGGTTTTTGTGCAGACGGGTCTGGGAATCTTTGCTCAATTCATCATGGAAAGGCTCCAGGTAGGCGATTAGCGCTTCGCGGTACCTGATCCGATCCGCTGTTTTGCCCAACGAATTGATGACCAATTTCAGATCGCTCAATTCCAGTTCCTTCAACAGGTCCCATGCCAATGCCATCGTTTCGACATCCGTCGCCGGGTTGACGCTGCCGAATACCTCGACTCCCAATTGGTGGAACTGACGCATTCTGCCGCCTTGTGGTCTTTCATAGCGGAACATCGGGCTGATGTAGTATACTTTCAATGGTTTCGGGTGTTCAGGTCCGAACAGCTTGTTTTCGACATAGGCACGGACAACCGGAGCCGTACCTTCCGGTTTCAAAGCGATATGCCGATTGCCTTTGTCGTAGAAATCATACATTTCCTTCGAAACGATGTCGCTCGTATCGCCGACCCCTCTGGAGAACAACTCGAAACTCTCGAACATCGGGGTGCGGATTTCCGAAAATTGGTAATCATGCAACAAGATGCGGGCTGTCTCCTCCACGTATTGCCAAATTTCCGCTTCCTGCAAAAATATATCGGCAGTCCCTTTTGGCTTTTGTATCATTTTTTTATCTCTCCTTTAAGCTTTATCCTGTCTGTTCTGTCCGAAAAAAAGCAAAAAAATAGCCCTCTTTCCATCATGGAAAAGGACGATTGATCAGACGTGGTGCCACCTTTATTCGAAAGCACAGCTTTCCTTTGGCGAGTAACGTTCGCGGCGTAATAGCTTTTCACTATTAATCCTCCAACCTGTCTTTCAAATAATCGTTTTGGGATTGCTCTCAGCCGCGGCAACCCTCTCTGATCAAACCGACCTATTTTACTTCGATCTTCACTGGACTTTTGTAATTTCCTTTACGATACAAGATAAGCAACGAATTGTCAATACCGTTTTCATCAAATTCTAACTTTACGGAGCACTTTCCCTGCCGCAGCGCCATGTCTGGCCGGAAATGCATCCGGGCATAATTTCTGAAAAGGCTTTGCATTGGATGCTGTATCTTTGCTATAATGAATAGAAGAATTGAACAGTTTCTGTAAATTATTATGCATCCAAACCAGAAAGGAGACAGCTAGTGAAGACTCTCGCAAAAAATAGACACCTGTTCTTCCTGACGATTGTTTTGCTGTTTGTCGGATTGGGCTCCTTCGGTACGGTAGCATTGGCCAACTATACCAGTGTCGGCATAACCGCAAGCATTGTAAATGTCCGCTCCGGCCCTGGCTTATCCTACGACATCATGACGCAGATACAGGGTGGCTCATCAGTCAATGTTCTGAGCGAAAAGAACGAATGGTATAAAGTCCGGCTCTCGGACGGGAGAATCGGTTGGGTGGCCAGCTGGCTGATCAGCAACACCGAAATCGCGGCAACCTCCGACCTGCTTGCGACCGTTCTGGTTCCGTCCGCCAACGTTCGCCAAGAGAATAATGAGGCTTCCGAAGTGGTCGGAACAGCCAGTCAAGGCGAAAAATTCGCCCTGCTGTATGAAGAAAACGGCTGGAGTCAAATCCAGTTCAACAATAAAGTCGCTTGGATTTTGTCCGAACTGATCGAAATTTCCCCTGGCAGCATCCAGTTGGCGCCCGAAACGGTAGACACCACAGCCACTGGGGCTGGGGCCGACGAGTCCGCTCCGATGGTCCTCATCACGATGGATGGCGTAAATGTCCGCAGCGGGCCTTCGACGGGCAGCGATATCCTTTTCATCGCCGAAAAAGGTGAAAAATATGAACTGATCAGCGAAAGCGGGGACTTCTACAAAATCCGCTATGAGGGCAACAAAGAAGGTTATGTCGCTTCATGGTTGGTGGAAACTACCAAGTCGATCAATCAGCCAGTCACCGCCTCCTCTACCACGACGCTTTCCGAAGCGACCATCGTGATCGATCCGGGGCACGGCGGGGAAGACCCGGGTGCTGAAGGTACTTACATCTACGAGAAGGAAGTGACCCTCAAAACCGCTGAAGCGGTGGCGGAAAAATTGCGCAGCGCGGGGGCGAATGTATTGTTGACCCGCACTTCCGACGTCTATGTGACGCTCGAAGATCGGGCAGCCATGAGCAATGCCAACAACGCGGATCTGTTCATCAGTTTCCATTATGACTCCACCGCGTCCGGTGCCTTAGCGACAGGCTTTACGACTTACTATTACGCGGATGCGGATATTCCGCTGGCGAATCTGGTCGATGATCATCTGGCCGACACCTTGCCGTTGCAGGACAACGGATCCAAGTTCGGGGATTTCTTGGTCACGCGCGAGAACACGCAACCCGCTCTGCTTTTGGAACTCGGCTACATGAACAATGATTCCGATGTCAAGACCTTCAATTCCGATTATTATCGCTCGTTGGTTGCCGAAAGCATCTACCAAGCTTTGACCCAGTATTTCCAATAAACCAGCGCACAGCGCTCCAAAATAACGGAGAAGGCGCCCTGAACCACGAATGTTCAGGGCGCCTTCTCCGTTATTTGTTTTTGGAATCTATAAGGATGGTCACGGGGCCATCGTTGTTCAAACGGACTTCCATGTGGGCACCGAATCGGCCGGATGCGACAGAGAAGCCTTCCGCCCTCAGGAGTTCATTGAACGCTTGATAAAGGGTTTCTCCGGCATCGGGGGCAGCGGCTCCGGTAAAACTCGGGCGGTTGCCCTTTTTCGTATCTGCGAATAAAGTAAATTGCGATATCGAAAGGACGGCCCCCTCAACATCCTTCAAAGAACGGTTCATTTTTCCGTCCTCATCTTCAAAAACTCTCAGATTCGACACTTTGCGGGCAACGTAGGCGACATCTTCCTGCGAATCCTCTTTGCCTATCCCTACGAGGAGCAGAAAACCTTTTCCGATCTCCCCTATTGTTTCTCCAGCGACCGAAACGGAAGCTTCGGCCACTTTCTGTACGACAACACGCATATTTTCCCTCTCTTCATTTTGATTAGGAGGTGACTCTCCTGACGGTGTAGACATCCGGGATATTCTTGATTTTATCGACGATTTTATCCAATTGGCTCAAATTCTGGATCCCTATCTTCAACGTGATCACAGCGATTTTATTGCTGTCGACTTTACCGTTCACGCTGCTCAGATTCTTGGTCATCGTGTTCACGACATGCAATATTTCGTTCAGAAGGCCGGAGCGGTTGTAGCCTTCGACCGTCAGCTCCGTTTCATAATCGATATTGGACGTGCCCGTATCTTCCCATTCCACTTCGATCAACCGATTTTCGTGCTCTCCGGACACTTGGACATTCGGGCAATCTTTGCGGTGGACGGATATGCCCCGGCCTTTGGTGATGTAGCCGACGATTTCGTCCCCGGGTACCGGATTGCAGCAATGGCTGATGCGGATGAGCAGATTATCCACGCCTTGGATGACCACGCCGCCTTCATGGCGGATCTTCATTTTTGGATTGTCTTTTTTGGTCTTTTGCTCGATTGTGTCCATCTGCTGTTCCGTTTTGTGCTTGTCGCGTTCGCGGCGGGCTTTTTCGGTCAAGCGATTGGAGACGATGAACGCAGACAGCTCGCCGAAACCGATAGCGGCATAGAGATCATCTTCCGAGTTCACATTGAAGCGGTTCAAAAGATCTTTGATCGCCTGTTTGGTCAGGAACTCTTTTGGTGAGAATTCCATCTCCGTCAATTGTTTTTCCAGCATATCCCGGCCTTTGATGACATGTTCGTCGCGGTCCTGCAGCTTGAAGTAGCGTTTGATTTTGTTTTTTGCCTTGCTGGTGGAAACCAGGTTGATCCAGTCCCTGCTTGGTCCGAATGAGTTCGGGGAAGTCATCACTTCGATGATGTCCCCGTTCTGCAGTTTGTAATTCAACGGCACGATTTTGCCGTTCACTTTGGCGCCGATGGTTTTGTGCCCGATTTCGGTATGGATGTTGTAGGCAAAATCCAACGGACCCGCGCCGGATGGCAACTCAACCACATCGCCTTTCGGAGTGAAGACATACACTTTGTCCTTGAAGATGTCCTCTTTTACGCTTTCGACGAATTCGCTGGCATTCTTGGAATCATCCTGCAGGTCAATCAGATCGCGGAACCAATCGATTTGGTGGGGCATCTTTTCGGGATCGATTTTTTTCGTGATGCCTTCTTTGTAAGCCCAGTGCGCAGCAACCCCGTATTCCGCGACCTGATGCATCTCGATTGTCCGGATCTGGATTTCGACGGGTGTACCCTGGGTTCCGATAACGGTTGTATGCAGCGACTGGTACATATTCGCTTTCGGCATCGCGATGTAATCTTTGAACCGACCGGGCATCGGCTTCCATTTTGTATGGATGGCCCCTAAAACGGCATAGCAATCCTTGATGGAATGCACGATGACTCGGATCGCCAGCAGGTCATAGATTTCCGTGAATTGTTTCTTTTGGTCCTTCATTTTCCGGTAGATGGAGTTGATATGCTTCGGCCGGCCGTAGATGTCGGCTTCGATTTCCAGTTCATCGATCGATTCCTTGATTTTGCTGATCGTATCTTTGATGTACAGCTCCCGTTCATCCCGCTTGCTGTTCATCAGATGCACGATCCGGTAATATTGCTGCGGGTTCAGATACCTCAACGAAGTATCCTCCAATTCCCATTTAATCCGGTTCATCCCCAACCGGTGGGCTAACGGTGCATAAATTTCCATAGTCTCATTGGAGATGATCCGCTGTTTCTCGGGTCTGTGGTATTTCAGCGTGCGCATGTTGTGCAATCTGTCGGCCAACTTCACCATGATGATGCGCAGATCTTTTGCCATCGCCATCAACATCTTGCGGTGATTTTCGGCCTGTTGCTCCTCATGGGACTTGTATTCGATCTTGCCCAATTTTGTGACTCCATCCACCAAGATGGCCACGGTTTTGGAGAATTCGCGCTCGATGTCCGCCAACGTATATTCCGTATCCTCTACGACATCATGCAAAAATCCCGTTGCAATCGTTTCCGGGTCCAGTTTCAAATCTGCCAATATCGCTGCGACTTGAGTCGGATGAACAAAATATTCCTCACCGGATTTGCGCATCTGTCCGCTGTGGGCTGCCCGGGCAAAATCACACGCTTTTTGGACAAATGCCACATGGGTTTCATTCATATACTCCGTGCAGAGCTGCACAACCTCTTCAGGCGAATAGGTTTTGATTTTCGGCATGTTGTCACTCCTGACTCTTAAGTTTATGTATGTATTTGCTGCAATCCCGTCCGCGAACGGAAAAGCAGTTGAATATATCAAATTTTGCAAACAAAATAAGTGCATATATTTCCCTTTATTATACTTTAAATCGGAACGATGCGCCATCAACAATTGTCCCTTGTTTTCAGCCGCAAAGCTTCAAAAAAACCTTGGGGAATACTCATAAGAGGGTCCCCAAGGTTCTATGGCCTATGCGCTTGTAATGAACGAAAAAGGATCCGCCTTCAGCTTATTTTGCCGCAAGCCAGCCTTCGACGATTTTCTTGCCGCTGGAAGTGCCCAAACGCGTTGCGCCGGCTGCGATGAAAGCCAGGGCATCTTCATACGTGCGCACGCCGCCGCTTGCTTTTACATCCATTACGGGTCCGACTGTCTTGCGCATCAGCGCGATATCTTCCAATGTTGCGCCCCCCGTTGAAAAACCGGTGGATGTCTTGACGAAGTCGGCGCCTGCCTTTTGGGCCAATTGGCAAGCGAGCACTTTTTCTTCATCGGTCAACAGGCACGTCTCGATGATGACTTTCAGGATTGCCTCGCCTTTAACGGCTTCAACTAATGAGGCAATCTCGCGTTCGACTGTTTGATGATCTCCATCCTTCAAAGCCCCGATGTTGATGACCATGTCCACTTCATCCGCACCGTTCTGGACCGCTTGCTTCGCTTCGAATGTCTTCACTTCGGCCGTGTTGGCGCCATGCGGGAAGCCGACAACCGTGCACACCAGGACATCCGTGCCGGTCAAAAACGCTTCCGCTTTTTTCAACCAGTATGGCTGTACGCAGACGGATTTGAAGTCATATTCCTTCGCTTCTTCGCAAAGGGCTTTGATTTCCGACTCCGTGGCATCTTGTCTTAATAGAGTGTGATCGATGTATTTGTTCAATTTTTCAACCATTTATATCCGCTCCTTTTCTTAATTCCAATTCATAGGATACTGCCGCCAATGCATACAAAGGGGCTGTCTCGGCACGCAGGATTCTCGGTCCCAACGCGCAGCTCTGATGGCCGGCTGACCTGAACGCAGCCAGTTCCTCCGGTGCCAAGCCGCCTTCAGGCCCGAAAACCAACAACAAAGAATCGCCTGGTTCAAGCTTTTCCAATGTGTGCACCAGGATGCTGCCTTCACCGGCCTTTGCATCTTCTTCATAGGCAACCAGCACTTTGCTGTATGTTGCAGCTTCGGCCAACAATTCATTGAGGTTATGGACGGGGTGCACGACCGGTTCTTTCTGGCGGTGTGATTGCTCTGCTGCCTCTTTCGCAATTTTCTGCAGGCGCTGCTGTTTTTTTGCGGCTTTATCCGCCGTCCACTTGACAACCGCATTTTTTGCTGCGAATGGGATGAAGGCAGCCGCGCCCAACTCTGTGCCCTTCTGCACGATATATTCGAGCTTGTCGCCCTTCGGAAGTCCGCAGGCGATTGTGACACGGATCGGCAATTCCGTTGAGCGGTCCTCATCGGCCAACCACTTCAGACTGACCGCGGTTGCGGATATATCGGTGATTTCTGCAACGAACGAAATTCCGGAGTTGTCGGCTAAATAGACGCGGTCCCCCTGTTTCATGCGCATCACATGCACCATGTGGTGATGGAAATCATCCGACAGGTTGATCGGCTGCTTTTGGTAATCTTTTGTCAAGGGCGGGATGATGTATCGCTGCATGCTTCAGTCCTCCACATTTTTTGTGCAGATCAGGCAAACCCAATCTTTCATCTGCTTTTCCTGCTCGATCTCGAATCCATTAGCATAGAGAGCCTCGATCAATTCATCCTTCTTCGAATCGATGATGCCCGAGAGGATGAAATAGCCGTCATCCTTGAGGTTTTTGTAGGCATCCGGGAGCAAAAGCAACAATATTTCCGCCAGGATATTCGCAACGATGATGTCGGCTTCCTCGTCGGCGATGCCTACCAATAGGTTGTTCTCTTTGACGATCACATCCGCAGCATAGGCATTATAAGCGATGTTCTCTTTGGAAACGCGCGTTGCGATTTCATCGATATCATAGGCATAGACGGTGTCTGCGCCCATTGCCTTGGCTGCGATGCTCAACACGCCCGATCCGGTTCCGAC
Organism: Trichococcus ilyis; assembly: GCF_900109135.1. Classification (GTDB taxonomy): domain Bacteria; phylum Bacillota; class Bacilli; order Lactobacillales; family Aerococcaceae; genus Trichococcus; species Trichococcus ilyis. Next base: position 88,569 of record NZ_FNYT01000009.1, on the reverse strand, counting down.
ATCGATCACTTTTTCGCCGCCCCGCATCACGGCTTCAAGCGCTTCGATGGACAGGCGCGTAGTTGGATGCGTGCCGGTGCCGAAGGCCATCCCGGGATCCAATTGGATCAGCAGCTCCTTTTCATCTTCAGGCGTGTACTCTTCCCAATAAGGCACAATCGTAAGGAAACGCGTAAGCCTGATCGGGTGGAAATATTCTTTCCAGGAGTTTTCCCAATCCTCTTCTTTTACTTGATTGATCTGCAGCTCATTCTTTCCGATCTTCAGATCGAGTTTTTCCAACTCAGCCAGCTGTTCTTTGATGAACAACACGGTGTCCTGGAAACCCACGTTGTTCGGATAGTAGGCCATGATGAAGACGGCATGGCCTTCTTCAGGCAACGCACGCTCCTCTTTTATCTGGCCGAAACCGTCATCCTGCAGATTGACGAAGTCCAGCTCGTCGTCTATGGCGACGCCTTTCGCACCGGCCTCCATCAATATATTCGATACAGCCTCAACCGCTTCTGTAGCAGTCACAACCTTCACTTCATTCCATTCCATTTGCAATCACCTTTCCTATCATTAAGGATAACGATAATACGTTTCATCATATCTTCCTATTTCCTTCAGTGTTTCGATTGTCTGGATAAAATTCACTTCATTCCAATGCAACTCGAAGCTGGGATCCCCTTCATTCTTCAGAAACCCTCTTAACCTGCTGTTCGCCTCGCCTAACGTCAAGCGTATGCTCTTGATCACCGCTTCGGCCAAACCGCCTTGGATCCCTCTTTTCCGATCGAATGGAATACTGGCCAAATATTCCTCTGTTTTTATTTTTGCTGATCCGCGATCATAAAACAAAACAGAATCCTCAAAAATGAACCGGTCTTCATGATTGGAATGGCCATATACATCCGAAATACTATTGTCTGGAGGATAACTGACTTCTAATAATAACACAATTTCAACCGTATGGAAGGGTTTATGCCACTCTAACCGCCATTCGCATGACAAGTTGTGTTCCTCCAATTTTTCATGGATCATATCCAGCATACTTTTATTCATAATCTTCCTCCTCGTCGGGATGGATCTCATCATCTATTGTAGCAAAAAATGAGAAAAAGATATATTCCCGACTGTACAGCCGCAACTCATTTTCCGAATAACGGCCCGCGACATGCACAGAACCATTTCTTAAAAGAGCAGTTTGTGATATATTTAGGTCAGGCAAAAAGTTGGAGGGATATTTCATGACAGAACAATCAGAGATCAGACAATCCATCGATTACCTGGTGACACGCATCGCCCGTGATTACCGGAAAACAGAATTCAAGGACAGCTTGAAAGTCCAGATCCCTTTCGGCCGGAGGGCTGAGATTCTGTTGACTGACGATTACCTCGCACCGGATGAAAAAAGCATTTTCGCTGACAACATCGATCCGGTGGCCAAAAGCGAGCTTTTCAAAGAAGTCCTGCAAAGTAAAACGGATAAGGTCTTCAAGAGTTTTTTGCTGGAGATTTTCGGCAAACAGCCCGTTCTTAATGAAAATCTTTCCATCACGACAAAAAAATCCGGCAGCAATCAATATATCATCATCAATTTTGAAGGAGCCTTGCCTTATTGAGCTTTCCGTTCTTTTATAGCCGGAAAGTTCTGCGGGAGCCAAGCAAAAAAATCAGTTGAGTTTATCCGAAAAGCCTGATATGATGTTGATTGGAATATTTGCTTATTAATATTACTGTTTTATGCTATACTGATTAGGTAACAAGGACAACTAACGAGGTGTGCAAATATGGCAGAAAAAAATCTAACAACCAAAGATATTCTGCAAAAAGAATTCAAGAGCGCTATGAGAGGCTATAATGTTGCAGAAGTCGATGAATTCCTGGATATGATCATAAGAGACTATGAATCTTATCAGAAAGACCTTTCTTATCTTCAAAGTGAAAATGAACGTTTGATGAGCCGTGTTGATGAGTTGACGAAGCAAGCCGTATTGGCTAAGCCGACCCAATCAAACACCGCTTCAGTCGGCAGCGGTGTGACGAATTTTGATATTCTGAAACGCCTTTCCAATTTGGAGAAACATGTATTCGGTTCAAAACTGGATGAGACCAACGAAGAAGCAAACTAGCAGCAAAAGACATTTGTAAATTTCGGGTAATTGCGGTCTCCTTTATGGAGGCTGAGGAAAGTCCATGCTCGCACAAGCTGAGATGCTTGTAGTGTTCGTGCTTAGCGAAACAATAAGCTAAGGCAATCGATAGATTGACGGCAGAAAAAAAGGCTAAGGGCTCTACCTATGCCTGAGTATTCTTGAAAGTGCCACAGTGACGAAGCAGACGGGGAAACCTTTCTGGTGGAACGCGGTAAACCCCTCGAGCGAGCAACCCAAACTTTGGTAGGGGCACTCTTTCCAAGGAAATGAACGAGGGAAAGAGGCAGAAATGCAGATAGATAATTACCTCCGCCATCAGAGGCCTGGCTCCGATGGCGCGACAGAACATGGCTTACAGAAATTTACAAATCAGGCTTTTTTCTTCAAAAGAATACGATCAAGGATGGGACAAGCTAATTTTTGTCCCATTTTTCGTGCATTATCCGGCAATCTCTAAGGCAAAACAATAAGGAGTTATCAATGAGAACATATCAATTAGTGGCCACGGCCGCAAGCGGCATCGAAGCCATCACCGGCAATGAGCTGAAAAAAATGGGCTACAACGTCCAAGTAGAGAACGGCAAAGCCTACTTCACCGGCACGGAAACGGACATCATCAAGACCAACCTATGGCTGCGCACTGCCGACCGCATCAAGATCGTCTTCGGCAAATTCGAAGCAAAAACGTTCGATGACCTGTTCGAGCAAACGAAGGCCTTGCCTTGGGAACAAATCCTTCCGATGGATGCGGAATTCCCGGTTTCCGGCAAATCGCAGAAGTCGGCTTTGTACAGTGTCCCCGATTGCCAAGCAATCGTCAAAAAAGCCGTCGTCAACCGCCTGAGCGAATATTACCACCGCCGTACCCGTTTGCCTGAATCCGGCGCACTCTATCCGATCGAAGTAGCCATCAATAAGGATGAAGTGATCCTGACGATCGACACGAGCGGTTCCAGCCTTTTCAAACGCGGTTACCGTTCCGAAAAAGGCGGCGCTCCTTTGAAGGAAAACATGGCAGCCGCTTTGGTGATGCTGACCAATTGGTACCCTGACCGCCCCTTCTATGATCCGACTTGCGGTTCCGGCACGATTCCGATCGAAGCTGCTTTAATCGGACTGAACATCGCGCCAGGGTTGAAACGCTCCTTCCCTTCCGAGGAATGGAACATTTTCGAAGAAGGCCAGTGGGATCGCATCCGCAGTGAAGCAAAAGCTGCAGCGAACTTCGATGTGCAACTGGACATCGGCGGCTCCGATATCGATCCGCACATGATAGCCATCGCAAAGAGCAATGCCGCAAAAGCAGGCGTTGCGGATTATGTCACTTTCAAACAATTACCTTTGGCTGAGTTCACGACAACCAAGGAATACGGTACAATCGTCTGCAACCCGCCTTACGGTGAGCGACTTTCCGATCAGGAAGAGATCGAAGTCCTCTACAAAGAGATGGGCCAAGTTTTCCGTCCGATGAAGACGTGGAGCAAGTACATCCTGACTAGCGAATTGCTTTTCGAAGAATTCTACGGCGAAAAAGCCACGAAAAAACGCAAACTCTACAACGGAAGATTGCGCACCGACCTGTTCCAATATTGGGGCACGCGCCCGCCGCGAATAAAAAAAGAGCTTGACGCCGGCGAAACCAAAGAAAAATAGTCGTTATTGAAACAAAGCAGTCCGGACGATCCCGCATTAGCGGGCGTCCGGACTGCTTTGTTTTTTAACAGGATACGCTCTTCGCAGCCGGGCTCCGGCTCATAATCCGAACTCAATATGCGCTTGCTGTTGCATAGATGATTGTCCAAATGCCGTTTCGCTTAAGGAACTCCATTTCCAACTGTAGCCTCCATGTATTGCGGTAGCCGTTGATGCGGGCATCCACTAAATTTCTCCCTGTGATTGTAGCGGTATCATTACGTCCGGATACCGTAACATCTTTTTCGGCCGATGAATAATATCTCATTGCTTCCGCATCGATTTGATCTAGCCACTCATTTTTCGTTTGCGCATACCCCGTCATATGGACAAGTTCGAATGCATCGTCCAAAAGTACACTCAAAGCAAGTGTATTTTTCTCGACCATATACTCATGGTATTTTCTGTAAACCTGCAAAATCATTGCTCCGTCTCCGGTTTCTTTCACAATTTGCTCCCCTCTCCTGTATCAATGAACGCTTGCATTCCCGGTTTGATAATTCAGTCAGTTGTTCTGCCAAACATTATTTTTGCAACATACTAAACTGGCCAAGCGTTTTTTCTTCCGAACGGCCTGTTGCCGGTTCCGGGGCAAGCGAAAGTGAACTGATTTCCGCCCGCAATTCAGGCGTCACCTCAAAATCGGTTGCAGCCAATGAAGCATCCAATTGCGCCAAATTCCGGGCACCGATGATTGGCGCAGTCACTGCCGGATGGCTTTTTGCCCATGCCACAGCTAATGTCGCAGGACTGACACTCAATTTTTGGGAGAATGCCGTGAAGCGATCGGCAAGTTCCAGATCATCTTGATAACGCAAACGATTCAGTTCGCTGTCGACGAGACGGCCGGAATCCGGTTGTTTAGCCGTTCCGTATTTCCCCGTCAGCAAGCCTGCACCAAGCGGGCTGTAAGGGATGACCCCGATGTTCTTGGATTCAGCCAAAGGAAGCAATTCCACTTCGGATTGTCGTTTCGCCAAATTGTACAAAGGCTCCATAATTTCAAAGCGACCGAGCAACTCCCTTTCCGAAATGCCCAGTGCATCCATAATTTGCCACGCGGCCCAATTGCTGACGCCGGAGTAAAGTATTTTCCCTTGTTTTTGCAGATCATCCAAAGTTCGCAAAGTCAGTTCAATGTCAGTGCTCGGGTCGAAATAATGCAGGATATAGAAATCGATGTAGTCTGTATCCAACCGTTTTAGACTGGCATCAATGCTTGTTAGTATATGTTTCCGGGAAAGACCGCGGTCATTGATTCTCGGTGTTTTTGATGTCGGAAAGAATACTTTGCTCGTGATCACAAGATCCTCCCTTTGTCCCTTCATCAATTTCCCTAAAATTTCTTCGGATCGGCCGTGCGAATACATATCTGCTGTATCAAAAAAATTGATTCCAGCATCAAGACAGCGCTCATACAATGCTTTTGACGTTTCTTCATCCGCATCGCCTCCAAAAAACATGGCACCAAAACATAATTCAGAAACTTTGATGCCCGTTCTGCCAATTGATTTATATTTCATAGTTTGTCATCCCCTCACAGATAAATTATGCATCCCAAGGATCATTCCGGACGATTGATGCCTACACTTTCACGGACATAAAGATTCGGATCGGAAGCAAGGCGTAAGACAAGATCTGCGATGCTTTTTCTGGATACATCGTGACCGCCGAAAGGCTCGCCCTTGACGGTGATTTCATAATCCGTATCGTTGCTGCTGTCGAACCAGCCTGGGCGGACGATTGTATAGTCCAGACCCGAAGCTTCAATCACATCTGCAGCGTCACGGTACGTCTGCAAAACCGGATTGGAGCGAAGATTGCCGGAAGAGCCCACTGAAGCCGGGATTTCGTTATAGATACCCATCGAAGTGATAAAGATCAAACGCTTAACTCCAACACGCTGCATCGATTCCACAATCGCCTTGGCCATTTTCCCTAGGTTTCCTGTCAACGAGGCAAACACGACATCCTGGCCGGAAATGGCCTTGTCCAGTTCGCCTGCTTTCATCACATCGCCCGAAACGGAGACTTCTCTTGTTGGATCGATTGGTTTAAGCCTTTCCGGACGCCGTGAGAAAAGCGTCAACTCATCATTTGTTTTTTCAAGGAACAGCTGTCTTGCAACGCGACCGACTGAACCAGTTGCACCAATAATCACTACTTTTGTCATCAATTCCACCTCATATTTCTGATTGATATGAGTATGGTATCACTTGGAGTTCACTCTAAGTCAACCTTGAACGGTCATTTAAATTTTCACCGGTACGGAATCCAGCTTTTGAATGGTTCAATCAGAGCTGTGAAGGTGTAATGAAACCAATCCATAATAAGTGCCATATAATTGTTTTTAACAAAGCGCTTGACTTGGAGCCCACTCCAAGAGCTATAGTCTGAATATAAGATGGAATGGAGGCAAAAATGATGGGCAAAACGTGGTTGATTACAGGGGTGAGCAGTGGCTTCGGCTATGAACTGACGAGACAATTGTTGGATAAAGGCGACAAGGTGATCGGAACGGTGCGCAACAACGCCAAAATTGTCGATCTGATTGCAGAATACCCGACGCTGTTCGATTGCCGGATTCTTGATGTGACCGATACGCCAGCGATCCAGCAGGTGGTGAAGGAGGCGTTTGAAAAACACGGAGCAATCGATGTCATCATCAATAATGCGGGCTACGGCCTGTTCGGCGCCGCAGAGGAGTTGAGCGACGAGCAAGTAGAGCTCATCATCGCAACCAATTTGACCGGTTCCATCCAGATGATCCGTTCCGCGCTTCCGTTCCTGCGCAAGCAAGGTCACGGCCGCATCATCCAAATTTCTTCCTACGGCGGACAAGTCGCTTTTCCGGGCAATTCCATGTACCATGCCACGAAATTCGGGATCGAAGGCTTCTGCGAATCCGTGGCCCAGGAAATGGCCCCGTTCAATATCGGCGTGACCATCGTCGAACCGGGCGGCGCGCGGACTGAATTCCGCTACGGCAGCGCGCAAGTCGCGGAACTTATGCCTGAATACGACGGCAATCCAGCCCATAGCTTTCTTGCGATGCTTGATGCGTCTATTGTCCTGGCTCCAGGAAATCCAGCGGAAATGGCAAAACGGATCATCGAAAGCGCAGAAATCACACCCGCTCCGCTGCGGATGGTACTCGGCTCGCAAGCGCTGGCAAGCACAATCGCCACGCTCGAGAAACGCTTAGCTGATTTCAGGATGCAAACGGAGCTGGCGGCCTCAACGGATTACAAGGAATAAGCGTGATTTTTCGTCCGAAGCGAAAAGGCCACAGAACCGTCTCGAAATTAGACAGTCTAATTTTGTGCTGCTATCTTGATTGTCGGATTATTCGTTGTTATCCGACAACTTTTGCCGTAATCACGCTCCAGTTGTCAGATTCTTCAACGATATTCGACAATCTCGATCCGTTTGCAAATTCGGCACTCAAAAAGGCCATTAGGCTGTCTCAAGAGTAGACAGCCTAATGGCCTTTTTGAGTGCTGAAATGTGTATTTCATATTTCCGGAAAAGGTCAACCTTGCTCATTTTTTCTTTTTCACAAGCTGATAGAGCGCTTGTTTGGCGAGATTATCCGCACCTTTGTTTTCCTTTTCCGGAACCCATTCCAAATAAAAATTGGTGAACGCACCCATATTCTGCAGGGCTTCTTCCAGATACAGTCTGTGTTCCGCTTGTTTTGTGTACTTTTTCCGGATCGATTCGGCAACAAGTTTGCTGTCCGTGTAACAGAAAATGAGCTGTTCCTGCTTATTCTGTGTTTTCAGATAACGCAATCCATACAGCAACGCTTCGAATTCGGCACTATGATTATCCATTCTGTCCTCCAGAGGGATGCCGATCTGCTCTTGTATGCCATCCTCAACAATCAAAATTCCGATGGCTGCATAGCCTTCTTTTCCGGTGGCTGCCCCATCCACGAATAATTTTATCACCAGTTCCACATCCTAAAAAGCAAAGGTGAGAGGAAATCCTGAATGGATCCCCTTCACCTTTGCGGTTTGCTTGTGCTTTTTTATGGCTCCGCCAAGACCATCACATTGGTGGCTTGCGGTCCTCTGACGCCTTCAGCGATATCGAACTGAACGCGTTGCCCTTCTTCTAGTCTTTTGAAGCCTTCTCCAGCTATACCGGTAAAATGTACGAAAATGTCGTCTTCCTGCTCTTCGAGTTCAATAAAGCCATACCCTTTATCATTATTGAACCACTTTACTTTGCCAAATTCCATTGTACATCCTCCTTCAACACTCAATTCTTTGGAACTGCTTTCACAAAGACGGGTTACTCTCATTATAGAGAGGAAACCCGACAGAGTCAATTATTCTGATGGGTTCATTCAAAAAAAACCAAATAACTCGGTCAACCTTTTTTCCAATCGTTCAATTTGATCACGGATGGCCAATTCCCCCGGTTCGCCAGTCCCGGCAGTTCCGCTGTAGATGCGGCAAAGCACATCCAGCCATTCCGGAACGGAGGAGATTGTCCTGTCCTCGAACGGATACAGCAAGGAAAGTTGCATGAAGAAGCCATTTTCCACAGCGCCCGCCAAAGCAGGGTTCTTGTTGGCAATCTCTTCCTGGATGTAAGCCATCCCTTCTTTGTAGGTTTTCGTCTCAATCAAGGGGACCACCCTTGCCAGATCCAATTTTTCTTCGCTCCCGTCCAGTCTGACAGTCAGCGATGGACGGAGCCCGCGCTCAAGAAATTGATGGATGATTTCAGTCTTGAGCATCCGATGAAGTTTGTTGTTCAGGAGCAACCGTTGCGCTAGTTTGCCGAATTGGTCGTCCTCCAATTCCTTCAGTTGTTGTGCGTATACTTGTTGTTTGTGGAAAGGTTGGGTATCGATGTTTTTCTCTGCCCGGAGGATTTCTGAACTTTTTTTCAGCTTCGTTTCCAACTTCTTGAGTTCCACTTTTTCAACATCAGCTTCCAATTGCTCCAAAGCGAATTGATGCTCCATCGACAGCCCGAAAGTTTTTTTTCTGGCATCGATCTGTTCCCGGGCCATGTCAAAGGCTCCGGATTGAAGCAAACCTTTCAAATACAGAAAATCGATATCATCCACTGAAACGGCGGCTGCAATGTCCGGCCGGATTTCTTTGATCATTTCCAAACTTTTTTCCGCCTGATCGGTCTCCTGCAGCAGCATGAGGTACAGCGGGAGGATATCGTCTGCTTGCTTGATGGCTATGGCTTTGCCGATCCATTCTTCCGCAAGCTGCAGATTCCCCTCTTCGAATGCAAACAGACCCTTTTTCAAGTATCCTTCGTAATTTAGTGGAAAAACAATTTTTTCTCCCATTTCAATCACCCCAATCTAAGCTGATTTTCCTGTCAGGTCATTATAACATAAATGCATACACTAAAAAAACCGCCCGCACAGTATCGACTGTGCGGGCGGCCCCATTGCTGCTGGTGGATCAGTAGTTGCGGAACCTTTTCTGGCGTTGCGCGACCAGTTCGTCCGGAGTCAGTTGCTTCAGTTCTTTCAGCTTCGCACTTAACTCCCGTTTTAATTCCTGCATGACATCTTCCGACTTGCGGGCCACTTTTCTGCGGCTTTCCAAAATGATCTTGTCGATGACATCCAATGCAAACAAATCATCGGGCGTCAGCTTCATTACTTTGGCCGCTTCATCGGACCGTGAGGCGTCTTTCCATAAAATAGATGCAAAACCTTCCGGGGAAAGGACAGAATACATGGTGTTCTCCAACATCCATACTTCGTTGCCCATTGCCAGCGCCAATGCACCGCCGCTGCCTCCCTCGCCGATGAAGATGGCGATGAAAGGGACGGTCAGTTGACTCATCACCAGGAGCGATTCTGCGATCGCTTCACCGATGCCTCTGTCCTCGGAATCGACATCACAGAAAGCGCCTGAAGTATTGATGAAGGTCACGATCGGGCGATCGAATTTTTCTGCCTGTTTCATCAAGCGGATTGCCTTGCGGTATCCTTCCGGATGCGGGGATCCGAAATTGCGATAGACATTTTCAGTCAAATCGTGGCCTTTTTGCGTTCCGATGACGGTCACCGGCATGCCGTCCAAGAGTGCGATCCCGCCGACGATGGCGGGATCATCACCGAATTTTCTGTCGCCATGGAATTCAATGAACCCTTCACAGATGGCATGTATCATTTCTGTAGCCGTCAGGCGGGAAATGCTTCTCGCAGCGGTGATAATGTCTTTGACTTCTTTCACTGCACTTCACCCGCCTTTTCTGAAGGAGCATGCAACAGCAAGATATGCCGCAAAGTCCTTCTCAAATCTTTTCTGGCTACAATTTTATCGATAAAGCCGTTTTCCAGCACCTTTTCCGCCGTCTGGAAACCTTCCGGCAGTTTCGCTTTGATGGTCTGCTCGATAACGCGCTTGCCGGCGAAACCGACAGTTGCTCCAGTTTCGGCAATAATAATATCCCCTTGCATCGCAAAGCTGGCCGTCACGCCTCCGGTCGTCGGATCGGTCAGGACGGTGATGTACAACAAGCCGGCTTTGCTGTGGTTGGAGACTGCTACACTGACTTTCGCCATCTGCATCAAGGACATAATGCCTTCCTGCATTCTGGCTCCGCCTGAAGCTGTGAACACGATGATCGGAAGCTTTTCGGCAGTCGCCCGTTCAAACGCGCGCGTCAGCTTCTCTCCGACCACTTTCCCCATGCTTGCCATGATAAAGTTCGAATCCATCACACACAAAGCAACTTTATGCTTATTGATGAATGCCGCGCCGGTTACGACCGCCTCATCAAGTCCCGTTTTCTCCTTCGCAGCCTTCAACTTGTTCTCATACCCAGGAAATGCCAAAGGATTTTCTTCAGGCATGAGTGCGTTCCATTCATCAAAAGTGCCCTCATCAACGATATTGGAAATGCGCTCGTAGGCCGAAATCCGGAAATTATAGGCACAGTGCGGGCATACTTTATCTTTTCCTAAATCCTTGCTGTAGATTGTCTTTTGGCAATTCGGGCATTTTTCCCATAAACCCTCAGGAACAATCGGTTTCTGACTGTCGGCTTTTGAAGCGGGAACTTGAGCTATCGGAATGTAAGGACGCTTACGAAATAATTTCATTTCCTCACCTCTAGTGTGACTTCTTGACTAATTGATTTATACACTTTCCTCTTCTTCAGGTGCCCAAGTTTTCAAGAACACGTTCTGAAGATATTCCGTATCGTAATCTCCGGAAATGAAATTAGGATCCTGCAGAATATCTTCCTGGAAGAATTGATTCGTGTCGACTCCCTCAATGACCAGTTCCTGCAACGCACGCCTCATCTTGGCGATTGCCTCGCTTCTGTCATCACCTTTCGTGATGATTTTGGCGATCATTGAGTCATAGAATGGCGGAATCATATATCCGCCGTACATGGCGCTTTCTACACGCAGTCCGTTCCCGCCGCTTGGCAAGAACAGGTAGTCGATTTTCCCGGATGAAGGGCGGAAGCCCAAAGCCGGATTTTCAGCGTTGATGCGGCATTCGATCGTGTGGCCGGTGATGACGACCTCATCCTGCGTAAAGGATAAGGGCTCACCGCTGGCGATGCGCAGTTGTTCCTTGACGATATCGATGCCGGTTGCCATTTCCGTCACCGGATGCTCCACTTGGATACGCGTGTTCATTTCCATAAAATAGAAACGTTGTTCCGTATCGACGAGGAACTCGATTGTGCCTGCATTCGTATAGCCGACGTGTTTGGCCGCCCGGATGGCAACTTCCCCCATCGCTTTGCGTGTCTCTTCAGAAATGAACGTGGATGGACTTTCCTCCAGCACTTTCTGATGATTGCGCTGCAGCGAGCAGTCCCGCTCGCCCAGATGGACCACATTGCCGAATGAATCCCCTAAAATTTGCACTTCGATATGGCGGGCCGGTGTGATGATTTTTTCAAGATACATGCGGTCATCGCCGAATGCCGCTTTAGCTTCCGCTTTAGCTTGGCTGAAGGCTGCCTCCAGACCGTTTTCCTGGTAGACTTTCCGCATCCCTTTCCCGCCACCGCCTGCTGCAGCTTTCAGGATGACCGGATAACCGATTTTCTCTGCTTGCGCCACTGCCTCTTCGTATGAAGAGATGTAGCTTTCGCTGCCCGGAGTGACAGGTACGCCTGCAGCTATCATCGTTTTGCGGGCATTTGCTTTGTTGCCCATCAGGTCGATGATCGTGGAAGAAGGTCCGATGAAGCGGATGTTCATTTCTTCGCACATCGTAGCGAAAGCGCTGTTTTCTGATAGGAAACCGAAGCCGGGGTGGATGGCTTGGGCTCCTGTAACGACTGCCGCACTCAAAATGCTTGTCATATTCAAATAGGAATCGCTCGCTTTTGCAGGACCGATACAAATCGCCTCGGTAGCCAATTGCGTATGCAACGCTTCGCGGTCGGCTTCAGAATAGACCGCTACCGTCTGGATTCCTAACTCATGGCAAGCACGAATGATCCTGACAGCAATTTCTCCTCTGTTTGCGATCAATACCTTCGTAAACATATTATCTACCAATGATGAATGTCATTTCAACTTCACAAACTTTTTTGTCTCCGACAAAAGCTTGCCCGTAACCGATACCCGCAAATTTTTTCAATTTGACGATATCCACTTGAAGGCGCAAAACATCGCCAGGGACAACTTTTTGACGGAATTTAACTTTATTCAATCCGCCTAAATAAGCTGTTTGTCCTTTGAAATCAGGCAATGTCAACAACGGAATCGAACCCGCTTGAGCCAATGCTTCAACGATCAATACGCCCGGCATTACCGGTTCGCCAGGGAAGTGGCCTTGGAAGAAAGGTTCGTTGATTGTTACGTTTTTGTAGCAGACGATGTGTTCGCCTGGTGTCAATTCTTCAACTTTGTCGATGAAGAAAATAGGGTAGCGGTTTGGGATGATATCCATTACTTCTTGTGCGCTTAATAAACTCATTTTATTAGTCTCCTTTTTTTAGACGATGCGGAACAACGGTTGATTGTATTCAACAATCTGTTCGTTTTCAACCAATACTTCAACGATTTCCCCATCGAATTCGCTTTTGATTTCATTCATTAATTTCATCGCTTCAACCAGGCAGACAACTTCGCCTTTTGATACGGTCTGTCCTTTTGAGACATACGGTTTGGCATCAGGTGTCGGGGCCAGGTAAACAACCCCAACGATCGGAGAAGTCACGATTTTTCCTTCTTTGCGCTCAATCGTTTCAGCAACAGCTTCTTTGACGGCTTGTATCGGCGCAGCCGCTGCCGGTGCCGGGATTGCTGCCGGAGTGTTTTCGGCCGCCTGTTGGTGAGTCTGAACCAGTTTGTTCTTCGACAACAAGAGCTGGAAATCGCCTGTCTGATAGTGCAATTCAGTCAATGAAGATTGGTCTATCAACGAAATTAGGCTTTTTACATCTTCAATATTCACGTATTAAGCCTCCCATTTTTTGAAACATAGTACGGCATTATGGCCGCCGAAGCCCAAAGAATTGCTCAGAGTATAAGTCACTTCTTTTTCACGTCCTACATTCGGAATGTAATCCAAATCGCAGCCTTCATCAGCCACTTGGAAACCGATTGTAGGAGGCAGGAAATTATCCTGAATGGCTTTCACACAGGCAACCGCCTCGATACCGCCGGCAGCGCCCAACAGGTGGCCTGTCATGCTCTTTGTACTTGAGATAGCGACGTTGTAAGCTTCTTCACCGAATGCATATTTGATCGCAGCTGTTTCGCCGGAATCATTTGCAGGCGTGCTTGTGCCGTGAGCGTTGATGTAGTCGACTTGAGCCGGTGTGATCCCCGCTTCGTTCATAGCCAGGATCATCGCTTTACCCGCGCCGCTGCCGTCAGCTGACGGAGCAGTCATATGGTACGCATCACAAGTGACACCGTAGCCGACTACTTCAGCCAAAATGGTTGCGCCGCGTTCCAGTGCGTGATCAAGGTTTTCAAGCATCAAGATGCCCGCGCCTTCACCCATGACAAAGCCGTTTCTTTCTTTATCGAAAGGAATGGATGCACGGTCCGGATCAGTGCTTGCGGATAATGCAGTCAGAGCCGCAAACCCAGCGATGCCGATTTCGCAGACTGTCGCTTCCGATCCGCCGGCAAGCATCAGGTCAGCATAACCGTGCTTGATGCTGCGGAACGCTTCGCCAATTGAGTTTGTCGCAGAAGCACAAGCCGTTACGATATCCATGCTTGGACCTTTTGCGCCGAATTTGATGGCAGTGTTTCCTGCCGCCATATTGCCGATAGCCATCGGTACGAACATCGGCGGTACGCGTTTTGGTCCTTTTTCATGCATTTTGATGATGCCGGATTCCATCGTGATGAAACCGCCGACCCCGGAACCGATCGTAACGCCGAAACGGTCCGCATCGATTTTCTCCATGTCAATGCCGCTTTGTTCAACAGCTTGTGCTGAAGCTGCAACTGCATACTGCGAGAACAGATCCATCCGCTTGTATTCTTTACGGTCCATATATAAGGTCGCATCGAAGTCTTTCACTTCACCTGCAACCGAAATGCCTGTTTCGGTTGCATCAAAATTGGTGATGGCGGCGATGCCGTTTTTACCGTTTTTGATGCCGTCCCAGTATTCAGTCACTGTATTTCCTAGAGGTGTGATAGCACCCATACCTGTAATAACAACGCGATTCATATTTATCCTCCTGTCTTACATGTACATGCCGCCATTGACACTGATGGTCTGGCCGGTAATGTAAGTATTCTCACTCAAGAAAACAGCGGTGTTTGCCACTTCTTCGGCTTTCCCAAATCGTTTCAATGGAATTTGCGTCAACATTTGCTCCTGAATCTTATCGGACAGTACATCCGTCATTTCCGTTTCAATGAAGCCTGGTGCGATCGCATTACAAGTAATGCCTCTTGCTGCCGCTTCACGGGCGACTGACTTCGTCAATCCGATGATTCCTGCTTTGCTGGCCGCATAGTTGGCTTGTCCCGTATTTCCGGTTTCGCCGACCACACTTGAAATATTGATGATGCTCCCCGCTCTTTGCTTCAGCATAAGCGGCAAGGCGTGTCGGATCATGTTGAAGGTACCCTTCAGATTCACTTGGTAAGTAGCGTCGAAATCCTCTTCATCCATGCGCATGATCAGTTTATCGCGGGTGATCCCGGCATTGTTCACCAACACATCCACGGAACCGAACAGTTCCTTGGCTTGGCTGATGATTTCTTTGGCCGTTTCAAACTCGCTGACATCACCCAAGAGTGTTTTCACGGTGACACCATAGGATTCCAGATGTGCTATCTTTTCTTCAGGAATCGGTTTGCGCGCATTCAGAACGATGTTGGCTCCTCGTTTCGCATAGGCTTCAGCGATGGCTTCCCCGATTCCTCTTGAACTGCCAGTGACGATGACTGTCTTTCCTTTTAAATCCAAGGCTATCCCTCTTTTCTTGTCTGAATATCTTATTTTTGCAATGCTTCAAGGGTCTTATTGAGGGATTTTGCATCCTCTACGTTATATACGGCGACCTCTTTGTTGATTTTTTTGATGAACTTGCTCAAAGTCGTTCCAGGGCCGACTTCAACGAAAGTGTCCACACCCAAATCGATCAGTTTGCGGACGCTGTCTTCCCACAATACCGGTGATTCGATCTGACGGACCAAAAGGCCTTTGATGGCATCTTTTGCCACGATATCAGCTTCCGTATTGCCAATGACAGGGATCTTAGGCTCCTCGACAGTCACTTCGGACAAAGCCGCTTCCAGCCTCCCCGCTGCAGGGTGCAACAGTGCGGTATGGAATGGGCCGCTGACATTCAGAGGAATGATGCGTTTCACGCCTTTGGATTCAAGAATCTCGATTGCCTTGTCGACGCCTTCGATTTCCCCGCCGATGACGATCTGCGTCGGCATGTTGTAGTTGGCAGGCGCGACATAAGCCGTCTCGCTTGCTTCCCGGCAGGATTCTTCGATAACGGAGCGTTCAGCGTTCATGACCGCCGCCATCTTGCCGCGGCCTGCAGGAACTGCTTCACTCATGTATTTTCCGCGTTTCGCTACGAGCGAAATAGCCTCATTAAAAGAAAAAGCATTGGCTTTCACCAGTGCTGTATATTCCCCGAGGCTCAATCCTGCAACAAAATCTGGCTGAATTCCCTTTTCAGCTAGTAATTGATCAAGGGCGTAGCTAACCGTTAAGATTGCTGGTTGTGTGTATTCAGTTAAATGAAGCTTTCCGTTCTCCACGAAGCAAAGGTCTGCGACGTCGTAACCCAGAACAGCGGATGCTTCATCAAAAACAGTGCGCACAACTTCAAATTCGTTATAAAGTTCTTGGCCCATACCGAAATATTGCGCCCCTTGACCACTATAAACAAAAGCTGTTGCCATTATTTCACCTCTATATTTTTGTTAATCCGCCCACAATTTGGCTTGGGCCAGGATAACTTCTTTGCATTCCGTCATATACTCTTGTATGATATCATGACACGTTTGTTCCTTCGAAATCAGGCCGGCAATCTGTCCGGCCATCATCGAACCGTAGTCTTTATCACCATCAACAGTCGCTCTTCTCAGAGCGCCTTTGCCCATTTCTTCAAGTTTTGCCAAGTCCGGATTTTCCTTGCTTGTCTCTTCTTTTTCGACTTGCAGATATTCTCTGGTCAGTTTATTGCGCAACACACGAACAGGATGTCCGGTAATCTGACCGGTAATGACTGTATCGATGTCTTTCGCCTTTAGAATGGCATTCTTGAAATTTTGATGGGCATTGGATTCTTTGGCAACTACAAACCGTGTACCCACTTGAACAGCGGAAGCGCCCAGCATAAATGCTGCGGCCATTCCACGCCCATCGCCGATACCGCCGGCAGCGATGACTGGAATGGAGACGGCGTCGACTACCTGGGGAACCAGGGCAAGGGTTGTTGTCTTTCCGATGTGACCACCGGATTCCATACCTTCAACAACGACTGCGTGTGCACCGTCTTTCTCCATCCTTCTCGCTAAAGCTACGGAAGCTACAACCGGAATGACTGTGATACCTGCTTCTTTGAATTGGTTCATATAACGGGCTGGACTTCCGGCGCCAGTTGTGACAACCTTAACGCCGGCAGCGATTACTGCTTCAACAATCGCATCGACATGTGGATTCAAAAGCATGATGTTTACACCAAAAGGCTTATCAGTCAATGCTTTCATTTTCGAAATTTTTTCATTCGCTACATCCACGCTATCGTGGCCAGTCCCGATCAGACCCAAACCACCAGCATTGGAAACGGCACTTGCCAAATCAGCATCCGCCACCCACGCCATTGCCCCTTGAATGATGGGATATTGAATACCTAATAATTCACATAATTCTGATTTCATACAAGGCCTACTTTCCTTCTACTTCTTATTCTGCTAATTGAGCATCAACGTATTTGACCAAGTCTTCAACAGTGTTGATGCCTTCGTCTGATTCGATTTTGATATCGAATTCGTCTTCGATGTCGTTGATGATTTGGAATAAGTCTAAGCTATCAGCATCCAGGTCTTCTCTGAAGTTTGTTGCTAATTGTACTTCTTCTACTTCTTTGTCCAATTGGTCCACGATAATAGCTTGAATTTTTTCGAATGTCATAATAAATTCCTCCAAATATGTTTTTTTAGTTTAATGATACTACGATGGCTCCCCAAGTGAGGCCGCCACCAAATCCTGTCATCAGCACCTTCTCTTTGGTGCCGAGTTGAATTTCTTTGGTTTGCACAAGCTGATCCAACAGAATCGGAATGCTTGCTGCTGATGTGTTGCCCGTTTCTGCGATGTTTGTGGCAAACAATGAAAATGGCATTTTCAATTTTTTGCTGATTGCCTCCAACAAGCGAACGTTTGCTTGATGGGCCAGGATCTTCTTCAGATCTCCTTCAGAAAGATTTCCTTTCTCCATCACTTCGCGTATGACGCTCGGCACACTCCGGATTGCAAAGTCAAAAATGGCTCTGCCGTCCATCGTAAGGAAAGCTTGTTCCTCTTGCGCGGTGCTTCCATACGGATTTTTTACTTTCATCGTGTTCGCCACTAATGCCATATGGCGTCCACCATCGGAATGGATCGCTTCTGAAACAAAGCAATCGTCTTCCGTTCGTTCCAACAACACGCCGCCTGCGCCATCCCCGAACAGGACTGCCGTAGAACGGTCTTCCCAGTTGACGGCTTTTGACATTGTCTCGGCACCGATGATCATACCATATTGATATAGACCGCTCTGCATCATATGTAGACCGGTGGACAATGCGTAGACAAAACCGGAGCAAGCTGCATTGACATCGAAACAGAAAGCATTTACTGCGCCTATCTGTTCTTGCACAAGGCAAGCTGTCGACGGGCTGAGAGCATCCGGAGTCATTGTGGCTACAATGATGAAATCCAGCTGTTCGGCAGTGATTTTACCGTTTTGCAAAATCCGGCGGGCTGCTTCGCTGGCAAGATCGGAAGTGTTCTCATCCTTCGAAATGTGCCGGCTGCGTATGCCTGTCCTTTTGCTGATCCACTCATCACTCGTGTCCATGATTTTAGACAGATCATCATTTGTGATGACCTGTTCAGGAAGGTAATGACCTGTTGCGCTAATCTTTGAACCCAATTCCATCAACCCTGTTCCTTGATATTTTGAACTAAACCAAATAAGAAACCGTGAAGATTGTTTAGGCCTTTCAGCAAAACTTTCACTTCCTGATCTTCCATATCGCGAATGGTGTTCTTTACCATTTCCCGATGGAACTTATCATGAAGACGATACAGTAAGCGTCCTTTTTTGGTTAATCCTAGTTTTACGACTCTGCGGTCTTTCTCCATCCGAATGCGTTCGACATACCCTTTCTTTACCAGAGCGTTAATGGCCACCGTCAAAGTTCCCGCAGTTATGTTCAATTTCTTTGCTACTTCAGAAGTTGTATGTTCTTGATACATACCGATTGCTTCCACAGTATGCATTTCTTTGATGGATAAATCCGAAAATGAACTGACACGCAATGCATCCTCTTCGATATCCAGCACTTCATTGAAGACAGCTACGAGATATGAGTTAATTGTATCTATGGAATGATCCAAAGATAACTCTCCTCCTTTCGATGCCCGCTCAAACCACATTAGTCTGAAGGTCAAAATAGTTTGATGTTCAAACCTTTCGACTTTCAAACTATATAAAATTTTATACACCCTGTCAAGCATTTCGATAATAATTATTCTTCAGCTCCAAACGATATTGCAAATTCCATTCATTTGTTTCCATCCGCTTGCGCGCGGGCATTTCCGTGCAGGTTCAAGGCCTATTGCCCGGACTACGCCGCCAAAGAAAAGAAGCGACGAAAAACGCCGCTTCTTCAGTATCTTTATTAATCGACCTTAACAAATTCTTCGATATCTTTGAAATTCACGATCGTTTTATCTTCGCAGATATCTTTCATGGCACCTGATGACAAATCCCAATAAATTTCCACGACAGCGCTGTTTGTCAGTAATTTCCTGATTACCCCCACCATCTCCTGTTTACGGAACGTGAATTTGATTTCATCACCGATTTCAGGCCGTATAGATTCCTTGATGGCATCGACGACCTCCAAAGCCTGATCATACGACACGCCAAGCAGATTCGCAATACGTGAGTTGCTCGTACCTTTACGTAATTCGCTCTCAATCATGGTCTTCGTTTCTTTAGTAATATCCCTTACCATTTCCATTATCGCCTCACTTTTAAGAACCAGGAACTACAACAGACTTACAAACAGTAGTATACCATACTTCTTACGATTTGGCTCGAAAACACACTTATTGTAAGCAATATCGCCACATATCTTTCAGATTTCCGCTTTCAGCGTGCAATTTCATTTCAAAATAGTGTTTAATAATTTGCCTGCGATAAGGTATAATGATGATGTGAAGTGTTTAGCATTCTGTTTAGGAGGGGTTTAAGATGTTGAATGACCTTATTACGATACTGAAGCATGAATACACGGTGCATCCTGGTGAATACTTCAACGTGGATACATACTGGGTAAAAAATATGTCTGAAGTGAAGACTGTGATCATCGATCAGGATCACGTATTTACAAAAATGGTAAGCTTCTATCCCAAAAATTTTGTGATCTACTTGGAGCAGTTCCCCGATCAGAGCATTTACCGCACGAATTTCCCATTGCGGAAGATCGAAAACAGCGACTCCCATGAAGTTGTTTTTGACGAAGCGACCAAAGATGTCTATGAATATCTCGATTGATCACTAGGCTCGCAAGAATCGGATTCAGCAAGCAAAAAAGCTCACCGCAGTGAGCTTTTTCTTTTTTCTTCTATAATATACGTCTCAAGAGAGATTCGAACTCCCGACCGTTCGCTTAGAAGGCGAATGCTCTATCCTGCTGAGCTATTGAGACAGATTGGTATTGGACAGGAAAGGTTGCAAACCGTTTTGACCTCGTCACAAGTAATGATTATACAGTAAACCGATTAAATTGTCACCATGATTTTGATTGTTTTCCCAAAAATATTTCAATGACACAACAAACGGATATTCATGCCGCTCCTCACGGGCGACATTTGATCCGGAAGAAAGTGTCGTGACAAAAAAAACGTCGCATTCGTTTTGACACGAATGCAACAGAGTCTCTGCCCTGGACTTGCCGTCCTGAAAACAGATATGACGTCTCAAGAGAGATTCGAACTCCCGACCGTTCGCTTAGAAGGCGAATGCTCTATCCGGCTGAGCTATTGAGACAAGGTTTTAAGCCATTCGAACAACTCACAACATTGAATAGTATAGGCGATAACACGTCCAAAGTCAACACTTTCCTGGAAATGTTTTGGCTATTCCTTTTGCTTCTTTTGTTTTTGGGGGACGTTTTTTTACAAGCAAGCAAATTTGTCGGCCGGGCTGGATGATTACCCGGCCAGCAAATTCCGATCCGTCAGGAGAAGAACGTATCCTTCACCGCGGCCGTGACGGCCAATTTGACGTGTTCAAAGGTCAGTCCGCCCTGGACGTAGAGCAGATAGGGCGGACGGATCGGACCATCTGCAGTCAACTCCAGGCTGGCGCCTTGAATGAAGGTTCCCGCGGCCATGATCACATCATCTTCGTATCCGGGCATGTAAGCCGGAATCGGTTTGACGGTTGCATTCACGGGAGAATATTTTTGGATCGTCTGCGCGAAAGCGATCATGGCTTCCTTGCTCGGCAGAGCGACCATTTGAATCAGATCCGTGCGCGGGCTGTTCCAGGCAGGCGTTGACGATACGCCGCATTCTTCCAACAAGCCTGCCGTAAAGACTGCGCCTTTCACTGCTTCTCCCACGACATGCGGCGCCAAAAACAACCCTTGGTACATTTCCAGCAGACTATAGAGCGAAGCCCCAGCCTCGCGTCCGATACCGGGTGTCGTCAGGCGGTATGCGCACCTTTCGATCAGGTCCTCACGGCCGGCGAGATAACCGCCCATCTTCACGATGCCGCCCCCAGGATTTTTGATGAGCGACCCGGCGATCAGGTCGGCTCCGACTTCAATCGGTTCCATCGTTTCGACAAATTCGCCGTAACAATTATCGACAAAAAAGATCGTTTCCGGCGCCACATGCGGCCTGATTGCCGCTATCATCGTTTTGATCTCTGCGACCGTAAAAGAAGGCCTCGCCGCATAGCCACGGGAGCGTTGTATTGCGATCATTTTCGTTTTCGGGCTGACTTTTTCCAGTACAGCTGGGATATCCACTTCGCCGTCCGCACACAAGTCGACATGCTGGTATGCGATATTGTATTCTTTCAGAGAGCCTATCCCGTTACCGGTCAGACCGACAATATCCAGCAGGGTGTCGTATGGCGTTCCGGTCACGTACATCAATTCATCCCCGGGACGCAGAACTCCGAAAAGCGCCGTTGATATAGCATGTGTCCCGGAAATGATTTGCGGCCGTACCAAAGCGGCTTCAGCCTGAAAAATCTCCGCGTAAACCCTTTCCAGCGTGTCGCGGCCATCGTCATCGTACCCGTAACCCGTGCTCGGGTTGAAATGGAAATCGCTGACGCGGTGTTTGCGGAACGCCTCCAACACTTTACCTTGATTGAATAATGCCTTTTCCTGTATCGTCTTGAAAATGGGCTGGATTTTGTCATCCACTTTTGCGACCATACCCTCCAGCATTTCCTCTTTATTCATCACTTGCATCCGTTTTTTTGTCTCCTAACCACTTTGAATTGCTTTTGGCATACCCTCTCAAGCGGTATGCATTGGTTTCCTCTATGTACTCGATGGATTCCACAAAGGTTTCTTGCTGCATTTTATTCATCGTGCGGGCTTCAGGTCCGCTCGCATCGATATCTTTCGTGTATGGAACCAGCATTTTTGCGATTTCATCCCAAAGGAAGTCCTTCAACCGATTGATATCCGCATCGTCCAGTGCTGAAATGACGATATTCGGAAAAAGTCTGGGCTGAAAATCCGGCCCGGCGAGATCCCGTTTGTTGTAGATTGTCAACAGCGGTGTTTTGTCCATATCCAGATCCTTCAACAGCTCCAAGACGGTCTTTTCGTGCTGATCGATAAAGGATGTCGAAGCATCCACCACATGCAGGAACACGTCCATATTGCGGCTTTCCTCCAATGTGGAATGGAATGCATGGATCAACTGTGTCGGAAGGTCCTGGATGAACCCTACGGTATCGGTGATGGTGGCTTGGAATTGATTCGGAAAAGTCATTTTTCTTGTCAACGGATCCAAAGTCGCAAATAATTTGTCCTCTTCCAACGTTCCCGCATCGGTCAGGCGGTTGATGATCGTCGATTTCCCGGCGTTCGTGTAACCGATCAAGCCGATCTGGAAAACCTCACTGGCGTGCCGTTTTTCCCTGGCTCTTTGTCTGTGCAACTCTGTCTCTTCCAAAGTTTTCTTGATTTCCTGCATCTGACTGTGGATATGCCGGCGGTCGGATTCAAGCTTCGTTTCTCCCGGCCCCCGCGTGCCGATTCCCCCGCCCAAACGGGATAAATTGACACCCTGTCCCATCAGTCTGGGCAACAGATAACTCAATTGGGCCAAGGCCACCTGAAGCTTCCCTTCTTTGCTGCGGGCGCGCATCGCAAAGATATCCAATATCAGCTGAACCCGGTCGATCACTTTACAGTCGACAGACTCTTGGATGTTGCGGACTTGTTTTGACGAAAGCTCCTGCTGAAAAATGACGGTATCCGCATCAAGTTCCGCGCACAAATTCACCAATTCCTCCAACTTTCCTTTGCCGATGACGGTTCGTGAATCTTTCCGCTCCCTTTTTTGGGTCAAGACGCCGACCACTTCCCCCAACGCGGTTTCGGTCAATTCAGCCAGTTCCCTCAATTCATATTCAAAGGCTTCGTCCGTCTGATCCGTCTGAACGTTTACCAGAATCACTTTTTCTCTCGTATTTTCCATAGAATTTCCAACTTTCTTTTTTCGTCCTTTTGCCGATCATCACTTCAGGAACGACTCGACCAACGCTGCGATTTGCCGCATTCGGGAATCATCCTGAACCAAATCAAACCAATGGATGCCGCTCATTCTGTTCCGGAACCAGGTAAGTTGCCGCTTGGCATATCGCCTTGAGTTCAGCTTCAGCAATTCTTTGGCCTCTTCCAAGGTGATTTCCCCATTGAAGTAGCCGAACCATTCCTTGTATCCTATGCCTCTTGTGGCCTGTGTCTTGTCAGGCAAATGCAGGTCAAAAAGGGCTTTGGCCTCTTCGATCAGCCCGCCTGCCACCATCAGATCCACCCGTCGGTTGATGCGCTCGTAGAGGACGCTTCGATCGGTGTCAAGTCCGATCAGAAGTGCATCGTAATGCGGAGCAGCCTCCCGGTCATTCTGATCAGAAAACAATTTCCCGCTGAAGTGGATCATTTCCAGAGCGCGGATGACCCTTCGGCTGTTGTTCGGATGGATCTGTTCGGCGGCTCGGGGGTCCTTCTCGTTCAGGAGGTTCCAAAGATGCATGGCATCAGTCCGTGCCAATTCAGCCTCCAGTTCCCGGCGGTATTGTTTGTCTTCATTTGCGACTCCCCCGAACTGCATATCAAACAACAGTCCTTCGATATACAGCCCCGAACCTCCGACCACAATCGGCAGTTTGTCGTTTGCAACAATCGCGTCGATCGCTTGTCCGGCATCCCTTTTAAAATCGGAGGCTGTATAGTCCTGATCGACCGGTACGATATCCAACAAGTGATGCGGGATCCCTTCCGCCTCTTCCGCGGTCACTTTCGCCGTTCCGATATCAAGCCCTTCATACACTTGCATGGAATCCCCGTTGATGATTTCGCCATTGAATTGTTTCGCCAATCGGATGCTCAGTGCCGTTTTCCCGACTGCTGTCGGACCGATAATGACCACGATTTTTTTTAACTTGCTCTTTGTTGTTTCAGACACCTTGGATCACCTTTCTCATTTGCAATGCACGTTCCGGATAATCCGTGATCATCGAATCGATCTTTCTGCGCAGACAGACTTGCATTTCGACCTTCCGATTCACCGTCCAAACACGGAGGGGCATCTTTGATTGTTCAAAAGGAGGCAGGCTGCGCAAAATCGAGAATTTCGGGTGCCACCCCTCAACAGGGATCCCGGCACCCAAGTCAATTTGCTGTTTCCCCTTTTTGCTGAACAACAAAGCAATCTCCGAGTCCCCGCGCAACGCCTTGATTTTTTTCAGGGTATCGTAATGGAAACTGGAATAGATGACCGAAAATCGAGCAAGGAAAGGTTCAGTCAAAACCAGGACCTTTTCTTCGATCGCAGGATATTGGAATACATCCGTCTTCAATTCAATATTCAGCACTCCGGTAAAGTGATTCTCAGCCAGGAGATCCAGCACCTCTTGCAGCGTCGGGATGCGGGCCTGATTGTATTTCGGGTCGAACCAACTGCCTGCATCCAATTCTTTCAATTGTTGCAGGGTCAAATCTTTGACGAAGCCTTTTCCGGATGTCGTACGGTCAACAGTCTCATCATGGATGACCACGACCTCACCATCTTTGCTCAGATGGACATCCAATTCGATGCCATCGCTCGCTACATCCAAAGCTTCCTGAAACGCCTCAAGTGTATTCTCAGGCCGGTTGCCGCGGCTGCCTCTATGAGCGATGATTTTTGTGTATGCCAATCTCCCACAATCCTTTCAAATGAACCTTAACCCGCCTTTTTCTCATCTATGCTTTATTTTTTTCAGTGTCGGCCAAATCCAACAATTCCTTTGCATGAGCCAGCGAAAGCTCCGTGATGTCGGTACCCGCCAACATCCGCGCAACTTCGTTGATGCGTTCCTCGCCGAATAGCGGTTTGACATGCGTCTTTGTCCTGTCCGCGATGATTTCCTTTTCGATATACAGGTGCTGATCCGCCATTGCCGCCACTTGCGGAAGATGCGTAATGCAGAGGACCTGCGAGTAGCTGGCCACCAAATGGATCTTGTTGGCTATCGCTTGTGCCACCCTGCCCGACACGCCTGTATCGACCTCATCAAAGATGATGCTGGTGATGCCTTGCGTCTTGGTGAAGATGGCCTTCATCGCCAACATCATCCGCGAGAGTTCCCCTCCGCTGGCTACCTTTGCCAATGCTTTCAGAGGTTCACCGACATTCGTGGCGATGTAGAATTCAACTTGATCCAACCCGTTTTCCGTTATTGCGGTCTTTCCCTGCTGCTCATGGAAGACCGTCTTGAAAAGCACTTTATCCATATACAGTTCCTTCAGCTGCAATTGAATCTGTTTTTCCAAAGCAGCAGCGGATTTTCCGCGGATGACGGTCAGCTGTTTGCCGATCCTCAATACCTCTTCTTTTGCCTTGCTGTACCCCAGATTCAACCGTTCGAGGTAGCTTTCTCGGTTTTCGATCAGGTCCAGTTCTTTGGCGATTTTCTCATAGTGTACGAGCACCTCAGGGATTGTGTTCCCGTATTTGCGCTTCAACTGCCGGAGCAATTCCAACCTGTTCTCGATTTCATTCAGCCGGCCCTCATCATAGGACAGTTGTTCGATTTCCGAAAGGATGTCACCGGCGCATTCCTGCAATTGATAGTACGCTGCCGATACGGAGGCGGCTATCGTTTGATAGGCGGGATTGATGTCCTGCACTTTTTCCAGCGCAGCCATCCCGAGGCCGATTTTGTCGATGCCATTCTCTTCGCTGTTCTGCAGAGAATCATACGCGCTTGTCAAAGCATGCATGACTTTCTGATAGTTGACGAGGAGATTTCTTTCTTCTTCCAACTTTTCGTCTTCAGCGGGATCCTTCAGCTGCGCTTGTTCGATTTCCTGGATTTGGAACGTCAGCAGGTCGATTCTTTGGACCGTTTCTTTCTCATCTGTCCTGAGTTGGATCAGCTGCTTGCGTTTATCCGCATAATCGGCAAACGCAACATGGTATTTCGTTTTGACTTCTTTCAGTTCTTTTCCGGCAAATTGATCCAGCAAGTCGATATGCTTTTGCGGATCCATCAATTCCTGGTGTTCATTTTGCCCATGGATATCGATCAACGTTTCGCCCACCTCGCGCAAGGTCGCAACCGTTACGATGGTTCCGTTGACGCGGGAAATGTTTTTGCCGTTACGGGAGAGCTCCCGTTGCAGCAGAACCTGGTTCCCATCGGCTTCGATTCCGTACGCTTCCAGAACGGCCATTGTCTTGGCG
Organism: Trichococcus ilyis; assembly: GCF_900109135.1. Taxonomy (GTDB): domain Bacteria; phylum Bacillota; class Bacilli; order Lactobacillales; family Aerococcaceae; genus Trichococcus; species Trichococcus ilyis. The sequence goes on along the minus strand of NZ_FNYT01000009.1, from coordinate 62,069 downwards.
TTTTCCGGGATACCGAAAAGCCCTTGGATGACAGTTTTATTTTCGCCGTATCGGATCAGGTCATTGGATCCTCTGCCGCCGGCCAGCAAACCGACCGCGTCGATGATGATGGATTTGCCGGCACCCGTTTCCCCGGTAAGGACGGTCATGCCTTCTTCGAAACTCACTTGAAGATTTTCAATTATTGCAAAATTTTTAATGGACAACTCTTGTAACATTCGGCATTCCCCTTCGCAACGCTTCCTTTAAATATTTGTCATTTATCGGAAATTGAGATTGCTTTACTTTTCAGCTGCTGATAAGCCTCCTGGACCACTTTCGGGCTGTCGATTTCAGGAGAAATGATGCCCGGCGCATGGCCGTTGGCTTGTAAGTGGACCAAAAATTCGATGTTTCCGGTTCCTCCGGTGATGGGGGAAAAGCTCAGATTGTTCACATCGAAGCCGGTCAAGGATGCAAACTCCAGAATATCCTTCAACACTTCGTTATGGACAGCCGGATCGCTGACGATCCCTTTTTTGCCGATTTTGCCTCTTCCGGCTTCAAATTGCGGTTTGATCAGCGCCACGACGTCACCGCCGGTTGCAATGATGTCCTTCAGCACTGGCAAAATCAGTTTCAAGGAAATGAAGGATACATCGATGGAAGCCATTTCCGGCCTGCCTTTTTCGAAATCCTCCAGTTTGCTGTATCGGAAATTCACCCGTTCCATCACCTCGACCCGTTCGTCTTGGCGTAATTTCCAATCCAGTTGATTGTAGCCGACATCCAAGGCGTAACATAATTTCGCCCCATTTTGCAGTGCGACATCCGTAAAGCCGCCGGTCGAGCTGCCGATGTCCAAAAAGATTTTGTCTTTTGGATCCAACTCGAACAAAGCGATGGCCTTCTCGAGCTTCAGTCCGCCGCGGCTCACGTATTTCAGGGTCTCGCCTTTGATATGGAGCGTTTTTTCAGTCGAAACCTTTTCCCCCGGTTTATCGTATCTTTGGTTGTTTTCATCGTAGATTTGCCCGGCCATGATCAATCTTTTGGCTTTCTCGCGGGAATCGGTCAAGCCCTGTTGCACTACAAGTAAATCCAATCTTTCTTTTTCCATGGTAATCTCCCGTTATATTCTGACGTAATCCAATATTTCGCGGAATACGTCTATTTTATTTTCCGCATCGTCAATGCGAGCTGCCAGTCGTTCCAAACAGCCTTCCGCTTGGCCGATGACAGTGTTCAGTTCCTGGATGGCTCCGGCGACCCCTAGCAGGGATGGGTATGTGTTTTTGTTCAAATCGGCATCGTGATGGGTGGTCTTGCCGGTCTGTGCCTCATCCAGCACGACATCTTTCAGGTCATTGTGGATCTGGTAAGCCAAACCCAAGTGCCGCGAGAACTGTTCCATTTCCCTTGCGAATGATCCATCCGCTTCGGCGATCAGGCATCCGGCCGTAACGGAAAATCGGATCAAGGCACCGGTCTTTTTGTCGTGCACTTGCTTTAATTCTTCGATTGTCAATCTTTTCTCTTCGCCTTCAACATCATCCATCTGGCCGGCTATCATCCCGTCCGGACCGGCGGCTTTCGCCAATAGGGCAATCAGCCTGATTTTCTTGTCAGCCGATAGTGTTGGTGTTTCCGCGAGAATTTCGAATGCGGCCGTCAACAGGGCATCGCCCGCAAGTATCGCCGTGGATTCCCCGAAAACTTTGTGCGAGGTCAAACGGCCACGCCTGTAGTCATCGTCATCCATAGCAGGCAGATCATCATGGATCAGGGAGTAGGTATGGATATACTCCAAAGCAGCTGCGGCAGCAAAGCCGTCGGAAATCTCCCTCCCCGCCAACGCAAGGGTCGCCAATACCAAAAGAGGGCGAATTCTTTTTCCGCCCCCCATTAAAGAATACGCCATCGCTTTATGCAGATTTTCTTGCTCAGGGACAGCCGCTCTCAATTCCGAATAGAGGTAAGCATCGAACCGAGGCATCCATTCCGCTTGAAACTCTCTGAGATTCATGCTCTTCATTCTCCTTCGCTTCGGGACGCAGGCTCTTCAAAATCCACTTCAGAACCATCAGCGTTCACGATTTTTGTCAGCGTTTTTTCAGCAATGTTCAGAGTATCCTGGCAGTACTTGCTGAGGTCCATTCCCACTTTGAATTGCTCCAGTGCCTCCTCCAAGGGCACATCCCCGGCTTCCAGCCTGGTCACGATCGCTTCCAATTGGTTCATCGCTTCTTCAAAACTAACATTTTTTTCGGCCTTCATCACTTTTCCTCCACCACATATTTTACTTCCGCTTCGGCATAACCGTCCGAAAAATTCACTTTCAATTTGTCGCCGCTTTGCAGCTCTTTGACGGACGATACAATCTCGCCGTCTCTCGTCGTATATGTGTAGCCTCGCGACATGATCTTCAAGGGACTCAGCAAATCCAGCGATTGCATGGCCGTGTTCAGGCGTTGTTCCTGCTGTTTCGCATATCGCTCCATGGCCCTCTTCAATTGCTCACTGAGCTGCTGTCTGCGTTTTTCGGCCAATGCGACTTCCCGTTCCGGGTTGCGGTTTTCCAGACGCAATTGCAGTCGCTCCAAGTCAGTGGAGCGTAATTGGATCTGCTGCTGCATTTGACTGATCAGGCGCAGCTGAACCTGATCCGCTTTTATCGCATAGCCCTCATACATCCTTTCCGGTTGCCTGAAGATGTAGGATTGCATGGCGCGATTCAGACGCTGTTGCTGCAGCGTGTGCAGATGCCGCAGCTTCTGGTACAGCCGGTTTTCGAGCTGATGGATATAGCGGTTGACATCGTTCAATACCGGCACTGACAATTCTGCCGCTGCCGTGGGCGTTGCAGCCCTGACATCGGCAACAAAGTCGGACAAGGTCGTATCGGTTTCATGTCCGACCGAGGAAATCACCGGGATAGTCATGGCTGCGATTTGGCGAACGACCGTTTCCTCGTTGAAGGACCAGAGATCCTCGATGGAACCGCCGCCCCTTGCGACAATGACCAAGTCATAGTCGCCTTTTTGCTCGATGGTTTGCAGATTCCTGATGATACTGCCGGCGGAATCCTTCCCTTGGACAACGGTCGGATAGAGCACCAGCTGGACAATCGGATATCTTCTTTTCACGGTCGTCATGATGTCCCGGATGACAGCACCGCTCGGACTGGTCACGATGGCGATCCGTTTCGGAAAAACCGGTATTTTTTTCTTCGGCAAGGAAAATAATCCTTCCCGCGCCAATTTCTCCTTCAGTTCCGAAAAAGCCTGATACAGAGCGCCGATACCGTCAGGTTCCATATGCTCGACCATGATATTATAGGTGCCGCCTGCTTCGTAGACGTTCACGCGTCCGATCAGCATCACCTTCATCCCTTCCTTTGGCGTGAAAGTCAACTTATCGAACCTGCCTTTGTACATCACTGCCGAGATGACAGCATGGTCATCCTTCAGGCTGAAGTACTGATGGCCCGGACGCGGACGATAATTGGATATTTCGCCGGTAAGGTAGACGCGCTCGAGATAAGGATCGGCATCGAATTTTCTTTTGATGTACTTGGTTAAAGCAGTGACGCTCAGATAAAGAGGTTCCAACTTTATGCCTCCTTGGTCATTTTGCTTTGTCGATCGTTTGCTGCAAAAGCATCGTAATCGTCATCGGACCGACCCCGCCCGGGACAGGCGTGATATGGCTGGCGATGCCCATCGCAGCTGCCGTATCCACGTCGCCGATCAATTTGCCTTCTGCACTGCGGTTCATACCGACATCGATGACGACTGCACCTTCTTTGATGAAATCAGCTGTGATAAAGTGGCCTCTGCCGATCGCCGCAACAAGGATATCGGCTTCTTTCGCCAATTCCTTCAGGTTTTTCGTGCGCGAATGAGCGATTGTCACCGTTGCATTTTCGTTCAGGAGCATGATGGACATCGGTTTTCCGACGATGTTGCTTCGGCCGATCACCAGCGCTTTTTTCCCTTCCAGCGCAATGTTGTATTCTTCCAAAATCTTCATGATGCCGTAAGGCGTGCACGGCAAGGCTGATTCGTTCCCCAGGAAAAAGTTCCCGACGTTCATCGGATGGAACCCATCCACATCCTTCTCATAACTGATCGCCCGCAGTACTTTTTGCTCATCTATATGCTTCGGCAAAGGCAGTTGGACCAAAATGCCGTGCATGCTGTCATCCTGGTTTTGCTTTTCGACTTCCGCCAGAAGATCCGCTTCGGAAATGTCTGCAGGCAGACGGACGACGCGCGAATTCATGCCCATTGCCGCCGATTGTTTTTCCTTATTGCGGACGTAGACCTGGCTCGCTTTGTCTTCGCCCACCAAAATGACGCAAAGACCAGGCGTTTTCCCTGCTGCCGTGAGTGCAGCCACCTGTTCCTTCATCTGTTCCTGCATTTTTTTTGCCAATCCTTTGCCATCCATCATGATCGTTTCCATTCATCAATCTCCTCTTCCTTGGTGTTACCGTCTATTTTACCATATTATCTTTGATTACGGTTAGAAAAGCGGACTCGCCAGGTTCAAACCAGCCGACAAAAAAAGAAAACCCTTATGCCGAAGCATTAAGGATTTTCCGATTTAGGAATGAGGTTGGACAATACGCCATTGATGAATTTGCTCGATTGCTCATCGCAATAAAGCTTTGAGATTTCGATCGCTTCATTCAGCGCCACCTTTTGCGGCACCTGTTCCGTATCACCCAACAACATTTCGTAGGCCGCGATCTGCATGATCAAAGCATCGGCTTTGGCCAATCTGCCGACCGTCCAGTTCTTCAGGTATGGTTGGATTGCTTCATCGATAGCCGCTTGATTATCCAAAACGCCATGCACTAGCGTGACCAAGTATGGATAATCCTGGAGTTCGATGTCGTCTTCGCTGTCCCATTCCTCTGAATCGCTCAAAAGAGCCTGCTTGATGGCTTCTTCCGGGGTCAATTCTTCGTTTGTTTTCAATTGGAAAAGGGCTTGCAGCGCCTTTTCACGAATTTCTCTTCTGGTTAAACGGGAAGCGCTCACGCATTATCCCCCAATTCTGTATCCAAATCCAGATAGGAATTGTCTTCGGATTTCGGTGCAACAAGCCCGACCACATGAACGTTCACTTGAGACACTTCAAGGTTACTCATGTACAGGACTTGTTCCTTTACTTTTTCTTGCATATCCAAAGCTACTTTGGGAACGGAAGCGCCGTACTTGATGTAACAATAAACGTCCACTCCCAAACCATTTTCATCGACCGTCAGATGCACCCCTTTATTGTGGGAAGTGCGTCCCAGCAATTCGTTGACGCCGGTCTTGAAAGAGCCTTGCATCGCATAAACGCCCTCCACTTCGTTGGCGGCGATGCCTGCGATCACTTCAATTACTTCGGGAGCAATCTCAATCTCCCCCAGAGGAGCCGGACCGTTTGCTAAAGGAATGTTTGTTTCTTCCATCATCTGTCATTCTCCTTTCTTGGGAAACATTATGCGCGGGATACGTATGAACCGTCCGTAGTATTGACGATCAGCATGTCATCCGCATTTACGAAGAATGGCACGTTGACCATCAATCCTGTTTCCATTTTGGCAGGTTTTGAGCCGCCGGAAGCTGTATCACCTTTGATGCCGGGTTCAGTCTCTTCGACACGCAGGATGACTGTGTTCGGCAGATCGACGCCCAAAGTTTCTGATTCATACATCAGGATGTTGACTTCCATGTTTTCTTTCAGATAGTTCAATTCATACTCGATTTGGCTTGCGCTCAATTCGATCTGTTCATAGTTTTCCATGTCCATGAACACGTAGGCACCGGCACTCTCGTACAGATATTGCATTTTGCGGTTCGCGATATGCGCTTTTCCGACTTTTTCGCCTGCACGGAAAGTTTTTTCCTGGACCGCGCCCGTGCGGAGATTTTTCAGTTTGGAACGCACAAAAGCCGCGCCTTTACCCGGCTTTACGTGTTGGAAATCGACAACTTTCCATAACCCTCCATCAATCTCGATCGTCAAACCTGTTTTAAAATCATTTACTGAAATCATCAATAATTCCTCCTGTGGCAGCTCATTTGAACTAAGTTTACCATTATTTTAGTGCGGATTCTATTTTTTTATAAAATTATCAGCTCTTTTGGCGAATGTGTCAGAATTTCATTGCCGTTTTCCCTGATCACAAGATCGTCTTCGATCCGTACGCCGCCCAGCCCCGCAAGATAGATGCCTGGTTCATTCGTGATGACATTTCCCGGCACCAGCACTTTCCCGGCTTTCTGCGATGTGTTCGGTCCCTCGTGTATCTCCAAACCGATTCCGTGGCCATTGGAGTGGCCGAACGCTTCCCCATAACCTTGTTCAGTAATGTAATCGCGGGCGACACTGTCGACTTCGATGCCCGTCATGCCGGCTTTTGCCGCCTCATTCACGCGCAGCTGGGCAGCCAGCACAATCCCGTGGATTTTCTTCAATTCCGGGTGGGGTTGCCCCACTGAAACTGTGCGGGTCATATCCGAAACATAGCCGTTGTAATAACAACCAAAATCCAGCGTCACGAAGTCGCCTTTTTCGATCAGCTTGGGACTCGCCACACCATGCGGCATGGCGGAACGCAGGCCGCTGGCGACTATCGTTTCGAAAGAAACACCGCTCGCGCCCAATTCGCGCATGTGGAAATCCAGGCGGTTGGCGATTTCTATTTCCGAAACCCCCGGACGGATGTGCTCAAGAATGAACATGAAGCCGGCATCCGCTATCTCACAGGCCCGTCTGATGGTCTTGATTTCTTCAGCGTCTTTGACTTCACGCAATTCCTCGATGATGCCCGAAGCCGGAAGCAGATCGCACGTCACCAAGTCCTCCAAGTCCTCGACACTGCGGAATGACATGACGGCGTCTTCGAAGCCCAGCGATGCCAGTCCCTTGCCCTCGACGATTTTTTTGACTTCATCAAAAATCGGTCCTTTGTTCTGAATGATCTGAAAACTTTGCGCCTGTGCAGCAGCTTGCTGGGTATAACGGAAGTCGGTCACAAAAAAAGCTTCCTCTTGAGTGATGACCGCCAGACCGGTCGTACCCGTAAAATTGGAAACATAACGTAAGTTATATTGACTTGTCACCAGCATTGCATCCATCTTCTTGGCTTTGATGGCAGCCTGCAATTTTGAGACTCTACTCATTTCACATACTTCCTTCCAAAAAAATCCTGATTGTTTGAAAACATACTTATCCAGTATATCAAAAAAAAGCCGGCATAGATAGGGGTGAATTCGTGCCCGTCAAAGATGCACGGCTCACAGCCGGCATTCCCTCCGCTTGCAATACGGGACGCAGCCGAAAAAAACGCACAAACCAAACCGGCAGATTTCCGGCTTGTTTGCGCGTTTTGCTGTATTTGCCACTTCCTGGCCCTTCAATCCGGCCGTTCCTGCGTGAAGATTTCCGTTACTTGCGTTTCGCTGTAGTTGTTTTGCAGCGTCACGGTTGCAGTGACTTTCCCGCCCGCGTCCACCGAGCACCGCACGGTTCCTTCTTCGAAAGACAGGACAGCCGGCACGATTTGGTTTTCCGGAGTCGCGGCTTTGTTCCGGTCGCGAAGCCAGTAGTCGGTGTAGGCCAGCAGCGTTTGGGCTTTATAATGGTTTTCCGTCAATCTGTACAGATAGAGTTGGTTCTCGTACACCCGGATGATCCCGAAAAGCATCAGCTGCGAAAGGAACAGGTAGAATATCGTGATCGGCAAGATGGATCCGCCCTCCCCTAACGAAACAGGACGCCAACCCTTAAGCTGGCGCTTTGGATAAAAGGATATGCGCTCTGCGGGTCCGGTTGTCCGAAAGTGTAGCCTGGATAGTAACGCCTTCATTGGTTACCTCATATTTCAGCACTTTGACATGCATCAGCATCGGATGATAGCCGCTCCCATTTTTGTACCGGAGGAGTTTGTTGGTCCGGAATTCGTAAGTATAGGCAGCCGTGTCGGCGGGATTCTGCGACTTGGTGCGGATGGCTGTGCTCGTCTTTTGGACGAGCAACTCATCCTCCCATTCATGCTCAAGTTGGATCAGGAAAAGATGCCATTCCGCATCTTGGGTCCTCTCCATTTGGGTTTGGGCGGTACGGATCACTTCAAGTCCGCCCATCACAAGCAAGAGCACAAATGTATTGACGGTCAGGGCTAAGACCGCTTCGAACAAGGTAAAACCTGCTTGTGACTTCCTAACGGTCTTCAGTCTGGTCTGCGTTCCCATGGACAACCACCCTTTCTGCGCCGGCATTTCCGCTGATTTCCAACTGCGCTGTTTCCGCATCCCAGCTTGTGGTGAAAGTAATTCCTCCCGAAACGTGACTCCCGAAAGGGTTCCCGCCCTTGGCGACAGCCCGCATTTGGTCTTGTGCGACTCGCCAATAGGCTACTTCCGTTTCCGCCGCTTCTAATACCGCAAAAAATTGAACGGCATGCGGCAGCAGCACGCAGAAGGAAAGACTGACCAAGGCCAAAGCAATCAGGCTTTCGAAAAGCATATAACCGCTGCTATCGTGCAGCTTTGTTGATTTCATAACGACCGCTCCCCAGTTGGATTGTGATGGTGTAGCGAGACCGGGCCGTTTCCATGATGATAGTGTTTGGCTGAAGATAGCCGCTGCCCCCTTTGATGAATCCGGTGTAGCCTTGGATCACCCTGGCGCCTTCAGGCAACAGCAGTTTGCGGTTGGCGTACCGATCCGAAACGCTTCCGTCTTTGAAAACAGCGTAATGCGTCGCACCGATCGGACGCGCGACATCCATGTTGACGCCGTTTCCGGTGATGACCGCATAGCTCTGCGCCGTGTGCAGCTCCGTCAGGAAATCATCCAAAAACAGAGTGAAGGCGAATTCGTCCATCGCGGTGTCCAGTCGTGGAGTCAACAGCAAAATCAGGGAAGCGATCGCCAGCACCAACAGGCTTTCGAACAAAGTGAATCCGCTCTTTCGCATCGGTCAGGCCGTCATCACGGCGTGGTTGCAGGCGTGATCGTTCCCACTTCACCGGCGCTGATCGTCAGTTTGGCGTTCGCCTCAGCCAATTGTTTAGCGCTGATGTATCCTTCGTCGCTCAGGACAGTGAAGCTCGCCGCCTCCGTCCCCGTGTCCAGTTCGTACATATCCGCTTGGGTCTGCACGACCACCGCCAATGCATCGGTCCCTTTCGCCTCCACGCTTTCCTTCGTGTTCGCCACATTCGGGATGATCATCAGCATCAGCACCGAAATGATGAACAGGACGAGGACCATTTCCATCAGTGTGAAGGCTTCCTTATTCTTCAGCGTTTTTTTTATCGTTTCCATTTAATACATTCCTCCTAATGAACTAAGCATCGGCATCAACAATATCAGATAGATCGCCATTACGATGATGGCGACCATAAGGAACAAGACGGGCTGCAGCCAGCCGATTTTCTGTTCAATGTCAGCAATCAGCAGCCGGAAACATTCTTCACTGTACATGCTCAATTTGATCGGCAGCTGGCTGGTGAGCTCGCCGTGGTAAATGATCCAACCCATTTCCTCTTTGAAGATTGGATAACGTTTGATGATCGTCGTCAGGCTGTCGCCCTGCGTCAGCCCCTCCTCCACCAACCCGGATATTTCCTTCATCCAGGCCGTCCCCTCGTCTCCACGCATCAGCGAAACGATTTGATTCAACTGCATCCCGTTGCGGAAAAAATAGGCGTATTCCCGGCAGAAGAAAAAGGAATAATAGAGTTGGACCCATCTGCTCAAGAGCGGAATCCTGCAGAACAACAATGATTGCCGGAAAGCGGATTTCCGCTTCAGATACATTTTCGCCAGCAAAAACAAACTTGCCCCCAAAGCCGCAGTCCCCAGGATAATGAGCGGCAGGTTCTTCAAATAAGCCAGGGTGATGCTGGCCATCCGGCCGGGCCCGTCTTCTGCAGGCTGCAGCATCGTCTCCAGGCTCGGGAGCAGTACCTGCCTGATCGCAATCAGCATGCCATTCGCGAACACGAGCAAAAACAGCGGATAGATCAAAACTTTTCTGAGCTTTTGCAACTGTTTGTCCTTTTCGGCCAAAAAGTCGGAACAGAACAGCAACGTTTCCGTCAGTTTTCCGTGAAGGAACGATAACCGCAACTGCGAAACCACCTGCTCCGAAAAACCGCACCCGGCCAAAGCCTCCGCCAAATTGACGCCCGTTTCCAGTCTTGCAAGCATGCGCTGGATGTCGTCCGCACGTTTCGGCTGCATCATCTTCAGAAAAGACAGCCCTTCGGACAGAGAAAAGCCTTCCTGCAGCAATTCACCCAAGCGCTTCAAAAAATAAGCCTGCTCTTTAGCTTGCCAACGCTTTTCAGACAAGATTCTCCAAGTAGTGCTTTTCCGTAATATATCCACACGCATAGGCTTTACGCAATTTGTCGTTCAAAGAAACAAATCGCTTTCCATCCTCCTTATTCTGCAGATGGTTCTGCAGTTCCTTGCCCGCCAGTATTTCGTAGATGGCGGCTGACTTTTCGTTCACCTGATAGTGGGAGCAGTGAATCGTGCATTTGCCGGCGCAAAGCGGACAAAATTTTGCGACCAGCCGTTGCGAGACGACCGCAAGCAGCGTCTGCTTCATTTGTTCGGAAGAAATCGCCAATTCCCGCAGCCTTTCCAATACCCCGAACGACTCTTTGGCATGGATCGTTGCGATCACCAGATGCCCGGTCAAGGCGCTCCTCACAACCATTTTGGCGGTTTCCTCATCCCGGATTTCGCCTATCACAAGGATGTCCGGATGATGGCGCAGGCATTGGCGGATCAGCAGGTCGTAAGTGATGCCCGCAGCCTCATTCACTTCGGCCTGCAGAAACAGCGGTTCTTCGATTTCGACCGGATCCTCCATCGTAATGATCTGCAAAGGTTCATCTGCGTATTTTCTGCGCAGCAAATGATAGATGGTGGTCGTTTTTCCGGAGCCGGTAGGTCCGGAAAAGAGCACCAATCCACTTTTGTGGTCCAACAGGTCCAGCAATGCCCTTTCCTGCTCCGGAAAGAAGGCATGCAATCCCGGATCGGAAGCCGGGTTGGCGTAGAGCATCCGGATAACGAGCGACTCTTGATAACGGAAATTTGCGATTGTCGACAGCCTCAATTCTATCTTTCTGCCATCCAGGCGGTACCTGACAGCTCCGGATTGGGGTTTCCGCCTTTCCCCTACGTTCATGTTCGAAAGAAATTTGAAGTAGGAAATCAGCCGTTCCCCTTTCTCGATGGAATAAGCGGATATTTTCGACAATCCGGTACTCACGCGAAAAAAGAGTTCATAGTGGTCTTCGTAAGGGAGCAGATGGATATCGGATACACCTAACCGCATCGCCTCCGCCAACAGGCTCTCAGCTTTTTCTTCCATATCATCACCTCGTTTCTTTTTTGCCGTCACTTATAGCTTCTGCAAAATCCATGCATCTGCTCTTTCTCCGACGAGAAACTTATTATAAAATAGGTGATATTGATTCAACTTGCGGCCCCATCCGCAAGCATAAGACGATTTCGGAAAGGAAGAGGTGAATTTTTTGAAAAAGAACATGGCTTCATCCATTCTTTTGATCATGATCGGAACATTTCTTTTCTCGATAGGCATCAATATGTTTTCTGTGGCAAACCACCTGGGTGAAGGAGGTGTCACTGGTATAAGTTTGTTGGCCTTCTATACATTGGATATTCCCGTAGCTGTGACGAGTTTCCTGCTGAACGCCGTCATCCTGATCGTCGGATTCCGCTTTTTGGAGAAGTCGACCATGAGGCTGACGCTTCTCGCTACCTTATTGATGTCGGTGTTCCTGCACCTTACGGCTGCTTGGCGGTATCCGATGGAAACAATCATTCTAGCGCCGCTCTGCTCCGGATTTTTGGTCGGCACCGGTTTGGGTCTCGTCATGCAGGCTGGCGGCTCAACGGCCGGGACCGATATCATCGCCCTGATTTTCAATAAATACCTCGGTTGGAGCACAAGCGTTGCTCTTGTTGTGTTGGATATTTTCGTTGTCGGCCCCTCCATCTTCGTCATCGGGTTGGAGAATGTCGTTTTGACTGCCGTGCATCTTTATGTGCAGACGAAGGTGCTGGACTTTATCCTGGAGGGATTCAATCCGAGGAAACAGGTGCTGATCATCTCGGACCGACACCAGGAAATCGCGGAGGCGATCGATAAAAAAATCGGCCGCGGCATGACTTTTTTGGAAGGGGAAGGCTACTATTCCAAGCGCCAGAAAAAAGTGCTGTTGATCGTCGTCAACAGGCAGCAACTGATGCCGCTCAACCGGATTGTCACGGCCATCGACCCGAAAGCTTTCTTCACGATCAGCGAAGCCCAAAGCGTCGTAGGCGAAGGTTTTTCCTATCTTATAACGGATGAATCATACAAGCAGAAAATCAATGATTTCCTCGACGAACAGTCGGAATGACCGCAAACAATCGCCAGGACGGCAAAGAACGGCAAGGCCATTTTATCTGCCCTTGCCGTTCTTTGTGTCTTCGATTCACCGCAATACCGCTTCAGGAAAGCAAAAGAACAACTCTCTCCATGATGTCCATTTTCTCCACTGCAGCACTATAGATCAACTTGCCGATCTTAAGGTTCCGTTCTTCCTCACGCATAGAAACAAGCTTTTCCTCCGAATTGTCTTTGATCCATTCGCCTTTCACGTCAGCAAGTGTGATTTCCTGCAGATCCACTGCTTTTTTTGCTTCCAGCAGTTCAAATTTCAGCATTCCGAACATTCTTTCCAGTTCCTGCATTCTGACGGGATCCCGTTCCATCAGTACATCGATTCTGGCTTTCAACTCTTTCATCTTCCATGCCGCCTCCATTTCGCCCGCAACACTCCTGACGGTTTATTTCGACAAAAATCCACAAATTTCCTGGCCGAATTGTTTCGCTTGATCCGGCCCGCTTGCGGTGATGAGGTTCCCGTCGACGGTGACGCCCGACCCGGAATAGACCGCCCCCTTGGCCTCGATGGCCGCAATTTCCGAATTGAAAACCGTCGCATTTTTTTTCTTCAGCAGACCGGCATTGGCCAAAATGACAGGAGCGATGCAGATGGCGGCAACCATTTTGCCTTGGCCGTTCATCGCTTGCGCCAACATCCAGGCATGCGGATCGTCGAAGAAAACGCTGCTTCCCTTCCCACCGACGAACACCACACCATCAAAACTGTTTGTATCGACATCTTCGACCAAAAGATCGGACTGCGCGATTCCGCCATGGACGCCCATGCATGTCCCGGTTTTGTGGCTGGCGATCCACATCTCATGCCCGCATTTTGCCACTTCTTCCTGGGTCATGAACAATTCCTCGTCGCGGAAGTCTTCCGGTGCAATCACAAATAATACCTTTGCCATATGCTGTTCCCCCATTCATTGTTTAGACCGAGCAGTTCTCGCTGGTGTGCAATTGTACTTTTGAACGAACAACCCGGGCGAATATCGGCTCTGCCTATCTGATTTACATTATAATTATACTACAAGCCCGTCGAGAAAGCGATTACACCGGAGCGACCCTTTCCATCAAAATAAAAAACGATCGCTCTCCGCACCAAGGGCCTCGGAGGACAATCGTTTTTTCATTCTCTGTCGAATTCTATTCTTCGTCCAGATCGGCGTTGTGGAACACTTCGGAGACATCATCGTCGTCTTCCAATTTTTCCAGCATCGTTCTGAATTGCGTTTCTTTGTCAGCAGCGATAGCCGACAAAGTTTGCGGTACCATCGTGACTTCCGCTTCAGCCAGCACATAGCCTTCAGCTTTCAACGCTTCGCAAACAGCATCAAAATCGGCTGGATCTGTATAAATTTCGAACACTTCATCGCTCGTCTGCAATTCCTCACCGCCGGCTTCCAATACGCTCATCAGCATCGTGTCTTCGTCCACTTCCAAATCTTCACGTTCGATCGCGATGTAGCCTTTGCGGTCGAACATATAGCTAACGGAACCGGACTCGCCCAATGATCCGCCGTTTTTGTTGAATGCGACTCTGATGTTGGTCGCAGTACGGTTGCGGTTGTCGGTCAAGGCATGTACAAGGACAGCCACACCATTCGGGCCGTACCCTTCATAGGTGATTTCTTCGTAGTTTTCGCCTTCTCCAGCTGAAGTTGCTTTCTTGATGGCGCGGGTGATGTTGTCGTTCGGCATGTTGGCCGCTTTGGCTTTTTCGATGATCAAGCGCAGGCTAGGGTTAGATGAGGGATCCGGACCGCTGTTCTTTGCAGCCATATAGATTTCTTTCGATAATTTCTGGAAAATTTTACCTCGTTTTTGATCTGCAGCGCCTTTCGCGCCTCTGATTTTACTCCATTTTGAATGTCCTGACATTCAGATCCCTCTTCTCATCTATTAATTTACTCAATCATTTTATCAAAAGTAGCCTCTCATGGCAATTCACTTTCTTCCTTTTCTGGCAGTCAGGAAGAACCAGCCGGCGATCACCGCCAAAATAGCGCCGCTGCCCGCCAAAATGACATCTTCCTTCATCGCAAATGCCGGAGACACGAGCGATTGATGGAATTCGTCTGCCGCAGCATAACTCACCGATAGCAGTAAAGCCACCGTGCTGGGCGTAAAGGCATCCCGCAGCTTCCCGGCAAGGCCGCCATACCACAGATAAGCCAGCAGGAAATAGATCAGGAATGACCAGATTTTGCTTCCGAAAAATCCCAGAAAGCCGAAATAGCCCAAAGCCCCGATGCTGATCGTCTGCTCGCCGTACTGGAAGGTGAACATAGCGAACAGGCCGGACAACGGCTGCGACTGGAGCAGATTTGCGAGGATGTTCGGCAGCGCATAGAAATTTTGCTCGAAAGTGGCGCGGTAATAAAGATAGACCATGATCAAGACCGCTCCTAACAGGTATGAATTGCTTTTTTGTTCTCTTTGCATAGGGCTTTTTCCTTTCATGAGACGAATTCTTTTTCATATTTTTGTCGGGGATTGCTATAATGAAAATATCGCATTTTACGATAGACCACAGATATCGAGAGGATGAGCAGTATGAAATATAGCCTAACCTGGGATTTGGACTCTTTTTTTGAGGGCGGCAGTTCTTCACCGGCCTTGCATGAAAAAATAATATCCATCCAAACCGGATTGAATGACTTTGAAACCGCGGCGAAGGATTGGGACCCCGAACACGATAAGCCGGAATATCCAGCTTTCCTGGAATTGCTGCATAGCGAAGAGGTGTTCGCCAAAGCCTTGATGCAATGCAACAGCTTCATAACCGGCGTCCAATCAGCCGACGTCTCGGATTTGGATGCAAGCGCAATCCATGCGCGAATAATCCAATTGTACAGCAAATTAACGATTATTCAAACGACTCTGAAGAAAAAAATAACCGCCATCAATGCCGGCGATTGGGATTTGCTGTTGCGAAAACCGGACTTTTCACCACTTGCATTCGCCCTCACGGAATGGCGCCAGCAAGGCGGCCGGCTCTTGTCCGACAAGGAGGAGGCGTTGTTGGCGAACCTGCGTGTCGATGGCTTCAACGGTTGGAGCGCGCACTACGATACGCTCGTATCCTTCGTCAAGATTCCTTTCGAAGAAACAGACGGCAGCCTGAGCCAACTGTCGGCAGGCCAGGCGATGAACCGGATGTATGCCGATCCCGATCCGGATGTCCGGAAAAGATTGTTCGTTGAATGGGAAAAAGCTTGGGGATCGCTTGCGCCGGCATTCGCCGATACGCTGAATCATCTGCAGGGATTCCGTCTGGCCGATTTTGAGGCGCACCAGGATGAGGATTTCCTGGCGGAATCGCTGCGCTACAACCGCATCAAGCGCGAGACTTTGGACTCGATGTGGCGGGCCATCAGCGCCTACAAACAGCCGTTCCTCTCGTTTCTGGACCGTAAAGCCGCTCTCATCGGCAAAGACAAGTTGGCTTGGTACGATGTCGATGCTCCCGTATCGCTCGGTGATTTCAAATCAAAAACCTTCAGCTTCGACGAAGCCGTAGACTACATCATCGGACACTTTACATCATTCGGTCCGAAACTGGCCGCTTTTTCCTTGGATGCAGTCAAGGACCGGTGGATCGAAGCCGAGAATCGTTCCGGAAAACGCCCCGGCGGATATTGCGAAGATTATCCCGAATCAAAGGAATCGCGTATTTTCATGACCTTTACAGGTTCAGCCAGCGACATGAGCACACTGGCCCATGAATTGGGCCATGCTTTCCATTCCCATGTGATGCGCGACCTCCCTGATCTGAATACGCGCTACGCCATGAACGTTGCCGAAACCGCATCAACTTTTGCGGAGACCATCATCAGTGCGGCTACGGTCAAAGAAGCGAGCAGCGACGAAGAAAAAATAGCGCTTTTGAACACAAAACTGGAAAATGCGACCGCTATGTTTTTGAATATTCATGCCCGTTACATTTTCGAAAAATCCTTCTACACAGAAAGAATGAATGGTTTCGTCACGGCGGATCGTCTGTCCGCACTGATGGAGGCAGCCCAGAAAGAGGCTTACCAGGACAGTTTAAGTGAATACCATCCCCTGTTCTGGGCGAGCAAGCTGCACTTTTTCATTGATGATGTGCCCTTCTACAACTTCCCTTACACGTTCGGTTTCCTTTTCAGTCTCGGCATTTATGCACAGTCGATGCAGCAGAGCGGCAACTTCGAAGAAACCTACATTTCCCTCCTGCGGGATACCGGCTCGATGACGACGGAAGACCTTGTGCTGAAGCATCTTGGCGCCGACATCACCCAGCTCGAATTCTGGAACCAAGGATTGGAGATCATGGCTGAAGACGTTGCAGAATTTTTGCGTCTGACCGAAAAATATATCTGAAGAGAGCGGGACAGAACGTGTTTAGCGCCGGACCACCGGAGCGGATGAGACTGGGACAAAAGTCTTAAAAAAAGAAAAAATCGCATGAAATCAAGCTTACAAACGTTGATTTCATGCGATTTCTATTTTTACTGTTCAGCTATTTTCAACCAAAATTTGATTTATCTCTCAGCCTCGTTGTTCGTGAAGTGGAGCCGGTGCATAAACTTTGAGGAAGGAAGGCAGTATCGCTATTTCGAGCGGAAATGCCGGCCCTTCGTCCCCGTCCACATTGGTGATCAGGCTATCGCCATCCTCCAAACCAATGGTGGCCCGCTTGAACGATCGATAAATGACGCTTTCGGAAGCTTTGATTTCACCCCTGAGCACCTGCGCCAAAAGTGTGAGCGAATCAAGCAGACTGGACTCTTTTAAGACGACCAGACGCATCTTGCCGTCATCAACCTGCGCCTCCGGCATGAAGCTTTCGAAGCTGGCGAGCGAATTCGTGAGCGCGATCAAAAGGAGCGGCGATTCCTGGGTAAAGGTCTCCCCGTCGACTGTGATCCGGAAGCGATGCACGGTCTGGTCAGCCAGCGCCTTTCCCCCTTCGATGAAATAGGCCAGAGGGCCATACTTCGTTTTTTTCTCAATGCTGACCGCTCCGACCGCTTCGGGTATCGCGCCTGCAGCCACATTCGACACAAAATGGCGGTCGTTGACCTTGCCTATGTCGAGATCGACCAAGACAGCGGAGCCCAACATGCGGATAGCCTCCACGGGGTCCAAAGGGATGCTGATTGCTCTTGCAAGGTCATTGACGGTGCCCAAAGGGATGAACCCGAAAGCCGCTTTTCCCCCTGCAGCAGCCAAACCATTGATTGTTTCGTTAACAGTGCCATCGCCGCCCATGCAAAAGACCGCCTGATGTCCTTGGTTTGCCGACTCGTAGGCGAAACGGATGGCATCTCCCTGTTTTTCGGTTTCCTTGACGTTGATTTGACCAAACAGTTTGCGCAACTGTTCCGTCATTTGCTCCAGATACTCCGGTGCTTTTTCGCCGCCTGAAGACGGATTCACGATCAGTGTACAGTCTCCCATCACATTCCCTCGCTTTCGTTCTTTTTCCCCGATAGTGTAGCACGGATGGCCCTCCAGCACGAAGCAAGTTGCCCTATTTCCTATTTTGAGCATATCCTTGGCTTTCTGCTTACAAAAT
This sequence comes from Trichococcus ilyis, assembly GCF_900109135.1. Taxonomy (GTDB): domain Bacteria; phylum Bacillota; class Bacilli; order Lactobacillales; family Aerococcaceae; genus Trichococcus; species Trichococcus ilyis. The sequence continues at coordinate 44,040 of NZ_FNYT01000009.1, read as the reverse complement.
GTGTATAATTCCATAACGTTCGAATCAAAACACAATGACATAGGGGGAGCAGTATGACAAAAGAATATCGTGTCCTACTCTATTATAAATACACACCAGTAGAGGACGCAGAAATATTTGCACAACAACACCTACAGTTCTGCAAAAAAATCGGTTTAAAGGGAAGAATTTTGGTTGCGGCAGAGGGAATCAATGGGACGGTTTCGGGAACGACGGAACAAACGCAAGCATACATCGATCATATGAATGCAGATCCACGTTTCAACGACATCACTTACAAAATTGACGAAACGGATGGCCATGCCTTCAAAAAAATGTTTGTCCGTTATCGTCCGGAAATCGTCTCCTTGCACTTGGGCGGCAATGACCTCAACCCGAATGAGGTCACGGGTGAATACCTATCTCCAGAAGCGTTCCGCGAAGCTATCCTTGACGAAAATACAGTCGTCATCGATGCGCGCAATGATTACGAATTCGACCTCGGCCATTTCCGCGGAGCTGTCCGTCCGGATATCCGGAACTTCAGGGAATTACCGCAATGGATCCGCGACAATAAGGAAAAATTCATGGATAAGCGCGTTGTAACCTACTGCACAGGCGGAATCCGCTGCGAGAAATTCTCGGGTTGGCTGGTGAAAGAAGGCTTCAAAGATGTCGGTCAACTGCACGGCGGCATCGCAACCTACGGCAAGGACGAAACCGTCAAAGGCGATTTGTGGGATGGGAAAATGTATGTGTTTGATGAGCGTATCGGCGTCGACATCAACCGCATCGAACATGTCGTTGTGGGAAAAGACTGGTTCGACGGCACGCCTTGCGAACGCTACGTGAACTGCGCGAACCCGAGCTGCAACCGCAGAATGCTATGTTCGGAAGAGAACGAGCACAAGTATATGCGCAGTTGCTCGCATGGATGCCGCATCCATGAACCCAATTATTACGTCCAACGCAATAACCTGTCTCCTGCGGATGTAGCCGCACGTTTAGCAGCCATCGCAGAGCCGGTCGTAAATTCCGCCGCATCGCTTGCATAACAAAAAAATCAGCAAGGGAGGTATCCTTGCTGATTTTTTTGCCCTCTCCGACTTGGAGGGTGTTCGTTCTATGGAATAGTCAGCGGAAAGCTTTTTTGTTATACTAGTAAGCGACCACCTGAAAAGGAAAGAGGGAATATATGAATAATCCAGATGGAATTAAAGCGGGAAAATGGCTGAAAAAGACCGGTGCATTCTTCAGAGGTCTTGGGCAATCGATATATGGCAGCCTCCAGCGGATTTTCACGAAAGAAAATGCCATGAACACGAAAGAAAAAGCCTTGCTTTGGGAACAAAGGACCCACAAACGGATGGACCAAGGCAGGCTGTCCTGGCGAAAAATGCGGGTTAGACTGGAAACCGAAACAAACTTGAAGCCGCTTCTGTCCAAAGGAGCTTTTGGTTTCAATGTATTTGTCGGGGTGATCCGGAATATTTTGACCGGAATTGTGCTTTTGGTTCTTTTGCTAGGGATCTTTGGCGGTGGCGCGGGCTTGGGCTATTTCGCCAACTTGATTTCTAAAGAGTCTCCGCCTTCTTACGAAAGCATGGCCGAAGACATCGCGAACGTTGAGCTTGTTTCCACCATGTACTACGCCAACAATGAAGCCATTTCGGAGATCCGCACCGATCTGGTCAGAACGACCGTGGGCTCGGAAAGCATTTCGCCGCTCATCAAAGAAGCCCTTATCGCAACGGAAGATGAAAATTTCTACGATCATAACGGCATCGTACCCAAGGCTATACTGCGGGCATTGGTGACCGAGCTGACCGGTTTCGGCAGCCAATCCGGCGGTTCCACATTGACGCAGCAACTCGTCAAACAGCAGATATTGACGAACGAAGTGACTTTTTCCCGCAAAGCCAATGAAATCTTATTGGCACTGCGGCTTGAGAATTTCTTTACGAAGGACGAAATACTGACTGCTTACTTGAACGTCTCTCCTTTCGGGCGAAACAGCAGCGGTTCCAATATCGCCGGCATAGAGGAAGCCGCGAACGGCATTTTTGGCGTGCATGCGGCTGACGTTTCGTTGACTCAGGCCGCTTTCTTGGTAGGGATACCGCAGAATCCCTATACCTATACCCCTTTCACCCAGTACGGTGAAAGAAAAGAAGATTTGACCGCAGCGCTGAACCGAAAGAATACCGTGCTCTTCCGGATGCTCAGCGAAGGCTACATAACCAAGGATGAGTATGATGCCGCGGTCGCCTATGACATCACTCAGGATTTCGTGCCTGCCCATGTCACACAGGAGGATCGGAACAGCTACCTATACCAAGCAGTCGAACGCGAAGCAATTCTGGTGCTGATGGAACAGGCGGCAGCCGCAAACGACCTTTCGATGGACGATATTGAAGCGGATATCGAATTGTACAACGAATACTATGCGAATGCGGACAACCAGTTGCGGCTTTCAGGCTATAACATATACAGCACCATCGACAAAGATATCTACAACGGCATGCAGGAAGTCGCTGCCGATTACGGTTACACTTTAGGGGACACCTATGTGGATACATACGTTGATGCGGATGGCGTGACGCAGGAAGTCACCGAGCTCGCCCAAACCGGCAGTGTCCTGATCGAAAACCAAACCGGAAAAATCATCGGGTTCATCGGGGGCCGGGACTTCTCGGTCAATCAAGTCGATCACGTGTTCAGCACGAACCGCTCGCCCGGTTCAACAATCAAGCCGCTGTTGGTCTACGCACCGGCAATCGAGCAAGACTTCATCTATCCTGCATCAATGGTGCCGGATACAAAAATCAGCATCAAACAGCCGGATGGTTCGCTATGGGAACCGACCAACTTCGGCGATACAATTTCGAATTCATACATGACGGCTCGCCAGGCGCTCTATCAATCGAAAAACAACCCTACAATCAAACTCTACGTCGCCATGAACGACGAAGGTCTGGATCCGGGGCAATACCTCGAAAAGATGGGCATAACCTCCATCGATGAATCGGAATACGGTAATCCATCCTTGGCTATCGGAGCAACGAACGACGGCCCGACCGTGCTGGAACAGACGAGTGCCTTCACGACTTTCGCGACCGGCGGCGATCATGTTTCTCCGTATCTGATCGAAACAATCACGGACAAACATGGAAATGTAGTCTATCAGCATGAATCCGAAACGGAAGAAGTATTCTCGGAACAGACTGCCTATCTGACTTTGGATATCCTCCGCGATGTCATCACGGACGGCACGGCACGATCAATCAACAATTATCTGAACTTCAATGCCGATTGGGCAGGAAAGACGGGCACATCAGAGGCAAACCGTGACATCTGGTTCATCGCCAGCACCCCTACCGTCACCCTCAGCTCCTGGATGGGATATGACAATTACAAAGGCGAACACGTCTTCTATGATCCGAACAATCAAGGACTTCCGACCGGCCGAAACTTGAATTATTGGTCGCAGATCGCCAACAAGATCTACAGCATCAATCCGGACATCCTCGGCACCGATCAAAAGCATCAGCAGCCGGAAGGGATAGTGGAAAAATCGGTGTTGGCCGAAACCGGAACTTTGGCCGGAACCGTGTCCTTCGCGAACGGATTGTCCGTCACGCTTAACGGCAGCACAAGGACCGATCTGTTCAAAGCGGATGCATTGCCGAAAGAACTCTCCTATTACTTCTCTCCAGGCGCTACCGACAAGGATCTGGAAGACTTCTGGGATAACTATTTGGCTGAAGCCACAGCGAAACGCAACGCTTCAGCTGCCTCGGCAAACCGGAGCAACGCAACCGACGCTGATGCAGAAACGGAAGCTGAAAACACCACGGCGGACGACGAAGAAACACCAGCTGAAGAAGAAACGGCAACAGAAGAGGAATCTCCACCGGCTGATGAAACACCAACCCCGGCCGAGTGACGCAAGAGAGAGCGGGACAGAACGCGTTTAGCCCCCGACCACTGGAACGGACAAACGCAGGCTGGCTGTAAGCCATCCGAGCATTATTCGTGAAGTGGAGCCAGGGGCTGCGTTCTGTTCCGCGTTTACGCAAACTATGCCCGGACTCTTTCCGTTTGCGGCTGACTTGCCCGCTCCTGTTCCAAAAATCTTGCTCAGCGCAGAAAAAAGCCATGCACCCGACGGGGATGCATGACTTTTTTTAGCTTGATGGCTTTTTCACGGCCGTTTACTTTTGAGTTAATGTCGTTCCTCTGTTGACGATTTTGTAAGGAAGGATGATTGATTTTTCGTCAATCTCTTCCTTATTCATGATTTTGGTCAGCAGACGCATCGCAACCGCACCGATATCATACAGCGGAAGCATGATGGACGTCAACTTCGGACGAGCCATTTCGGTGATGCGGGAATTGTTGCTGGCAGTGACTTCGAACGCTTCGGGAACATTGACATCTGAATTGATGATGCCGTTCAACAATCCGATTGCAAGTTCATCCCCAGCCACATAAGCAGCATCCACACCTGCTTCAAGTAGTTGGCTGGCCAATAACTCGCCATTTTGAAGCGTCGGCTCGCATTCGAAGACAAGCGACTCGTCAAATGCGATATTGGCATTGACCAAAGCATTCTTGTAGCCCTTCAAGCGGTACTGGCCATTGATCGGGTTCGCGAGCGCTCCGGAAACAAAAGCAATTTTTTGCTTTCCGTTCGCGATCATGTTGGCTACAACTTCTTCTGTCGCCGCGATATAGTCGATATTCACGCTCCCCACTTGTTGCTCAGGATCGATTGTGCCCGCCAACACAACCGGCGTTTTCGAGCGGGAAAATTCCGCGCGCAATTCGTCGGTGATTTTGTTGCCCATGTAGATGATGCCGTCAACTTGTTTGGCAAGCAATGTGTTCAGAACTTGAATTTCCTTTTGTTCGTTCTGATCGGAATTCGCCAAAATGATGTTGTATTTGTACATTGTTGCGATATCATCGATTCCGCGCGCTAAAGATGCAAAGAACAAGTTCGTGACATCGGGGACAATGACCCCAACTGTCGTTGTTTTTTTGCTGGCCAGACCGCGGGCAACCGCATTCGGCCTGTAATCCAAACGTTCGATGACTTCCAAAACCTTTTTCCTTGTGGATGGCTTTACGTTGGGATTACCGTTCACTACACGGGAAACAGTTGCCATTGAGACGTTTGCTTCGCGAGCGACATCATAAATTGTAATCGTTTGTTTTTCCATTTATGTTGCTCCTAACTCTAATTGTATTTCAATTTTTTATTTACCATCATTCAACATAATGTTGTAAATCTTGATTGTTTTACAAGCTTATAAAGAATTTACCATTGTTTCATGATATATGCAAGCGTTTTATAAAAGTTTTCATGAAAATTTCACATTGCATTATTCAAAAATCGAACCCTAATTATATGCTATAATACTAAAGAAAGGAAGGTGTGCTATTAAAAATGGCTCTTAATAAAATTATCAATTTGATGAAAGAACAAGATATCGATATCGTTTTTCTCAACGATCCCAAAAATGTATTTTATGTTTCCTCATACATGAGCGACCCTCATGAGAGAATCTTGGCAGCTGTTCTGTTCCGGGACGAGAAGCCTTTACTGTTTGTCCCTGCACTGGAAGAAGGCGATGCGCGGAAAACCGCCAAAGAATTCGATGTGTTCAGTTATATGGACACGCAAAATCCTTGGGACGTGCTCGCAGCCAAAATCAAGGAGCGCAAGACCGCGCTTTCGGATTGGTCCATCGAAAAAGATTTTTTGACGGTTGAACGCATGGAAGCTTTGCGTGTCCGTTTCCCTGCAGCAACTTTCCAACACAACATCAGTGCTGCACTTCAGGAAATGCGCCTGATCAAAGACGAGCAGGAGCTGGCTTTCATGAAGCAGGCGGGTTTCTGGGCGGATGAGGCCATCAAGATAGGCGCCAAAACGCTCAAAGAGGGCATCACCGAAATGGAAGTCGTAGCCGAAATCGAATATCAACTGAAAAAAAGAGGCGTATCTGAAATGAGTTTCGCGACGATGGTATTGTTTGGCGAAAATGCAGCCAGCCCGCACGGTATCCCTGGGGACACCAAACTCAAGAAGAACCAGTTTGTTCTGTTCGATTTGGGGACCATGCACGCAGGTTACGCCAGTGATGTAACACGCACCCTCTTCTTTGGCGATAAGCCTTCTGCGCATCAAAAACAGATTTATGATCTGGTGTTGGCGGCCCATGATCAGGCGATGGCTGCGGTTCAGCCCGGCATCAAAGCCAGCGAGCTGGATGCCGTTGCGCGGACCATCATTGCGGATGCCGGTTACGGAAGCTATTTCAACCATCGTTTGGGCCATGGTTTGGGACAAGGTGTCCATGAATACCCGTCCATCATGGAAGGCAATGAAATGAACTTGAATGTAGGCATGTGCTTCTCCATTGAGCCTGGCATCTATATCGAAGGCGATGTCGGGGTCAGGATCGAAGATTGCGGTTTTGTGAACGCCAACGGATTCGAATCGTTCACGCACACCCCCACTGATATCGGCGCTTATTCGAATCTGATCGGGTAAAGCCGTGACGAGTGCGGTGGGTCACCCCGGCTGCAAACGCGTTCAGCCCGTTGCCACATTTGCATGTCAACGCAAAGAGAGCGGGACAGAACGCGTTTAGCTCCGGACCACTGGAGCGAATAAGCGCAGAATGGCTGCAGGCCATTCGAGCATTGTTCGTGAAGTGGAGCCAGGGGCTGCGTTCTGTCCCGCGTTTACGCACACTATGTTCGGATACAAAAAGAGACTGGGAGTTTAGTCCCAGCCTCTTTGCGTTCAGAGATCTTCCACGCTGTCCTTGAGCTCTTCAATCTTTTCTTCTACCGCGGATTTCTTCTCTTCCGTTACGGCTGCGGCCTCTTCTTTGCCTTCCTCAGCAATCACAGAGGCGAATTCTTTTACGTCGGCAGCTTTCTCTTTGATGTCGTCTTTTGCCTTCTTAAGGTCATCTCCGACATGTTTGGTTGTTTCGGAGAATTGTGTTTTGATGGAGGATGTTGTATCCTTCAGATTGATTTTGATGTCTTCCGTCGTTTCTTTGGCAACGTCCATGAACTCGTTGCCCTTTTCCACTGCGATATCAGCATAATCGCGCGCCGTATCGAGAAGATTGTTAACTTCCTCGGTTATCTCATCGCGCAACTCCTTGCCTGGTTTCGGCGCAAACAACAAAGCGGTAATAGCCGCAGCCGCCCCACCGATGATCGCTCCCAATACAAATCCGCCTTTATTTTTTGTCATAATCCTCAAGCTCCTTTTCTTTTATGTATCCTGTTCAGTATGTTTTGAATTTCGTGTCCTTCGATTCTTTTTTGGATTGACGCTGACGGGCCATCGCCATTGCCGTCCTTCCCAGCTTTCCGACAGTCGAGGAGCCTGCAACTCCCTTTGCGCCCTTCCCTCCGCCTTTAAGTGATACAGCCAAATTTCTGGTTGATTGGTTCACATCAGAGACCGTCACACCCAGATCGCCGATAGCGGTGAATAAAGGATCCGTCTTGCTGATTTTGCCGTTCAGATCATCCACCAACGTATTTGCCTTGTTCAGCAAGCCTTCCACTTCGATCGAAAGATGGTCGACGTCCTTCGTGATGACTGCCAGGCTCTTGTTCGCTTCCTGGGTCACTTTTTCGACTTCGGCTAAGATGTCCGTGACTTTCCTTAATGCCAAGATGATGAAAACCACCAATACCGCAAAAGCTAGCGCAGCAATCAGAGCTGCAATTTCACCATATCCCATTATTTGTACTCACTCCTTCTCGTTCATACAGACAGCTGTCAAAGCATTGTACGAATTTTTATAAGATTTATACTATTTATAATAAAATGATACCATAGTCATTTCTGATATGCTATTGAAACCCCTTTAAGTTCCACCTGATTTACCCTTCGCGAATCCCAAACCGGAAAGACATGTTTTCTTCAACAAAATGTAAACCTATCTTCATTTTCATACCTTGGGTAATTTGATACAATGGAAGCAGTTGTTCAGAAATGAGGGATTTTAATGATTGATGCAAGCATGCAAGACAGCGCTCTTGCGCAAGATTTGATAGAGGAGGTAGTGACGAATCCGAACATATTCGTCAAATGGTGGAACAGCATCGCCTGGGAAGAAATCGTGGGCCTATTCATTTCCAAAGGCATCACCTTGCTTTTTTTGCTGCTCGTCTTTTTTGCCTTAAAGCGACTGTCCAGTTACGTGCTGCACCGCACCTTCGAAAAGCAAATATTGACGAAGCATATCACCCAAAACCGCGCCACAACCATCCATAAAATAGCCGAAAACGGCTTGCGCTACATTTTGTTTTTCTTTTTGATCTACGGCATCCTTTCCATCATGGGCGTGCCGATCGCGACATTGGTCGCCGGTGCTGGTCTTGCCGGTCTGGCCATCGGACTTGGGGCTCAGCAATTCATCAATGACATCGTCAACGGATTCTTCATCATCCTGGAATCCCAATTCGATGTCGGGGATCACGTCATCATCGGGGGCATCGATGGCACCGTCGTGAACGTAGGGTTGCGGACGACCCAGATCAAGAGTTTCGACGGGACGCTGCATTTTTTGCCGAACCATACCATCACGACAATCAGCAATATGTCCCGGAATGACATGCGGGCGATGATCGATATCCTCATTTTTCCGGATACCGATTTTGATACAGTCGATCAGGTCATCCATGCCGTGAATAAACGGCTTGTGCCTGAACATCCGGAGATCGTCAAAGGGCCCAATGTTGTGGGCATTACCGACAAAGGCAACGGACAGCTTGCCTACCGGGTTGTGTTCTACACATTGAACGGCCAGCAATTCGCGATCCAGAACTTGTTTCTGGGAAGCTACCGATCCGCATTGTTGGAAGCTGGCATCCAGATTCCGGCCATGCCCTACACCGCACCGAAAGCCTAGGCAAAAAAGAGCTTCGCCGCCAAGATACGATTTGGCAGCGAAGCTCTTTTGTTAGTCTTTTTGAAAAGAACCGGATACCGGAGGCTCGCCGGCTATTTTTTGGCCGCCACTTCTTCCTTCTCGGCTATCTTTTCCAGTTTATAGATGCGGTGGATGCTGTGCGCCAAGTGATTGACCCTCGTCAAAATTTCTTTACGGGTGATGATGCCGATGAATGTGCCATCGTCTTCCGTAACGCACAAAAAATTGTGGTCGATCAGATCATTCAAGATATCCTCAAGGTCCGTCCAAGGGCGGATGGTTTGGACAGTTTTGTCCATCACCTCTTCCACCGTGATCGTTTCCAGACGATCATACCGGATCGCATCAATCTCCGTGATGGCCTTGATGATCATCGGTATCGAAATCAACCCTTTGATACGGGACTTCGAATCCAATACCGGGATGACCGAATACTTCACTTGCGACAACACAAGAAATGCATGGTTCAAGTTGTTCGAGCAGTGCACGTTGGCGACATTTTCTGCATGGATCATCAGTTCGCCGCACGCATCATTGTCGAGCAACAGCCCGGCTACTTCACTACTAATCATTAATACGCCCTCCTAAAAGGTGTCTTCCATCCCGCAAGCGTCCGAACAGCAAAAGCCTCGGGGTGTGAGCCGATGCGGTCCGGTCAACCCCTTGCATGTGATCAAAAGATTTGAAATTGTTTTTCCATTCCAGGCATTTTCTGATGCCGTTCATTGTAGTAGGCCACTGTGAGGGTTTGCCCCTCAACAGTCGCCACACAATAGGTCTTTTCCATCAGCGTGCCCCGCGGCTGACTGATGCTTCCGGGATTGATGAAGATGATGCCATCCTCCTGTTCCGCTTTGACGATATGCGTATGGCCGTAAAAAACCAGGACAGCACCTGCTTGCTCTGCCTCCCGTTTCAAACCGGCAACGGAACTCCTCACGGAATGATGGTGGCCGTGGACAACCAACACATTCAGATTTCCGGCCTGGAAGCGCAACGCTTCGGGAAACTGATAATCATAATCGCAATTGCCCCTCACCGTGGACATGACTCCCCAGATCAGATCGTCACTGCTCAATTCCGAATCGCCGCAGTGGACGAAGTGATCAACCTTATTCAGATAGCGCGAAGCCAATTCGTTCAGAATCTCTTTGTTCCCGTGGCTATCGCTGACAACCAGTATCTTCATCATCTAGTCCGCATCCTTTTCCAACCAAGCTGCCCAACTCTTTTCCAGATTCTTAAGGGCATTTGCACGGTGGCTGATCTGATTTTTCTCGATGTCGCTCAATTCCGCCATCGTCTTGCCTAATTGCGGCAAATAGAATAACGGGTCATAACCGAATCCATTGTCTCCGCTCGGAAACTCCGCGATTTCACCCGCGACATCCCCTTCGACAACCAAACTTTCCCGATCCGGATGCGCCAACACTAAAGTACAGTGGAAGTGCGCCTTGCGGGATGGATTCTTCTGGGCACCAAGCATGGCGAGAACCTTTGCGTTGTTGGCGGCATCGCTTTTCGGCTCCCCGGCAAAGCGAGCAGAAAACACACCCGGCTGTCCATCCAGGGCATCGATGCAAATGCCCGAATCGTCCGCCAAAACCGTCATGCCCAATAGAGCAGCGATTGTTTCTGCCTTTTTGCGGGCATTGGCTTCGAACGTATAGCCAGTTTCCTCAACCTCTTCTATTTCCGGATAGTCCAGCAAGGTCACGACTTCGTAGCCTTTCGGTTCGAAAAGGACCGCAAAATCTTTTGCTTTCCCTGGGTTTTTTGTCGCAATGACAATCTTCTTTTTTTTGTTTGTGTTCATCGTATCCCTCGTTTCTCGATCTTACTCAGTTATTTTCAATCAAATGGGCCAATTCGACTTTTTCCACCGAAAAGCCGGCATTGCCGAGCCAGCTTTCTGCGATGTCCGAAAACAGTTTCGGCGAACCCGTTGTATAGAAACGGTAATCGGAGGCTGCTTTATTGTGCGAACTTTCCGCCAAACGGAAGTAATCCAGCAAGGTGCTCACTTCGGAGACCGTTTCGGCACCGGAGTCGATCAGCGTCACCTCGGGGCCCATCACATTTTGGATCAGCGGCGTCAGCAACGGGTAATGCGTGCAGCCCAGAATCAAGGTGTCGATCGACTCCTTCAGCAAGGGTCGCAGCGTTTCCGCGACCACTTTTTTGGCGATTGATCCATTGAATTGGTTGCTTTCCACAAGCGGCACAAATTTGGGACAGCTCATGCTGATGACCGAGATGTTCTTGTCTTTGTCCTTGATCGTTTTTTTGTAGACATCGCTGTTGATGGTTCCTTTTGTGCCGATCACGGCAATGCGCTCGTTTTTCGAATGTTTGATGGCTGCGCGGCTGCCGGGGTTGATGACACCGATGACCGGTATGTCAACCCGCTCACGGATGATGTCAAGAGCGGCGGCAGTCGCTGTGTTGCAGGCGATCACCAGCATCTTGATGTCTTTTTTCAGCAAAAACTGTGTCATTTCCCATGTGTATTGAATCACTTCTTCTTTGGGCCTAGGTCCATAGGGGCATCTGGCGGAATCACCCAGGTAATAAATCGATTCATTGGGAAGTTGTTTCATTGCCTGTTTCACGACTGTCAGCCCGCCGACACCCGAGTCAATAAAACCGATTGCTTTTTTACTCATGCAGTTACTTCCTTTGTTTTGTTTTCATACCTCTATTTTACCTTAAGATGCACCGATTTGGTGAAAATGAGGCAAATTTCATGCTGACATGCTTCACTTTTGCGGAAGTTGCAACCATTGGTTCTGTGCAGCGGCTTCGAATATTGGCCGTCCCCATTTATTTGTGCTACAATGGTTTCAATTTCAGGGCAGCATTTTCTGTTCTGTTGCGGCTCCCTTCGCATCACGGGATGCCAATCTGGTAAAGGAGTGGGATCATAGATGAGTCATCAGTCGATCATCACAGTCGTGGATAAGGGCCTGATCGACCGCGTGTCCGAAAGTGCGCGGGGCGGAGAATCCTACTGCGGCACCGTGATTGCCGGCCGCGGATCCGGCTTGCACGAAAACAAGAAACTGTTCAACCTGGCATTGGAACCGGAAAAGGAAATTCTCCTGTTGTTGACCCAAGCGGAGCAGTCCGAAAAAATCATCAACCGGATTGAAGAGGCGGTGAACATCACCGCTCCCGGGAACGGTATTCTTTTTGGCATCAACCTCAAGAGAGTCCGTGGCCTTTCTGGTTAGGACAAAGGAAACTCGTTATACCGCGACCGGCGGCATAACGAGTTTTCTTTTTTCCCGGATGGGGCAGACCGGTTCAACCGTTCAGTAAACGGCGCTGCTCCTCTTCTTTTTTCCAATCCGAAATGTATTTAAAAACCGGAACCAACAGCAGGATCAGTCCCAAAACTTTTTTGGCAGTCCACATAAACATCTTCCTTTCGCAAAAAAATATCAGGTTTCTTATCCCTATTATGCCTGATGTGGGAAAAAAACGCCATTGATAGGCTCCACCTGAAAATAGTCTCTATCCACCACTGAAAATACGTGTATAATGAAGTGTAACTTTAAGGGGGGAAATCCAATTGAATCCTGAAAATGAAAATGCCCGCATCATCGATAACGAACATTTTTCCTATTTGTTGATACGGGATTACCTTCTGGGGAACATACTGGGCGAACACACCGATGAAATATTGTATTGGGCCGGCAAGGATTTGGCTCGGCAATTCCCGCTGAAAAGCCAGGCAGATCTGTATGAAGCGATGATCTATTGCGGATTCGGACAGCTGGAACTGATCAAAAAAGAAAAAAATGCGCAACAATACCGTCTGGAAAGCGATCTGGTCACAGTCCGCACCCAAAACGAACAGGCCTCCTTCCAACTGGAAGCAGGATTTTTAGCGCAGCAGATCCAGATGACGACCGGTCTCCCATGTGAAGCAAAAGCAGAAATCATGATCGGAAAAGACAAAAAGAAAGAAGTCATCATCACGTTGTTCATCGAATAAGCCTGAACGCACAAGCATCACAGCGGCTAATTGCCGAGATGCTTGTGCGTTTTTTTGGAGAGCTGCTCGGCTTGCGTGTTCATCGACGAAAGCCGTCTTGGCCGGAGGTGCAAACCCGCTGCGGTCGCTCTTCTCAGACCAGATGCTTGTCGTTGACAACCTGCCCTTCACCAGGGCTCCCAACAAAAAAAGAGTTGCCGCCGCCTGGAAATGCTGGGCAGCAGCAACTCGTTCTTCTTGTTTAGATATACTTTTCAAGCTTGTCCTCAAGCATTTCTTTCGCATGATAGCCGACCAATTTTTCCACGACTTCCCCGTCTTTTTTGATCAAGAGCGTCGGGATGCCCATGATGCCGAATTGGCTTGGGGTTTGCGGGTTAGCATCCACGTCCATTTTCGCGAACGTCACTTTGTCGCCTATTTCCTCATCCAATTCATCGATGATCGGGGATTGCATCCGGCATGGTCCGCACCACGTTGCCCAGAAATCAACCAAGACGACCCCGTTCTTTGTTTCTGTTTCAAAGTTTGCATCCGTTAATATTTTTACCATTGTATTTTCTCCCTTCCAGCTGTTTCATCATGTCTCAATTATAGCAGAGGTTGTGCTTCGCACCAATCAATCTGCTCAGCCGCGGAAGGTTACGATTGTCGCGCCGTTTCCGCCTGCATTCACCGGTGCATACTCATAGGACAGCACCTGCGGATGGCGCTTCAGCAAATCGCCCACCCCTTTGCGCAAGGCACCTGTTCCTTTCCCGTGAACGATGGTGACTTGCGGATAGCCTGCCAATAAAGCGGCATCCAAATACTGATCGACTTCAGCCAAGGCTTCTTCGTAGCGCTTGCCTCTGAGATCAAGCTGCGTCGCCACATGGCTGGATGAAGCGGATTTGACCGTGGCGATCTGCCGTTGCCGCTTTTGCTGCTGCGGCTCTTCCTTGATCAGCCTGAGGTCCGCTTCCGGCAGTTTCATCTTCATGATTCCCATCTGCACAACCCATTCGCCATTGCCTTTTTTCTCGATAAGCGTACCGCGCTGGCCGTACGTCTCAGTGATGACTTCATCGCCCGGCTTCAGCATCTTTTTCTCTTTTTCTTTGCGCAGCACTTTGTTTTTGGCCAAGGATTCCTCCTGGCGCAGATCGTTGAACTGCTTGCGCAGATCGATCAGCTCGTGCTCCTTGATGCTGCCCGATGTCCCCATGTTCAGCTGCATTTCGCGGATTTCCTGCAACAGAAATTCCGCTTCTTCTTTCGCCGTATCGACCAATTTGTTGACCTCTTTTTTGGCATCCTCGATTATCTTTTCCTTGCTGGTTTCCAGTTTTTCGTTGGCGCGCTTGAGATCAGCCAGCAGTTTATCCGATTCCTTTAATTGCGCTTCTAGGCGAAGTGCTTCTTTTTCGGTGGCGCGTCTCTTCTGTTCCAGGTCTGCGATCATTTCGTTCAGATTTTGGCTGTCCACATCAATGAAGCTGCGGGCTTGATCGATGATGCCGGGCTTCAGTCCGAGCCGTTTCGAAATATCGAAGGCATTGCTTCGGCCCGGAACGCCTATCTGCAAGCGATAAGTCGGCGCTAACGTTTCTCCGTTGAACTCCATGCTGGCATTGATCGTTCCGGAGCGGTTATAGCCGTATGCCTTCAGTTCGGGATAGTGCGTTGTGGCCATCACATAGCTGCCGATACCGCCGATGTAGTCCAGGATCGAAATGGCAAGCGAGGCCCCTTCCTGCGGATCCGTACCGGAACCCAATTCATCCAAAAGCACCAGACTTTTGTCGTCGATCTGGTTCAGGATCGAAACGATGTTGGTCATGTGCGAAGAAAAAGTGCTCAGGCTCTGTTCGATTGATTGCTCATCGCCGATGTCGGCAAAAATTTCCGTAAAAATACCGATTTGGCTATCTTCATCCGCCGGTATCTGCAGCCCGGACTGACCCATCATTTGGATGATCCCGAGGGTTTTCAGCATGATCGTCTTCCCGCCCGTATTCGGACCGGTAATGACGATGGCTTGATATTCTTCGCCAAGGATCAGATCATTCGCGACGACGGCATTCTGGTCGATGAGCGGATGTCTGGCTTTCCAGATGGCGATGTGATTCTCCTTGCTGATGATCGGACGGGTCGCTTTCAGGGAATCGGCATAGCGCGCTTTGGCATTGATGAAATCCAAAGTCGCCAGCACTTCGCTGTTAGCATACAGTTCCTGCGTGAAGGGTTCGATTTCCATCGACAATTCATACAGGATCCGTTCGATTTCCGCTTTTTCTTGGGCAGCCAACTGGCGCAGATGATTATTCAGGTCCAGGATAGCTTGCGGCTCGATATAAAGCGTCTGACCGGTTGAACTTTGGTCATGGACGATGCCGCCGAATTGATTGCGGTATTCGACTTTGACCGGAATCACAAAACGGTCGTTGCGGATCGTGATGATGGCGTCGCTCAAATAAGCTGCTTTGCTTCTGATGGTATCATCCAGTTTGGTCCGGATATTTTGCTCGCCTTGCTTGATTCCGGTCCGGATCCCTTTCAATGCGGGAGAAGCATCATTCTGGATCGAACCATCCTCATGGACCGTCGCTTGGATCCGTCTTGTGATTTCAGGCAAGACGACCAGCCTGTCCACCAATTCATCCAGGGCAAAGAATGTGATTTCGTTGTCTTCGAACCATTGGAAGAATTGGATGATTTCCCTCGTTGTCGATAGTACCCGCCCGATTTCGGCGATTTCTTTGCCGTTCAAAGTGCCGCCTATCTCAAGACGCTTCAGATGGCTGCGGATGGATTTCAGTCTTGGCATCGGTATGCCGCCCTTCAGGCGCAGTACCTTCCTGCCATCCTCCGTTTCATTCTGCAAAGCAGTGACTTTTTCCGGATCGGTTTCAGGCCGCAATGCCTGAATCTGATCCTTCCCTTGGTCAGTTGCCGCAAAATTTTGGAGTTGTTGTTTGATTTTTTCGAACTCTAACGTTTTTCCTATTTTATTATTCATCGGATTCTCCTAAAAAATGCTTCTCCAAAAAAAGCGGGACGATACAGCACAACACTGTACGCTCCCTCTTGTTTAACTGACGACCTTTACTGAATGATGCCGATCCACCAGTCGTAGATCAAATGCGAAAAATAAGGTGTCTCGGATACCATCCAAGCTGCAAGGTCGCTTTCGACATAAAGTTGTTGGACGAAATCCAGCGGAATCATGGATGCAAGCGTCAACAGCAGGAAGATCCCGATATATTGCATCAGGAATCCGAGCACGCCCCCGCCCAGCTGATTCAGCTGCTTGATGATCGGGAAAAATGCCAACGAGTTCAGCATACTCCCGATAAATCTCGTGACGAGCCAGCCCGCGAACAACAGCAGCACAAATGCCAGTCCGTTGTAAAACGCCTGATCCAGTACGAAGGACACCTGTTCAGAGTAAAACAGCAATTCTTTGCCGAACTCGACCGATGGATACGGCACCAGCAGATCGATTTTTTCCGCAACGACGGCATAGTATTCTCTGGCGACCAAGAAAGAAATGAAATATCCCACAGTGTAGACAACTTGCAGAATAAGTCCCCTTCTGACGCCTGTATAGATGCCCCACAATAAGGCGAGCACTATGAGCAACGTAAGCATTTTTTCACCCGATTTCTACAGTCTTGTTGTTATTTACTACTTTTATCGTCCGCTTTGTTTTTCGCAAACGGCGGGATGGTCGTTTCGGCATTTCGGTTTACGCCCAGTGCAGAACGCACTTGGTTTCTGTGCTGTGCCCGCTTCAATGCCGCCTCGGAGGCGGTTGTCGGCTTCGATAATTTTGAATTGGATTTTCTGGCCGGCAGTTCGTTTGCGGCACGGGCAGCCTGCTGCAGTTCGCTGATTGTGGCAGGCATTGAAGCGACGACCCGCTGATCCTGTTTGCCTTCGCCGGACGAATCGTTCCTGGAGGCTTGTTCTTCAGATGGCGCTGCCTCAGGGGGAGTTTTCGCCGCTGACTCGCCTTCTTCCGCTTCGGCAGCAGAATGAGTTGCGTCGCCGGATTCTGCCGGCTTTTGCTCCGCTTCCGTTGTGCCTTCCGCAGTTTCCGGAACAGCAGTCGGTTCTGCCGAAGCTTCGCTTTCCTGCAACGCCTTCTCCAACATCGCCACTTTTTGCAGCAGCTCCTCGATTTCAAGCTGCTTCGTGAGCTGATCGGAAATGGCGTTCACAGCCACAAGAATGCCGCGCTCTTCCCGACCCAATGCCGGTGCGGCTTCTTTGATCTGTTCCAATTGCGCATTGACCAATTCCGAGACCGCAGTCAAATGCTCGGGTGCTTTATTTCCTACAATCGTATAGGTCTTTCCTGCTATGATTGTTTTGAATCTTCTTTTGTTTTCTGTCATATTCAAAGACCTCCATTTAAAAACTGTCTAGTATATTCTAACATAAATTCGCTGAATTGCAGTATAAACCTCCGCGTCTTCTCCAATCCGATCCCGTTGCCTAGCCCTGTCGGGACGACTCGATGCACATTTACTCGTGAACAAGGGAACTTGCTGTGATAGAATGAAGGTTCCCAACGCCGATCAGGTGTAAAGAAAAATCAAATTGAGCAAGGATGAGAATATGTCGAATGTCGTATTGAAAGTGACTACGGGTCAACTGAAAAAGATGGCCGTCTTTTATCAGGATTACGTTGTGAAGCCCGTACCCTACAGCCTTTTCACAGCCAAAAAGAACTTGACCACAATCACCGGATACAATTCCGGAAAGGTGCTGTTCCAGGGTCAAAACGCCGCCAGCGAAGCAGCGCAATGGCAATCGCCCAGCGCGCAGGCAGCGGATCAAAAAGCTTCGGTCAAAAAAAGCAGCCTTAAAAAAGAGTCCCCAAGCAAATCCGGCCTCCCGGCAGGCTTTTCCGGTTGGTCCGTCATCGGCAGCGATGAAGTCGGCAACGGTAGCTATTTCGGTCCGTTGACGGTCTGTGCTGTTTACGCGTCCGCCGAGCAATTGCCGTTGCTGCAAAAGTTGGGCGTTCAGGACTCAAAGGCGCTGACGGATGCCCGCATCATCACCATTGCGAAGCAATTATTGCGGCAAGTCCCGCACAGCGTCATCAACTTGATGCCCGAAAAGTACAATGAGGTCCAGCCGACCATGTCCCAAGGCAAAATGAAAGCCTTGCTGCATAACCAGGTCCTCGATCAGCTTTTGAGGAAAATAGCTCCGGAAAAGCCGAAAGCGATTCTGGTCGATCAGTTCGAGTTGCCTTCGACCTATTTTAAGCATATTTCCGACCAAAAAGTGCAGGTGAAGGAGAATCTGCATTTCCAGACAAAAGGCGAATCTCACCATCTTGCGGTTGCGGCGGCTTCCATCATCGCCCGTTACTACTTTCTGAAGACTTTGGATGAAATGGCTGTTGTGTCAGGATATCCGATCCCGTCCGGCGCCGGCGCCAATGTCGATCTGGTCGCCGCGGAGATGTACCGTCAAGGTGGTTTGGAACTGTTGGGCAAATACACGAAACTGCACTTCGCCAACACCCAAAAAGCCATCCGGCTGGCAAAAATATAGCTTTTTGGCATGTCGTACGGCGGATCCGACTGTGAGCTCCGGTGAATGGGGGCTTTGCCGGAACCGAGAGCTGTTTCCGCATTTCACCTCCGGCTGCCAAGCCCAACCCCGGCGCTGATTACGCTTAAACAAAGAGTGGACTGCCTCTTTACGAGACAGCCCACTCTTTGTTTGCATATTATTCTTAACGGATGGCGGCGCCGCATTCCGTTTCGAGAGCCGAAACCAATTTGGCGAAGGCTTTATTGATGTCCTCGTCGACAAGCGTCGCTTCAGGATTAAGGAATGACATGGAGTAAGCGACCGACTTTTTGCCGTCCTCGATGCCTTTGCCCTGATAAATGTCGAACAGGTGAACGGCCTTCAGGAACTTCCCGCCGTTCTCCTTGATGGTTTTGACGATCTGTTGGTGGGTGACCGTTTCATCCACCAACAAAGCCACATCACGGGTCACGCCAGGGAATTTAGGGATTGGCTGTTGCGTGATCACTTCCTTCGGTGCGGCGATGATCGCTTCAAAATCGATTTCGAAGGCATAGGTTTCCTTCAGGTCATATGCGTTCGCTGTTGCCGGATGGATCTGCCCGACATACCCGATATAGGCATCTCCCAAATAAACAGCGGCCGTTCTGCCCGGATGCATCCATTTCAGGTCTTTGGCAGCTTCGAAACGGATCTGATCGCTCAGGCCCATCGTCTCGAAATACCCGTCCAATACCCCTTTGGCATGGTAGAAATTGACTGGTTCAGCAGCCATCTGCCAATCTTTTTGGCAGGCCATCCCTGTCATCACACCAGCCAGACGTTCTGCTTCAATCGGCAATACGCGAGCTGACGACGGGAAGAACACCCGACCGATTTCGTAAAATTGGATATCGGAGTTCTTGCGGGCAACGTTGTAAGCAGCATTGTCCAACAAGGTGCTCAGCAAGTTCATCCGCAATGTGCTGCGGTCTTCGCTCATTGGCCAAGCCAAGCGGATGCCTTCCTTGTCTTCGACTGCATATTCTTTCGCTTTTTCGGCTGTGGTCAGAACGTAGCTGATGTTTTGGGTCAGTCCCGCGCCTTCCATGAATCTTCTGGTGATGCGCATCGTGTGTTGCTTCGGCGTCAATGCTGTCGGCACAGCCGGCGTGATCGGCAAGGTTTCCGGAAGGTTATCGTATCCGTAGATGCGTGCGACTTCCTCGAGGATGTCCGCATAGATGGAAATATCCCATCTTCTCGGCGGCACCGAGACAGTGAACGTTTTGCCGTCGAAGGACGATGCAAAGCCCAACTGGTTGAAGATGGCAGTCACTTCTTCGCTGGAAACGGCAGTGCCTAATGAACGGTTGATTTTTTCCAAAGTGATGGCTACCTGCGTGTCCTTCACTTCCACCGTATCGACGGAAGCCGTGCCCTCGACGATCGTGCCTCCAGCCAACTCATGGATCAATTCAGCGGCATGTTGTCCGGCCGTGATGATCGTCGCGACGTTGATGCCTTTTTCGAAACGGGAACTGGATTCGCTGCGCAAGTTGAATTTCCCTGCAGTCTTGCGGATCGAAACCGGATTGAACAAAGCAGCCTCCAGAGCAACCGTAACGGTCGCGTCCGTGATTTCTGAATCAAGTCCACCCATGACGCCGGCTAGCGCAATCGGGGCCGTGCCGTTCGTGATGACGATGTTTTCCGGATCCAACGTCCGTTCGACTCCATCGAGAGTCGTCAATGTTTCATTCGCTTTGGCGCGACGGACGATGATTTCCTTGGAACCGATCTGATCATAGTCGAACGCATGCAAAGGCTGCCCGTATTCCAAAAGAATGTAGTTTGTGATATCGACCACGTTGTTGATCGGACGGATGCCGCCATTCATCAGCTTATTCTGAAGCCAAAGCGGGCTCTCAGCGATTTTGACATCTTTTATCACTTGGATATGATAAGCAGGCGCATCGGCTGTGTCCTCAACGGCAACCTTGATATAATCCGCAACAGAACCGGTCTTTTCGGAGACAGGTGCAGCCGGGAATTGCAAAGGCTTGTTGTAGATGGCTGCGACTTCATGGGCGGATCCGCGCATGCTAAATGCATCAGCGCGGTTCGGTGTGATGTCGATGTCCAGGATTGCATCGTCCAGTCCCAACAATTCAACAACTTCCGCCCCGGGAACTGCTTCAGCCGGCAGGACGAAAATCCCGTCCGCATACTTTTTCGGCACAACACTTTCCGGATAGCCCAATTCAGCCAAGGAACAGATCATCCCATGCGATTCCTGGCCGCGCATCTTGCCTTTTTTGATTTTCGCATTGCCGGTGATCCGTGCGCCGTGCAAAGCCACGATGACTTTTTGGCCGGCAGCCACATTCGGTGCACCACAGACGATCTGGATCGGTTCCTCAGCTCCGACATTCACTTGGCAGACATGCAGATGATCCGAATCAGGATGATCGATCACGGACAACGTTTCGCCGACAACGATTTTGGACAAACCTTTGCCGGGATAGATAACGTCATCGACCTCAATCCCTGTGCGGGACATTTTTTCAGCCAACTCATCGGGTGTTACATCGGATAAATCCAGATACTCTTTTAACCATTTATAGGAAACTTTCATCATATTACTCCTTTACATCAAATTGACTTAAGAATCGGATGTCGTTCTGATAGAAATGACGGATATCATCGACTCCATATTTCAACATCGCTACTCGCTCTTGCCCCAGTCCGAAAGCAAAACCGGAATATTTCGTGGAGTCGATCCCGGACATTTCCAGCACGTTCGGATGCACGACGCCGGATCCCAGAATTTCGATCCAACCGGTTTGTTTGCAGACGTTGCAGCCAGAGCCACCGCATTTGAAGCAGCTGACATCGACCTCGACGGAAGGTTCCGTGAACGGGAAATAGCTCGGACGCAAACGGATTTCACGTTCTTCACCGAACAGTTTCTTGGCAAAGACGGCCAGTGTGCCTTTCAGATCGGCCAAAGTGATGTTCTCGCCGATGACCAAACCTTCGATTTGGTGGAATTGGTGCGAATGGGTCGCGTCATCGCTGTCGCGGCGATAGACTTTTCCCGGGCTGATCATTTTCAACGGCCCTTTGGAAAAGTCGTGCTTTTCCATCGTACGCGCTTGGACCGGCGAAGTGTGCGTGCGCAACAACAACTCATCGGTGATATAGAAAGTGTCCTGCATGTCGCGGGCAGGATGGTCTTTAGGAAGATTCATCTTTTCGAAATTGTAGCTGTCTTGCTCCACTTCCGGTCCGTCCACAATCTTGTAGCCCATCCCCAGGAACAGGTCTTCGATTTCTTCATTGATCTGCGTCAGCACATGCGTCGTGCCCTGGGCGATCTTTTTGCCCGGCAAAGTGACATCGATCGTTTCGGCCGCAATTTCGGCTTCCATTTTCTTGATTTCAAGAGCTTCCTTTTTGTCTTGGATTGCGGCTTCGATGTCATCGCGCAATTCATTCGCCAAAGTTCCGATGACCGGGCGTTCTTCCGGGCTCAGATCCTTCATCCCTCTCAAAGCCTCTGTGATTGGCCCTTTTTTCCCCAAGTAGGAAATGCGGACTTGGTTCAATGCCTGCAGATCCGCTGCAGATTCGACTTGCTGTATGGCATCTATTCGTAACGCTTGTAATTTTGCTTTCAATTCCATGTTCAATCCCCTTTTCATTAAAAATGCAAAAAAATCCCGTCCCTGGTAAGGGACGAGATTTTCGTGGTACCACCCTTGTTTCGTTGCAGGCAACGACACTTCATTTGTTTAACGGTAATAAACCGGAACTTTATTCATTGCGCGGGGCAAATCCCAAAGTCAGCTCAGGGAGTGAAAAACACGATCGGCTTCTATAAAGGCTCGCAGTCATTGGCCAATATTCCCTGAAAAAAGCTGCAGATCGTGAAGGTTCCCTTCAACGCTTTTCGTATTCATTTAGCATACTCCATCAGTTTACCCAGAAATGCCTTTCCCGTCAAGTTCGGATTCAGACCCAAGCGTCAGACCAATTTTGGATTTCCACCATCACATTGTTCAACGCTTTCCCTTTTTCGGACAATCCGTACATCACTTTGATTGCTGCCGCGGGGTTTTCGGTTCTCACCACAATTTTTTCATCTTCCAGCTCTTTTAAGCGTTCAACTAATACTCGATCACTGACATTAGGTATTTGCACGGCCAATTCCTTGAAACGTTTATCTCCGTCCATCAAGACTTCGATGATTAAGCCGGTCCATTTTTTCCCTAAAATAGAGAATGTTTTTTCAAACTTTGGACAAATACATTTTTTTACTTCCAGCATTTCATTCACAGCCTTCACCTCTTTGACCTATTATAAACACCCACATTTCCCCTGTCAAAGGGAATGTGCCTTTTGTCACAAAAAGTTTACAAAAAGTAAGCATTTCGATCCGTGGCCCGCAACAGCCGCAGCATTCCCTCAAGGTAATGCTTTAAGGCGCCAATCCCTTCCGTCCGATAAAGATAAAGGCATTGGTTAGGAAGGAAAGAACCCGACAGCCGGATTGCAGGCATACAAAAAGTTCATGTCTGTTTCCTATAATAGGATAGGAATTTCACAAAGGCAATACTTTTTCACATCTTTTCAAGAAAATCCTCCTGAAAAGACTGTTTCTTCAGCCAACGAAGTGATAAAGCAAGATGCCCGCCGCCACCGCGACATTCAAGGACTCGGCTTCGCCGAATATCGGGATATACAGGTTCAGATCCGTCAGAGCGAGTATTTCTTTTGAGACGCCATTCCCTTCGTTGCCAAGAACCACGGCAACAGCCTCCGTTGGGGAGACGGTCCGGTAATCGACAGCCGCTTCATTCAGTTCGGTCCCATAGACCGGGATACCATTCCGCTTCAATTCCGGAATCAGCTGCTGCAGGTCGCCCCGGTGGACGGCCAGATGAAAATGGCTACCTTGCATGGAGCGCAGCACTTTGTCGTTGTAAAAATCCACTGATCCTTCTCCCAGAAAGACTCCAGCATATCCAGCCGCATCAGCAGTCCGGATGATCGTTCCGACATTGCCCGGATCCTGTACCTGATCGAGCAGAATATACTTGCCTTTGTAGTCCAGAACCGGCGTCGTTCCGGGAATCCGGACGACTGCAACGACTCCTTGCGGTGTTTCGGTCTGCGCCAGACTGGCAAGGATTTCCGGAGAAACGAGAATGATCTGTTCGTCCGCAAGCTGAAGATCCGACTGTTGATAGAAAGTTTCTGTCATGATGACATCCTGGATCTGCGCTTCAGCTTTGATGGCCTCTTTCAGAAGGTGTGTTCCTTCGATCAGATAAACTCCCGCTTCTTTTCGCCCTTTCGCGGTCTGCAGTTTTTTCCATTGTTTGACTTTCTGGTTCTTCATCGATAGAATTTTTTCCATTTGGTACCCCCACAGTTCAACATATTTTCATTATACTCCATAAAGTTTGACCTTTTCATAAAAAGACAGAAAAAAAGAGATTGGGGACTCCCAACCTCTTCGAATAGTTAAAAATACTAACCGCCTATATAAGTAAGTGGATCAACTAATCCGCCATTTTCTTGAACTTCGAAATGGAGATGGACCCCGGTCGAATCGCCGGTTGTTCCCATTATTCCTATCTGTTGGCCTTGGCTGACGGTTTGCCCAGGCGCTACCAATAACCCTGGTTGCATGTGGGCATATAGAGTTTTGACGTTTACACCATTGATCGTACCGTGGTTGATGACGACATAATAACCGTAACTTGCGTGATAGGTAGCTGTCTCTACAGTACCGGATTGAGCAGCCGAAATGGCTCCACTACCCGCAATGTCTTGCCCTCTATGCAATTCATAGCCGCCGGTTATTGGTGATAGACGATATCCGAACGGAGATGAATAGTATCCACTGGCTGGCTTAATGAAACCACTTGAGTTTACCGTATAACTGCTGGATGCAGTCGTAGTCGGTGCTGCTGATGCTGTCAGGTTATTGGCGGCTGTTGCTGCAGCTGCTGCGATGGCGGCTGCTTCAGCTTCTGCTGCCGCGGCGGCTTCGGCGGCGATGCGTGCTTGTTCCGCTGCCATGTCATTGCTGATGGATTCTGTCTGGGCAGCCAAGTCAGCTTTGGTTGCTTCCAGGCCATTTTTCTCAGTTTCAGTCAATTCGTAGTTTTCGATGACCTGTGCGATCTGCACATCGATTTCGGCTTTCTGGGCGACAACGTTGTTTTTGGAAACCAAAATGTCTTGTCTCAATGCCTCAGCAGCGAGCTTTTCCTCTTCAACAGCCACTTTGCTGTCTTCAACTTGTTTTTGATCTGCTTCCTGTTGTTCCACAATATCCTTGTTGGCAGTCACAATCTTTGAAACGACCGTGATTTTGCCGACCAAGTCGGAAAAATTTTCGGAAGACAACAGTATTGAAGCTATATTCGTAACGCCCGCATCCGTCTGGATATAGCGAGCTTGCGTATTCAATTTTTCGGTCCTTTGGTCAATGACCACTTGTAAGGCATCGATTTCCGCTTGCAGTTCCAAAATTTTGGATTCGATGGCAGCTAGTTTTTGTTCTTGGTTCGCTAGTCGGGTCATCAATTCATCCAATTGCGATTGCAGTTCGTTTACTTTCGTTTCCAGATTTGTTTTTTCGGATTCCAAAGTATGCAATGAATTTGTTTTTTCGTCAATCTGCGATTGAATCGTGTTTGATTCTGATTGCAGAGCATCTTTTTGTTGTTGCAATTCTTCCAATGTAGCCGCTTGAGCAGTAAATCCACCTGCGATCGGACTAAGCAATAAGATTGATGAGAACAACGCGATATGTTTTTTTCCCAATGATACTTCTCCTCCTGTTTCTTCTACGCATTGAAGTATATCAAAGTTAAAATACCATTGCATGATAGAAATATGACAATTGTATTTCAATTTGTTACGAAAAGGAAAAAAACGCGAAACTTTGTTCAATCATCCACAACGCCTTAGGAAGACAGCCCCCATTTGATTGCGCGCGCTTTCAGCGCTATACTTAGACTGTGCCAAGCAACCATCCGTCCGTCGCTCAGCAGGAAAGAAAGGGGCAAATAAGCATGAAAATCGATCAAAAAAATCTGCATAAACCGGGTACAGATAACCTTCCTCCTGGTGTCTACAAAGAAGTCGGCCCTAGAGGAGGAAAAATAACAGGAAGTAAGGAAGTCCACATCGCAGAAGGACACAGGCTTCCGCCCACAAATAAAGCCGGAAACAAATGGATCAAAAAAGACTGATTATTCGTTTGTATCTGATCACTTGAACGTTTCAGGGCGGAGGAAACTTGGATTCACTTCAGAAAAGGACCGTGCAGCATTACGAGCGGAACGGTCCTTTTGATTAGTGATGGTTTTATTTTGCTAACAGCTCTTTGATGATTTTGGAGACAAGTGCTTTATCGGCTTTTCCGTCCAACACTGGCATCGAAAACTTCATAGCGTCCTTCAACGGCATATCGGCTACCCCATTTTCGGCCAAAAAGAAACGGACTTCCTTTTCGTCCATCATTTTGGGGACATAACCCTCAAGGATGGCCAATTTTTTCTGGTTCTCTTCAATCAGATCCGTGCGGTCGACCTGTTTCGCATAGGCGATTGTTTCATTCGTCTTCTTGATGTCCTTCAGAAAAACATGAATTTCTTCTGCTTCAGTCATTTCGCGTTTGTTGTCGATCAGGAAAGAATCGTACTCCGTTTTGATGAGGCGCAGGACGTCCGCCTTCAGTGTATCCTTGTCTTTCCTTGCCTGGATGAAGTCCTTGTTTACTTTTTCTTTCATTGTCATGCTTACAGGCTCCTTTCGATTCTCAGTATGGCTGCCTCACGCTTGATCCGATTCAAACAGCAGCCCTTACCCTTTATTCTAGGGAAAAGAAACAGAATAGGCAAATCTCTTCTCCTAATTCCAGCTTTTGATTGGGCAAAACTCTACCGCCATGCTGTTTCTGGCGTTTTAAGGGTGTACGCAGTACAATGAGGCAAAGAAAGTCGTTTTTGAGCAGATGCCGTTTTCCCATTCGCAGGAGAGGGTGAGCATATGGCTAATTTTTGGACTTTTGAATCAGACTTGCCAAGCGGGATCGGCGTCGAAACCTTCAGTTCGGCTCATCTTGCCTTGCTTGTCCTGTCTGCGAGCATCCTCCTTTCCACCATCTTGCTTTATCGCAAGCAGCCCGAGCGGAATCGGAGAAACATGAAGATCATCATCGCCGCCCTGTTGATGTTGCTTTATTTTTCGCGATGGGTGTGGTGTGCCTTCTTCGGCGATTTTTACTTCTTTATCAGCATGATGCTTCCTCTGCACCTCTGCAGCGTATCGGCGATAGTTGGGACAGCCGCCGTTTTTTCAAATAATCGGCTTCTGAAGGAGTTTTCGTACGGCATCGGTTTGCCGGGCGGATTGGTCGCCCTGGCAAACCCCAATCTGGGCCCTTATCCCCTTTTCAGTTTCTTTTTTGTCGAATTCTCCATGACCCATTTGTTGCTTATTCTGCTTCCTTTGCTTTACATATTCGGAGACGGTTTTCGGCCGGACATCCGAAGCTTGCCGCATTCCATCCTGTTGGCGGCACCTTTTGTGGTGTCAGCGTTTTGGGTCAATCAAACAATCGGCAGCAACTACATGTTTCTGAACCATATCGAAAGGGGCACGGTCCTTGTGCTTTTCGATCGTTGGCTGGGGACGCCCGGTTATCTGATCGCGGTCCTTGGGTCCATTCTCCTCAGTTGGAGTATCCTTTACACACCCTGGGAAATTTTGAAAAGAAAGGCTCTCCATTGAAGACGCAACTTGTCCTGTTACTTCGTCCATGACCTAAAAAAACGAGAGCGGGACAGAACGCGTTTAGCTCCGGACCACTGGAGCGGACAAGCGCAGAATGGCTGCAGGCCATTCGAGCATTGTTCGTGAAGTGGAGCCAGGGGCTGCGTTCTGTCCCGCGTTTACGCACACTATGTTCGGATACAAAACGAGACTGGGAGTTTAGTCCCAGCCTCGTTTTTTTAGATATGCGCCTGTAAGACTACTTGTTTATTTCAGCAATTCGTACATGGCATCCGCATAGATGGCGGCAGCGCGGAAAAGATCATCCAAAGCGATGAACTCATTCGCCTGATGCATCGTGTCAATGCTGTCCGGGAACATTGCCCCATAGGCAACCCCACGCTCCAACAAGCGTCCGTATGTTCCGCCGCCGATGGATTGTTCGTGGCCTTTCAAACCGGTATGTTTTTCGTATACAGCCAGCAACGTTTTGACCAATGGATCATCAGCCGAAACATAATGCGGCAACTTGCCGTGGCCGCCTTTTGCGATCGTCACGCCATAGGAAGCCAAAGCCGCCTCAAGCTTGATTTCGATGCCTTCCTCGGAAACGCCTTGCGGGTAGCGGAAATTCAAAGCCACTTCCCCACCGGTGGTCGGTGTGAACGTGAAGATGCCCGCATTCATGGTCAGTTCGCCCATAATCGGATCCGTATAAGCCAAGTTCAGCTTTTTCGCATCATGCTGCAGATGGATGCGGTCCGCGATCAATTCCAGGAAAGTGGCTGCTTGTCCGCCGAAGAGGAATTTATTCAGGAAAGAAGCCAGATAAGTGCCCGCGTTCACGCCGGCAGCCGGGTTCATGCCGTGAGCCGCTTTTCCGATCAATTCGATCGTGACTTGTTCTCCCTGAACCGAGAGCGTGCCCTTGACCGGATTGTGCTCAAGGAAGTCAGCGAAAGCCTGCTCGATTCTGTCTGGCTCCTGGCTGATGAAAACAGCGGTCGCATCCTGAGGGACCATGTTTTCACGCAGTCCGGCATCGAAGCTCAACAACTCATTTTTGCCGCCTTTGTTGTCGCCTCTGAACTGTACCATGAATGTCTGCATCCCTTTTTCACCGTTTATGATCGGAAACTCGGCATCCGGAGAAAAACCGAAGTCGGGGATCTGCTCATTCTGGAGATAGTGGTCCATGCATTTCCAACCGCTCTCTTCATCCGTTCCGATGATGATGCGGACCTTTTTGGTGATCGGCAGTTTCAGATCGCGGATGATTTTCAGCGCATAATAAGCAGCCATTGTAGGCCCCTTGTCGTCGCTTGCTCCACGTGCATAGATGCGGTCATCGATGATGACCGGCGCGAAAGGATCCGTATCCCAGCCGGTTCCGGTCGGCACAACATCGACATGGCCGAATACGCCCATCAATTCTTCCCCTTCGCCGAATTCGATATGTCCGGCCAGATTGCCGACATTCTTCGTGATGAAGCCATCCCGTTCGCCGATCGCCAAGAAAGCTTCCAAAGCCTCTTTAGGGCCCGGTCCGACCGGGGCATCAGGGGTTATTTTCGAGTCATCCCGGACACTGTCGATACGCAAAAGCGTGAATAAATCCTCGAGCAGCTCTGTTTTTCTAGCTTCCACTTCTTTTTTCCAATTGATTTCCATGGGCACACATCCTAACTTAAAATATCATGCTATCATCATATCACTTTTGGCAAAATAACCAAATAAAAGCTTGGCATTTGGGGCCAACAACCCGCAAACTCTTAGCCTTTTTTAATCGACTCCGGCAGGTGCGCCCGCAAGACCGCAATTTCCTCTTCGCGCAGCGGACGATACTCCCCTTTTTCCAGGTTTTCGTCAAGCCGCAAAGGGCCCATCGTCAGCCTCTTCAGAAAGGTGACCTCTTTCCCGCAGGCCACGACCATGCGCTTGACTTGATGGAACTTCCCTTCTTTGATCGTGATTTCGACCTCCGACACATCCTTTTTTTCATCATAGGAACGCAGCTCCAGTTTGGCCGGCAGGCAACGATAGCCGTCCTCCAGGACAATCCCGTCAGCAAAAGCGATCCGGTCGTCTTCGGTCATCCGGCCCGCTACTCTTGCGAAATAAACCTTGTCCACATGCCGCTTAGGCGACAGCAGGAAATGGGCCAGCTGGCCGTCGTTCGTCAACAGCAGCAAGCCTTCTGTATCCTTGTCCAGCCGCCCGACTGGGAAAAGTTCCTGTTGGTGCAGATCGAAGGACAACAGGTCAATGACCGTCTTTTGGTGATTGTCCTCGGTCGCGCTGAGCACGCCTTGCGGCTTGTTCATCATCAGATAGAGATATTCCTGATAGCTGACGGGCTCATCGCCGACAAGAATAATGTCCTTTTCGCTGTCCACCTTGGCTTCGGCTTTCGTTTCGACTTTTCCGTTCACCGTCACCCATTTTTTCTTCAGCAACAATTTGACTTCTTTTCTGGAGCCGAAGCCAGAATTCGCCAACAGTTTATCCAAACGCATATAATTTTCTCCCTTTATAAACCAAAAAGCACCCCCTGAGGCTGCTTTTTGGTTTCGTTTCTGTTATTTGATGCGCATTTTCCTGCGCAGTCCTTCTGCTTTGGCGCCCAGAATGTCATCAGCGATGCGCAATTTCAGGGTCAGGAACAGGTAGACGAATCCGCCGACTGCCGCCACGATAGCGACAACGATGAGTGCCGTCAGCTTGCGATCGATCGGAATGATCAGCATGCTGGCCTTCAAAGCGACGAACGCACATACCGTCATCAACAATGCGACGGCGAAAATTTTCCCGGTTTTCCGCAAAGTATCGGCTAATCCGAAATGGGTCAGCTGATAAATTTTTCGACCGCTCAAGAGCACCGTCGCGATGAATCCGATTGTCGTTGCAACCAATGCCCCTGGTGTATCGAACAATGCCAGCATCGGATACTGCATGATCGCTTTGACCGTCAGCCCGACCAACAAATAAGCGATCATCGTCTTGTGCCGGCTCAATGACTGCAGAATCGAACCGAGCACGGTGAACAGGCCCAAAACGATGCTCATCAGAGCAGATACTGCCAACAAGGTAGGCCCTTCCGGATGCAGCGGATAGAACACATTGTAGATCGGTTCGGAAACGATCATCATACCCAGCGAAGCCGGAAGCATGATGAAGGCGAACAATTGGATGATCTCCCGGACCTGACTCTGAAGAACACGGAAGTTTCCTTTCGTGAACTCGGCAGCAATCAGCGGAACGGCTGCCGTTGCCATCCCGACAGCCAAGGAGACAATGATCATGATCAATTTGTCGGCATTGAAACTGAACAGGCCGAAGAGGTCTTCGATTTCTTTTCCCGAGTAGCTCGTGAGGTTCTCCATCATCGGTTTGAACGTCACCTGATCGATCAGCTTGGCGAAAGTGATGCCTGATCCGATCAGGATGAACGGGATCGATTCCTGCAACATGCTTTTGATGGCCGCAGTCGTCTGGATATTGCTTGAAGGTTCGCTATTGGCGATCAGAGGCTGGTACTCGGCCATTTTCTGCTTGTAATAAAAGAGAAGGATCACAGCCGCTACAATCGCGCCTACAAATGCAGCAAAGGTGGAATGCGCGACCGCGGTGGCGATATTGCCGTCCAAGAGCTGCATCACGATGTAAGTCGCGCCCAAAAGGTATACGACCCTGCCGATCTGTTCGAATACTTGCGAAATCGCAGATGGCACCATATCCTGATAGCCTTGAAAAAAGCCGCGCATCAGACTCATGCCCGGAACCAGCAATAAAGCCGGCGCCAGAGCCCGTATCACCAAAGCCCCGTCTTCAGGGGAAGCGGCCGGACTGTTCTCCGCAATCATCGGAGCCAACCCGTACATCAAGGCGGCACTGACCCCACCCGTCAAAAACATGAAAAACATGCTCTTTTTGAAGATGTCGATGCCGGTCCGGTATTGATTTTTGGCATTGTATTGGGCAACCTGCTTGGACATCGCCGCAGGGAAACCCGCTATTCCGATCGAAAGGAACAGCTGATATGGGGTGTAGCCTATCGAATAGAGGGCATTGGCGGTATTGGCCGCATCCGTTGAACCCATCAAGGCGTTCCAAGGAATGATGTAGAGCGCACCGATCAAGCGGGAAAAAATGCTCCCGAAAGTCATCCAGAATGTTCCCTGCACCATCTTATCGTTGGTTGTTTCTTTTACTTCATTGACTTTTCTATCTGTTGACATTCACAACCTGCTTTCTCTCTGATAAATGAAAGAGAAGAATAATAATACCATCACTCAAGTATTTTACCAAAGTTCCGTTTTTTTTCAATCTATAGCAGTCTTATTTTGCAAAATCCTAACAATTACAGCATAATTCCTGACATTTCCGTGCTGAACACCCCATCTCTTTGTGCGCGTTTTCATACCATCACTTGAGCGTTTATGGTAAAATGTAAGTGTGAAGTGCAACTGAGTCAATCGCTGTTTCCCTGGACCATGCGCATGTATTTGGCTATCGGATAGAGCCAGTCAACCGTATCGCAAAAACTGCACAAGAAAAGAGGACTTAAAAATGGACACCTTAAGAAAGGCGTTCAGACATTTATTCGGAGTCATCCTTTCGCTCCTGCTTTTCTTCACCCTTTCGGCAACACCTGCTTTGGCTGCTGCCTCGCAGATCATTTACCAAGGTTCTGCATCCAATAAGGTTGTTGCCTTAACGTTTGATGATGGATCGGACGGATATTATATCCAATCAATTCTGAACACATTATCAGCCAATAATGTAAAAGCCACATTCTTCCTCACCGGTCAAGGGGCCGAAAATCACCCGCAGGCAATCAAGAACATTGTCGCAGCCGGACATGATATCGGAAACCACTCCTACAATCATCCGGACTTTACGACCATATCGACAACCGAGATGGCCAATCAACTGAGCCGCACCGAAACGATCATCACAAACCTTACAGGCAAAAGCACAAAACCTTTTTTCCGCGCTCCTTTCGGATCCTATAACAGTACCGTCCTGCAAACTGTCGGAAACGCCGGTTACACCTACACGTTCCAGTGGACAATCGATTCGCTGGACTGGACAGGCAACTCAGCCACTGACATCTATAACCGCGTCGTCAATAATGTCGTACCAGGCGCCGTCGTACTGATGCATGCCGGTTACGGAGCAAACGGCACGACTACCGCGTTGCCGAACATCATCAGTCAGTTGCGGGCGATGGGCTACTCATTCGTGACCCTTTCTCAGCTAATGAACACAACAAGCACTCCGGGAACAGGGACTGGAACCAATTACACTGTCCAAGCGGGTGACACCCTTTATGCGATCGCTTTGCGTTACGGCGTGACGGTGCAAGCAATCGTCAATGCCAATGGCTTGGCCAATGCCAACCTGATCCGCGTCGGTCAAGTGCTGACGATTCCGGGAACAGGCACGCCGACAACGCCTACGACTCCTACCACTCCGACTACGGGAACCAGTTATACCGTCAAAGCCGGGGATACCCTTTATGCCATCGCCTTGCGTTATGGTGTGACCGTCCAAGCGATCGTTAATGCTAATGGCATCGCCAACGCCAACCTGATCCGCGTCGGTCAAGTGCTGACGATTCCAGGGACAAGCACGCCGACAACACCTACGACTCCGACCACTCCGACCACTCCGACGACAGGCACGAGCTATATTGTCAAAGCCGGGGATACCCTTTATGCCATCGCCTTGCGTTACGGCGTGACGATCCAGCAGATCGTCGCCGCCAATAATATCGCCAACGCCAATCTGATAAGCGTCGGTCAAGTATTGACGATACCAGGAACCGGAACGCCGACTACTCCTACGGCACCGACAACCGGAACGTCCTATACCGTAAAAGCCGGGGATACTTTATATGCGATCGCGCTTCGATATGGCGTAACCATCACACAGCTTGTGAATGCCAACGGCATCTCCAATCCGAACCTGATCCGAGTCGGCCAAGTTTTGATCATCCCTTAAGGATTTCCCCATTTCCTGTCGATACAAGCAGCACAAAAGAGAACGAGAACCCTACTGCTTGGGTTTTCGTTCTCTTTGTTGTTTCTTTTGATTAATTTGCTACGATATTGACCAGTTTGCCTGGGATGGCGATGGTTTTTCTGACGGTCTTGCCGGCAATTCCTTCTTTGATGATGCTGTTTTCCAGAGCGATGGCGATCATGTCCTCTTTGGAAATATCGGACGCCACCATTTCCTTGGTTTTCACTTTTCCGTTGATCTGGAAAACGACCTCGATCTCGTCTTCGACAAGGAATGCTTCATCGTAAGTCGGCCAAGCAACGTAAGAAATGCCTTCCGGTTTGCCCAATTTGACCCAGAGTTCTTCGCTGAAGTGCGGCGCGATCGGTGCCAACAGCTGAACAAAACCAGTGATGTATTCGAACGGCAAAGCATCCACTTTGTAAGCTTCATTGATGAAGATCATCATCTGCGAAATCGCCGTATTGAAGTGGAGATTATCATAATCCTCGGTAACCTTCTTGACTGTCTGATGGTAAACCTTGTCCAATTCATGCGTGTTGACGGTTGTGATGCGGTCGCGCATCTTGTCATTTTCATCCAGCAGCAAGCGCCAAATGCGGTCCAGGAACTTGCGGCTGCCTTCGATGCCGCTTTCGCTCCAAGCGGAGGAAGCATCCAACGGTCCCATGAACATTTCGTACATGCGCAACGTGTCCGCGCCGTAGCGTTCGACAATGTCATCCGGATTGACGACATTGCCTTTTGATTTGGACATTTTCTCGTTGTTTTCGCCCAAGATCATGCCTTGGTTGTACAATTTCTGGAACGGCTCTTTCGTTGGCACGATGCCGATATCGTAAAGGAATTTATGCCAGAAACGCGCGTACAACAGATGCAGGACAGCATGTTCGGCGCCGCCGATGTACAGATCCACATTCTGCCAGTAAGCCAGTCTGTCTTTTGAAGCCAATTCGTTGCGGTTGTGCGGATCCATGAAGCGCAGGAAGTACCATGAGCTGCCCGCCCACTGCGGCATTGTGTTGGTTTCGCGTCTGCCTTTCATGCCTGTCACCGGATCGACCACATTGACCCACTCATCGATGACCGCAAGCGGGGATTCCCCTGTGCCGCTCGGCTTCACCTGATCGGTCTTCGGAAGCAACAACGGCAATTCGTTCTCGGGCACCGTTGTCGAAGTGCCATCTTCCCAGTGGATGACCGGAATCGGTTCGCCCCAATAGCGCTGTCTCGAGAACAACCAGTCGCGCAGGCGGTAGGAAACCACTTTTTCGCCCAGTCCTTTTTCCGACAACCACTCGTTCATCTTCGCGATCGCTGTCGCTTTATCCAGTCCGTTCAGGAAACCAGAGTTGATGTGCAAGCCGTCCTCGGTGTAGGCTGCTTCTTCGACATTTCCGCCTTCAAGAACCGGCACGATCTCCAAATCGAATGTTTTGGCAAATTCATAGTCGCGGGTGTCATGGGCAGGAACAGCCATGATGGCGCCGGTCCCGTATGTCGCCAACACATAGTCAGCGATCCAGATCGGAATTTCCTTTCCATTGACCGGATTGATTGCATAAGCACCCGTGAATACACCGGTCTTTTCCTTTGCAAGTTCTGTCCGGTCCAGATCGCTCTTCAATGAAATGGCATCGATGTAGGCCTCGACTGCTTCAGCCTGTTGGTCGGACATGATTTCCTTGACCAAAGGCAATTCAGGCGCCATGACCGCATAAGTCGCACCGAACAAAGTATCCGGTCTGGTCGTGAAGACGGTGAATTCTTTATCTGTATCCTTGATTTTGAAAGTAACGTTCGATCCTTCCGAACGTCCGATCCAGTTCCGTTGCATCTCCTTGATGCTCTCAGGCCAGTCCACCAATTCCAGATCGTCCAAAAGACGCTCAGCATAGGCAGTGATCTTCAGCATCCACTGTCTCATCGGTTTGCGGTAAACCGGATGTCCGCCACGCTCGCTGACGCCATCAACGACTTCCTCGTTGGCCAGCACAGTGCCCAAGGCCGGACACCAGTTGACGGAAACCTCCGCTTCATATGCCAATCCTTGTTCATACAATTTTGTGAAGATCCACTGCGTCCATTTGTAGTAGCTAGGGTCGGTCGTATTGATTTCGCGGCTCCAGTCATAACTGAATCCCAACGATTGGATTTGGCGCTTGAAGGTTTTGATGTTATGCTCGGTAAAATCTGCCGGATCGTTACCGGTATCCAGCGCATATTGCTCAGCCGGCAACCCGAAAGCATCCCATCCCATCGGATGCAGGACGTTGAAGCCTTGTGCACGTTTTGCCCGGGCAACGATATCAGTCGCCGTGTAGCCTTCCGGATGGCCTACATGCAAGCCTTGGCCGGAAGGGTAAGGGAACATATCCAAAACGTAATATTTCGGTTTCCCGCCTTCTTCGGTCGTTTTGAAGGTCCGGTTGTCTGCCCAATATTTTTGCCATTTTTTCTCGATCGTCTTATGTGTGTAACCCATTTCCAGCAACATCCTTTTCTTTTCATTCATCCAAACAGGCGGTTGGCCATAAAAAAAATCCCATAGGCAGCGCCCATCACTGGTTCTGCCTATAGGACGAATTTTCCGCGGTACCACCTATATTGAATGTCTTTGCATTCCTTATCATGCCTGTAACGCAGCGATGCGGTCCCGCTTACTGATGCTTTCAGCGGAACAACTCAAAGGCGAGTTCGAGAGGCTCTTTGCGCATTTTCACCACCCATGCGCTCTCTTCAAAAAAAGCTGCTCCCTACTATTCCTTCTCTATGTCTGTTTCGGTTATGAATTGATTCATCTGCTATTTTAACAAATAAAAATCATTTCATCAAGACTTGATGCCTGTCGGGGCCAATCTGTTTCGGCCTAAAGATTGATGACTTGGCCGACATAAATGATATTGGAATTAATATCATTCGCTTCGATCAATGCGGCTAAGCTGACACCCTTTTTCTTGGCGATGCCGTAAAGCGTGTCGCCTTTTTCGACCGTATAGGTATCGCCTGTTGTTACAGGCACGGTTGTCGATGGCGCCGTTGTCTGAGTTGTCGTTGAGGCCGCAGCCAACTTCAATGCTTGGCCCACAAAAATGATATCCGTGTTCAGTCCGTTCCACGTCTTCAGGTCGGCGACCGAGACGCCATTTGCGGATGCGATTTTATAAAGCGTATCCCCTTTTTGGACGGTGTAGACTGTGCTCGTGACAGTCGGAACGGAAGGAGTTGTCACAGTCGGCGTCGTTACCGCAACAGAAGCATTGTCGGTTGCTGCAGTAGCCTTCACCTGCAATGATTGACCCGGATAAATATAATCGGAATCCAAATTGTTCAGTGTCTTCAATTCCGTTACCGTAAGGCCGTTTGCATTTGCGATTTTCCAGAGCGTATCCCCGGATGCCACTGTGATGGTGCTCGTTGTGGTTGAGGTTCCCGGCGCAGTTGTCGTAGGCAAGGTAACGGTCGGCGCTGTGCTTGTTGTGCTCTTGAGCGTCAGCGTTTGTCCCGGAATAATGACATCTGAAGTGAGGCTGTTCAGTGTTTTCAGTTCCGCTACGCTCACTCCGTTCGCAGTCGCCAATTTCCAAAGGGTATCGCCGGATGCTACCGTGATCGTGGCTGCAGTTGTCGGTGCAGCAGGCGTTGTCGGCTGAGTAACAACCGGTGTTGTCGGCGCCGCGGCCGTAGTTTGTTTAAGCAACAATGTTTGGCCAGGAACGATGACATCACTACTCAGGTTGTTCAGAGTCTTCAGCTCGGCTACGCTCAAACCATTCGCAGTCGCGATTTTCCAGAGCGTGTCGCCCGAAGCTACTGTTACATTGCTGGTTGTTGTTCCCGGATTTACGGCAGGCGTTGTCGGGGTGGTTGGCGTCACCGTTGCGGTGCTCTTCAGCAACAGCACCTGACCGCTCAGAATCGCATCGCTTGTCAAGTTGTTCAACGCTTTTAATTCCGCTACCGTCAAACCGTTCGCGGTAGCAATCTTCCACAAAGTATCTCCGGAAACGACGACAACGCTGCTGCCGTTGGATGGTGTCGCCGGTGCGGTCGGTGTACTTGCTCCAGGTGCCACTGTGATGGTGCCATTGAGGTAGTTCACCGGATTGACGACTGTCCCGTTTTCCTGCACTTCGAAATGCAGATGGACGCCTGTTGAACTGCCGGTTGTTCCCATCACGCCGATTTTTTGGCCTTGGCTGACTGTCTGCCCTACCGATACCGAAAGTCCTGATTGCATGTGCGCATACAACGTTTTGATAGTCACGCCGTTTATTTTGCCGTGATTGATGACGACGTAATTGCCGTAGCTGTAATGATATGCGGCGACCTCTACAACCCCTGCCTGTGCCGCATTGATATTGCCGCTGCCGGCGATATCAATGCCCCGATGGAAATCCAACGCGCCATTGATAGGCGAAGTACGGTATCCGAAGGGAGAGGAAATGTATCCGCTGGCCGGTTTGATGAAGGCTCCAGTGACCGTTGTTCCCGTTGTTCCCGTGTTCGTTCCGGTAGTCGGCGTTGTAGCGCCCGCCGAGGTGCCGGTAGTTTTCAAAATCTGACCCGGATAGATCGCGTCGGATGTCAGACTGTTTGCGTTCTTCAATGTGGCAACCGTCATGCTGTTCGCGGTCGCGATTGACCACAGTGTGTCACCAGATTTCACTGTGTAGGATTGGGAAGGCGTTTGCCCCGTATTACTGCTTGCGCCGGTTTCGGTCGTATCGGGACTAGTGGTTGTCGGTTTGTTCAACAACAACTTTTGGCCTACATAAATGGTATCGCCGGTCAGAGAATTCAGGCTCTTCAATCCACTGAGCGTCAAGCTGTTCGCCGCGGCGATTTTGTAAAGGGTATCGCCAGCTACGACCGTATAGACTGAAGTTGCCGTATTTGAAGGTGTCTCACCTGGTGCTGTCGGTGCAGATGTCTCTTCCTTCGCAGGCGCCTCTTGCTCGACCACGACACTGTTCGGCAGCACCAGGCGATCGCCTACATAAATCATATTGGAACTCAATTTATTCAAAGCAATCAGATCGACCACCGAAATCGAATATTTTTTGGCGATCGCGGATAATGTGTCGCCGGCTTGGACCTCATGGACGGCATCCCCCGCTTGAACCGGAGTCGCTGGTGTTTCAGCGTCTTCCGTATCCTCAGCAGGTTCAGTTGGTGTTTCTTGTCCAGCAGTATCTTCACCGGAATTTTCAGGAAGCTCTACAGTCGGCAGCTCAGGTGTTTCTGTCGGCTTTTCGAAATCGATATTGCCTGCATCCGGTTCCTCAGTCTCGTCTTCGACGACAGGTATATAGTTGTCGTATTGATCCAAACCGTATTGCGCAATGATCCGGTTCAGTTTGGTGCTGTAGGCTGTGTCCGTCGCATAGCGGCCGGTCAGGTATGCAGTGGCATCCTGATAGGTGGCTGCGTTGCTCTTCCAGGCACCCGCATAATATGTCGGATTCCAACTGGTTCCGTTCGCCAACAGATCCGCGTAATCCTGCAAGGACTCCGCATAGGACGGATATTTCCGGAACTCTGCGTTGATGGGATAGTAATTCTGCCCGCCGCTGTCCTCTAAGGTTCCCATGTTGACGGACTCGCCTTCGTAGTTTCCCTTGATTCCGAACAGGTTATAGTTAGGCGCCGATGCCAGAGCACTGGTTCCCCACCCGCTCTCCAGAATCGCTTGAGCCATCATCACGGAGGCGTACAGGTCATTCTGTGCGGCGATCACAGTGGCAGACGGAATGATTTGATTCAAAAAGGGATTGGTGGAATATACTCGTGTATCCGTTGTTCCAAGCGTAGTCGACTCTGCTGCCAAAACCAATTGGGTCGGCTTGACGACAGTCGTCATAAACAATGAGGTACTCAGCACCGCTACGCTGCGTTTCAGTCTTTTATTCGTGGTGATAAAAGAATTGATCAATTGTTCTTTTTTCTTTTGGTTGATGCGTTCGTTTCTGGATAACACCAAAATATACCACTCCCTGTATCAAAAATACTGCCGAATCGGCAGTGAAAAACATCTGGATATATAAAAAGATGGATTTTAATTTAAATTTCTTTTAAGAAAATGATCCAACATGTCTATTATATGTTTGTTTCCCAAATTTTTGAATGGCTTTCATAACCATATTTAATATTTAACAATTGAAATGAATCTGTAACAATCCTACCACTACATAAAAGTAAGCCTTTCTCGGCATGCTTTCTTACAAAATGTAGTCCGGATCGTCAAATGGGCTATTGACTTAACAAAAATCATGATAAAATACCCTTTGAGGTGAAAGTATTGACAAATCAATTTTTATACAGCGACACAAACAAGCGTTACCATACATGGAATTACCATCTGCAGCAGCATTTCGGCGAAAAGATTTTCAAGGTTGCCATCGACGGCGGTTTCGATTGCCCTAACCGCGACGGCACCGTCGCTCGCGGCGGTTGTACATTCTGCACCGTGTCCGGATCCGGCGATTTCGCCCAGAATCGGATCGATCCGCTGCCTGTCCAATTGCGCAAAGGCATCGACATGATGCACAAAAAATGGCCGAACGTAAAGAGCTACATCGCCTATTTCCAAAATTTCACTAATACGCATGCCCCGGTGGACATCCTTCGCCACCGCTATGAGCAAGTGGTCAATGAGGAAGGCGTTGTCGGCATCATGATCGCAACAAGACCGGATTGCCTGCCGCCGGAAACGATCGAATATTTGGCCGAACTGAACAAGCGTTACTACATCTGGGTGGAACTGGGACTGCAGACCATTCATGAAGAAACAAGCAAAGTCATCAACCGCGCGCATTCCTATGAGACATATCTGAGAGCGGTGGAACAACTGCGTACGCATAATATCCCGGTTTGTACGCATCTCATCAATGGACTTCCCGGGGAAAACCATGACATGATGATGGAGAGCGTCCACCGGGTGATCCTGGATTCGGATATTCAAGGCATCAAAATCCATTTGCTGCACTTGATGAAAAACACAAAAATGGTCCGTGACTATTACCAAGGCAGATTAAGATTGCTCGAAAAAGACGAATATGTCGAACTTGTCTGCGATCAGCTCGAAGTCATTCCGCCAGAAATCGTCATCCACCGCATCACCGGCGATGCACCTCGCGACACATTGATCGGTCCGATGTGGAGTCTCAAAAAGTGGGAAGTGCTGAACGCAATCGACCAAGAGTTGGAACGTCGCAATACATATCAAGGCATTCATAATATCAGGAATAAGGGTGAGGAACATGTTGTTGTCCGCAGTGGATTTCAGCCATAAACTGCTGAAGGAAACAGTATCCGAAGGGGATACCGTTATTGATGCAACGGTCGGAAACGGAAGCGATACAGTGCTGCTGGCGACTTTGGTGGGGTCAAAAGGCCATGTCATCGGGTTCGATATCCAGAAACAGGCTATCGAAAACACAAAGCAAAAGCTTTTGTTGAGCGGGTTGACGAAGCAGGTCACCCTTCTTCATCAAGGGCATGAAACAGTTGCGGAAGTACTGGAGGAAGATGCCCGAATCGGTGGCGCCATCTTTAACTTGGGTTACCTTCCGGGGGCCGACAAATCGGTCATCACCCAAAAGGAGACGACCATTTCGGCGGTGGCTGCCTTGTTGCCCAAATTAAGGATCGGCAGCTATATCATTCTGGTCGTGTACAGCGGCCATTCCGGTGGCATGGAGGAGAAAAATGCCCTGCTTGAATATGTCAGCGAGCTGAATCAAGCGACCTACAAGGTGTTGCAATATGGTTTCATCAACCAAATCAATCATCCGCCGTTCCTGATCGCCATCGAAAAGAAAAAAACACCTTATATGAAATAAAAAAAGCAAAGCAGATTGGTTGATCCTGATCTTGTTAAAAAAACAGAAATAAGCACAAAAAAACTGCAAGCGCGCTTGCAGTTTTT
Organism: Trichococcus ilyis; assembly: GCF_900109135.1. Taxonomy (GTDB): domain Bacteria; phylum Bacillota; class Bacilli; order Lactobacillales; family Aerococcaceae; genus Trichococcus; species Trichococcus ilyis. The sequence goes on along the minus strand of NZ_FNYT01000009.1, from coordinate 2,813 downwards.
TTTGTGCTTCCTATTATTTGCCAGCTTTGACGTACGCAAGCAAAGCTTCCGTTTTGTCCGTTTTTTCCCAAGTGAAGTCGGCGTCAGAACGGCCGAAATGACCATAGGCCGCTGTCTTCTTGAAGATTGGGCGACGCAGGTCCAACATTTGGATGATGCCTGCCGGCGTCAAGTTGAAGTTTTTGCGGACTGCTTCAATCAGCAACGCTTCAGGATATTCGCTCGTTCCGAACGTGTCGATGGAAATCGATACCGGTTCAGCAACACCGATTGCGTACGCCAATTGGATTTCGCATTTTGTGGCAAGTCCAGCGGCAACAATGTTCTTCGCGATATAGCGGGCCGCATAACTAGCGGAGCGGTCAACTTTTGTAGCATCCTTACCAGAGAATGCACCGCCACCATGACGCGCATACCCACCGTAAGTGTCAACGATAATTTTTCTTCCCGTCAGACCGGAATCACCTTTAGGCCCGCCGATAACGAAGCGTCCAGTAGGGTTGATGAAATATTTAGTATCTGCATCCAGCAAGGAATCATCGATGACAGGATGGATGACATGCTCCAAAATATCCTTTTTCAATTGTTCCAAGGTGACGTTCTCATCATGCTGTGTGCTCAAAACAATCGTGTCCACACGTTTCGGTTTGCCGTTCTCGTCGTATTCTACGGTAACTTGCGTTTTTCCGTCCGGTCTCAGGTATTCCAATGTGCCGTCTTTGCGAACCTCAGATAAACGTTTCGCTAACTTGTGACTGAGCGAAATCGGCAAAGGCATCAGCTCTTCCGTTTCGTTGATCGCAAATCCGAACATCAACCCTTGGTCTCCTGCTCCGATTTCATTGTAGTCCGTAGTCACCAATTCTCTGCGTTCCAGTGATTCATTAACGCCGATTGCGATATCGTCAGATTGTTCGTCCAATGATACCATCACAGCCAAGTTATCAGCATCAAAGCCAAATTTACCACGCGTATAACCAATCTCGGTCACGGTATCGCGGACAATCTGTTGGATGTTTACGTAGGCGCTTGTCGTGATTTCACCAAAGACAACCACCAGTCCTGTCGTAACAATCGTTTCGCAAGCAACACGCGCGTTTGGATCAGCAGCCAACAGTGTATCCAAAATAGCATCGCTGATCTGATCAGCGATTTTATCCGGATGACCTTCCGTTACTGACTCTGAAGTAAATAATCTTTTTTCTACCATTTTTCATTCCCCCATTTTTTGGTTACAAGGCGTCTTCACATATTGTGAATCCTATCGGGATATTGCAATTAGCCTCTGAAATGCAACATACCTAATATACGCTATCATGGCTGAAAATGCAACAAAAAATAAGTGTATCTGAACAGAATCCGCAGAATTCCTTCTCAGAACAAAGCTGCTTCAGTATCAGGATTCTGATCGGCTTGACATCACAAAGACGTTACCCTATGATGAATCTGCGCAATTATATATGAGATGATAGACTCATTCACCAAAAAAATGAAGAAAGAAGAGATTATGCTGAAATTCAAAAATAAATTCATGTCCCTGATGAACCATATTTTGTTGGCGATGCTGACAGCTCCCCTCAGCCTGTTGCTTTTCGGAGCTTGGAGAGGAATTACTTTCAACGGACCTAACTATGAACTGCTTTTGTGGCTCTACTTGTTTCTGCTGTTTACCCTTGCATTGGAACGCTTGCTTTCAAAGAGCGACCAGGCAGGCACGAAATTGCCCTATAAACCGGTTTTATTGTTCGGAATCTTTTCGATCGCTCTGTTGGGCATCCTTTTCTTTGCATCGAATCCGATTCTTTTCGCCATCCTACTGTTGTATTTCATCTATACGATTTTGCAATACCGTCCGTACAGCATGGCAAACACCTTTTACGAAATCCTCCTCAGGCCTTTCTTTAAGATATTCATCTTGTCTGCGCTGTCATTCTTCTCGCAAGCGAACTTTATTCCCTTGCAACTGCAATATGAAGTGGTTCCGCTCATTCTGTTCCACATTTTTGGCATCATTCTAATCCAGATCCGTAACACAAAAAAGAACAGTCAATCATTAACTTCTTACCAACACTTGCTGCGGAGGCATGGAAAGATCCTTAAATTATTCAGCTTTCTTTTGGCCTATGCAACTGGTATTTTCCAGACCCTCAACCTGAACAGCCCTGTTTGGGCTCTTATTCTGTTCCTTTTGTCAGCACTGTTGGCCTTGCCTGTATTCAAGAAGAAATTCCAGCATGATCTCAGACTCGAGCAATATCTCTCCAACTATAGTTTCCTCTTTACGCTTGCATATTCGCTGCTCTTTTTGAATTAACCTAAAAAGTCAGAAGCGCCGGTCACAACCGACTGGTGCTTCTGACTTTTTACAACAAAAAAAGCACTCGTATGAGTGCTTCAACAGATGACCCGTACGGGAATCGAACCCGTGTTACCGCCGTGAAAGGGCGGTGTCTTAACCGCTTGACCAACGGGCCGTATTAAATGATGAAAATGGGCCTAAATGGACTCGAACCATCGACCTCACGCTTATCAGGCGTGCGCTCTAACCAGCTGAGCTATAGGCCCTTTTTGAAAAAAGCGGGTGACTAGAATCGAACCCACAACAACAGCTTAGAAGGCTGTTATTTTACCATGCAAGTCAATAAAAAAATATTCCCTATCCAACTGGCTTAAGAATATCAATTGCGGGGACAGGACTTGAACCTGTGACCTCCGGGTTATGAGCCCGGCGAGCTGCCAACTGCTCCACCCCGCGATAATAGTACTATGGCCTGAGGCCACAATAAAATGATCCGTACGGGAATCGAACCCGT
>NZ_FNYT01000015.1 GCF_900109135.1 Trichococcus ilyis | reverse complement strand
GAATGCAAGACAACGCGATACGAACAGTAATCTGATTCAATAGAGATCGGGATATTTTCCCTTGAGACAGGAGATAGTAATACGAGTTCAAACCAGAGGTATCTATCCTCTTCAAAAACCAAGTGTACAAAAAACGGACAGATTGAATCCCTTGCATCGAAATGATTGCCAAAAGAAAAAAGAAAGTTTTATTCGCAGTCGGTCGGGGCGTTCCGGCAAAATAGGGCTCGAAATAAACTCTTAAACTTTTGATTGTCATGCCTTTTTGATATAATTGATTCATAGCAAACAACCCCTTTTTTGTTGGTTTTTTCCCAAATCAATCATACAAAAAATAAGGGGTTGTTTGTATTTTTATGCCCTGATGGGCGTGAAAAGTTGTAAAGTGGTGAATTTCTAATAAAGTGTGGTAAAATGCTTAAGTGAGGGATATCGAAATCCTAAAAATTAGACAGTACAGAAAATGAATGAGTGAGGGATCAATGATGAAAGAGTATAATGTTGCCATTGTAGGTGCCACAGGCGCTGTTGGGGAAAAAATGCTGGGATTGTTGGAAAATGCTTCTTTTCCGATCAAAAGTTTGAAGTTGTTGGCTTCGAAACGTTCTGCCGGGAAAGTGAAGACTTTCCGCGGTCGGGAACTTCAGATTGAAGAAACGACGGAAGACTCTTTTGAAGGCATCGACATTGCCTTGTTCAGCGCTGGGGGCGGCATCACGAAACAATTCTCTCCTGCAGCCATCAAAGCTGGAGCCATTGTCATCGATAATACGAGCGCATTCCGTATGGATCCGGAAACGCCGTTGGTTGTTCCTGAAGTGAATCCGGAAGATTTGCGCAAGCACAAAGGCCTGATTGCGAATCCGAACTGCTCCACTATCCAGATGGTGGTGGCTTTGCAGCCGATCCGCGAAAAATTTGGTCTCGACCGCGTCATTGTTTCGACTTACCAAGCGGTCAGCGGAGCAGGCTTGCATGCATTGGAGGAGTTGGAAGTCCAAACCAGAGCGGTACTGGACGGTGAAGAGCCGGTTGCGAACATCCTGCCTTGCGGAGCCGATAAGAAGCATTTCCCGATCGCATTCAACGCATTGCCTCAAATCGATGTGTTCAGCGAAGGCGGCTACACGTACGAAGAATGGAAAATGATCAACGAAACCAAAAAAATCATGGGCGACCAAGACATCAAGGTCTCTGCAACCTGTGTCCGCATCCCGGTAATGTCGGGACACTCGGAATCCGTCTATTTTGAAGTGGACGACAAAAATGTTTCCGTTGCAGACATCTGGGAAGTGCTGAAAGATGCGCCAGGGGTCGTGCTCCAGGACGATACAACCAATCAGGTTTACCCTACCGCACGCGAAGCCGTCGGAAAGAATGAAACGTTTGTCGGACGTATCCGCAAGGATGTTGATGTCGATAATGGTTTCCACATGTGGGTTGTTTCGGACAATCTGTTGAAGGGTGCTGCCTGGAATTCCGTTCAGATCGCGGAAAAAATGATTGAAATGGGCCTTTTGTAGCATTTTGAAAATGGAGGAACCAGACCGGATCGGTTAATCAATCGGAACTGTCAGGACCTGTCCAAGGAAGGACCAGAAGGGTGTTTGGCCAAACACCCCTCTTGGTTCGCCTTCGGACAGGTCTTTTTGTTTTGCTCTCAGAAAAGCAAAACAGAAACTGAAGCAAATACTACAATTTTGCCGATAATCATGTATAATATAGCAGAGAGGATATCGGTCACGTTTAGCCGGGTGCGAAGAAAACGCATCCGCTTGTAGATCCTGGAGATCGATCGGCAGAGTAGCCGGGCAATTTTCAGGGACGAAAATACGGAGAAAGGCATTCACAAGGTCAAAATAGATACCAGCATAGAAAGCTGAAAAATAAGAGGTGGTACAATGAGTAAAGTAAGAATAATTTCTCTTGGAGGTGTGAGAGAAAGCGGTAAGAATATGTATTTGGTGGAAGTCGATGATTTGATTTTCGTATTGGATTGCGGTTTGCTCTACCCGGAAAATGAATTGTTGGGGATCGATGTCGTCATCCCGGATTTCACTTACCTTGAGGAGAACAAAAATAAAATTGCGGGCATCTTCTTGACGCACGGGCATGCAGATGCGGTGGGAGCTTTGCCTTATTTATTGCAGAATATCGATGCCCCTGTCTTCGGTACGGAACTGACGATCGCACTGGCCAAGTTGGCGGTTGATTCCACCGGATTGGCGACAGGCTATGAGGATTATCATGTCATCGATGAGAACACTGAAATCGAATTCGAAAACACAAGCGTGCGCTTCTTCAGGACTACGCATACGATTCCTGATTCTGTAGGAATCTGTGTAACGACAGACGAAGGCAGCGTGGTGTATACCGGCGACTTCAAATTTGATCAAAGTGCCTCGCCGATGTATCGGACAGATTACGGCAAAATCACTGATATCGGTGAGGGCAATGTATTGGCGCTTTTGAGCGATTCCGGTGATGCTGAATCCACTACGGAAAATGTCAGTGATCGCAAAATTGCGGAAGAAATGCTTGACACCTTCATCAACGCTGAGGGCCGCATCATCGTGTCCTGTGTGGCGAGCAATATTTTGCGGATCCAGCAAGTTTTTGATGCCGCGCTTCAAGCCAACCGCAAAATCTTTTTGACTGGACCTACTTTGGTGGAAACAGTCGATGTGGCGATGAAACTCGGCAAATTGGTGCTTCCGGCCCCTGATTTGCTTGTGAATGTAAAAAACATCAGCGCTTACCGCGACGATCAAGTAGTGGTGCTGGAAACCGGCAACAGCGGGGAACCATTGGAAGCACTGCAGCGGATGTCCAAAGGAAGACACAAACAAGTGAACCTGAGAGAAGGTGATCTGGTTTACATCACGACCACCCCTTCCACCGCCATGGAAACAACTGTCGCAAAAACGAAGAATCTGATTTACCGTTCAGGGGCAACCGTAAGAGAGATATCGGGGACTTACAAAGCATCCGGTCATGCGTCACCGAACGACTTGAAACTGATGATCAACTTGCTGCGCCCTAAATATTTTGTCCCTGTCCAAGGAGAGTATCGGATGCAGGCAGCGCACGCCCAATTGGCGAATGAAGTCGGCATTCCTTTCAAAAACATATTCATTCCCGGAAAAGGGGATGTCATCGAATATGCGAAAGGCCGGATGCACATGACGGGTCAGGTTCCGGCCGGGAATGTACTGATCGACGGAATCGGGGTAGGCGACATCGGCAACATCGTCCTGCGCGACCGCAAGCTGTTATCCGAAGATGGCATCTTTGTCGTCGTGGTGACGATTTCCAGAAGATTGAACAAGATCCTGTCCGGTCCGGAAATCGTTTCGCGTGGCTTCGTCTACATGAAAGCGAGCGAAGAGCTGGTCAAAGAAAGTTCGAATATCGTCCGGGAAGTCGTGGAGGATAACCTGCACACGAAAGACTTTGATTGGGCTAAATTGAAACAGGAGATACGCGACTCCTTGAGCAGATATCTTTTTGACAAGACTAAGCGCAAGCCTGTCATTTTGCCGATCATCATGGAAGCATCGAATTATCAGAAAAAAAATTGATGCCCGGTTGCCGGAGAGGCAAAGTTGGGGATTGTTGTTGAAAAGGAGAGATTCATCTTAATGGGTTCTAATAGCATGAAGTCTTGGATCGAGGCGGCTCTGTTTGCTGTCCTCGCGATTGGCTTGGCCTACGTGGCCGTGCCTGTGGGCGAATATGAGATCGTGATTGCGCTGTTGCCGTTGCTTTTTGTCTCCTTGCGCAGAGGCATGCTGCTGGGATTGGTGTCGGGAGCACTCGCCGGTATCGGTTTGTTCGCGCTCAAAAGCCAAGGGGCCGATCTTGCCGCAGATGTCCTGAACCAAGCGGCGCCTTTTGTTTTTGTGGGCATTGCCGGATTTTTTGCGAAATTCACGCAACGTACATTGAACAATAAACGTTTTCCCAATGCAGCCTTGAATATTGTGACAGCTTCCTTTTTCGGAACGTTGATCTATTTCGTTTGGGCATTGCTTTCGGACATGGTCAGCAACGAAGAAGCCATTCCGGAGGGGATTTCTGCTTTTGCGCATTTTCTTCCGGGACAGGCGCTGTCGTTTGCGGCGACTTTTGCCGCTAGCGCGGTTGTTCTGCTGTTGATCGCAAAGTTTGCGCCAAAAGCCTATATTCCGAAGGACAGCCGCTTCTTGAGCAGAAAAGAAAAATCAAAGCTATTGAATGATTAATAAATGCAAGGCGAAGGGAGGATTAGTTTTATCCGAACTTCGCCTTTCTGTTTTTTCGGGATGATGTGCTATGATTAGTGCGTAACAGTTTTTGTCATTTTGTTGATTTGGAGTGGTCATATGAGTATTTGGTCAATGATATTTACAGCAATCATCAGTTTAAATACAATCGGTGCCATCATTACCGTCTTTAAAGAAAAAAGGGATGTCGCAGCCACATGGGCTTGGTTGCTGACGTTGAACCTTCTGCCGATTGCGGGTTTCATCATCTATCTGTTCATAGGCAAAAAGATCTCAAAGGAAAACATCTACGACATGCGCACCCAAAAAAGCTTAGGGATGTCGCAGCTGGCGAAGGTTCAGATTGAGATGCTGGAGGATGAAGATCTGGCGCAAGGCCTGATCGAAACGGACTATGCCAAAAAGACCGCCATTCTGTTCCTGGAAAGTGATGAATCCATTTTGACCAAGGGGAACAAAATCGGGCTCTTCAAGACTGGAGAAGGGGTTTTCGACGCTCTTGTGCAGGATATCTACAAAGCAGAACATCATGTGCATATGCTTTATTATACTTTTCGTTCTGATGAGCTAGGCAAACGTATTCTTGCGGCATTGGAAGACAGGGCGGCTGCCGGGGTGGAGGTTCTCGTCGTTTATGATGCGATGGGGTGTCGAGGGAATGATCCCAGGTTCTTCAGCAGACTGGAAAAATTGGGCGGAAAGACTGAGGTTTTTTTTGGATCCAAGATACCGTTTGTGAATTTGCGGATGAATTACCGCAATCACCGCAAGATTACGGTGGTGGACGCCAAAGTCGCTTATCTTGGCGGGTTCAATATCGGCGATGAGTATCTCGGCAAAGGGGAACTCGGGGAGTGGCGCGACACGCACATGCGGATCGAAGGGAATGCGGTGCTGACGCTTCAAAGCCGTTTCTTCATGGATTGGAATGCGGTTGCAAAGCCGAAAAACCGAAAAGATTACGAAGAAGCCTATTTTCCGATAGCGGACAAAAAAGGCGATACCGCCATGCAGATTGTCGCGAGCGGCCCTGATGACGAAGATCAGACCATCAAAATGGGTTTCTTGAAGATGATCAGCCAAGCGAAGGAGTCGATCTATATACAGACGCCGTATTTTATACCTGATGAAAGTCTGCATGAAATGCTTAAAATAGCGGCCTTGTCAGGTGTAAGAGTCAAAATCATGATTCCTTCGAAACCCGATCATCCATTCGTTTACCGGGCAACGGAATATTTCGCAAAAGACATCATCGAATACGGTGCTGAAGTTTATATGTATCAGAACGGTTTTTTGCATTCAAAAGTGATGGTCATCGATGATGAAATCGTATCAATCGGGACAGCAAACATGGATGTGCGCAGCTTCAAACTGAATTTTGAAATCAACGCATTTGTTTATGACCGGGAAGTGGCGGCTGAATTGATCGCCAATTTTGAGGAAGACCAGGAGAGATGCGTCCGCGCAACCCATGATTACTTTGCTAAGCAATCGAAAGGCCGGAAATTCAAGCAAGCTTTTTCCCGGTTGCTGTCTCCGATACTATAAGATGCAAAGCTGGTTGAGATGAACAAAGGAGGACAAGGCCATTCCCGTCTGTAGCGGGGGCTTTGTCCTCCTTTTTGCTTATGGATAATCTGCTGCCTGGAGCGATTCATCCAAGTTGGATCGCCAATATTTGGCTGACGTTCAGCAAGTAGGTCACTTTTTTATCGGCAGTGGTGAACATGACTTGTCTTTTCGGGGTTACGCGTGAGCTGAAGATGCCCCACACCAGCGTTCTTGTGTATGATTTCGGACCATGTTTTTCCTCGATCACAGCGTATACGGGTTTGTGATTTTCGTAGGCTTGATTAGCAAAACGAATCACTTGGTGAAGCGGCATCACTTTATCCAGAATGGCTTCATTGATCGAACGGACGGATGGCACAGGGCGCAGACAAGATTTATTTGAAATATGTTCATTAGTATTGGATACCGGATAGATGTAGTTTTGCATATTGGTTCCTCCGAACGTGTGTTTGTACCTTTATTATAAGAACGCCCGTTCTGTTTTGCAAGCTATTTATCTTGCGCTCAAAAATGATCCAAAAAATTAATTGGGGAGAGAATCGATCCGGATGATGGATTTCAGCACAGTTTCCGTGCAACTCAGCCAGCAGTTTCGTCGCTTTGGCCGCAAACGCCCCAAAACTTCCTTTTTTAAAGTAGAGTAGGGACATGGAAGGGCGCATATTCCGTATCGAGGAGGGGAAAGAGGCTTCCTTCACTGGACGAAATGGTGCCGCAAGAGGGACTCCTTAGGAGCGTTTGCATGGATGCGCGCTTTTGAGGAAGAATTGTTCACAAAATGTTCATTTAAGATTTAAAAAGATTTTTCAGAAAGTTTCTTCCTATTAATTAATCTTTATTGATTGTTGAAAACGCTGAAAATCGCGTTCAAATAGATTTGAACGGCCTTTATATTAACTGTATAATGAAATTACTGATTGGAAATGCTACTTTTTCCGAAGGAAAGTCAAATGAGGGCGGAGGTGGAATAAAAGATGCAAATATTTGATGAAGTAAAAAAAATCGAGCAGGAAGCGACAGATCTGGAGTTGGATTACCAGAACAAACTGCACAAACTGGAACAGAACACGCAAGATAAAATCGGGGAAATGAAGCGGAATATTGAAAAGGAATTAGCCAATTTCCAAGCCGATGAACTTGCGAAAAAATCAGAGCAACTGACAATTCTCAAGCAGCGTTCCGCTGAAAGTGAAAAAACGGAGATCGAAAAGTTGAAGACCCGATTTGCAGCAAAAGAAGAAGAGCTTGTGAATGCCGTAATTGAGGAGGTGATGAGGAAATATGGCAATCGCTAAAATGAAAAAAATTACTCTCATCTCTTTTCACGAAAAAAAGGAACAGCTATTGACGGCCATCCAGGCGTTGCAAAGCTTGGAAGTCATTGATTTGCCGGCTTCAAAAGAGAATTTGCAATCCTTGTCGCCTAAAGAGCGAGAGTCAATTGAACAAAATATCAAAAAGACTGAAAGCTATCTGGAAAATGTCAAGGAGGCCCTGTCTTTCCTGCAAACTTATTTAAAGAAAGAATCTTTGATCAAACAGTATACAGCCCCGAGACAATCGCTCTCTCTGGACGAACTGGAAGAGGCTGTCGATGCGTTTTCTTCGGACAACGTCCTGGAAAAAGTGATGGGCCTGAGAGCCTACCAGAAGAAACTGGAGGACACGAACAAACAGCTCTATGAACAAGAGGATTTTTTGATTTTATGGAAAAAGTTATCCTTCAATCCTAGGGAGACTGAAGCTTTTGAACATGTCGCGGTTAAGGTGGGCACGATTCCTCAGACGCTTGCGAATGACTACATCACCGAGGTGACATCCAGCCCGCTGGTCTATACAGAAGAAATCTTCCAGAACAAAGAAGTTTATGGGGCGGCGATTTTCTATGATCCTGCACAAACCAATGATGTAACCGCTTTGTTGGACAGAAATCATTTCCAGGTTTTGGCATATGAATACGATTTGCCGCCTGCTGAAGCGTTGGCTGATATTCAAAGCCAGATGCAGCAGAACCGTGAATCGCACAAGCAATTGCTGGCGGACCTTGCCGTCATGAGAGCAGAAGAGTGGCAGTTAATGCTACTTTCCGAGTTTTATTATGCAAAATTGCAGCGGATCAAAAGCCAGCAACTGCTTGTGAACGAGAAACATCTCTTCGTCATCCAAGGCTGGCTTGAGGAAGATAAAGTCAAAGGAATCAAGCGGATCTTGGCTGATGAGTTTGCGGAAAACGAATACGCCTTGACCGCTGAAGATGCGGATGGATCGGATATTTCAGAAATCCCAACAGTCCTGAAGAACAGCAAGCTGGTCACTCCTTTTGAGAACATCACTGCGATGTACAGTTTGCCAAAATATGATGAAATAGACCCTACACCCTTCTTGACACCGTTCTATCTGTTGTTCTTCGGGATGATGATTGCGGATGTCGGCTACGGGCTGTTGCTCCTTATCGGGACGTTCCTGGCATTGAAGTTCCTGACCATCAGCAAGGGCATGCGCAATAACCTGCTGTTCTTTCATATTCTGTCTTATCCATCGATACTTTGGGGTTTGGTCTACGGCTCCTTCTTTGGACTGGAACTGCCGTTCATGCTCCTGTCAACGAGCAATGATGCCAATACGATCCTCTTGATATCGGTTGTGTTCGGAGTTGTTCAGATCATGTTCGGACTGGGGATCAAAGCGTATCTGTCATTGCGCGACCAAAATCCATTGGGCGCGATTTCCGACAGCATCGGTTGGTTGGGTATTTTCGTTGGCCTCATCTTCATCCTGTTCGGGAAGATGCTTTTCCCGAGTCAGGTCCTTGTGACCGTCGGAGCGGCAGTCGCCATCACGAGTGCTGTCGCGATTGTGCTGGCAACAGCTATGGCTTCCGAGAACAAAGCGTTGGGTGCCGGTGCCGGACTGTATAATCTATACGGCATCACCGGATATATCGGCGACATGGTCAGTTATACCCGTCTGATGGCCCTGGGCGTGTCCGGAGGCAGTATCGCCGTAGCCTTCAATATGATCATCGATTTCTTGCCGCTTTGGGCAAGATTCACTATCGGAGCGGTTCTGTTCGTGTTGCTGCACACCATCAACTTCGGTTTGTCCATGCTGAGCGCATACGTGCATGGTGCGCGTCTTGTGTTCGTCGAATTCTTCGGCAAATTTTATGAAGGCGGCGGAAAAGCACTGGAGCCGCTTAAAACGGAAGAAAAATACATTTATCTAAAAAACAAAAAAGAAGCATAACTACTGGAGGAAAATACAATGGAAAATATGACATGGTTACAATATTTCATCGAAAACAACGGCGGCATGATGTTCGCGGCTTTGGGAGTCGCTTTGGCGGTCGGCTTGGCCGGAACGGGTTCCGCTAAAGGGGTTGGGATGACCGGTGAGGCTGCCGCTGCATTGATCAAGGAACAACCGGAAAAATTCGGTAAATCATTGATCCTGCAACTTTTGCCGGGTACACAAGGTTTGTACGGATTCGTTATCGGTTTCCTGATCTACCTGCAGATGTCTCCTGAAATGACGGTTTCACAAGGTTTGTACTATCTGATGGCAGGCCTGCCGATCGCCATCACCGGTTTGACTTCAGGTATCGCACAAGGCCGCGCTTCAACTGCCGGGCTGCAGATTTTGGCCAAGAGAGAAGAGCACAATACAAAAGGGATCATCTACGCTGCCATGGTTGAAACTTATGCAATCCTTGGATTCGTTACCTCATTCTTGTTAGTATTGAACGCTTAATTCTCAAATGCTCCAAAAGAATGAAACAATAAGTAAGGAGATGAGAAAGCGTGAAAGATCTACAAGCCTTGTCTGAACAGATTCTGAATCAGGCGCAAGCAAAAGGGCAAAGCAAACTGGAGGATGCCGAAAAAATTTCTGCCGCCAAGATAGAAGAGAGCAGACGGAATCTGGTGGAGCTGCAAAAGGCACGCAAAGCTGCCGTTTTGAAAAAAATTGCCAACGATTTTGATCGTGAGCAACAAACGTTAAAGAACAAAGAACGCAATGCTGTTTTGGAAGAAAAACAGCTGATCCTGAAGTCTGTGTTCCAGCAAGCGCTGGAAAAAATGAACGAGTGGGATGAAGCCCACTTTGCGCTATTCCTGGATGGGGTGCTTTCCCGAATGGATGGGTCAAAAGCTTACCGTATTGTTCCGGGAGCGAAATCGCTGGCTCACTTCCAAGGGAAAGGCCTGCAGCAACTGTTGGCGAAACATCCGGGAGTCAAAATTTCGCAAGGGTCCATTCCGAATAAAGCCGGTTTCATCCTTCAGGAAGGCGGAGTCGACTACAATTACTGCTTCGACGAATTGATCGAGGATATCAAAAATGAATACGCAGCGGAGCTGGCGGCTTTAGCATTCCAAGACGAAAAGTAAAGGAGGGGCACTATGCAAGAGATTGATTACAAAGGCGTCAATACAGTACTTCGCACTTATGAACTGAACTTATTGACGGAAGCGGATTACGATCGGATGCTGAAAGCCTCTTCTTTAAAGGATGCCTTGGATGTCCTGAAAGGCACCGGCTATGAGTTTGATGAGAAAGAAATCCAGGAGAGCAAAAACTTCGAGGCTTTTCTCATGAAACATCTGGCCGAGGTCTACAAGGAATTGTTCAGCATCACACCGGTTTCTGAAGTTGTCGAATTGTTCGCGTTGCGCTATACCTACCACAACCTGAAAGTGTTATTGAAACAACGCTTTTCGGGTGAACAACTGGAGCAACTTTTGATTCCGATCGGTAAAGACTCCTTGGGCAGCCTGAAAAAATTGGTCGAAACCGGCGACGGCAACGATGAGCATCCGATTTTGATCGAGGGTGTCCAAGAAGCAATCCGCGATTTCGATGAGGATCACCGCATCGAAGCGGCCACAGTCTTCATGGACACATACTACTTCAAACATCTGCGTTCCATCAGCGATAAAATCAATCATCCCAGCGTCACAAAAATGGTGGACGGCATGATCGATCTTTATAACCTATCGACGCTGATCCGTAGCCTGAAGCAAAACAAACCGCGCGGCTTCCTTTACACGGTCCTATCAAGTTCAGGTTCGGTTGCGAAACGAGACCTGATCGAAGAATCGGTTAACGGACCAAGTGCCGTCATGCGCAAATATTATTCGAGCAAAACATACGGCACGCGTTTGGCCAACCTGGTTTCGGAGACGACGAATGAAGTCGACACCCAAAAATTGGATAAATTGGTGGATGAACTGACCAATGAATTGGTTGCGGAAGGGTTGTACCGGCCGTTTGGACCGCTCCCTTTGTTGGGCTACTTGTTTGCCAAGGAAAAAGAAATCACCAATATCCGTTTGATTTTGGTGGGTAAAGACAATCAGATCGAGGAAGAAATATTGAGGGAAAGGATGCGACCTGTATATGGCTCATAATATTGCAGTTGTGGGAGACAAAGACTCCATCCTTCCTTTTAAGATTTTGGGGTTCGAAGTATTCGCCTGCCATAACGCCCAGACTGCCCGCGAAACAATCGACCGTCTAGCGATGCAGAATTATGGGATCATCTACCTTACGGAAGAGATGGCTAAAGAAATACCTGATACAGTGCGCAGATATGACAGCAAAGTCCAGCCTGCCATCATCCTGATTCCGAACCATAAAGGAACACTGAACATTGGGAAAAATCGCATTCAGGAGAATGTCGAAAAAGCAGTTGGACAGAACATCTTATAATTAGGAGGGGACTTTTTTGAAAAATGGAAATATTATAAAAGTTTCCGGACCTTTAGTCATGGCGGAAGGAATGGAAGAAGCGAACATCCAAGATATTTGCCGCGTCGGCGAATTGGGATTGATCGGCGAAATCATCGAGATGCGGAATGATGTCGCATCCATCCAAGTATACGAGGAAACTTCCGGTATTGGTCCTGGAGAACCGGTCATCACAACAGGGGAGGCTCTGTCTGTCGAATTGGGGCCCGGCATCCTGTCGCAAATGTTTGACGGAATCCAGCGTCCTTTGGATACGTTCCGCGATGTAACGCAAAGCAATTATTTAGTGCGTGGGACGGATATCCCATCTTTGAACAGGAAAAACGTATGGGCATTCAAAGCCGCGAAGAAAGTCGGCGATCATGTCGTTGCCGGCGATATCGTGGGTACCGTGCAGGAGACGAAAGTCATCGAGCACCGGATCATGGTCCCTTATGGCATCTCAGGCAAATTGACTGCCATCCAGGACGGCAACTACACTTTGGATGACACGGCTTATGTCATTGAAACCGAAAATGGTACGAAAGAATTGACTTTGGTGCAGAGATGGCCGGTCCGTCGCGGACGCCCATTCAAGCAGAAGATGAATCCGCACACGCCGATGGTGACCGGCCAGCGCGTCATCGATACCTTTTTCCCAATCACAAAAGGCGGAGCGGCAGCTGTTCCCGGTCCGTTCGGAGCAGGAAAAACCGTCGTGCAGCATCAGATCGCTAAGTACAGTGATGTGGATATCGTCATTTACGTCGGTTGCGGCGAACGCGGCAATGAGATGACCGATGTACTGAACGAATTCCCGGAATTGATCGACCCGAACACCGGCGAATCTTTGATGGAGCGTACGATCCTCATTGCCAATACCTCCAACATGCCGGTAGCGGCGCGGGAAGCCTCCATCTATACCGGGATTACCATCGCGGAATATTTCCGGGACATGGGTTACAGCGTAGCGATCATGGCCGACTCGACATCCCGTTGGGCAGAAGCTTTGCGCGAAATGTCCGGCCGTCTGGAAGAGATGCCCGGCGACGAAGGCTACCCGGCCTATCTGGGAAGCCGTGTGGCGGAGTATTATGAACGGGCAGGACGCGTGTTGGCTTTGGGGTCGGAAGACCGTGAAGGAAGCATCACCGCCATCGGTGCCGTTTCTCCTCCAGGCGGGGACATCTCTGAACCGGTGACCCAAAACACCTTGCGTGTCGTTAAAGTATTCTGGGCGTTGGATGCCTCTCTGGCACAAAAAAGACATTTCCCATCAATGAACTGGTTGTCTTCCTACTCCCTGTACAATACGGAAGTCGGGGAATATCTGAATAATGCTTTGCAGACAAGATGGTCAGAGATGGTTCAACACGCGATGAACCTTCTGCAGGAAGAATCGGAATTGGAAGAGATTGTCCGTCTGGTCGGTATCGAATCCTTGTCCGAAAAGGACCGCATGACAATGGCAATCGCAGAATCGTTGCGCGAAGATTATCTGCAGCAGAACGCATTCGACGATGTCGATACCTACACATCCCGTACAAAACAATTGGCGATGCTGGATCTGATCCTGAGCTTCGAAACCGAAGCGCGAGAGGCGATGCGCCTGGGAGCATACTTCAACGAAATCATCGAAGGCACCATTGAATTGCGCGATCGGATCGCAAGAAGCAAATATATCAGGGAAGAAGAACTTGCCGAAATGGAAAACATCAAAGCGGACATGAAGAAAAGATTGCATGAAATCGTTGCGGAAGGAGGGATGACGCACCATGCTTAAGGAATATAAAACAGTAACCGAAGTGGTAGGCCCCTTGATGGCTGTGGAACAGATCGAGGGAGTCAAATTCGATGAGTTGGTTGAAATCCAGATGCAAAACGGCGAAATCCGCCATGGCCAAGTTTTGGAAGTCAGCAAAGACAAAGCGATGGTGCAGATCTTCGAAGGCCCAAGCGGCATCAACATCAAGGACACGAAAGTCCGTTTCCGCGGAAAACCACTTTCCATTCCGGTTTCCGAGGACATGGTAGGGCGGGTCTTCGACGGGATGGGCAATCCGATCGACGGCGGTCCGGACATCATCCCGGAAATGAATCTGGATGTGAATGGACAGGCCATCAACCCAGTGGCGCGTGATTATCCGGATGAGTTCATCCAAACCGGGATTTCTGCCATCGACCATCTGAACACATTGGTCAGAGGACAGAAACTGCCTGTGTTCTCCGGCTCGGGTTTGCCGCATAAAGAGCTGGCAGCGCAGATCGCCCGTCAAGCGACGGTTTTGAACAGCGATGAAAAATTCGCGGTCGTATTTGCGGCCATGGGGATCACATTTGAGGAAAAAGAATATTTCATGGAAGATTTCCGCAAAACGGGCGCGATCGACCGCTCGGTCATGTTCATCAATCTGGCGAACGATCCGGCCATCGAACGTATCGCCACGCCGAAAATGGCCTTGACTGTGGCTGAATATTTGGCCTACGAGAAAGATATGCATGTGCTGGTCATCATGACCGACATGACCAACTACTGCGAGGCTTTGCGCGAAATTTCGGCAGCCCGCCGAGAAGTGCCTGGCCGTCGCGGTTATCCGGGATATTTGTATACGAACCTTTCAACCTTGTATGAGCGTGCTGGCCGTATCATCGGCAAAAAAGGCTCGGTGACTCAGATTCCGATCCTCTCCATGCCGGAAGATGACATCACGCATCCGATTCCGGATCTGACCGGCTACATCACGGAAGGCCAAATCATCCTTTCCCGCGAGTTGAACAACTCCGGCATAAAACCGCCGATCAACGTATTGCCTTCCCTTTCCCGTCTGAAGGATAAAGGGACCGGCGAAGGCAAAACAAGAAAAGACCATGCGGCTACGATGAACCAATTGTTCGCGGCATACGCAAAAGGGAAGCAAGCAAAAGAATTGGCCGTCATCCTAGGGGAGTCGGCCTTGTCCAAGACCGACAAACTTTATGTGCAATTCACGAAGCGTTTTGAAGAAGAATACATCAGTCAAGGTTTCTATACAAACCGTTCAATCGAGGAGACATTGGCATTGGGCTGGGAACTGCTGTCGATCCTGCCGGTGACTGAACTTAAGAGGATCAAGAGTGAAATGATCGATGAGTTTATGCCGAAGGGAGAGTGATCATCCATGGCCAGATTGAATGTGAAGCCAACCCGGATGGAACTGTCCAACCTGAAATCGCGTCTGGTTCTTTCCACACGCGGCCATAAACTGCTGAAGGACAAACAAGATGAATTGATGCGTCAGTTCATCAACCTGATCCGCGAAAACAACCTCCTGAGGGATGAAGTCGAAACCGAGCTGACTGCTTCCATGCGATCTTTCGTGGTAGCTAAGTCGCTTCTGAATGAATCGTTCATTGAAGAATTGTTCGCTGTGCCCGGAACAGCGGTGGAATTGGATATCCAGGAAAAAAATATCATGAGTGTCGTTGTGCCGCAAATGAATTTTTCGATTGTTGACCAGGACGAAAAATCCTCGGACTTGCAGTACGGCTATGTGAACTCCAACGGTGAATTGGATGATGCAATCAAAAAGATTGAAGACATCCTTCCGAAACTGCTCAAGCTATCGGAAATCGAAAAAACCTGCCAACTGCTTGCCGATGAGATCGAAAAGACCAGAAGGCGTGTGAATGCCTTGGAGTACAATATGATTCCGCAGCTGCAGGAGACGATCCGTTATATTCAGATGAAACTCGAAGAAAACGAGCGTTCCAGCATTGTCCGGATGATGAAAGTCAAAGACATGGGCGTTTCATGATGCAGGAAAGAGGCCGGGACAAAATCCCGGCCTCTTTCCTGTATCCGAACATAGTTTACGTAAGCGCGGAACAGAACGCAGCCCTTGGCTCCACTTCACGAACAATGCTCGGATGGCTTACAGCCAGCCTGCGCTTGTCCGCTCCAGTGGTCCGGGGCTAAACGCGTTCTGTTCCGCTCTTTTTCTGTTCATGCGCTTGCTGAAAACGGTAACTAGAAAAATGTTGGCGGAAGACTCCGGTAAAGGTTTAATCCTTGCTGAAATTGTGTTAAACTATGGAATAATAAACAGAAAGCCGCAAGAGGCTGCACGATGCTGTAAAAATATAATTGGATGGTGGGCATTAAATGACAGAAAAAGGATTGTTGATTGTCTTATCCGGACCTTCGGGAGTAGGCAAAGGGACTGTGAGACAAGCAATTTTTTCTCGTGGTGAACGGGAGTTCATATATTCAATTTCCGCAACGACCCGCAAAGCGCGCGAAGGGGAAGTGGATGGCAAAGATTACTTCTTCAAGGAAAGAGAAGAGTTCGAGAGAATGATCGCCAATAATGAACTGTTGGAATATACCGAATATGTTGGGAATTACTACGGGACGCCAATCGACTATGTAAGAAGAACATTGGAAACAGGACAAGATATTTTTTTGGAGATCGAAGTTCAAGGCGCCATGCAAGTGAAGGAACGGATGCCGGAAGGGATTTTCATCTTCCTGACGCCGCCTGATATGACGGAATTGGAGTCGCGGATCGTAAACCGCGGGACGGACGAGTCGCCGATCATCAAGCAAAGAATGGAAAAGGCTATTGAAGAGCTCAGTTTGATGCGGTATTATGATTATGCGGTAGAAAACGACACAGTAGAGAATGCAGTGCAGAAAGTGCTTGGCATCATCCAAAGCGAACACTTGAAAGTTTCACGGATTCTGGACACTATCTGTGCCGATGAAAGGGAGTAAAATGATATGATGTTATATCCTTCGATCGACAAATTGTTGGAGCAAGTGGATTCAAAATATTCGATGGTCATTCTTTCCAGCAAAAGAGCACATGAGCTGCATGAGCGCTCAGAGCCTCTATTGGACACCTACCATTCATTCAAGAATGTCGGGCGTGCGTTGGAAGAAGTAGTTGCGGGCGAATTGGAAATCGATCCGGACTCCATCATCCCTGATAGATAACAGAATAGGAATGAATACGGACTACTGTTTTTGAACTTCAAAATCAGTAGTTTTATTTTTTGATGCCAAAAGTCCGACAAGACATTGCCGGCAACATTTAGTAAAATAGTGGGTAGATTATGAATGGGAGGGGTTTATTTGCAAATTGCCAAAGTTATCGTGGACATACCTGCAATGCAGACCAATCGTCCCTTCGATTATGCGATTCCTCCGGCGATGGAGCATAAGCTGGGAAAAGGGATGCGTGTTGAAGTGCCTTTCAACAATCGCGTCATCCAAGGGTTCATCACGGAAATTTCCGATCATTCCGATTTTGAAGGGGAACTCAAGGAAATTATCCAACCGTTGGACATCGAACCGGCACTGACCGAAGAACTGCTTTTGCTGGGCGAGGAAATGGCAGAGACCGTCTATGCTTACCGGATCCATTGCTACCAGACCATGTTGCCGACTATGCTGAAGGCGAAGTATGAAAAAGAAGTAGAGGTCGTTGACGAGCTGGATGAGGAAACCTTCTACGGGATTTTTCAAGGGAAAAACAAAATGACTTGGGAAACCGCTGTCGACCGCGGTCTTTTGCCGCAGCTGATCGAATTGAAGCAAGCCGGCAAAATAGAGGTCAACTACATCCTGAAAAACCAGGCAAAAGCCAAAACCGTGCAAGTCTATTATTCCGATCTGGATATGGAAAGGCTGGAGGATGCCTACCGCAGTCTGAAAAAAACAGCAAAACAGCAGCAAGCGCTGTTGGCGGCAATCATGGCCATGAACGGAACCCCTTTGACTTCCAAGGAATACAAGGATCAATTCGATGTCGGCTCTGCCGCAATCCGGGCAGGGGTGGAGAAGGGGTGGCTCAAAACGGCGGACAGAGAAATTCTGCGCGACCCCTTCAAAGACCGCCTGTTCAAAAAAACCGAAGCCCTGCCGCTTTCGGCTGAACAGAGGGCAGCCTTCCAGACGATGCATGCAAGCATCCGGGATGAACGGCATGAGGTGTTCCTTTTGCAAGGCGTAACAGGGAGCGGGAAAACGGAAGTCTATCTTCAGCTGATCGCTGAAGTGATCAAAAAAGGCAAGACTGCTTTGATGCTTGTTCCTGAAATCGCGCTGACGCCGCAGATGGTCAACCACTTCAAGAGCCGCTTCGGAAACCGCGTAGCAGTGATGCACAGTGCGCTTTCTTCAGGGGAGAAATACGACGAATGGCGCAAAATCCATCGCGGCGAAGCAGATGTCGTAGTCGGGGCGCGTTCTTCCATTTTTGCGCCGGTGGAAAATCTCGGCATCATCATCATGGATGAAGAACACGAGAGTACCTACAAGCAGGATGAAAATCCGAAGTATCATGCCCGGAATATCGCAATCTGGCGCGGTCAGCACCACCATTGCCCTGTTATCTTGGGGAGCGCGACGCCTTCGCTGGAGTCGCGGGCAAGGGCGCAGAAAAAAGTCTACACTTTGGTCGAACTGAAGGCACGGTTCAATCAACGCGCCTTGCCCCAAGTTCAGATTGTTGACATGCGCGATGAATTCAAAGCGAACAACCGCAGCAGCTTTTCCATGGCGCTGCAGGAAAAGATTACCGATCGGTTGCAGAAAAAACAGCAGATAGTGCTGATGTTGAACAAAAGAGGCTATTCCTCTTTCATCATGTGCCGGGATTGCGGCTTTGTCCTTGAATGCCCGAATTGCGACATCAGTCTGACTTTGCATATGGACAGCAAAACGATGAAGTGCCATTACTGCGGCCATGAGGAAGCGATCCCGAATATTTGCCCGAAATGCAAAGGGCATAATTTCCGCTATTACGGGACCGGAACCCAAAAAATCGAAGAAGAGCTGCAGTCGCTCTTTCCGGAAGCGCGCATTTTGCGCATGGATGTGGACACCACCCGCAAAAAAGGCGGCCATGAGGCAATCCTGTCGGCATTCGGCAGGAGCGAGGCCGATATCTTGCTTGGCACGCAGATGATCGCGAAAGGCTTGGATTTTCCCAACATCACCTTGGTCGGCGTCATCAACGCGGACACTTCCTTGGGCCTGCCGGATTTCCGGTCATCGGAAAGGACATTCCAGCTGCTGACGCAAGTCAGCGGCCGTGCCGGCCGCGCCGAATTACCCGGGGAAGTGGTCGTGCAATCCTACAATCCGGATCACTATGCCATCCTTTTCGCCCAGCAACACAATTACGAAGGTTTTTACCGGACCGAGATGTCGCTTCGGCATAAAGCTGGTTATCCCCCCTATTTCTATACGGCGCTCATCACCGTCAGCAACCCTGATGAAAAAAAGGCGCAGAAGAAAATTTATGAGATCCATGAGATCCTCAAGCATAAGCTTGAGCCCAGCACCATACTGCTGGGGCCATCGAAAGGTTCCATCGCAAGGGTGAACAATCGTTATTATTTCCAGATATTGGTCAAATACAAACAAGAAACAAAACTACATCCGACTTTAAAACAAATATTGGATGAGTCACAAAAAGAAAATGCACGGGGTCTCTACATTTCGATCGATTCGGAGCCCGTCAATTTCTTCTAGGAGGTAAGCAGACGATGAAAAAAATCATATTTATGGGGACACCTGACTTTTCGGTGCCCATTTTGGAAGCCTTATTGCTGCATCACTATGAGGTGATTGCTGTCGTGACACAACCGGATCGCCCGGTGGGCAGAAAAAAAACGTTGACCCCCTCGCCGGTCAAGGAAGCCGCGCTCAAACACGGTTTGCCGATCTATCAGCCGGAAAAGATTGCCGGTTCCACGGAAATGGAGGAACTGATAGCGCTGAAGCCGGATCTGATCATCACAGCAGCCTATGGCCAGTTCTTGCCGAGCAAGCTGCTGAATGCCCCTCGCTTCCGTTCCATCAACGTGCACGCGTCCTTGTTGCCGAAATATCGCGGCGGCGCACCGGTTCATTACGCAATCATCAATGGCGATAAAGAAACCGGCGTCTCGATCATGTACATGGAGAAAAAAATGGATGCCGGAGCTGTCTTGGCCCAGAAATCCATCCCGATCACCGAGGCTGATGATGTCGGGACGATGTTCTCGAAGCTGAGCGAACTGGGCAGAGACCTGCTGATCGAAACGCTGCCTGATTTTTTCCAAGGGAAATTGGTTGCGGAAGAACAAAATGAATCCGAAGCCACCTTTTCGCCGAACATCAAGCGCGAAGAAGAGCGCATCGACTGGAGCAAAACAGCTGCGCAAATAGCCTGGCAAGTCCGCGGCATGCGTCCATGGCCAGTGGCGCATACACTTCTGGATGGCCAAAGGATCAAAGTCTGGGCGGGACAGGCTGTCCAAGCAACCACGGCGGATGAACCCGGGACGGTTATCGCAACGGACAAAGAAGCCCTGTATGTGGCATGCGGGGAAGGGACCGTCTTCAAGATGACGGAACTGCAGCCAGCCGGGAAAAAACGCATGCTTGCGGCGGATTATTTGCGCGGCAGTGCCTGCGATATTCAGGAAGGCACAAGGTTCGAAACGAATGGACAATAAACACAAAATCAGGCATACGGTCCGCTATTTGGCCGTCGATATACTCGAAAGCGTAGAAAATGAAGGCGCCTATTCCAATTTGTTGCTGAACAAAGTCATCCAATCCGAAAAGTTGTCGCCGAAAGATGCCGGCTTGTTGACGGAAATCGTCTATGGCGTCATCCAACGGAAAATGACATTGGATTTTGGCCTTTCCGCGTACGTCAAAGATCCGAAAAAACAGCCATCGTGGGTGACCAATCTCTTGCGGGTCTCCGCTTATCAGCTGGTCCACCTGACCAAGGTTCCAGATCATGCTGTCCTTTTTGAAGCGGCAGAGATCGCCAAGGCCAAAGGCCATGCGGGTGTGGCCAGCTATGTGAACGGCGTGCTGCGCAATGTGCAGCGGAATGGATTGCGCGATTGGAAAACGATCAGCAACGCCAAGAAACGCATCAGCATCGGCGCCAGCATGCCGAAATGGCTTGTCGCCTATTTCATTGAACAGATCGGTATCGATGAAACCGAAAAACTGGCCTTTTCCTTGTTGGAGGATCCTTTCGTGTCGGTGAGGCTGCAGTCCAACGCACTATCAAGGGACGAGGTTATGGGGCTGCTGCAGGAAAGCGGCTATGATGTGATGCCGAGCCCGATTTCAGCGGTGGGCATCCGGGTCCGCGGCGGGAAAATCGTTGACTCACCGCTGTTTCAAAATGGTACTCTGACGATCCAGGACGAATCGAGTCAGTTGGTCGCACCGGTCGGCGGCCTGAAAAAGGACTTCCTGGTTCTGGACAGCTGTGCGGCACCAGGCGGGAAGACGACGCATATGGCCAGTTATCTTTCGGCTGCGGAAAACGGCAAGGTCATTGCTTTGGACATGTACGAGCACAAAATCAGCCTGATCGAGCAAAATGCAGCGCGTCTGCATGTATCCGACCGCATCGAAACGATGGTGATGGATGCGAAAGAAGCAGGCAAGGCTTTTCCGCCGGAATCATTTGATGCCATCTTCGTCGATGCTCCTTGTTCGGGATTGGGCTTGATGCGCCGAAAACCGGAAATCAAATATGTGAAAAATGCGCAGGATTTTCTGGACTTGCATCAAGAACAACTGCTGATTCTCGACTCCGTCAGTCCATTGCTAAAAAAAGGTGGACGTTTGGTATACAGTACATGTACACTTACTAAAGAAGAGAATCAAATGACTGTCCGTACATTCATCGAAAATCATGCCGAATTTGCAATCGTCCCGGTACATTCCGATTCTTTGGATAAAAAATCTTTCACTCCCGAGGGTTTTGTGCAAATTTATCCGCATGATTACGGAACTGATGGCTTCTTCATCAGCTGTATGGAAAAGAGCTAAACGATAAGAAAGAATTGAGGGGAAAGAATGCAGATAGCCTTCAAAAGTGATAGAGGCAAAAACAGATCGATCAATCAAGACTACGTGAGTTATTTCGTGAATGAGGCCCGGCAACCGCTCATGGTCGTATGCGACGGGATGGGTGGCCACAAAGCCGGCGATGTCGCCAGCGAAATGGGGGTATCCCATCTGGGGGCTGCCTGGAAAGGATCCTCTTTCACGAACAGCGAAGAACTCTCCCGTTGGCTGATCGCCAACATTCAGCGCGTCAATGATCTGGTCTTTCAAAAATCGCTGGATTACAGTGACCTGGATGGGATGGGGACGACTTTGGTGGCGGCAGCCGTCGTCGGCAAGGAAGTCGTTTTTGCCAACATCGGCGACAGCCGAGCCTATGTCTACAGGAATTATAAACTCCGCCAAATCACCGAAGATCATTCTTTGGTGAATGAATTCATCAAATCCGGGGAAATAACCCCTGAAGAAGCCCAACATCATCCGCGCAAAAACATCTTGACGCGTTCATTGGGCGTATCCAAGAAACTGGATATCGACATCATGGCCATGCCGCTATTGCAAGGGGATCTGCTTTTGCTCTGCTCCGACGGCTTGACCAATATGATGGTGGATGAAGAAATCGCCCAACTGCTGAAGGAATGGCTGCCATTGGAAGAAAAAGCCGCTGCCTTGGTTGATCGGGCGAATGCGGCTGGCGGTCTCGACAACATTACGGTCCTTTTGGCTGATTTTGCGCATAGAGAGGGGGAACCGCTGTGGAAGCAGGAAAGAAGTTAGGCGGCCGCTACAAAATTGTCCGGCATATCGGAAGCGGCGGCATGGCCAATGTTTATCTGGGCCATGATCTGATTTTGGATCGACCGGTCGCCATCAAGGTGTTGCGTTTTGATTTCCGCGACAACAAGGACGCCTTGCGCCGATTTCAACGGGAAGCCCTCTCAGCCACACAGCTGATCCACCCGAATATCGTGGGTGTGTACGATGTGGATGAAGAAGACGGTTTGCAGTACATCGTGATGGAATTCATCGATGGTACGGATCTGAAAAAATACATCGATCTGCAGGGCAGGGTTTCGCCGGAGAAGACAATCCATATCATGCATCAGGTTTTATCAGCTGTGGCACTGGCCCACAAAAACCGGATCATCCACCGCGACATCAAACCGCAGAACATCCTGATCGATAATCAGGATCGCATCAAAATCACTGATTTCGGTATTGCGGTTGCGCTGTCGGAAACATCGATCACCCAGACGAATACCCTGTTGGGCTCCGTGCATTACTTGTCACCGGAACAAGCCAGGGGCAGCATGGCCACTTCCAAATCGGACATCTATGCTCTAGGTGTCGTGCTTTATGAACTGCTCAGCGGATCCGTTCCTTTTGATGGAGAGTCGGCTGTCAGCGTCGCCCTGAAGCATTTTCAGGAACCGATGCCTTCCATCCGGGCGATCCATCCGGAGATTCCTCAAAGTCTGGAAAACGTCATTCTGAAGGCCACTGCGAAAGAACCGACGGACCGTTACGCCACCTGCGAGGACATGATGGCGGATCTGGATACTTGTTTGAATCCGGAACGCTTGGGGGAAGCGCCGTTTGCACCAGTGTCATTGCTGCAGGAAACCAAAGTGCTCACGCCGCTTTCCGTTGAGGTTGTGGCCAAAGAGGATATCAGCAAAACGATCGTTTCGCCGCCACCGATCGCGGAAACCGAACCGGTCCAGGAATACGAGTCAGGGCGGGAGACTGTCGTTGGCCAAAAAAAACGGAAAAAGTGGGCATTCGTTCTCCTTTTCTTGTTGCTGATCGGTCTGATAGCCAGTTTCTTCCTCTTTTTTTACAATAACCAGGATGCCGATGCGTTGACCGTTCCGGATGTGTCCAATATGGATCAGGCCAGTGCGCTCCGGGCACTGGAAGATGCCGGTCTGGTTTTGGGGGATGTATCGGAAGAATACAGTGATGAAATCGCAGCAGACCTCGTCATTGAAACATCCCCAAAAATCGGTGCTTCCGTAAAAACAGGTGATGAAGTCGACCTCGTCATCAGCCTGGGCGAGGAATTGTTCACGCTCCTCGACTATGAGGGCAAAGAATATGAGAGTGTTCTGGATGAATTGCGCAAAGAAGGATTTACGATCGAGCGGACGCATGAATTCAGCAGCGAAGTCGCGGAGGGCAATATCATCAGCCAGAGCATCGAGCCTGGTGCGCAAGTGAAGCCAAGCGAAACGACGTTGTCCTTTCTGGTGAGCGACGGGAATGAATCCTACACGATGCGCGATCTATCGGGCTATACCCGAAAAAGTGTCGAAGATTATGCGAGCCAATACGGACTAGCGTTGACAGTCACTGAGGCTCACTCGGATGCAATCGCCGAAGGTTTGGTCATAAGCCAAAGCCTTGCCGGAGGATCTGCCTTCGTAGCCGGAGATGCCTTGAATGTCGTGATTTCGATCGGTCCTGAAAAGCCGCAAGTCGTCACCTTCAGCCGCACCATCACGATTCCTTATCTTGCTGCAGCCGCATCGGACTCCGCTTCCGAGGGCAACAACGGTCAAGACAAAGAAACCACGAGCGCCAGCAGTGCATCGAATAAGCCCAACCACATCGTCATTTACATGCAGGACGAAGACCATGCCATGGGAGATGTATTCCGAGAGTTCGACATATCGGCGGATGAAGTTGTGACATTGAATTTTCGCATTCTGGAAGGCGGCTCTGCTTCCTACCGGATCGAAAGGGATGGCGAAGTCATCAGCGAAGCATCTGGACTTACACAATAGAAATGGACAGGCGATAAAAAATGACAAACATCAAATTGGTTTGTCATTTTTTTGTAGAACAGTGTAGAATAGAGGGAAAGAAGAGAACGAGGAGGCGTTGTCGATTTTGCAAAAAGGACAAGTCAGGAAAGCGATAAGCGGATTTTATTATGTATATGCGGATGGCCAAACGTATCAGACCAGAGGAAGAGGGAACTTCCGGGTAAAAAACATGGCTCCGCTTATCGGGGATTTTGTCGATTTCGAGAGTGACAATTTGACGGAAGGCGTTCTGTTGGATATCTATCCCAGAAAAAATGAATTGATTCGCCCGACTGTAGCGAATGTCGATTGGGGCGTCATTGTGATGTCGGCGATCGAACCGGATTTTTCTTCCTATTTGGTGGACCGCTTCCTGGTCTATCTGGAAGCCAAAAACATCAGACCCATCATCTATGTCACGAAAATTGATTTGTTGGATGGAACGGCCAAGGAGGAAATGCTCCATTTCAAAACCTACTACGAATCAATCGGCTATACGATGATTTTGTCGGACTATCCAGAAAGCTCCACTTCCCTGAAAAAGTTGGTTGCATCCATAGGCAAAGGGATGGCTGTGTTCATGGGCCAATCCGGTGCCGGGAAGTCCACTTTGCTGAATCAGCTGATGCCGGAGCTGGGCCTGGAAACGGGAGAAATCTCAACTTCATTGGGAAGAGGCCGCCACACGACCCGCCATGTCGAGCTGCACCCAGTCGGGGAAGCGCTGATTGCGGACACCCCAGGATTCAGCACGATCGACTTGGTCGAAATCGAAGCGGTCGAACTGCCTTCCCTTTTCCCTGATTTTGTGGCGCTGCGTGACCAATGCCGATTCGGCGGGTGCATGCACATCAATGAGCCGAACTGCAGGATAAAAGAAGCGGTCGCCTCCGGAGAAATTGCTCCGTACAGATACGAACATTATCTGCAGTTCCATGATGAAATCGTCGGGCGCAAACCGGTATACCAAAAAAATAAAAATAAGAGATAAGGTGCGTGTGAACATGAAAATTGCTCCATCCATATTGAGTGCTGATTTTGCGAATTTAGAAAGAGACGTCAAGCTAGTTGAGCAAGCGGGTGCCGATTATATCCATATTGATGCCATGGACGGCCAATTCGTCGCCAATCTGACGCTGGGCCCGAACGTTGTGCAAGCAATCCGTCCGCACACCAAGTTGCCGCTGGATTGTCATTTGATGGTGAATACGCCTGAAAAATTGATCCCGGCCTTTGCGAAAGCCGGCGCCGATATCATCACGATCCATGCAGAAGCGACCGCCCACATCCACGGCGCGATCCAGATGATCAAAAACGAGAACATCGCAGCCGGCGTCGTCATCAATCCGGGCACCAGCGTGGAAACCATCAAACCCGTATTGGGCGATGTCGATATGGTGCTCGTCATGACAGTCAACCCCGGTTTCGGCGGCCAGAGCTTCATCGAGAGTACCTTGGTCAAAATCCGGGAATTGGCTACATTGCGCGAAAAGCATGGGTACCGCTACGAAATCGAGGTTGATGGCGGCGTCACCCATGAAACGATCGTGAAATGCCTTGAAGCGGGCGCAGATGTATTTGTTGCCGGTTCTTATATTTATGATGATGAAAATCCGGCAGCGGCCATCAGCCGGCTGAAGGATGCTTGCCGTAATGCCGTCTGAGAAGGTTGTGATCGTGGTGGGCGGCGATCAGACCGGTGTCGCCGCCCTGGTTCGCCGTTATGCAGCCAGCCATCGGTTGGTCGGAGCAGACCGTGGAGCGTTGACGCTTGCCGGCCTGTTCGCAAACTTCGATGCGGCCATCGGCGATTTTGATTCCGTCACCCCGCAAGAAATGGAGAACATCAAAAAGAAATGCCGTGACTGCCGTATCCTCCCGGCCCAAAAAGACGAGACGGACACGGAAGCGGCCATTGCTTATGCGATCGAATCGTTCCAACCGGATGAAATCATTCTTCTGGGCGCCTTCGGAGGCCGATTGGATCATCTGATGAGCAATCTGTGGTTGGCGTTCCATCCGTTGGTGAAAGGGATGGCGGGCAAAATCAGCCTGATGGATCAGCAGAACACCTTGCGTTTCTATTTGCCCGGCAGTTATGTTCTGGAAAAGGAAGCGGAAAAAAAATATTTGTCTTTCATCGGCATGACGCCCGTCAAAAGCCTGACTCTGACGGGAGTTGCCTATCCTTTGGTTGAAAAGGATTACGCTTATCCGATCGCTTTAATCAGCAATGAATTCAACGGTACCGAGATGCATTTCTCTTTTGAGTCAGGCCTACTCGCGGTCATCCAAAGTTCGGATAAGCAAAAATAAGGAAAAAGGAAAGAGGCTGCGATTTTTCGCAGCCTCTTTCCTTATTTCTGGGCAGGCAATAAAAAAAGATGAGCTGGAATCATGGCATGGTCCCTGGGCTCATCTATATTTTTATACTCTTTCAACTTTACCAGATTTCAAAGCTCGAGCCGAAACCCATACTTTTTTAGGTTTTCCATCGACTAAGATACGAACTTTTTGTAAGTTTGGTTTGAAAGTACGTTTTGTGTAGTTCATAGCGTGGGAACGGTTATTACCTGAACGGCTTTTACGTCCTGTTACGAAACATTCTTTTGACATTTTCTTTCCTCCTTTGCTGTTACAGAAGCAAAGCTTCTTTCCAATTCATACACTTGATTAATTTATCATAATTCAAAAGTGAATGCAACTGTTTTAAAGGAAAAATACTTGACAGCCGATTTTTTTATCAGGTCTTCATCAAATATAGGCCTCAGAGCCTGCACAAAGAAAGACGGGAGCAGGAGATGAGAAAACACTGAAAATACTCCGAAAACAGTCAGAAATGCCGCAAATCGACCGGAAATGAGAATTTATGTCGCAAAAAGTTATTTCTTTTGTATAAAATATGCTATCATAATTTATAATTAACGATTGTGTGCACACATTAAGGAGGCTATTATCAATGGCAGTTAAAATCCAAACCCAGTATGGCATGGTTGATTTATCGAACGACGTGATCGCTACAGTGGTGGGCGGTGCCGCAACAGACAACTATGGTGTTGTCGGTATGGCCAGCAAAAATCAAATCAGAGATAACATCAGTGAAATACTGAAAAAAGAGAACTACTCGCGCGGTGTCGTGATTCGCCAGGAAGAAAATGGAGTAGCTGTTGATGTCTATATCATTGTGCTCTACGGAACGAAAATTTCCGAAATCTGCCGAAATGTCCAAACACAAGTCAAATATAATCTTGAAATGATGTTGGGCTTTTCTGCAAATACAGTAAATGTGTTTGTCCAAGGCGTAAGAGTATTAAAGGACTGAAAATTACAGATCACCACGTTTTGTGGTGAAGGAGGATTATAAAGGTGAAGAAAACTGAATTAACAGCGGAAGACTTCAAAGCGATGGTGGAAGTCGGCGCCGAACGTCTGAGCGAGAACGCGGAATATGTGAATTCCTTGAATGTGTTCCCCGTTCCGGACGGAGATACGGGCACGAACATGAATCTTTCGTTCACGTCCGGCGCCGAACGCGTCAGGCTATCGGATGCGACAAAAATTGATCAGTTGGGATCGGACTTGGCTAAAGGATTGTTGATGGGCGCCAGGGGTAATTCCGGCGTTATTTTATCCCAACTGTTCCGCGGCTTTTCAAAGGCGATCGAAGGCAAGACAACCTTGACTACGGCCGATTTTGCTGAAGCCTTTTCCCACGGAGTCGAGACAGCCTACAAGGCGGTTATGAAACCTGTGGAGGGCACCATCCTGACAGTTGCCCGCGAATCCGCCAAAGCGGCCGTTAAAAAGGCAGAACACACGGATGACGTCATCGAATTGATGGGAACGGTGCTCAAAGTGGCGCAGTTGGCACTGGAAAAGACACCAGACTTGCTGCCTGTCCTGAAAGAAGTCGGCGTCGTCGACAGTGGCGGTCAAGGTTTGGTTTATATCTACGAAGGTTTCATGGAATCATTGACCGGAGAGAAAGTCCCATCAGCCCACAAGGCGATCGCACAAGCTGATGTCACCGAAATCGCTCACCATGAAAATTATCATAATGTTTCCCATTCGATTGCGTCGGAAGACATCGAATTCGGATACTGCACAGAAATCATGGTCAAACTGGGCGAAGGCAAAACCGTGACGGACACCTTTGATTACGACACTTTCCGGAATCATCTGAACGCTATCGGGGATTCCTTGCTGGTTGTAGCGGATGACGAAATCGTGAAAGTCCACGTCCATACCGAATACCCGGGTGAAGTGATGAACTACGGCCAAAAATTTGGCTCTTTGATGAAAATCAAGGTTGACAATATGCGCATGCAACATGATGCGGTGCTGGAAAAAGCTGATGCACCTGTCCAAAAGCGCGAAAAGGTCCCTTACGGGGTGATAGCCGTTGCTGCAGGCGAGGGCGTACATGCGCTGTTCAAGAGTATGGGCGTCTCCACGATCATCAATGGCGGACAAACAATGAATCCGAGCACGGAAGACATCCTTAAAGCGATCGAAAGCACAAACGCTGAGAAGACGATCATTTTGCCGAACAACAAAAATATTTTCATGGCGGCAGAACAGGCTGCTGAAGTAGCCGATGCAGAGGTCGCAGTGGTGGCTTCGAAGACGATTTCGCAGGGCCTGACAGCCATGCTTGCGTTCAACGAAGCGGAGGATCTGGAAACGAACAAAGCCAATATGACTGCTGAACTCGAAAATGTGGTCAGCGGACAAATCACGAATGCAGTCCGCGATACTGTCATCGACGGATTGGCCATCACCAAAGACGACTACATGGGAATCGTCGACGGAAAAATCGTAATTGCCGAAAAGGACCGGAAAAGCGCAGCCGTCGAAACCCTTAAAAAAATGATCACGGATGACAGCGAAATTGTCACGATCATCTTCGGCGAAGACAGCGATGAGAAGGAGAGCAAAGAGATCGCCGCAATCATCGAATCCGAATACGATTTCCTGGAAGTGGAAGTTCAAGAAGGAAATCAACCGGTATACAGTTACCTTCTTTCTGTAGAATAATCAAAAAAAGCTGAACGAGCTTCTCTGTTCGGCTTTTCTTGTTCAAAAAGAGACCATGACGCGCGGAAGAAATTCAGGAGGCGGCAAATAAGGGGAAAAGAGCGCACGCTCAGAAGAAAGGAGCAGCAAAGATGGGAGCAACAGAAAACAGGCACTTGGATATCTATGATTCCGTCGAAGTGCTGCCCCATGTAGGGCCCAAAAGGATCGAAGCCCTGCATTCGTTGGGCATTGATACGATCTATGATCTGATCACCCATTTTCCGTTCCGTTACGAGGACATAAAAGTCAAAACGCTGGATGAAATCGAAGATTCGGATAAAGTCACATTGAAGGGACAAGTCGTGACGGCGCCGGTCGTGCATCATTACGGCTACAAAAAAAGCCGGCTATCCTTCAAGTTGGCCATTGAAGACGCCATCATTTCGGTGACCTTCTTCAACCAGCCTTACCTCAAGCAGAAGATTTTGCTCGAGGATGAGGTCGCGATCTTCGGCAAGTGGGAACGCGCCCGCCAAAGTTTGGCAGGGATGAAGATTCTGGGAAGCTCGAACGGCCAAGATGAGTTCGCCGCCATCTATCACGTCAACAAGACCATCAAACAACAGACAATCCTCAATCTGATCCGGCAGGCGATCGAACTGTATGCGCCGGCCATTCCCGAGATTCTCCCGCAGCACTTGACGCAGACCTATCATCTGATGAGCCATAGGGAAGCGATCCGGGCGATGCATTTCCCCAAAAGTGATGAAGAATCGGAGCAAGCCAGACGGCAAATCATCTACCAGGAGTTTTTTCTTTATCAAGTGCGGCTGCAATTGCTACAGCTGAACCGCAAAACGAGCAACAAAGGCATTCCGGTTCTGTATGATGTGGATAAGCTGAAAGGATTCATAGCGACTCTGCCGTTCGAACTTACGGATGGGCAAAAGAAGGTCGTCAACGAAATCTGCCGGGATCTGCGCAAACCTTATGAAATGAACCGTCTTTTGCAAGGGGATGTCGGCAGCGGCAAGACGATCGTTGCGGTCATTGCCTTGGTCGCGACTGTCCTGGGCGGGTATCAAGGCGCGTTCATGGTGCCTACCGAAATCTTGGCGGAACAGCATTACCGCACCCTGAAGAGCCTGTTCGAATACACGGATATTTCGGTTGCGCTGCTTACCGGCAGCACCAAGGCGAAGGAACGCAAAGATTTATTGAAGCAGCTCGCTGAAGGGCGGCTGCATATCCTGATCGGTACGCATGCCCTGATTCAGGAAGACGTCGTTTTTTCCGATTTGGGCTTGGTCATCACCGATGAACAGCACCGGTTCGGTGTGCAGCAAAGACACAAACTGAATGAAAAAGGCAACAATCCGAATGTTCTGTATATGACCGCCACCCCTATCCCAAGGACGCTGGCGATAACCACGATGGGGGAAATGGATGTTTCGGTGCTGGACCAGATGCCGGACGGGAGAAAGCCGATCAAAACCATCTGGAACAAATCGGACAAGCTCGAAAATGTACTTGAGTTCATCCGGAAACAGATGGATAATGGACAACAGGCATACATCATCACCCCGCTGATCGAGAAGTCCGAATCGCTGGACGTCAAGAATGCGGAAGATGTGCATCAAGCTGTTTCGGCCTACTACAAAGGCAAATACCAAGTGGGTCTGTTGCACGGACGCCTCAAATCCGAAGAAAAGGATCAGATCATGCGCCGGTTCCAAGACAATGAGCTGCAGGTTTTGGTATCGACGACAGTCATCGAAGTCGGCCTGAACGTGCCGAATGCAACCGTAATGGTCATCCAAGATGCCGACCGGTTTGGGCTTTCCCAACTCCATCAGCTGCGCGGCCGCGTGGGACGAGGGGACAAAGAATCCTACTGCGTGCTGCTTGCCGATCCGAAAACCGATAACGGCAAGGAACGCATGCGCATCATGGTTGAGTCGACTGACGGGTTTTACCTCAGTCAGCGGGATCTGGAGCTGCGCGGACCGGGTGACCTTTTCGGCAACAAACAATCCGGATTGCCCGACTTCAAGTCCGGGGATATTGTGCGGGATGCCGTCGTTCTGGATATTGCCCACAATGACGCTATCCAGATCACACGCGAAAAGGATTTCGGCAGCAACCCTGCCTACGCAAGTTTGAGGGAGGCCGTCGAACGCGAAAAAGAAAAGATCAAGAGATTGCAGTGAAACCAAAAAAAGTGAGGGATAACATCTATGAAAATCGCTGTAGATGCGATGGGTGGGGATTTTGCTCCCCAAGCAATAGTGGAGGGCATTTTAATGGCCGCCAAGGAGTTCAATGATTTAGAGTTTATGCTTTTCGGAGACGAAGCCAAGATACGCAAAGCCTTAGGGAACCAATATGACGAGGGCGGAAAAATCACTATCGTTCACACGACCGAAAAAATCGAAAGTGATGACGAACCGGTGAAGGCAATCCGCAGGAAAAAACAAGCATCCATGGTGATGGCAGCGCAAGCAGTAAAAAACAAAGAAGCCGATGCCTTGTTTTCCGCAGGCAACACAGGAGCGCTTCTGGCCGCCGGACTATTGATCATCGGCCGGATCAAAGGGATCGACCGGCCCGGATTGATGCCGATCCTTCCCGTCATAGGCAAAGAGAATGAACAGTTTCTATTGATGGATGCGGGCGCAAATGCCGACTGCAAGCCGGAAAACATCCATCAGTTCGGCCTTTTGGGATCCTACTATGCCAAGTTCGTGCAAGGCATCGAGAACCCGAGGGTCGCTTTGCTGAACAACGGTTCTGAAGCGACGAAGGGCAGCGAACTGTCCAAAAAAGCCTATCGATTGCTTGATGAGGATCCGGAGCTCAACTTCACCGGCAACATTGAAGCACGGGAGATCCTGCTCGGAGATGCGGACGTCGTCGTCACCGATGGTTTTACGGGGAATGCCGTCCTGAAGACAATGGAAGGAACAGCCATGTCTTTGCTGAAGCTGATCAAAAATCAATTGGTTTCAGGCGGGCTGAAAACAAAAATTGGCGGCATGCTGATCAAGGATTCCTTTTCGCAAATCAAAGATACGATGGATTATTCGAAGCACGGCGGGGCTGTACTGTTCGGATTGCGGGCACCGGTAGTCAAGACGCACGGATCCGCGGATAAAATCGCTGTCTATCACACGGTGAAGCAAATCCGCAAAATCATCAGCTCCCATGTCATCGATGATGTGGTGAAGCACTTTGATGACATGAATACTCAGTCTGCCGACCAATCAGAGCAAAAATAAAAAAATATAGACAAAAGATTAGGGTATGGGTAAAATAGATGTGAGCCTTTACAAAATATTTCCACTAAATGTGATGTAATTGGTCATGGAACGATAATGGAGGTGTGACGCTTGGCAGATGCAACAACTTTTGAGCGAGTAGCCAAGATGATTATTGAAAGATTCGGTGTCGATGAAGCGAAGGTTACGAGAGAGTTGACATTCCAAAAAGACCTTGGGGCGGACTCATTGGATATTGTTGAACTCGTTATGGAACTGGAAGATGTTTTTGCTGTACAGATTTCCGATGAAGATGCTGAGAAGATAATCACAGTAGGGGATGCAGTCGACTACATCGATTCTCAAAGATAAGAATCGCAATAATTTAACGACAGAAGCAACGTTGACGGTTTTCAAATGCCAATGTTGCTTTTTTTTCAGGCCATCCGACCCGTTTATGGCAGAAATATGAAAAGCATTAGAAATGAATGAAATAGCGGTTGTTTTTGCAGATGCTAAACCGTATAATATTAGGAGATATTTCGTCAAGTTTGTTATATAACATGAGAGGAGGCGACATGATGGGACTTGGAAGACCCTTGCTGGAGATAAACGCATTGCATACTGCTTTCCGGATGCAGGATCGCTATTTTGACGCAGTGGATGATGTTTCGTTCAGCCTGGAAAAAAATGAAATACTGGCCATTGTCGGAGAGTCCGGCTGCGGGAAAAGCACCCTCGCAACAACGATTGTGGGACTCCACAATAAAGCGAACACCCGGATTTCGGGGGAAATCATCTATCAGAACCTGAATCTTATCGACCTGAATGAAACGCTTTATAACCGCATCAGGGGGAATGATATCGGGATGATCTTTCAAGATCCCTTCTCCGCATTGAATCCGCTGATGACGGTAGGCGATCAGATAGAAGAAGTGCTGCTTTACCATTCCAAGATGACAAAAGAGGAACGCGGCCTGCGTGTGCGCGAGTTGCTGCTGCAAGTCAAGGTTGAGGATCCGGAAGGGACAGCCACACGCTACCCGCATGAGCTGACCAGGGAAGTGCTCCAACGGGTCGGAATTGCGGTTGCGATTGCCTGTGATCCGCCGATCATCATTGCGGATGAACCGACGACCTCGTTGGATGCCACTGTCCAAGCCCAAATTTTGGACTTGTTGAGCGAACTGAGGGAGGCCACCGGCGCCGGCATCATTTTGATCACGCATGATTTGGGTGTCGTCGCCGAAGTCGCTGATAGAGTTGCCGTCATGTATGCGGGCCAGATTGTCGAAACGGCCGGTGTTGTGGACCTGTTCACGGATCCCAAGCATCCTTACACCCGTTCCTTGCTGCGTTCTATGCCGCAGGCGAATGGGCCGTTCGAATCGGCTTCCAGAGAACTTT
Source organism: Trichococcus ilyis (assembly GCF_900109135.1). Lineage (GTDB taxonomy): Bacteria > Bacillota > Bacilli > Lactobacillales > Aerococcaceae > Trichococcus > Trichococcus ilyis. The sequence continues at coordinate 38,814 of NZ_FNYT01000015.1, read as the reverse complement.
ACGTGATTCAAGGGGATGTCCCTTCCCTGCAGCAATTGCCTAAACAGGGCTGTCGTTTTGCCGGACGGATTCCCTGGATCCCCTTTTCCGCGCACGAAGAGTCACCCAAAATGCACGAAATTTCGAAAGGGCATTTTGTCAGGTGCACATGCCATGAGTCTTTCCGTTTCGAAGGGGAGAGTGAATAAGATGGCTTCATTGGAAATTAAAGATTTGAAAGTCCACTATCCGATCGAAGGCGGCTTCTTAGCCGGCAAAAAGAGCCATGCAGCCGTTGACGGCATCAGCCTCTTCCTCGAAGAAGGAAAAAATTACGGTTTGGTGGGCGAATCCGGATCCGGAAAATCTACTGCCGGAAGAGCGATTGTCGGCTTGGAGCGGATCACTGCCGGCCGAATTTTTTATGAAGGCGCTGATGTCACCGCCACGATCGGCAAGCGGAAAGCGGCCCACAAACGCAATGTCCAGATGATTTTCCAGGATTCGAGCGCCAGCCTGAATCCGAAAAAACAAATCGGACAGATCGTTTCCGAACCATTGCATAATTTTGAGAAGCTTTCCCGCCAGGAAGAAAAAAAACGGGTGCTGGAATTGCTGGAAATGGTCGGCTTGCAGGAAGATGCACTGCGGAAGTACCCTCATGAATTCAACGGCGGACAAAGGCAGCGTATCGCTTTGGCCAGGGCGGTTGCGCTGCGTCCGAAATTTGTAGTTGCTGATGAACCGGTTTCGGTGTTGGATCTTTCCGTTCAGGCGCAAGTGCTGAACTATATGAAACGCATCCAGGAAGAGTACAAACTCAGCTATTTGTTCATTTCCCACGACCTCGGCGTCGTGAAACAGATATGCGATGAATTGGCGATTATGTATCGGGGGAGATTCGTGGAGTACGGTGACAGGCAGGACATCTATCTCAATCCGCAGCACATCTACACAAAAAGGCTCCTTTCCGCAATACCGAACGTGGATCCGACGAAGCGGGACTGGCACAAACGCTTGCGGCGGGAAATAGAATCAGAATACAAACAAAGTATGGAAAGTTTTCTGGCAACGGACGGGCGAGTGGGGGATCTGATCCCGCTGTCGGAAACGCACCGAATTGCCGGTGAACCACCGAAAGGAGAGCGGTAGCGATGTGGAATAGGATTTTGAGACGCTTGCTCTATATCGTTCCGCAACTGTTGGCGTTCAGCCTGGTTGTGTTTGCGCTGGCGCAATGGATGCCGGGTGACCCTCTGAAAGGGTCGCTCATGAATCCGGATAGCCCTTGGTACATGCGGTATCTGCAGTGGCTCGCAAATCTGTTCAGAGGCGATTTCGGGCTCAGTTACACTTACCGGATGCCTGTAGCTGTCCTGATTGGTGCCAGGCTCGCAAACACGCTCTGGTTAGCCGGGGCCGCGCTGTTGTTGACCTATCTGATCGCTGTGCCGCTTGGCGTTTATGCAGGGCGTTTTGATGGCTCTTTAGGAGATAGAGTCATTCGGTTTTTGAACAGCATCAGTTCGGCGTTGCCGATATTCATTGGTGCTCTGCTGCTGGTTTGGCTTTTTGGATTTCAGATGGCACTTTTCCCGACGCGCGGGATGCCTCTGTTGCCGGAATCGCAGACTTTGCTTGCCTCCCTTTTGAATAGGCTCCACCACTTGGCTTTGCCTGCTCTGGCCTTTGCTCTTTCGGCATCTGCCAGCACCATCCAGCGCCTGAGGTCCGGCATTATCGAGGCAAAGCGAGAAGATTACGTGCTGACAGCCCGTTCAAAAGGTGTTCCGGAGAGCATGGTGTACCGGAAGCACATCTTCAGGAATTCCAGCCTGCCGATAACGGCTCTGCTGGGCTATGACGTCACCGGCCTGATAGGCGGAAGCATTTTCGTCGAATACGTCTTTTCCTACCCGGGGATCGGCCGCTTGCTCATCAGTTCTTTGGAAACCCGGGATTTCAGTGTCATCATTGCCCTGTTGCTGATCTACGGGCTGGCTGCTTTGATCGGAACAGTAGTATCCGACATCGTTCTGACCATCGTGGATCCACGCGTCAGGATGAGGTAGAAAGAGAAAGGGGGGATAGGTTGAATACGGAGGAAGAAAAGAAAGCAGGGAGAATGGAAGAGCTGAAGACGGAAATTGCCTCCATTGCGGTAAGCGAGAACCGGTTAAGCCATGTTGTGAATGAGGAAACAAAAACAGTCGTCGATTTTCGCGGCATGCTTGAAGAATTCCGGAAAGACAGATTAGCGGTCGTGGCCTTGTTGACGCTCGTTTTTCTCTTGTTGTTCGTCTTTGTCGGGGCCCTTTTTTTTGACGAAACCCAAGTGATGCAGGTAGACTTGCTGAACCGATATGCCTCGCCGGGAAAAAATCATCTGTTGGGAACGGATGAAGCGGGGCGGGATGTGCTGGGCCAGTTGTTGTTGGGAGCCCGCACCTCGCTGGTGGCGGGAACCGCAGTGACGATCCTGACCGGAGCCATAGGAATCGGGTTAGGTGTGCTTTCAGGTTTTTACGGCGGCCTGCTGGATGGCTTGCTTATGCGCTTCAATGAATCCATCATGGTTCTTCCGGTAAGCGTACTGGTCCTTGTGCTCGTGTCCATTGTGTCGGAGTACAATCTTTTTGTGTTCATATTGCTTATGAGCGCATTCAATTGGCCGGGGAAATCGAAAGTATTCCGCAACCGGACGCGTTCAGAAGCCAGTCGCGATTATGTGCGGGCATCCAAAATAGCCGGGACGAACGATATACTGATCATGTTCCGGGAAATCCTGCCCAACCTAAGTTCACTCGTCATCATCAATACGACTATGTCCTTGGCAAGAAATATCGGGATGGAGACGGGGTTGAGTTTTCTGGGTTTTGGACTGCCGCCCACCGTGCCGAGCGTAGGCAATTTACTGCGTTATGCGATTGCTCCCATTGTCTTCGAGAACTATGCATGGGTATGGTTACCAGCGTCCGCGCTTATCTTTCTGCTGTTGTTGTGCATCATTTATGTCGGACAGGCATTACGGCGTGCGGCTGATGCTAGACAAACGCAAGGATAATAAGGAGGATGAGTTATGCTGAATAAACTGATTTTTCCGTTTTTGTTGGCTGCGCTTTTGGCCGGTTGCGGAAACAATGATGTTGTGTCGGAAACCGAAAGGAACTTGCCGGATTCATCCGCCGTCATCCAGAAATTCGACACGGTCATGAACAGCGATGCGCCTGCCATCCGTGGCGGCATGCTGAAATACGCTTTAGTGGCCGAATCTTCCTTCCAGGGCATCTTCAGCCCGGTTTTTTCTGAAGATGCCTATGACGAGGAACTCATGGGCTTTTCGCATGAATCCATTTTTGCGTATGACGAGGAGTTTCAACTTACGCAGGACGGCATGGCTACCTTTGTGCTCAATGAAAATTTAAAAACAATTTCGATCACCTTGCAGGATAATCTGAAGTGGTCGGACGGAGCGGCGCTTACAGCCGACGATATCCTGTATGCCTATGAGGTGATCGGGCATCCGGATTATGCCGGTTCCCTTTATGGAGAGACCTTTGCCAATGTCATAGGCATGGCCGAATACCACGAAGGCATTGCGGATGCGATCGCCGGTATCGATGTCTTGGACGATACGCATCTTACCATTGCATTCAAAGAACTGAATCCGTCCGTTTTGCAGGCGGGAGGAGCGTTATGGAGCCAACCGTTGCCAAGGCATCAATTGGGAAGCATTCCTGTGTCCGAAATGATGAATGCCCCGCAGCTCCGTGAACAATCCGTAGGCACGGGGCCTTTCCGTGTCAAAACGATCGTTCCGGGAGAGTCGGTCCTTTTTGAGGCCAACGAGTATTATTGGAAAGGCAAGCCGAAATTGGATCATATCCTTGTGGAAGCAGTCAGCCCAGCAACAATCGTATCCGAAATGGAAGCGGGGAATTACGACGTCGCCGTTTTGCCGGCAAGTTCTTACGAAACTTATAAGGATTTCGATAATATCACCCTGTTGGGCAGAGAAGCGTTGGCGACCACCTATATCGGCTTCAAATTGGGCTCCTGGGACGCTGAATCAGGCGCCAACAGTCTGGATCCGAACAATAAAATGGCGGATGCGGCGTTGCGGAGAGCGATGGCGTATGCGCTTGACAACGAAAGCATCGCAGCACTCATTTTTGATGGGCTGCAGCAGTCGGCAAACGGCATGATTCCGCCAGCGTTTGAAGGATTCGGTGATGCTGAGGCAGCCGGTTTCAGTTATGATCCCGCAAAAGCCGCAGCGTTGCTGGATGAGGCCGGCTACATCGATCAGGATGGCGATGGTTATCGGGAAACACCGGACGGAAAGCTGCTCGCGATCAGTTTTGCGGCTGTTGCGGGGGGCGATGCGGCTGATACAGTTGCAGCGTATTATATCCAGCAATGGAAAGCGGTGGGGCTGGATGTTTCGCTTGCTACAGGAAGACTGATTGAATACCACCGTTTCCAGGACATGCTTGCATCCGACGATCCGGCGATCGACGTCTATCAGGGGACGTGGGCGACAGGGATGGATCCCAATCCAACCGGATTTTTCGGCCGTACCAGCGCCCTGAACTATACGCGGTGGACCAACGAAAAGAATGATTCCTTGTTGGATCAGATCAATGCTGCGGTATCCATGGAAGAAAATAAGCGGACGGGAATCTATCGCGAATGGCAAAAATTGCTGATTGAGGAAGCCCCTGTCATCCCTACGCTGTGGCGTACGCAGATTTTTGCCGTCAATAATCGGGTCAAGAATTTCAATATCCGCTATGGCGCAACCAGAGGGTGGGAGACCATCGAACTGACTTCGGAAGAGCCTGTTCGCTGATGTTTGTCAAGTTCATGGCCAAAATTAATTGAGGAGGAGGCCCGGAGTGATGTCCGGGCCTCTTTCCCGTGAGCAAAGGCAGTCTGTTCGGGAACTAAATTTGCGTGCTAATGGCACCTATTTGTCGTATAATGAAAAAGGACTCTATTTTTCAAAACAGCCTGGAAATAAAGAGTCCATTCAAGGAAAGGAGGGAACGAATTGGAAAAAATAGTCAAGCAGATAGCAAAAGACTTCTCGATCGTTTTCAATGATGAGCACCTTTTGCATGAAGCATTTACCCATTCATCTTATGTGAATGAGCATCGTCATCTGGAAATACAGGATAATGAACGACTGGAGTTCTTGGGGGATGCGGTCCTGGAAGTCATCATCTCCGATTATTTGTTTCATACCTATGATACGTGGCATGAAGGCAAAATGACCCGTCTGCGGGCGCAGATCGTCTGCGAACCCAGCTTGTCCGCCTTTGCAAAGGACTGTCATTTCGACAGCTATATCCGGTTGGGCAAAGGGGAAGAGAATATGGGCGGAAGGCAACGTCCGGCTTTGTTGTGCGATGTCTTCGAAGCTTTCATCGGAGCCGTCTATCTCGACCAAGGCATCGAAGCCGCCAGGAAATTCATCGAGCAAGTCATGATCGCGAAATTAAAAGAGGATGCTTTTTCACATGTGATGGATCACAAAACCCACCTTCAGGAAGAACTGCAAAAAAACGGGGATGTGGACATCCAATATATTCTCCTGAATGAAGACGGACCTGCGCATGCCAAATTGTTTGATGTGGAAGTGCGGGCATTCGGAAAAGTGCTGGGCCAAGGGCAAGGGCCGAGCAAAAAAGCAGCCGAACAAAAAGCGGCACAAAACGCTTTGGAATCTTTACAAAAATGAAAAGCAAGTTTCACCGGAAAGGATGTTATCTTTGCATCTTGAAAGAATAGAAATGTCAGGCTTCAAATCATTCGCCGACAAAACCGTAATCGAGTTTGATGAAGGTGTGACAGCGGTGGTAGGACCGAACGGAAGCGGCAAGAGCAATCTCTCGGAAGCTGTCCGTTGGGTATTGGGCGAACAATCCGCCAAAAATCTGCGGGGGAAAAAAATGGACGATATCGTTTTCGCCGGATCGCAGACACGCAAACCCGTCAATATTGCGGAAGTGACCCTGATCCTGAACAACGAGGACGGATTCCTGCCGCTGGAGTTCAGCGAAGTGAGCATCACCAGAAGATACAACCGCAATGGCGACAGTGACTGTTTCATCAACAAGAAGCCATGCAGGCTCAAGGACATAACGGAACTGCTGATGGATTCGGGCATCGGGAAAGACTCTTTCTCGATGATTTCGCAGGGGAAAGTGGAACAAATTTTCCAGAACAAACCTGAGGACAGAAGGGTCATCCTGGAGGAGGCTGCGGGCGTAGCGAGATACAAAAACCGCAAAACGAGCGCCGAGCGGAAGCTTTCCCAAACGGAAGAACACCTGAACCGAATCGAGGATATCCTGCATGAAATCAACAGCCAACTGGCTCCGCTGGAAATCCAACGCAAAACGGCATTGAATTATCAGGAGAAAAAGGCGTGGCTGAGCGAAATCGAGATCGCTCTGACAGCTTCCGAAATCGAGCGGTTGAATACGCAGTGGCAAGCCAGCAAACGGGAACTCGTCGAGTACGACCGGAAAATCAGCAGGGAAGAGCAGTCCCTTGAGGATACCCAATCGGGCTTGCGCGAACTGAAGCTCAAGCTGGACGCTTGCGATGAGCAACTTGAAGCACTGCAGAGCGGCTATGTGACGATCATCCAGAAGTTGGAGCAGCTGGAAGGGCAGAAGCAGGTTTTCCAGCAACGAGCGTTGTTCTCTTCAAAAAATCAGGAAGAGCAAGCGCAGCTTATCGTTGAAAAAGAGGCGCTCATCAAAATGGAAAAAGCCAATCTGGCCGCTTTGCGGATGGAGCTTGCAGCAAAAGCGGACGCCAGGAAAGAACTTGCGGCTAAAAGGGAAAGCTTAGCCGAAAAAGAAGCCCAGTTGGCGCAAAACCGGACAGAACTTGTCCAACAGCTCCGCAACGACTATATCGACAGGCTGCAGGAACAATCCAGCAACCGGAACACCACGGTCCATCTTGAAAAGGAAATGACGCTCGCAACGGAACAAGAACATCGACTCCTTTCCAAAAGCGACGAACTCAGGAAAAATCTGCGGCAATTGAAAGCGAAACAGGAAACGCTGGAAGAAGAACATCGCCGGTTTGTCGCAGACAACGCCGATTTGGAATCGGAATTGCAGGAGTGCAAACAGAATCATTTCCAACTTGTCTCCAAACTCCAACAACTGAACGCGGAGCTGGATACCGTCACCCGGAATCTGCAGCAAGCGGAAGCCCGGCGTGAAAGCCAGCAAGAGCTGGATGACAGTTATGCCAGCTATTATCAGGGCGTAAAGGAAATGCTGCGCAGGCGCGAAAGCGTTCCGGGAATCCGCGGGCCTGTCGCAGAGTTGATCCAAGTTCCCGAAAAATACACTTTGGCGATGGAAATCGCTCTGGGGGCTACGATGCAGCATATCGTCGTCGCTGATGAACGCACAGCCTCCCAGTGCATCAGTATCCTGAAAGCCCAGCACTTGGGGCGCGCGACTTTCCTTCCGATGACGGTGATCCAGGGCAAGTCGTTGCCTGCCTCTGTTCGGGCCGCGCTGGAAGCCAGTCCCGGCTATCTGGGCATCGCGAATGAGCTGATCGGCCATGAGGAAATATACAGCGCGATCGTCAGTAATTTGCTTGGCACAACGGTTGTAGCCTCGAATCTGCAGGAAGGACTGCAGATTTCCAAAAAATTGCAGAGCCGCTACCGCATCGTAACGCTGGAAGGGGATGTGATTCATGCCGGCGGATCGATGACCGGTGGTGCGACAAGGCGTCAGCAAGAGGCTTCCTTGTTGGCCCGCAAAAATAATCTGAAGAAGTTGACCGATTACGTGCAACAAATGTCCATCCAGTACAATCAACTGAAACGGGAGCATGAAAAATGGTCGCTGCAGCAACAGAGTCTCCAAGAAGAGCTGGATGTCATGCGCCAAAAAGCCAACATCAAACAGTTCGAACTGAAGCAACGGGAAGCATCCCTGCAACAAGTGACAGCCGAAATCACGGTTAAAGAAAAGGAATCGGCTGCCCACGAATACGAAAAGCGCATGTTTTACGAAGAGAAATCGGAAAGGCAAACGCAATTGGCGCAAGCCCAACAAAATTTGCTTGTCCTCGACAGCGAAATCGAACAACTCCAAAAGGATATAGCGGAATCCAGCCTCAATGAGGAAGAACGTTTGAAATTGCTGCAGGCTGTTCAAGCAGATCGGCAACAGGCAGATCAGGAACTTGCGGTCCTGCAAGAGCAAGAGAAGCAAATCAGGCGGGACGTGAAACTTTCAACCGAGCGCATCCAAACGGAACAAGAGGCGATCTTGGCGCTGAAAGGCAAACAGGATCAAGTCGCGAAACTGGCCGATACCGAAACAATGACAATCCAAGAAATCGAAGCGCAGCTGAAGGCCGCTTATGCGGAAAAAAATAGCTGCGATGCCGACCTGAAGCAGCTGCGCGAGCAAAAAAAGCAAATGGAACAAAATCGCGCTGTCCAGGAAACCGAACAGAACGAAAGAAACAAACGGCTCCAGAAATTATGGAGCGAGCATGCCAAACTGGAAACGAACGCCGGGCGTCATGAAATCGCCATCGACCACCATCTCGCACATTTGAGCGAGGAGTACGGCCTCAGCTTCGAAGCGGCTAAAGCAGCACATCAGCTGGAGCAAGAACCCGAAGAGGCAGCACGGCAAGTCAAAAAGCTGAAGAAAGAGATCGAAGATTTGGGGCCGATCAATCTGGGCGCCATCGAGGAATATGAACGCATTTCTGAGCGATTCACTTTCCTTTCGGAGCAACAGACAGATCTTTTGTCCGCCAGAGGCAACCTGCTGAATACGATGAACGAAATGGATGACGAGGTCCGGTCGCGTTTCAAAGAGACTTTCGTTCAGATCAAAAAACAATTTGAAAAAACCTTCCCGAAACTGTTCGGCGGCGGCAAAGCGACATTGGAGCTGACTGATCCGAATGACCTGTTGGAGACCGGCATCGAAATCGTGGCGCAGCCACCCGGGAAAAAACTTCAGCAGCTCAGCTTGCTTTCCGGCGGGGAAAAAGCCTTCACTGCGATTGCGCTTTTGTTTGCCATCATTGAGGTCAAACCGGTGCCGTTCTGCATCCTGGATGAAGTCGAAGCTGCATTGGATGAAGCGAATGTTTCCCGCTTCGGAAAATATCTTGCGGCCTCTACAGGCTTGACGCAATTCATCGTCATCACCCATCGCAAGGGCACGATGGAAGAAGCGGATGCACTATACGGCGTGACCATGCAGGATTCCGGTGTGTCCCGCCTGGCATCGGTCAAATTTGAAGATTACGAAGAAATAGGTTAAGGGGATGAGGAAGAATGATTAAACTGATAGCACTCGACTTGGATGGCACACTGCTGGATCCTGAAAAAAAAATCAGCGACGCGAACAAACAGGCAATCAAACGGGCACGGGAAGCCGGCGTGAAGGTCGTTCTCTGCACCGGGCGCCCGCTGATGGGCATCAAGGCGTATGTGGATGAGCTGGATCTGCTGCACGCAGAAGATTACTCCATCACCTATAACGGAGGATTGGTCCAAAAAAACAAAACGGCTGAAATCATCTCCCAGAAGGTGCTGAATTACGGCCAAGTAGCGGAGCTTTATGATCTGAGCAGGGAGCTGAATATCCCAATGAACATGCTGGATCTGGAATTTGTTTACGAACCGGAGTATCCGGAAGGCAAGGAGTCCCTTTATAAGAGCTTGCAGAGTTCGAGCTTGCCGTTCGTCGCGAAAAAGATCGAAGATTTCCAGGAGAATCACGCATTCAATAAGGTAGTCTTTTGCATCGCACCTGCAGTTCTGGATGAAGCGATCACAAAAATACCAGGGGATTTCTACAGCAAATATTCGATGATGAAATCGCGCCCGCTCCTGTTCGAAGTCATGCATCCGGAAGTCGACAAGGGCAACGGCATCGCGGCTTTATGCGCGCATCTGGGGATCACTGCCGATGAAGTCATGGCTTGCGGGGATGAAGAGAATGATTTGGCGATGCTGGATTATGCAGGAGTGAGCGTCGCGATGGGGAATGCTCCCGAAAAAATCAAGGAACGGGCGAGTTTTGTCACTAAGACAAACGGGGAAGACGGCGTCGCGCACGCAATCGAAACACTGGTGTTTGCGTAAGAGCCCGCCTCAAATAGAAAGGAAGTGTCCAGATGGGATTGTTTGATCGAATTAAACGTGCATTCACAGGCGAGGATGTCGTCCAGACGCCGGTGACTGAAGAAAGTAAGATTGTCATCGAGAAATACGACAAAGGCATGGAGAAAACGCGCAAAAGCTTTTCGGAGAAGATGAATGAACTTTTCGCCGGTTTTAGGGAGGTGGACGAGGAATTCTTCGATGACTTGGAGGAAACGCTGATTTCCGCCGATGTCGGATTTGATATGACCTTGGCGCTTTCGGATGTGCTGCGCGATGAGGTCAAGATGAAGAACGTCCGCACAGGGGAACAGGTGAAGAATGTCATCATCGAAAAACTGGTCGAAATCTATGAAAAAGGGCAGACCGAACTGCCGACCATCAGAACCAACGAAAACGGGCCAACCGTCATCCTGTTCGTGGGTGTGAACGGGGTGGGCAAAACGACAACCATCGGCAAGTATGCCTACCGATTGAAGAACCAAGGCAAAAAAGTTTTGTTGGCGGCCGGTGACACTTTCAGGGCCGGCGCGATCGAACAGTTGGAAGTATGGGGCGAGCGCGTCGGTGTTCCGGTCGTGACGAGCGATGCCAAAAGCGATCCCGCTTCTGTCGTCTACGATGCCTTGAAGCAAGCCAAAGAAGAGAACTATGAATATCTGCTGATCGACACTGCAGGACGGCTGCAGAACAAAGTGAACCTGATGAAGGAATTGGAGAAGATCAATCGGATCATCGCAAGGGAAATCCCGGGCGGAGCAACTGAAACGTTGTTGGTGCTCGATGCCACGACGGGACAGAATGCATTGATCCAAGCGAAGCAATTCAAGGAGACGACGGATGTCACCGGCCTGATCCTGACGAAATTGGACGGGACGGCGAAAGGCGGCGTCATTCTGGCGATCCGCCAGGAATTGGATATACCGGTAAAATTCGTCGGCTTGGGCGAAGGTTTGGACGATCTGCAGGTGTTCGATCCGGAACAATACATCTACGGATTGGTAAGGGATTTGCTCGAGAAGAAATAAGGAAGCGCGAAATGCCGGAAAATGAAGCACATCGCACTGCAAAAAGCGCCATAAGCTTGGTCAGGCCGACAATCCCCAACCGATTGCCGGCCTGACCTTACTTTTTGTTGCGGGAACAAAGCCCTGGCGCAAATTATGGTTGACTAAGCTTTGCAAAATAGGTAATCTAATGAAGTGTAAAGATTTTTTCTTGACAATCTGTACGAGAAGGAAGGTATTCTGATGGAACTAGAAAAAACCAATAACATGAATACTCTTTATGAATTCTATAATGTCCTGTTGACGAACAAACAGAAAGGTTATCTTTCCTTGTATTATGGGGATGACTACTCTTTGGGCGAAATCGCTGAAGAATTCGATGTCAGCCGGCAGGCAGTGTACGATAACATCAAGCGCACCGAAAAGATTCTGATGGATTATGAGCAGAAGTTGAAATTGGCGCAAAACTATAGTCTCCGCAATAAAAAGTTGGACGAATTGGCGAACTATGCCGAAGAAAAATATCCCGAAGACAAATCTTTGCAGAGGCTGATTTCCAATCTGGAAGAACTGGATGAGAGAGATGATTAAAAAGTAAGGAAGTGGCAATTATGGCATTTGAAGGGTTATCCGAGCGTCTCCAAGGCGCGATGACCAAAATCGGCAAAAAAGGCAAAATCACCGAAGCCGATCTGAAGGAAATGATGCGTGAAGTACGTTTGGCTTTGCTGGAAGCTGACGTGAATTTTAAAGTCGTAAAAGAATTCGTCAAAAAGGTGAATGAACGCGCGTTGGGTTCGGACGTGCTTGAGTCGCTTTCACCGACACAACAAGTCGTAAAAATCGTCAACGAAGAGTTGACCGAATTGATGGGCGGGCAGCAGGAGCCATTCCAGTTCTCCGCCAAGCCACCGACTGTCGTCATGATGGTCGGTCTGCAAGGGGCTGGTAAGACAACCACTGCCGGAAAACTTGCCAATTACATGAAGAAAAAAGAGAACAAACGCCCGATGTTGGTAGCTGCCGACGTTTATCGCCCGGCAGCCATCAACCAGTTGCAGACCTTGGGCAAGCAATTGGATTTCCCGGTCTACGCTTTGGGCACGGAAGCGAATCCGGTGGACATCGCGAAGCAGGCTGTTGAAGAAGCCAAACTCGCTGGCCGCGATCTGGTCATCATCGATACGGCGGGACGACTGCATGTGGATGAGGTGCTGATGACGGAGTTGAAGAACATCAAGGCTGCCGTCAATCCTACCGAAATCCTGTTCACGGTCGATGCGATGACCGGGCAGGACGCCGTCAACGTCGCGCAATCCTTCAATGAACAGCTTGGCATAACCGGTGTCATCCTGACCAAACTGGATGGGGACACCCGCGGCGGAGCGGCGCTATCCATCCGTTCCGTAACCGGAAAGCCGATCAAATTCACGGGTCAAGGCGAAAAATTGGAAGATTTTGAGCCGTTCTATCCGGACCGCATGGCTTCCAGGATACTGGGCATGGGCGATCTGATGACGCTGATCGAACGCGCGCAACAAGACTTTGATGAAGCCAAGGCCGCGGAGATGGCCGCAAAAATACGCGAGAACACATTCAATTTCAATGACTTCATTGAGCAGATGGACCAGGTCACCAACATGGGGCCGCTTGAAGACCTCCTAAAAATGATTCCGGGCATGAGCAACCTTCCAGGGCTGGATCAGATAAAGATCGATCCCAAAGATATGGCCCACATGAAGGCAATCGTGCTTTCGATGACGCCTGCTGAACGCGAAAACCCGGAGCTTCTGTCGCAGAGCCGACGGAAACGGATCGCAAAAGGATCGGCAAGATCGTTGGCGGAAGTCAATCGTCTGATCAAGCAATTCAACGAGTCCAGGGATATGATGAACAAGATGTCCAAAGGCAATTTTGCAGGGATGGAAGGTTTGCTTGGGCAAGGGCCGAAAGGCAAAATGGGCAAATTGGCGATGCAGCAAATGGCCAGACGGATGAACAAAAAGAAGAAAAAGAAAAAATAATTGGGCAGTGTAAAGAAAAAATACTTTACAACTAAAATGAAAACTGGTAATATATAAAAATGTGAGATACAGATATATGGAGGTGTAATATAAATGGCAGTTAAAATTCGTTTAAAACGTATGGGTTCTAAAAGAAACCCGTTTTACCGTGTCGTTGTAGCTGATTCACGTTCTCCACGTGATGGACGTTTCATCGAAAAAGTAGGTACATACAATCCAGTTGTTGAACCAGCTGAAGTTAAATTTGACGAAGAATTGGTTTTGAAATGGCTAGCTGATGGTGCGCAACCATCTGACACAGTTCGTAACTTACTTTCTCAACAAGGTATCATGAAAAAATTCCACGACTCTAAGTTAGCTAAATAAAGGGTGGTTTAAATGCCTGAAATTTCAGATTTAATCCTGACAATTGTCAAACCTTTGATCGTCCATGATGAGAAGATGTCCATCGAAATCAAAGAGACAAGTGAGTTCATGGAATATCATTTGCATCTTGATGCCGAAGATGTCGGTCGTGTGATCGGGAAACAGGGACGCGTCGCCAGAGCGATCCGTACAATTGTATACAGCGTCAGAACCAAAGGCACAAAACGTGTCCGCCTTGTGATCGAAGGGGCCGAATAATCCGCTTCAACAGCGGATCCGGTCGTTTCTTCCGGTGGATGCCTAACTTAATAGTGAATAAATAGAAGCGGATGATGATACAATTGTAGCAATTATCCCTTCTATTTTATTATGCAGAGGAATTGCAGGCGCAGTGTTCTCAGTAAGGAGAGGTGAAAAATGGAAAAGTTTTATGATGTCGGAAAAGTTGTGAATACCCAAGGGCTCAAAGGCGAAGTGCGCGTCATTTCCAGCACGGATTTTGCGGATGAACGCTACAAAAAGGGAGCAACGCTCTATTTGTTCCGCGAAAACTGCGAGCCGATCGCACTAAAGGTTGCCAGCCATCGCGTGCACAAAAATTTCAATTTGCTGACCTTCGAAGGATACAACCGGATCGAAGAGGTGGAGCCTTTCAAAGGGGGCACCTTGAAAGTTTCGGAAGAACAGCTGGAGGATCTTTCGGAGAATGAGTTTTACTATCACGAAATCATCGGCTTGTCCGTCGTCAGCGATACAGGCGAAAAATTGGGGACCATCAAAGAGATTTTGCCGCTCGGGGCAAATGATGTTTGGGTTGTTTCCAGACCAGGCCAAAAAGATCTATTGATTCCGTATATCGCTTCTGTTGTGGAAAAGGTCTCGTTGGAAGACAAACAGGTGACGATCCACGTGCTAGAAGGACTGATGGACTGATGAAGATAGATGTATTGACATTGTTTCCGGCGATGTTCGAAGGGCCGATGTCCGAATCGATCATCGGAAAAGCGATCGAAAGTGGCCGCGTTTCGATCACGTGCACAAATTTCCGCGATTATTCCGAAAACAAGCATAATTCCGTCGATGATTATCCTTTCGGCGGTGGGGCGGGCATGTTGCTGCGCGCGCAGCCGATTGTTGACGCATTGAAGGACATCGAGGTCCATTCGCCCGAAACGAAAAAAAGGATCGTCCTTTTGGATCCATCCGGAAAAACCTTCAATCAGGGGTTGGCGGAAGAATTTGCCGAGGAAGAACACCTTATTTTCATCTGCGGCCACTATGAAGGTTTCGATGAACGCATCAAACAGCATGTGACGGACGAGATATCGATCGGGGATTACGTCCTGACGGGAGGAGAATTGGGAGCGATGGTCATGATCGACGCGACCGTGCGGCTCCTGCCCGCCGTATTGGGCAACGATCAGTCGAACAAGACCGATTCTTTCTCCACCGGTTTGCTGGAACATCCGCAGTACACGAGACCGCGCGATTTCCGCGGGGATGTCGTCCCTGAAGTGCTGTTCAGCGGCAACCATCAGAAAATCGCTGAGTGGCAAGAAAAGGAATCTTTGCGAAAAACTTGGCTGAGACGCCCGGAAATGCTGGAAAAGATCACTTTATCAAAGAAACAGCAAAAGTGGCTGGCTGAGATACAGCAGGAAGAGCAAGCGGCCGATCAGGCATGAATGCACGTCCGAAAACAAAAGCCATGTAAACGAAAAATACTTTACACATCAAAGCTATTGTGTTAGAATTTTACAGGTGAGCAGGGAGACTGCTCGATAAAACGATATTCCGCTGTGCAGCGCGATTGTGCATGAATGTCGGTTGGAAGGAGAAAAAAACATGAGTCAATTACCATTGATTGAAGCAATTACACAAGGACAATTACGTAGTGATATTCCTGCATTCCGTCCTGGAGACACTGTTCGCGTTCACGCTCGCGTTGTCGAAGGAACAAGAGAACGTATCCAATTATTCGAAGGCGTAGTCATCAAACGCCGCGGATTCGGAATCAGCGAAACTTATACAGTGCGTAAAATTTCCAACGGTATCGGTGTGGAACGTACATTCCCATTGCATACTCCACGTGTAGCTCTAATCGAAGTTGTTCGCTTCGGTAAAGTGCGTCGTGCAAAACTTTACTACTTGCGCGCATTACACGGAAAAGCTGCCCGTATCAAAGAAAGACGTCGTTAATATTCCGCATGTCAATGGAAAGGTCTGGACTTCGGTTCCGGACCTTTTTTGTATACTGCGATCAGCGATCTTCTTGGCAGAAGTGTGCTATACTTGTAGCACCATACATGAAAAGAGTGATAGTTTTGACGATATTAGCAGCACTGGATCAACAATTCCAAGAAAAAGGCATGCCACTGAAAAGCCATCCGATCCAAAATGGCCAGTTTTTGTACCAGGGCAAATTCAATCTTGATAAAGAGCGTTCTTTGCCGTTTGGCGTGGTCATCGCCAAAGATGAGGCGGAAAGCGATTTTCAGATCAGCTACAGGAAACTGGCTTACTTGAACAACTATGCGGATAAAACGGACTTGCTGGAACTGATCAATGAACTGAACCAAACAAAGACTTTTTATTATACACTGTGCCTGGCGGGCGATGGGGAAATTTTCCTTCGTCTGTTGGGCCGCACGACAACAGATGTCAAACCGCTATATGAAATGCTGGTGATCGGATCGAACATCGCAAAGGTCATGACAGCAGAATTGAAGAGCAAGTTTCCGTCGTTGGGAAGCGAATGAACGTTGAACCGCACGGAAGGCGGAGAATGCAGGAGGAACCATGAAACAAAAATTAATCGCTTTGGATTTAGACGGGACTACACTCAACAACCAGTCGTTGTTGAGCGATCGGACCAAAAACGTGCTGGCAACATTGCAAAAGGACAATCATCTGGTCATGATCGCGACCGGACGCCCTTACAGGAACAGCAAAGAATTCTATGAAACGCTCAGGATGACAACGCCCTTGGTGAACTTCAATGGTGCGTTATGCCATAATCCCTCTGACAGCAATTGGAGCAATTACTACCATAAGACGCTGAATAAAGATTTTGCGATGGACCTGATCGAACAACGTGAAGAATTGGGAATCGATTTTATCTGCGTGGAAGGCAAAGAAAAGCTTTTCGCTTCGACCGCAACACTGCCGGCTAACGAATATTTCCCGAAAAATTTGATGGCCACGCAAATCACTTCGAAGGATACCTTGTCTGAAAATCCGACATCCATGAATATATTTTCGGAGGGACACAATTTGGAGGCCATCCGTGATCGGATTTTGGCGCGCTACGGCAAAACCATCGAAATCCGCACATGGGGCGGAACGATGCCGTGCCTGGAGATCGTGTCCGCCGGCGTCCAGAAAGCGCTCGGCGTTGAAGTGGTCGCGAATCATTACGGCATCAAGCGGGAGGATATCCTTGCGTTCGGCGACGAGGATAACGACATGGAAATGATCCGCTACGCCGGGCATGGTGTCGTCATGCAGAACGGGATTTCGGCATTAAAGCATATTGCCGACGATGTAACGATGCATACGAACCATGAGGACGGCCTGGCGATCTATCTGGAAAATTATTTTCGCCTGCAGCAGCCGTAGCGGGATCGGTTTGCCATGGATCGGGAATGGGCAAACGATCGGATAAAGATCGGCCTGCCTTCAATCAGAGCTGAAAAAGAGGGATCAATGTGATTTTAATCGAAAGAAAAATCATTCACCATATACCAATACTGGAAATCGTTGAAGAAGACAAGAAGGGTGAGGCCGTCCCGTTGGCGCTCTTTTATCACGGCATCATGAACCAAAAAGAGAGAGGCCTGGAACCGGGGTATGCTTTGGCGAAAAAGGGCATGAGGGTCGTCATCCCCGACGCCTATCGCCATGGGGAACGCAAAGAAGAGGCTTATGAGGGGGAACCTGCGGCAGAATTCTGGTCGGTGGTCCTGCAGAACATCAAGGAACTTCCTTCCCTGGTGGAGGCGTACGTTGATTCCGGTCTGGCAAAAAAAGATCAGGTATCAGTTACTGGGCTGTCGATGGGAGGCATCACGACCTGCATCGCTTTAACGCAATATCCATGGATCCATTCGGCCGCCTGCCTGATGGGAAGCCCGGATCCGATCGGCTTGTCCCATTGGGCATTGAAATCCCGATGGGTGGAAGGCCTGCCGCCGATCGACGCCGAGAAGGTCACAGCGTTGATGGCGCCTTTTGAAAGCTTGAGTCTCAAAGAACAACCGGAATCCCTCGCGGACAAACCGTTCTACATTTGGCATGGTACAGCCGACGAAAGTGTTCCGTTTGACCAGATGGCGCAGTTCGTCAGCGACATCCGGAAGGAAGCTTATGCCGAAAAGATTTGCTTCCGGTCTACGGAAGGCGCTGGACACAGGGTGCCTTACGCCATTTTTGAGGAGATGGCTGTATTTTTAGGAAGCGGATATTAACATTGAATTTTCATGCACAAACTGTTATCATCGTATTAATCCAGAAAAGTTAGAGGTGTTGGCAATGACTGAAGAGATAAATCCCCAATATTCGCAAGAAGAATTGGAAAGCATAAAAGAACGCGTGCTGGCGGCGCTTGAGCAAGTGATAGACCCGGAATTAGGAATAGATATCGTCAATTTAGGTCTGATCTATGAGGTGGAGCTGGAACAGGACGGATTCTGCCTGATCAAAATGACGCTCACTACGATGGGGTGCCCATTGGCGGATGTCATCACGGATGAGATCCATCGGGCTTTGAAAGCCGTTCCTGAAGTGACGGAAGCCCAAGTGAAGCTGGTTTGGTACCCGGCTTGGACGACGGACAGAATGTCGCGCTATGCGCGGATCGCGCTGGGGATCCGCTGAGGAGAAGAGCAACAAAGGCAAACACCTTTGTTGCTCTTTTTTCGTTGTTATCATTTGACCAATTTTGACCATAGTCGTATACTTGTGTTATGGAGCATAACAACAGCAGATTTTTGAGGAGGTCCCCGCATGGAAATGGGAAAAATGACGACGGCACTGCAGGAGGCGATTGCGGAAGCGCAGCGTGTCGCCGTTGTGCGCAAGCATCAGGCAGTCGATATTGCGCATCTATGGAAAGTATTTTTGCAGCCGGACAGTTTTGGGCGTAATTTTTATACGGATTCAGGGGTCGCGGCAGCTGATTTTGAAGCAGCTGTTGATAAGGAGCTGGACCGCTTAGCGGTTATTGAAGGCACTTCCGTTCAGTATGGTCAGACGTTCAGCCAGAACCTTTACAACTTGCTGCTGGAAGCGGATCGCAAACGTCTGGACCAGCAAGATGATTTCTTAGCCACCGATACGGTGCTGCTGAGTTTGATGACGCTGAAAAACCATCCGCTGACAAAATATCTGGAAAAACAGGGCTTGAGCGAAAAAATGTTCGCCGAAAAAATAAAGGAAATGAGAGGGGGAGACCGTGTGACTTCGCAAAACCAGGAAGAGCAATATGAAGCATTGGAGAAGTACGGTGTAGATCTCGTGCAAGCTGTGAGGAGCGGAAAACAAGATCCGGTCATCGGCCGGGACGAAGAGATCAGGGATGTGATCCGCATTTTGTCGCGCAAAACCAAAAACAATCCGATCCTGATCGGCGAACCGGGCGTCGGCAAGACCGCAATCGTGGAAGGGTTGGCCCAGCGGATCGTGAAAAAAGACGTGCCGGACAACCTGAAGGACAAAACGATCTTTTCGCTGGATATGGGTTCGCTGATTGCGGGAGCCAAATACCGCGGAGAATTCGAGGAACGCCTGAAAGCGGTGCTGAAGGAAGTGAAGAAAAGCGACGGGCGCATCATCCTTTTCATCGATGAAATCCATACGATCGTCGGGGCGGGGAAAACCGAGGGGAGCATGGATGCCGGCAATCTGCTGAAGCCGATGTTGGCCAGAGGCGAATTGCACTGCATCGGAGCGACCACATTGGATGAATACCGCCAGAATCTGGAGAAGGACAAGGCTTTGGAACGGAGATTCCAGAAAGTGCTGGTGAAGGAACCTACAGTTGCCGATACAATCAGCATCTTGAGGGGATTGAAGGAAAGGTATGAAATCCACCACAGCGTCAATATCCATGACAATGCCCTCGTTGCGGCAGCGACCCTGTCCGACCGCTACATCACCGACAGGTTCCTGCCGGATAAAGCCATCGATCTTGTCGATGAAGCCTGCGCGAACATAAAGGTGGAAATGAATTCGATGCCGACTGAGTTGGATCAGGTGAGCCGCAAGCTGATGCAGCTTGAAATCGAAGAGGCCGCCCTGAAAAAAGAAACCGATGATCAGAGCAGGAAGAGATTGGCCGCCCTGCAGATCGAACTGGCAGATTTGCGTGAGGAAGCCAATGAACTGCGCATGAAATGGGGCAACGAAAAAGAAGAGGTCGAAAGGCTGCGCGCCAAACGCGAAAATCTGGAAGAGGCACGCAGACAACTGGAGGATGCAGAAGCCAATTATGACCTGGAACGGGCTGCAGTTCTGCGCCATGGCAGCATCCCGCAGATGGAAAAGGAATTGGCGGCCCTCGAAAAAGAGAACGCGGACCGGAGGGATAAGGCCGGCAACCTTGTGCAGGAGTCCGTCACGGAAAATGAAATCGCCGCAGTCGTGGGGCGCATGACAGGCATCCCGGTAACGAAACTGGTCGAGGGCGAAAGGGATAAACTCCTGAAGCTGGAGGAGACGCTGCACAAGCGCGTCATCGGCCAGGAAGAGGCTGTGGAGAGCGTCACGAATGCCGTTCTGCGGTCGCGTGCAGGCCTGCAATCACCCAACCGGCCCATCGGTTCTTTCTTGTTCTTGGGGCCGACAGGAGTAGGGAAAACGGAATTGGCCAAAGCGTTGGCAGAAAACTTGTTTGATTCCGATGAGCACATGGTCCGCATCGATATGAGCGAATACATGGAAAAATTTTCCGTTTCACGCCTGATCGGGGCGCCCCCTGGATATGTAGGCTACGAAGAAGGCGGCCAATTGACGGAAGCGGTCCGCCGCAGTCCGTATACGATCATTCTCTTGGATGAGATCGAGAAAGCCCACCCGGACGTCTTCAATATTCTGCTGCAGGTATTGGATGATGGACGCTTGACCGATTCGAAGGGGCGCGTGGTCGATTTCAAAAACACCGTCCTGATCATGACCAGCAACATCGGGTCGCAACTGCTTCTCGAAGGTGTCCAACCGGACGGAACCATCCCGGAAGCAGTCGCGAATGAAGTCACAAGAGCCCTGAAGGGAACATTCAAGCCGGAATTTTTGAATCGGATCGACGACACCATCCTCTTTACGCCATTAAGCAAAACGGATGTCAAAAAAATCATCGTCAAAATGGTCGAGGATCTATCCGGCCGGTTGGTGGACAAACAGATCCAGCTTGCTGTTTCCGACGAGGTGACATCTTGGATAGCGGAGAATGCTTACGATCCGATTTACGGAGCTAGGCCCCTCAGAAGGTTCATCTCAGCGGAAATCGAGAATCCTTTGGCGCGGGCCATCATAAAAGGCGATATCCATGAAAATCAAGCTGTGACAGTGGAACTGGCGGGGAATCAGGTCGCTTTCCGGACTGCTGACCTCGATGGATTCCAACGATGAACTAACAAGTCTCTTGGCAGAAAGGAAGTCCTGAAAGGGATTTCCTTTTGTTATTTCTGGATGTGCGGTAAAATGATAATATAAATTTTCTTATTTTTCATTGGTTGACTTCATTGGTTCAAAGCGAAAGGAGGCGTTCATTTTGCTTTTTTTGGTCATCGGATCTTTGTGTCTGGTTTTCATGCTGTTCACTTCGAGGTATTACTTGTTCGGGGGCGCGGCCATCCTGAGTTTTTTGCTGTACTTCCTGTATTTCGGGAGCGGGAATTGGCTGACGCTGCTGTTGTTCCTGTTCGGGATCCTGTTGTTGGTGGCGGAGTTGTTCATACCGGACTTCGGACTGGTGGGGGTCGCGGGGTTCTTGCTGATTGCGGCCGGACTGTTTTTGAACAATGAGCACATTTTCGAAAGTGTGCTGGACGTCAGTTTGGCGATCATCATTTCGGGCATAACGACATCGGTTCTGCTGAAAAAAGGCTATAAATTTCTGCCGGGCCGCAGCAAATTGATTCTGGACACATCCCTGAATCGCGAGCGTGGATATTCTTCCAGCAACGATTATTCCGCATATTTGGGAATGATCGGCACAGCCAAGACAACCTTGCGGCCCGCCGGAAAAGCGGCTATCGGAGGTGTGGTGCTCGACGTAGTCAGTGACGGAAAAATCATATTTGAAGGGAAACAGGTTCAGGTCGTACAGGTTGAAGGGGTCAAAATTACTGTTAAGGAGTTGGATGGAGAATGACAGAAGGATTGATAGGACTTATCTTGATTGCCGTGTTTGTTTTATTGTTTTTGTCTTTGTTTTTCCGCTTTGTGCCGGTCGGGCTATGGATCACGGCCTATTTTTCGGGAGTAAAGGTCAAAATTTCGAATCTGGTCGGCATGCGTTTGCGCCGGGTAGTCCCCTATATGATCGTGCAGCCGATGATCAAAGCCACCAAAGCTGGGCTGGAAATTGACATAAACGAGTTGGAGGCACATCATCTTGCCGGTGGTGATGTCAATATGGTCATCGATGCGCTGATTGCGGCCCAACGTGCAAATATCGATTTGGGTTTTGAAAAAGCGGCAGCCATCGACCTTGCCGGGCGCAATGTGCTTGAAGCGGTTAAAATGAGCGTCAATCCGAAAGTCATCGAAACTCCGATCATTGCAGGTGTGGCCATGAACGGGATAGAAGTGAAAGCGAAAGCGAAGGTGACCGTGCGCGCCAATATTGAGCGCCTAGTCGGGGGCGCAGGCGAAGAAACGATCATCGCCCGCGTCGGCGAAGGAATCGTCACGACGGTGGGGTCTGCGGTTATGCACACCTCCGTTTTGGAAAACCCGGATTCCATTTCCCAGACGATCCTGAAAAAAGGGCTGGATTCCGGGACCGCCTTCGAGATACTGTCCATCGATATTGCCGATGTTGATGTCGGCCGGAATGTAGGCGCAAAACTGCAAGCCGAACAGGCGGAAGCGGATAAGCGGGTTGCGCAAGCGAAAGCGGAGGAGCGCCGGGCCTTTGCGGTCGCCGAGGAACAGGAGATGATCGCTTCAGTGCAAAGGATGCGTGCGAAAGTGGTCGAATCCGAAGCGCAAGTGCCTTTGGCCATGGCTGAAGCGCTGCGCAGCGGCAACCTGGGCGTGATGGATTATTACAAAATGAAAAACATCATAGCGGATACCGAAATGAGGAGCAGCATTTCCGAGTTTCCGGCAGATAGAAGCGATCCCGAATGACGAACTTGGCCATTTTATTGCCGATCATTTTGCCGATCCTGTTCCTCGTGTTTTTCCTCTCCGTGCTTCTTTCGATCGTCCGGAGGCTGAACCGTCTGTCGGATAGTGGCAGAAAGCAAGCGAACACATCCCGAGCAGGTTCTTTGCAGCGAACAAACCTCATGACGTTGGATAGTGACGTAAACGGAAATGCTAGCCGGATGGTCCAAAAATTGGCAACAATGAAGCCTGAACAGCTGTACGGCTTTTTCCAGGAGCGCCTGCCCGAAAAATATCTGGGGGAAGTAAGCCGGATCCTGACCGACCGGAATTGGCGAAGGGAAATCCTGCTGTTCGTCAACCGTGAAAATTTATGGCAGCCATTGTTGCGGACGACTCCGTCAAACAAAGACAGCATCCAAGCCTACGAGAATCATTCGGACGAAGGCGATGATGAACCATTCTTCGCGGAAGCGGATACCGATTCTGTGGAGGGGCTGGCGGAAGACTTTAAATTATTGTCCGATGATAAAAAAGAATTGAAGACGGCCAAAAGAATGGAAAAAAGCTCTGCGCAAATCCGGAAAAAACATACCGCCGGCCAAAAAGCTTTGGTGAAAGCCTTTATTGCCAAAGAAATCCTGGAAAGGCCGGATTTTGACCGAAAATAGGCACTGAAGGGACAGGTGTTCGCATTTCCATCGGAATAAGGGGAAAAATGCAATCCTCCGCATAAGGGTTGCATTTTTCATAGGGAATACAAGAAAATCGCGTGCGACTGTGGTATACTGGTTGCCGGATATCTATAAGAAAGAAGTGAATGCATTGACTGAACCAGCGATTCGTTATCGCCTTATCAAAAAAGAAAAACATACAGGTGCCCGATTGGGGGAAATCATCACCCCTCACGGCACTTTTCAGACCCCCATGTTCATGCCCGTAGGCACTTTGGCCACGGTGAAGACGATGTCTCCTGAAGAATTGAAGGCGATGGGATCTCAGATCATTCTGAGCAATACCTATCACCTGTGGCTCAGACCGGGATCTAATCTGGTCGAGGAAGCAGGCGGCCTGCACAAATTCATGAATTGGGACAGAGGGATCTTGACCGATTCAGGCGGCTTCCAGGTCTTTTCGTTGAGCGAAAACAGACAAATCACCGAAGCAGGCGTGCATTTCCGGAATCACTTGAACGGTTCGAAGATGTTCCTGTCGCCCGAAAAAGCGATCCACATCGAAAATCAACTGGGTGCCGATATCATCATGAGTTTTGACGAATGCCCTCCTTACAGCGAAAGTTATGATTACATCAAGGCTTCCGTCGAAAGAACGACCAGATGGGCAGAGCGCGGCTTGGAGGCTCATAAAAAACCTGATCAACAAGGGTTGTTCGGCATCATCCAGGGGGCCGGTTATAAAGATTTAAGGCTGCAGAGCGCCAAGGAATTGATTTCGTTGGATTTCCCGGGCTATTCGATCGGCGGGCTATCAGTGGGCGAGACGAAGGAAGAAATGAATGGTGTGCTTGACTATCTGACGCCTGTCATGCCCGAAAACAAGCCGAGGTATCTGATGGGAGTTGGTGCTCCGGATTCGCTCATCGACGGCGTCATCCGCGGAATCGATATGTTCGACTGCGTATTGCCGACCCGGATAGCCAGGAACGGCACCTGCATGACCAGCAGCGGCCGTTTGGTCATCAAAAATGCGAAATATGAACGCGATTTCCGGCCTTTGGATGAAAAGTGCGATTGCTACACATGCAAGAACTATACGCGCGCATACATTCGCCATTTGTTCAAAGCGGATGAGACATTCGGATTGCGTTTGACGACCTATCACAACCTCCATTTCTTGATAAACTTGATGAACGGTGTGCGTCAGGCCATTATGGATGACAATCTGTTGGAATTCAGAGAAGCATTTATGGAAGAGTACGGCTTCAACGTTGAAAATCCAAAGAAGTTTTAGGTTTTGGTGGTAGTACAACTTAAAATTTGGTAAAGTGGATGATAGATAAAAAATACCGCAGATGGAGGAAAATTTATGGATACAGTAATCATGATCGCCTTTTATGGGGTGCTGTTCGGTGTAATGTATTTCATCTTGATCAGACCACAAAAGAAACAAGCGCAAAAAACGCAAGATATGCTCAGCCAAATCAAACCAGGGGATAAAGTAGTCACGATCGGCGGTTTGCATGGGATTGTCGAAGAGATCAATTCCGATGACAACACGGTCGTATTGGATTGCGAAGGGATCTTTTTGACTTTTGAAAAGCGCGCAATTTCACGTATTTCAAAGGTTGCGACTATCACAACCGATGAAGCAATAGTGGAAGACTTCACAGCAGAGGAAGCCGAGAAAACGCAAGAAGACACCAACGAATAATAAAATGTTTCGGTTCAGCAGAAAGGAGGGACAGCACTTGCCGGAAATATCAGAGCAGCAATACAGCCAGTTGGAGCCGTGGTTCAAGTTGAAAGCAACTGAATTCAATCAATTAGGCTACGAAAATATCCAAGCCGATGATATCTATCGCTATTTCAAGGAATTCTCCTGGAAGCATGCTGTCCCTAAGCATTATTACCAACAAATCCGAGATATCATGAAGACGACCGTAAACCATTATTTCGATTTTGTTGCTTTGGAAGCACAGGTCTATAAAGTGTCTTCGTTGGATGAAATAAATTTTGATGACTTCCTATGAATCGCCACTCGCAGAAAGCACAGTACTCCAGGGTATTGTGCTTTTTGCGTACCGGGCGGCTGAATGTTGGCCGACTGAAAAGGCGCAAGCGTGTTTCTGTTTTAAACCGGGACGAAAATAGGCCAAACAAATGCGGGCGGAAAAATTTTTTCCGTCATTTTGAAATATTTGAGCGCTTCTGGCATTTCCAAACGAAAAGTAAGCGGATTTATACAACGACAACTGCAGAAGGATCCGGAAAATACGTCATCGGGACGCTAAACGTCCATGTGTTTTTCTGCAAAAAAAATATTTGAAAAAAAATTCCGGTAGAATCAGTTTTTAATAATGATAAAAATTTCACAATCGAAACGGCGGGAAATCAGTTAGTTCCAGAAATTATTTGTGAAAACATATGGTATAGACGACTCCTTGTGAACGCGCTTACAGAAGCAATGCTGAGATAAAGTGAAAAAAATCACATTTCCTCGCTTTACAAACGAAATTCCATGAAATATAATAAGCATGTGAAAAGGATAACATATATTTTTAGGAGGATCTCACATGAGTAAAGAAAAAGTAGTTTTAGAGGAGCAAAAACCCATGATGACTGCAAAAGAAGAAATCAGCAACTACACTGCAAAAGCCCAAAAAGCTTTGACTCTGTTTGAAGATTATACCCAAGAACAAGTCGACCACATCGTCCACGAAATGGCATTAGCTGCAATGGAGCAACATATGCCACTTGCAAAAATGGCAGTTGAAGAAACTGGCCGTGGCGTTTACGAAGATAAATGTATCAAAAACATGTATGCCGCTGAAAACATTTGGCACTCAATCAGAAAAAATAAAACAGTAGGCATCATCGAAGACAATAAAGTTGATCAAATTATGAAAGTTGCCGCTCCTGTAGGTGTTGTTGCCGGTATCATCCCGACAACCAACCCAACTTCGACAACAATCTTCAAAGCGATGATCTGTATGAAAACAAGAAACCCGATCATCTTCTCTTTCCACCCAAGCGCAGAAAAATGTTCAGCTGCAACTGCACAAGTCGTTTACGACGCTGCAATCAAAGCGGGCGCACCGGCTGACTGCATCCAATGGGTAGAAGGCGTATCAATGGAAAAAACAGCAGAATTGATCAACCATCCGGAAGTTGCTGTCGTATTGGCTACAGGTGGAGCTGCAATGGTTAAAGCTGCTTATTCTACAGGTAAACCAGCATTAGGCGTTGGACCTGGTAACGTTCCAGCTTACATCGAAAAATCAGCAAACATCAAACGTGCTGTAAACGACATCATCGTTTCCAAAACATTCGACAACGGTATGATCTGTGCTTCAGAACAAGCCGCAATCGTCGACAGCGAAATCTACGATGAAGTCAAAAAAGAATTCCAACTGCACAACGTATACTTCGCTAAACCTGAAGAAATCCAACAATTGGAAGACGTCGTAATGAATGATACCAAAACTGGCGTGAGACCGAATGTTGTCGGTATGCACGCTCGTAAAATTGCTGAAATGGCTGGGTTGAACGTTCCTGCAAACACTAAATTGTTGATCGCTGAATTACCGGGCGTCGGAGCAGAATACCCAATGTCAAGAGAGAAATTATCTCCAGTATTGGCTATGATGAAATCAGACAGTACAGAGCATGGTATCCAAATGTGCAAACAAATGCTTGATTTGGGTGGCTTAGGTCACTCGGCTGCACTGCATACTCGCCGCAATGACTTGATCGAGCGATTCGGAAAAGAAATGAAAGCTTGCCGCGTTCTTATCAACTCTCCATCTTCTCAAGCTGGTATCGGTGACCTATACAACAATAATATCGCTTCATTAACTTTGGGTTGCGGATCTTACGGCAGAAACTCTGTTTCTCATAACGTTTCTGCATTAGATTTATTGAACGTGAAAACTGTTGCTAAAAGGAGAAATAATATGCAGTGGATTAAATTGCCAGAGAAGGTTTACTTCGAAGAAAATTCAGTTAGATACTTACGTGACATGAAAGATGTCGAAAGAGTCTTCATCGTCTGCGACGACGGCATGGTCAAATTCGGCTATGTGGATGTAGTCATCGAACAATTGAAACAACGCAACAACAAAGTATCTTACGCCATCTTCTCGGATGTTGAACCTAACCCGACAACAAACACTGTAAATCGTGGTACTGAAAAAATGCGCGACTTCAAACCGGATACAATCATCGCAATCGGCGGGGGTTCTCCTATGGATGCTGCCAAGGCTATGTGGTTGTTCTATGAGCACCCAGAAAGCGACTTCTTCGGCGCTAAACAAAAATTCTTGGATATCCGCAAACGTACTTACAAGATCAAGGATATGGAAAAAGCGAAACTTGTCTGCATCCCGACTACATCAGGTACTGGTTCGGAAGTAACGCCATTCGCGGTTATCACAGACAGCGAAACACACATCAAATACCCATTGGCTGATTACGCATTGACTCCGGATATTGCCATCGTGGATCCACAATTCGTATACAGTGTTCCTAAATCTGTAACTGCAGATACTGGTATGGACGTATTGACGCATGCCATCGAATCTTTTGTTTCCGTATTGGCAAACGACTACACTAAAGGTTTGAGTTTACAAGCAATCAAATTGGTATTCGAAAACTTGAGAAATTCATACAATTACGGCGACCAAGAATCACGCGAAAAAATGCACAATGCTTCTACTATGGCTGGTATGGCCTTCGCGAATGCATTCCTGGGTATTTCCCACTCGATCGCACACAAAATCGGCGGTCAATGGGATCTGATCCACGGCCGTACGAACGCTATCCTGTTGCCGCACATCATCCGCTACAATGCGATCGATCCGCAAAAACATGCGTTGTGGGCTAAATACGAGTACTTCCGTGCAGATGAAGACTACGCTGAAATCGCTCGCTACCTGGGCTTCAAAGGCAACACGACTGCAGAATTGGTCGAAGCTTTGGCGACAGAAATCACTAAATTAGGACAAGACATCGGCATCAAGATGAACTTCCGCGATCAAGGAATCACTGAAGAAATGCTTGAACGCGATGCAGACAAATTAGCTGAATTGGCATTCGAAGACCAATGTACAACTGCTAACCCTAAACAACCATTAATCTCAGAATTGAAAGAAATCATCTACGCAGCCTACAAAGGTTAATTGTAGATAAAGAAAAGCCGGGACGCGCTCCCGGCTTTTTTTTGCGGTTTCTGACAACTTGGGCCCGGTCAGCCATCGTGCATAAAATTCTTGGTCATTTTGTCGTCAACTGACCTTTCGTTTCTTTTTGGCGAGAGGTTACAATCAAGAATGAAAGGATTATTGCAGCTTTTAGGTTTGCAATCGAATGGGCGTGCTGTATAATGTGAATTATAGTTTAGGTTAACCTAAAAAGGGAGGGAGCTCATGACCCCGCAAAAGGAAGATTATCTGAAAGCCATCATGGAATTGGGTGGCGATAAACAGCTTGTCAATAACAAGCAGATTGGGCAGGCTTTGTCCGTATCTGCCGCTTCCGTGACCGAAATGTCCGCAAAACTGCTCAAGGACGGTCTGATCAGCCACATCCCTTATCAAGGGGTGCAGATTACGGAAAAAGGCCAATTGGTCGCGAATAAGCTGATCCGCAAACATCGCCTCTGGGAAGTGTTCCTCTCGGAAAAGTTGGATTTCAACTGGGATGAGGTGCACGATGA
This sequence comes from Trichococcus ilyis, assembly GCF_900109135.1. Taxonomy (GTDB): domain Bacteria; phylum Bacillota; class Bacilli; order Lactobacillales; family Aerococcaceae; genus Trichococcus; species Trichococcus ilyis. Next base: position 9,532 of record NZ_FNYT01000015.1, on the reverse strand, counting down.
GGCAGAGCTGCTGGAGCATGTTTCCTCAGACAAATTGATCGACAGCCTGGATGCCTATTTAGGTTTTCCTAAATATGATCCGCATGGGGGTGTGATACCCGACAAAGATGGGCGGATCGAAGTTTCCGACAGCAGACCGCTGATCGAACTCGAAGCCGGAAGCCGCTTTGTCATCAGGGAAGTCGATGACGATCAGGAATTTCTGGCGTATCTGCTCGGCAAGGGAGTGAAGTTAAGCGTTCCTTATCTGTTGATGGAGGTGGAGCCTTATGAAGGTCCGTTAACCTTTGAGACGCATGATCACCAGTCCTACCAGATCAGCTTCAAAGCGGCCGGCAAAATCTATGTGCAATGAGGCGGCATCAGGCAAGGAGGAAAGTATGCAGATTGGGATCTTGACCTTTAAGGAACCCGAAAATGACAGAAGCAGAAAAATTATTCATGTGGATATGGACGCCTTCTACGCTTCGATTGAGGAAAGGGATCATCCGGAGCATCGGGGCAAACCGATCGTTATTGCCCACCATCCTAAAGATACGGGGCGCAAGGGAGTTGTGACCACGGCCAATTACGCCGCCAGAGAATTTGGGATCCATTCGGCAATGAGTGCGCAAAAAGCGTTCGAACTCTGCCCGGAAGCTGTTTTCATCGCTCCGAGAATGGGTCATTACAAGGCAATTTCACGCCAGATCAGGGAGATATTCGCCCGTTACACGGATCTGATCGAGCCGTTGTCGTTGGATGAGGCTTACTTGGACGTCACCAGAAATAAGCAGAATTTGCCCAGTGCGAGTGTGATAGCCCGAAGAATCCAGCATGAGATCTGGCATGAAACCGGTCTGACCTGTTCGGCAGGCGTTTCCTTCAATAAGTTCATCGCTAAGATCGCTTCCGATTTCAAGAAACCGTCCGGCTTAACGGTGATCACACCAAACGACGCTGTCTGCTTTTTGCATGCCTTGCCCATTGAAAAATTCTATGGGGTAGGCAAGAAAACGGTGGAAAAAATGAAACTGCTGGGCATCCATTCGGGAGAAGATCTTTTTCTCTTTGATCAGAGCAAATTGATTTCGCAATTCGGCAAGCACGGTTATGTTCTTTATCAGCGGGTCAGGGGGATTGACAATCGGCCTGTTGAGCCCGAGAGGGATAGGAAATCGATCGGGAAGGAGCACACCTTTCCTCGTTTTTTGGGTGATGAGGAGCAGGTGCGGTTGGAATTGAAGCGGATCGCTCTCGACGTTCAGCAAACACTCCGAACCAACAAGTTGCACGGGCGCACACTTGTCTTAAAGATTCGCTACGCCGATTTTGAAACCATCACAAGAAGGATGACCCGTGTCGATCATTTTGCCAAGGCGGAGGACATTTTCCGCCATGCCTGGGAAGTGTGGTCCGATCACGGCGCGATAGAGCGGCAGGTGCGGTTGTTGGGGATCACCATAACCCAGCTTGATCCGATCCATTACGAGAACATTCAGTTGCCATTGTGGGACACGATGCACCTGTAGAAGAAATCATTCATTCACTCATTGAAAAAGGGGAGATAAAGATCATGTTAGAGTCATTCAGTCAGTTAAATCCTGTTATGCAAGCATTCATAGCGGGATTGTTCACTTGGGGTTGCACCATCGTCGGTGCTTCATTTGTGTTTTTCTTCAAGTCCGTCAACCGAAAAGTGCTTGATGTCATGAGCGGTTTTGCTGCAGGCGTCATGATTGCGGCCTCATTCTGGTCACTGTTGGCTCCGTCCATTTCCCATGCCGAGGAGAACGGCTACGGCGTCTGGGCATGGGTACCCGCCTCAATCGGTTTTTTGTTGGGGGGTGTCTTCCTGCGCATGACCGATAAAATCGTTCCCCATCTGCACTTGGGGGAACCGATGGAGAACCGGGAAGGACCGCAAACGCAAGCATCGCGCAATCTGTTGTTGTTCCTTGCGATCACAATCCATAACATTCCCGAAGGCTTAGCAGTCGGTGTCGGTTTTGGCGCGGTCGCGGCAGGCCTGTCCCAGGACAATACGTTATTGAGTGCCGTCGGTCTGGCGATCGGTATCGGCATCCAGAACATACCTGAAGGATCAGCCTTATCCATGCCGATCCGGGCTGATGGGAACAGCAGACTGAAGGCGTTCAATTACGGACAGCTGTCAGCGATCGTGGAGCCGGTCGCTGCTGTCATCGGAGCGGCTGCCGTCATATCCATGAGCGCAATCTTGCCTTATGCTTTGGCATTTGCAGCCGGAGCCATGATTTTTGTTGTCGTAGAAGAATTGATACCGGAGTCGCAAACGAACGGCAACAGTGATATTGCCACAATGGGCCTGATGTTCGGCTTCACTGTCATGATGGTTCTTGATGTTGCTTTGGGATGACGGACAAACTGTTGGAAGGCCTTCTCAGCGGAAGGCCTTTTCCTGTATAAAAAAAGTCGCAAATCCCTGTCCTGGCGCTCATTCAGTTTTACTAATGAACTGTTTCATGATACGATGGTTACTGTATGATACAGCGTTCTTGGGACCCCGGGCAGCTGTGCCGATCCAATACAATACTTTTCCGCTGATCAAGCAAAAGCCGGATGATTTGATAGCGCATCCGGACGATGGGTTAGCTCTCATCATGCGGTCAGAGGATTCTAGATTACCGATGTAAACAGAAAGCAAGGGAGCAGACTATGGCAACAAAACACGAACAGATCATTCAATACATCGAAACGATGCCGGTAGGCGAAAAACTTTCCGTCCGTACTATCGCCAAAAATTTGAACATGTCCGAAGGGACAGCCTACCGGGCCATCAAAGATGCCGAGAACATCGGACTGGTTTCAACCATCGAGCGTGTGGGCACCATCCGCATCGAACGCAAGTCGAAAGAGAACATCGAAACGCTGACTTTCGGGCAGATCTGCAAAATCATCGATGGGGATATTTTGGGCGGGAAGAAAGGCCTGGATAAGACTTTAAGCAAATTCATCATCGGCGCCATGCAACGCGAAGCCATGGAGCGGTACATTTCACCCGGCTCGCTCATGATTGTGGGGAACCGGAATGATATCCAGGAATTCGCGTTGGAGAAGGGTGCGGCGGTCTTGATCACGGGGGGATTCGATACCGACGAAACGATTATCCGTTTGGCGGATGAAGTCGAAATGCCCATTTTGCGCACGACCTATGACACCTTTACCGTCGCGACGATGATCAACCGGGCAATGACGGATCAACTGATCAAAAAGGAAATTATGTTGGTGGAAGACATCTACACTCCAATCGAGGAAACGAAATTTCTCTCATTGGATGATACGGTTTTCCAATACCGCAACCTGAACACCGTAACCACACATTCCCGGTTTCCGATCGTGAACCACAATATGCGCCTTGTGGGCATCATCACCGCGAAGGACATCCTGGGAAAAGCGGATACGATTTCGCTTGAGCGGGTCATGACGCGCGATCCGATAGTGGCAAAAACGCATATGAGCGTAGCGAGCGTGGCGCACCGGATGATCTGGGACGGCTTGGAAGTCATGCCGGTAGTGAAAGACAATCTGCAGCTGCTTGGGATCATTTCACGCCAGGATGTCATGAAGGCAATGCAGCTGGCCCAGCGTCAGCCTCAAGTCGGCAACACGATCGAGGACCAAGTCGTGGAGAACTTATCCTTGACGGGCTTGGAAGAAGGCGACAACTTGCCTGCTTACCGCTTCCGGATTACGCCGCAAATGACGAACAGTCTCGGGACAGTGTCCTTCGGCGTTTTGAGCGAAGTGTTGGCGAGTACGACCAAGAAAATTCTGTACACTTTGCAGAAACGGAATGCAGTGATCGAACAGATGGATATCTATCAATTGAAGATGATCCAGATAGACAGCGTCATCGAGATACGGTCTAAAATATTGGAGTTGGGCAGACGGTCATCCAAATTGGATGTCGAAGTTTATTTGGAAAATTCACTGGTCAGCAAAGCAATCGTCATTTGCCAACTGATGGAAAAATCCTAGGAGGGAAGCAAGTGGAAAATCCTATTTATGCAGCTATCATCAGCAAGATTCAAGCTTACGGCACCATCATCATCCATCGCCACCTGCGCCCGGATCCGGATGCCTTGGGGTCGCAGAATGGCCTCGCCAGCTTGATCAGGCAAGCTTATCCCGAGAAAAAGGTTTTTGTTGTCGGAGAAGATGTGGACAGCCTTGCCTACCTTGGCAGGATGGATACCATTTCTGACGAAATCTATGAGGGCGCGTTGGTGATTGTAACGGATACCGCAAATCAGCCAAGGATCAGCGACAAACGTTTCGGCAATGGCGATTACTTGATCAAAATCGATCATCACCCGAATGAAGACCTGTACGGGGACATTTGCCTTGTGGAGACGCAAGCAAGCAGTTGCAGCGAAATCATCGCAAAAATTTCCTTTTCAGCAGGGGGCAGGCTGCCGATGAACGATGCAGCGGCGCGATTGCTGTACGCCGGCATCGTCGGCGATACGGGCAGATTCCTCTATCCGGCCGCCACTGCCGAAACTATGGAAATAGCCTCCAAGCTGATGCGGTTTGATTTTTCGGCTTCCGACATCAGCCAAATGATGAACACGAATTCTTTGAAAACGGCCAATCTGTCCGGGTTCGTGCTCCAGAGTCTGACGATCAATGATGTCGGCGTCGCCAGCATCATCCTCTCCCAGGAAATTCTTGGGAAATTCGGTGCGGTCGACAGCGACACTGCTCCGGTGGTTCCTTTGCCGGGCACCGTCGAGGGTGTGCTTTGTTGGGGGATTTTTGTGGAGCAAACGAACGGTACCTATCGGTGCAGACTGCGTTCAAAAGGCCCGATCATCAACGAAGTCGCCAAACGGCATGGCGGGGGCGGACATCCGTTGGCGAGCGGAGCGAACGCCAAGGATGAAGCGGAAATCAATGACATCATTTTGGAACTGGAAGAGTTGGCGATCGAATGGCAGAACACGCACTGACGGACACGGGCAATCGGTCCGGCCAAAATGCGGCAAGCGACAACGTGGTGTTGCTTGCCGCATTTTTCCGATATATATGTAAAAAAGAGGCCGGGGAGAAATCCCGGCCTCTTTCCTGCATCCGAACATAGTGTGCGTAAACGCGCTCTGTCCCGCTCTCTCGTTCATTCAATCAATCATTGTCTTGCTTGTGTTTGTAACTTTGGCTCCAATTGAACTCGGTCCAATGGAATCCGTCTTTCTCGAGCAAAGCATCACTTTCTTTAGGCCCCATCGAGTGGCTTTCGTAGGCGAAAAGGCTATCCGAGCAATCTTCCTGGGCATCCCAAACTTTGCGGATTTTATCAACGAAATGCCAAGACTGCGCGACTTCATCCCAATGGGAGAAATTAGTCGGATCGCCGTTCAGGCAGTCCAGCAACAGGCGCTCATAGGCTTCGGGGCTGTTTGCTTGCGTTTCCTCATCGTAGATGTGGTGCATCCGGATATTCTTCATTTCGGTTCCTTGCCCGACCCGTTTGGCGTTCAGGCGCAATGAAAATCCTTCCAGTGGAGAAACGTGAATCGTCAGCACATTCGGTTCAGCGATTTCGTCGACGCCTTCCGTAGGGAAGATGTTCATGGAAACGTGTTTGAACTGGATATGGATGTAGGTCTCTTTGGAAGCCATCTGCTTGCCGGTACGGATGTAGAAAGGAACGCCTTTCCAACGGAAATTATCCACTAAGATTTTTCCGGCAACGAAAGTCTCGGTCGAAGAAGCTGGATCGACGTTCGGTTCAGCCCGATAAGCCTGCAAACCTTCGGCTGGGTTTCCGGCGTATTGTGCCCGGATGAAGTTGCGGTTGACCTCTTCAGCTGAATCGTAGAGCCGCAGGGAACGCAACGCCTTTATTTTCTCGGAACGGACATCTTCTCCTTGCAAGGACAACGGCGGTTCCATGACCAGCAAAGCGACAATCTGAAGGATATGGTTTTGCACCATATCGCGCAAAGCCCCATTGTTGTCGTAATAAGCGCCGCGATCCTCAACGCCGACAGTTTCGGATAGCGTGATTTGGACGTTGTCGATGTATTTGTTGTTCCAAAGCGATTCGAAAATCATATTTGAAAAGCGCACCGCAGAAATGTTTTGCACCATTTCCTTGCCCAAATAATGGTCGATGCGGAAAATTTGACTTTCATCGAATGATTTACGCAGCTTTGTGTTCAAGGCATCCGCAGACTCGAAATCTCGCCCGAAAGGTTTTTCGATGATTAAACGGTTGAAACCATTTTCCGTGATCAATTTTTGTTCCTTCAGCTTTTCGGCAATGATGCCGAAGAACTCCGGGGACATGGCCAAATAGAAGATGCGGTTGCCGGAAAGCGTATATTTCGCATCCAACGTTTCAGACAAATCTTTCAGCTTGATATAATGCTCTGAGTCATTGACATTATGGGAAATGTAGTAGAAGTGGGATGCGAAGGCGGCAGCATCATCCTTGTCTTCTGTAAGGCCCTTGATGGAATCCAGCACGACGCTGCGGAAATGTTCATCGGACCACTCTCGTCTCGCCGTTCCGATAACGGCAAAATTATCTTTGATGAATCCTTTTTTGTATAAGCGAAATAATGACGGATACAGTTTACGGTGAGCCAAATCACCAGTTGCTCCAAAAATAGTGAACAGAGCAGTATTTTGGGTAATCATTACATGCCCCCCTTTTTATTATGATGAGATTTCATTCATTATATCATTATACTATTATCATTTACCGTTGGCAATGAAAGAAAGAATCAGATTTTTAGCGCCAGGCTGTTTTTTTGAATTGGATAGTCTGGTTGCGTAAGTATATTGCTGTTAAATTTATGTGCTGTTGTTTCACTTTCTTATTTGAAATTAAGGTTTAAATTTTGTGCATGTGTTATAATGGGAAGGCAGAAAATTCGCAGAAGAAAAACAAGAGGTGAAAACGTGGAATTTAAAGACTTTCAATTGAAGCTATTTTTGCTGGAAGCAGTCAGCGAATTGAATTTCAAAGAACCGACCGATATCCAAAAACAAATCATTCCGATCATCCGGACAGGCAAGAGCGTAGTCGGCCAATCGCAGACAGGAACAGGGAAAAGCCATAGCTTCTTGCTGCCTTTGATTGATGGCATCGATCCATCAAAAAACGAAGTGCAGGTTGTCATCACTTCCCCAAGCCGTGAACTGGCCGAGCAACTTTACCAGACAGCCATTCAACTGGTTTCGCATGCCCCCGAGGAAATCCGTATCGTCAATTACGTAGGCGGCACCGACAAAAAGCGCCAAATCGCAAAATTGGTCAACAACCAGCCGCATATCGTGATCGGGACTCCCGGCAGGATCCTGGATCTGATCAATGAGCAGGCGCTTAAGGTCCACACCGCTTCAAAAATGGTCATTGATGAAGCGGACATGACTTTGGATTTGGGCTTCCTGTTTGATGTCGACCAGATCGCCGGCCGTTTGCCTGAGAATCTCCAGATGCTGGTGTTTTCCGCCACAATTCCGGAAAAATTGAAGCATTTCCTGAAAAAATATGTCGATAATCCTGTTGTCGTTCAGCTGAAACCGGAACATATCATTGCACCCGCAATCGATAATCTGTTGCTGTCCACAAAAGGGCAAGCCAAAATTGATGTGCTGTATCAAGTATTGACGATGGGCGAGCCTTATTTGGCCTTGATTTTTGCCAATACGAAACAAAATGTCGAGGAAATCGCGGACGGATTGAGACAACGCGGCATCCAGCCTGCAGTACTGCACGGCGACGTGCCTGCCCGCGAACGCAAACGCATTATGCGAAGAGTCCATAATCTGGAGTATCAATTCATGGTGGCCACCGATTTGGCGGCACGCGGTATCGATATCGAAGGCGTTTCGCACGTCATCAATTATGAATTGCCGAAGGATATGGAATTCTTCGTACACCGTACGGGCAGAACGGGACGCAGCAACCTGAAAGGGACTGCGATCACTCTGTACGCGCCGGGTGAAGAGAAAGCCATCGATGAACTTGAGAAATACGGGGTTGTTTTCAAGCCGGTCGCTATCGAAAAAGATCAGTTGGTTGAAACCTATGAGCGAAAACGCCGTGAACTGAGAAGCGCTCCCAGTCCATTGGAACCGGATCACCGGATCCGCGGCATGGTGAACAAGGCGAAGAAAAAAGTGAAGCCTGGCTACAAACGCAGACTGAAAGAAGACATCGCCAGCCAACAGAAACGCAAAAAAAGAGCGAACAAAACCCGCAAAAACGGGTAACCAATGCAAAACTAAGAGACCGCAGCAAGATGATCTTTAGATCATCTGCTGCGGTCTCTTTTTTGGGCAGGTAGCAAACTCCGTCGAAAGGCCTAGCCTTGTACGCTAATCTTTCAGGGCTTTTTGGATATAGAAAATACCGATAAGGGCGATTGCTTCGTCTTGGATAGCAGGATAGAGACTGAAACCGTTCAGCAGGCTGAAAAAAAGCACCGGAACTGTCGAGGCTACCATTGCCATCCTGAAAATTGCCGGAAATGGGGCTTTTTTCCCCATAAAGCCAGCGATTGCGTGGGAGAACAGGGCGCTGATCAGCAGCGTCAAAAGCAAACTCAACAAAGCAATCAAAAGGCTGAACACAAACATGATCATGCCGGAGAAAAGATGATCGCTAGAAAAATTGCGCAGCAATTTTTTGAACGATTCGTCCGTTACTGACTCCGCTTGCCGATAAGGCAACCTGAAGGGGACGTCTTGGGCGTAAAGGGTGAAAGCATCCTTTGAGAACACAAGGCTCATGATCAGGTCAGGCGAAGTCATTTCTTTTTCGACTTCACGTTGGGTGTAAACTCCCTGACTGTCGAAAGCCAACATAACGGTGTCGGTTTTGTGCAGGAAGCCTTTTTCCGCGACGTTTTCCGGAAACAGTTCCCCATCTGCGATCGTGAATGCGGGTATTTTATCGGCTACTGCCCCCGCGTCCGCCGAAAACTTCTGCAACGTTGCGTATCCTTCGATAAAAATCGGGACGCTGATGGCAAACGAAAGCAGGAAGAAAAGCAAAAAGGCGGATCCTTTTTTTATAGCGCCGGCAAGCAGCAATTTTTTCGGTTCCATAAAACTGTCTTTGATCAAACTGACGATTGGGATTGTCATCACCGCTTTCTTCTGAATACTTATCCAGTCTATCTAAAATGGATTGATTTAGCAATCATTAATTGGGTTAGTTGCAATAGTAAATTCCAGTTTGCAAAACTAAATTCCGCACTCGAGCCGATGAAAAGAGAAATAGACAAAAAATGAATGTCAAAAAGGTCAATTTGTATATTTTAGAGTGATCAATGTATCGAATTCGGTCTGTTTTTGGGCATGACAAACCGAAGGTGAAGATTCTGCGTTTTTTCGCAAGAGTAAATTCCACCCCTAAAAGATATTTTATTGTGGACAATGTTCTGCTGCTTTTTTCGGTTAGAACGGGATTCCTTCATCTTCAAAGCTGTTGGTTTTGCTCAATGCACCTTCTGAGAGGCGTGAGACTGTGGCTTCGAGCTCGGCCACAGTCTGG
>NZ_FNYT01000047.1 GCF_900109135.1 Trichococcus ilyis | reverse complement strand
TTTTGTTCCATTCGGACAGGAAATGGTTGAACACGAACCGGGAACAGCCGATGGTCTTGGCAATCAGGATTTGTTGTTCCTGATTGGGGTAGATCCGAAACTTGTAGGCTTTGTGGATCATCATTGTTGTTCACCTCCTTCTGCCACCTATTATACACGAACATTTGTTCTTGGTCGAACGGGAGGGCCTTCTTTAACAACAAGATTTTTCGAAAAGAATAGGCTGACGCCTACCGCCATTCATCTCCCACCTACTCATTGGGCTGTGCCCTTTTCATTCCTAGAGGTGGGAGTCTTCTGGCGGAAAATGATAAAATTAAAACACAGAGTTATTATCAGGAGGAACGTAGATGAGGGAATATGATTTTATCGCCATTGGAGGCGGAAGCGGCGGCATCGCGACGATGAACCGGGCATCAGAGTATGGGGCCAGAACAGCGGTCATTGAAGGGAAATTATTGGGAGGCACCTGTGTGAACATCGGTTGCGTGCCGAAAAAAATCATGTGGTACGCTTCGCAAGTGTCCGAAGCGATCCACAAATACGGGCCTGATTACGGTTTCGAAGTCGGGGCGCATAAAATCGACTTCCCGACCTTGCTGAAGAACCGTGATGCCTACGTCGAACGCTCCCGCAATTCCTATCAGGCGGGCTTCGAACGCCGCAATGTCGACGTGATCGAAGGCTTCGCCAAATTTGTCGACAACAACACCGTTGAAGTCAACGGGGAGCTGATCCGCGCCAAACACATCCTGATCGCGACAGGCGCCAAACCGATCCGCCCGCGCATCCCTGGCGCAAAATTGGGGGACGTTTCCGACACGTTCTTCGAATGGACCGAATTGCCGGGAAAAGTTGCTGTTGTCGGTGCGGGCTACATCGCCATCGAATTGGCGGGCGTGCTGCACAATCTGGGCGTGGATACGCATCTGTATGTCCGCTACGATACGCCGCTGCGCAAATACGACGACATCATCATCGAAGGCCTGATGCAGGAAATCGAAAAGGACGGCCCGACATTGCATACGCATGCCGTTTCCAAATCCGTCGAAAAAAATGAAGACGGCACCCTGACGCTGCATCTCGAGGACGGCCGATCCGAAGTCTTCGACAAAATCATCTGGGCGATCGGGCGGACAGCCAACATCGACGTCCTCAACATCGAAGCGACGGATGTGAAAGTCAGCGACAAAAAATTCATCATCGTCGACGAATACGAGAACAGTTCGGTCGAGGGCATCTATGCAGTCGGGGACGTGACCGGCAAGAACATGCTGACTCCGGTTGCAATCGCGGCCGGTCGCAGACTTTCGGAAAGGTTGTTCAACAACAAACCGACCGAGAAGTTGAACTACGACAACATCCCGACCGTGATCTTCAGCCATCCGCCGATCGGCAGCATCGGATTGAGCGAAAAAGACGCCGTAGCGAAGTTTGGCGCCGACGAGGTGAAAGTATACAAGTCCACATTCGCATCGATGTACACAGCCGTTACGGCCCACAGACAGCTTGTGAAGATGAAGCTTGTCTGCGCCGGCGAAAACGAACAAGTCGTCGGCCTCCACGGCATCGGCTACGGTGTCGATGAAATGATCCAAGGCTTCGCGGTAGCCATCAAAATGGGCGCCACCAAAGCCGACTTCGACAACACCGTCGCCATCCACCCGACCGGAGCGGAAGAGTTTGTGACGATGAGGTAGAGAGCGTGATGATTCGCGTTTAGACACCCGTACGTTGGAGCACCCGCCGGAGTGAACTTCTTTTGTTCACTCCGGCGGGTGTGAAACGTTAGTGGTGTCTGCGAATCAGAACGCGTTTATAAAGAAAGTAAAGAACCGACTGATCGGCACCGTTTGTGGTGAGCCGATCAGTCGGTTTCTTTTTCTACTTATCAGGAAGGTCTCGAATGCTATCTTGTAATACTGATAGAGGTCGTCCCAATTTTCTGCAGGACCAGGCTTGACGGAGAGGCCGTCCAAAATAACGGCAATCCGGTCCAGACAAGCGTGCCAGCCGGCGATATCCCGGGGCGTATGCGCGGTAACCTCAATGATGTCTTCGCTGAGCTTCAGGGAGGTCTGCCCATCAGCGGTTTCAGACAATTCAAAGCGCATCGTATTTTTGTCCCAGCTGAAGGCGAAGCTGGTCGGTTCAGATACTTTGAGAATCGTCATCCTTTCATAGATCCCATTTCCGAAATCGAATTTGATTTTTCCGCCGGGTTGCAGCTGTTCGTTCACCGTAAGCATCTGCCAGACGGATGAGATGGGGTGTGGGATGACTCTGTTGAATTCGACGATTGTTGATCCATTTTGTTTTTTTGTTGTTGCGTACACTCTTTCAGTCCTTTCCGGTGGTGTGTTTTGTGTATTCATTCTAACTCTTTTTCCTCGGGAGCACCTACTCTTAACGTTCGATTTCAGCAGGCTATCTGGATGTTCACACGAAAAAACGAATCCTGTCCACTAAAAGTCAAAATTAGGGAAGCAACTACAGAATCTGTGCGGATATTACCTTTGAAACTAATAAAGAGGTGATCATTATTATGGCGTACAAGAAGCGGACGAAATCGAAGCTTTTGAAAACTTATGAACTGTTGTCTTCACGAATGGATTTGGCAAGCGATGATTACGCTTATTATCTCGAGTTGCAAAAAGAGTATGAAGGGGCGGAGCAGTTCGATGAATTGACGGAGAATTTCGAAGGGCATTGCTTGATTCTGAATGATCTGCAGTTGGAAATGAGATGGGAAACTTTCCAAATCGACGCCTTGCATATCTTTTCCGACAGACTGGTGTTGTACAAAATCGTCAATTATGAAGGCCTGCATCTTTGGGAAGAGTTGAAACTCACTAAAGTCGGCGAGGGGGTTTTGGAAAATCCGGCTTTGGAAATGCTGGAGACGCGGATCAGATTGGGATTGCAGCTGCTGGATTGGGGGGTGAAAATGAAGGTGTACGGTTTTGTTGTTTACATCAATCCGGAATTTACGCTATACAATGCTCCATCTGATGAACAATTGCTGCTGCCAAGCCAGATCCCCGGCTACTTTAGGGAACTGAATGCGGATGATGCACTGACTACCGAACAGACGGAATTGGCGGATAGACTGTTGGGACTCAACAATCCTGATTTCCGGATCAGAATGCCGGAATATCATTTTGAGCAATTAAGGAAAGGCATCCCTTGTAGCGCATGCGGTGAACTTCTGGAAACATACAGCGGCCGGTATCAAAATTGCGGTAACTGCGGAAAGAGCGTAAATGTCAAAACCGCAATCAAAACCGGCATATCGGACTTTCGCTTGTTGTTTCCGAAAGAACCAGTGACAGCATCCCGGATGGCGGAATGGTGTGGAGCCGGAAAGAGCGACCGCGTCTACAGGGTTTTGAAGGAGATGTATGCAGCTAAAGGGAACGGGAGAAAACGCTGCTACGTGTGAAAGAGCGGCGAATTGCTTCCCCGCTCACAATTGAAAAAACATAAAGAACCCCCCGCCGCAACCAGGTTGCGACGGGGGGTTCACATTATTGATTATTTGATCTGGTTCACTTTTTTGTCGTATCCTACAGCACGCAGGATTGCTTTCACGATCTCAACGAATGGGATAACGGACAATGCAGCTGCGACAACGATCATCCATTGCTGTCCGGTCATGTCGTAGATACCGAAGATTGTGTTCAATCCAGGTGTGAATGCCACCATCAGCATCAATGCCAACGACAGCAAGATTGCATAGTTGAACATTTTGTTGCCGAATGGGTTGACCGAGAACAATGATTTGAAGACTGATTTACAGTTGAAGGCATGCGACAATTGGATAAATCCTAATGTCAAGAAGGCCATCGCTTCGCCGATATGCAGTTCGAAACCATAGTAGCCAGTTGCCAACCAGAACACGAACAATGTGATGGCACCTTCATAGATACCTTGATAGATCATGCTGGTGAAGACGCCGTTCGAGAAGAAGTTGGAAGAACGGCCACGAGGCGCTTGTTCCATAACATCTTTCTCAGCTTCTTCCAAACCTAATGCGATAGCCGGGAATACGTCGGTAACCAAGTTGATCCACAGCAAGTGGATTGGCTCAAGGATCTGCCATCCCAAAATGGTCGCGATGAACAAAGTCAATACTTCACCCAAGTTAGCTGATAGCAGGTATTGAACCGCTTTTTGGATGTTGGCGAAAACTTTACGTCCTTCTTCAACCGCGTGCACGATTGTTGCGAAGTTGTCGTCAGCCAATACCATGTCGGAAGCGCCTTTGGATACTTCCGTACCTGTGATACCCATGCCGACACCGATGTCCGCTTGTTTCAATGATGGCGCATCGTTTACGCCGTCACCAGTCATGGCAACAACTTTGCCGTTGTCTTGCCATGCTTTAACGATACGTACTTTATGTTCAGGAGAAACACGTGCGTATACAGAGTAGTTTTGAACTGTGCGCAAGAAATCATCATCCGAGATGTCATTCAGTTCAGCACCCGTGATGACTGCTTTAGCAGAAGAGTTCTCATCCAAAATGCCCAGACGTGTTGCGATCGCAGAAGCAGTGTCTCTGTGGTCACCCGTGATCATGACTGTGCGGATACCAGCTTTTTTGGCTTGCGAAATCGCTTGTTTCGCTTCCGGACGCTCAGGGTCGATCATACCGATCAGGCCGGCAAAGACCAAGTCGGTTTCGACTTCTTCAGTCGTCATTTTTGCAGGAACAGCAGCGATGTTTTTGAATGCCATCGCCAGGACGCGCAAGGCTTGGATCGCCAAGCTGTGGTTTGTTTCCAGGATTTCTTTTCTGTCGGCTTCCGTGATCGGAGAAATGACGCCGGCTTTGATGATGTGCGTGCAGCGTTTCAACAATTCGTCCGGAGCGCCTTTTGTAGCGACCATGAATTGGTTGCCTTCAGGGTGGATCGTCGACATCAATTTGCGGTCAGATTCGAAAGGAACTTCCGCGATACGCGGCATGTCAGCCAATTTAGAAGCCAGGTCGAAACCTTTTTCCAAGCCGTATTGGACCATCGCTGTTTCGGTAGGGTCACCGATCAATGATTTATCGTTGGCGATTTTTGTATCGTTTGCGAAGTTCATGATCTTCATGACCGGCAATTCCAGGTCGATGTTTTCATCGGCATCATGGACTTGGCCATCGTAGTAAACTTTTTCGATCGTCATTTTGTTTTGGGTCAGTGTACCGGTTTTGTCGGAACAGATGACTTCCGTACCGCCAAGCGTTTCTACAGCAGGCAATTTACGGACAAGTGCGTTACGGCTTGCCATTTTTTGCGTACCCAATGCCAGGATGATTGTTGTGATCGCAGGCAAACCTTCCGGAATAGCGGCAACGGCTACGGAGATGGAAACCATCAACATATCCAACCAAGGACGGCCGTTGAACCCGAAGCCGATGACGAACATCAAGATAGCGATGACCAGAATCAGGATCGTCAAGGATTTACCCATTTGATCTTGGTTGATCTGAAGCGGCGTTTTCTTCTCTTCGGCGTTTTGCAGCATGTTCGCGATATGTCCGACTTCCGTGTTCATCCCTGTAAGGACGACGACACCTTCCGCACGGCCATAAGTAACGTTTGTGCTTGAGAAAGCCATATTCTTGCGGTCACCCAAAGCAGCGTCGGTTTCGACGTCGCGCAAGTCTTTTTCCACCGGTACGGATTCCCCGGTCAGGGCAGCTTCTTCAACTTTCAGTGAATTCACATCGTAAAGGCGGATATCTGCAGGAACAACATCTCCGGCTTCCAATACGATGATGTCACCAGGCACAAGCAATTCGGATTTGACTTGGATGACTTCTCCGCCGCGTCTTACGTTGGCAAGAGGTGAAGCCATTTTCTTCAAAGCTTCGATTGCTTCTTCTGCCTTGTTTTCTTGGAAGACACCCAAAGCGGCGTTAATGATGACAACGGCCAGGATGATGATGGCGTCAGCGATTTCATGACCGATAGTACCAGAAATGATAGCTGCAGCCAATAGAACGAGAATCATGAAATCCTTGAACTGATCCAAGAATTTTTGCAAAGTGGTGCGTTTTTCACCTGCTTCTAGTACGTTCTCGCCATACTCAGCCAATCTCTTCGCAGCTTCCTCTTTGGAAAGGCCAGCTTTAGTCGAATTAAGTTCAGCTAAGACTTCCTCCTCCGTTTGCGCGAAGAACGCTTTATTCAGTTGTTCTTTTGACACAGTATTTCCCCTCTCTTGACCTGAATGTAGTAGTGTTAAAATGAAAAGAGACCTATGCATAAAATTGTCTGTCAGACAACACTGTATGCATAAGTCTCACTATTTAAGGTAACACCAGCAGATAGGATTACTCTACTTATTGTTGGCGTTACCACAGCCTTGTACTGCTAGTTACTCCCCTATGGAGATATTCAGTTTAACACTCGGACTTATTATATCGACAAAATCATGTAATCGCAACAATTTATTGCCGAAAACGAAAACAATTAAAAAAACAGACACAATTCCGATCAATCGGAATTGTGTCCAGTTGCATTAAATCAATGCCAGGATGATGAAGTTGGCCAGGAACAAAGCCGAAGAGAACCACACGATCGGGTGGATTTCGTACGCTTTTCCTCTGACGACTTTCACGATGCAGTAGAAGAAGAAACCAGCTGCGATACCGTAGGAAATGCTGTAGGAAAGGCCCATGAAGATGGATGCGAAGAAGGCAGGGATCGCATCTTCCAGATCATGCCAATTGATTTCCGTGAAGGAACCCATCATCAAAATGCCGACGAGGATCAAAGCAGGAGCCGTTGCGGCAGCAGGAACGATACCGATCAGGGGTGCGAAGAACGCGCTGATGATGAACATGCCGGCAACAACAACCGCAGTCAAACCTGTACGTCCGCCAGCTCCGATACCGGCAGCACTTTCGACGTAAGTAGTCGTATTGGAAGTACCAAAGATCGA
Source organism: Trichococcus ilyis (assembly GCF_900109135.1). GTDB lineage: Bacteria > Bacillota > Bacilli > Lactobacillales > Aerococcaceae > Trichococcus > Trichococcus ilyis. The sequence continues at coordinate 5,397 of NZ_FNYT01000047.1, read as the reverse complement.
ACCGATGACCGTACCGACTGAATCGGCGAACAAAGCTTTGTCCATTTTTGAGCTGAATCCGGATCCTTCTTCAAGCGCTTTTTCATCTTCTTCAGAGAAGATGCCTGTGCGGCGGCCGGTTCCGATGAACGTACCGATCGTATCAAAGGTGTCGGAAAGGCTGAAGGCGAAGATTGTCATCAATACCAACGGCAATTGGGAAGCGTCAGAGAACAAGGACAAAAGACCTTCCGAACCGAAAGCTGCACCGAAAGTTGTGCCCAATTCGGAGATGGCTGTTGAAAGCGAGTTTGCTTGCAAGGTCGCAGGTGAAATTTCAACAACACCCATCGGGATACCCAACAACGTTGTCGCGACGATACCGATCAGGATCGCGCCGCGCACGTTTTTGACCATCAGGACAGCAGTAAGGATCAATCCCAACAAAGCCAACAATGCAGGCATCTGCGTGAAATCAACCAAAGCAGGGACGATGCCGCCGCCAGTGACGACGCTTCCGACACCGCCAGTGAAAGTATCAGCTGTCGCGTCGTAAGGAGCGCCGTTGATGGCCACAATCGAACCAGCATCGGAAGTGAATTGCAGGAAGCCGGCGTTTTTGATCCCGATGTAGGCGATGAAGATGCCGATACCGCCGCTGATCGCGTGCTGCAGGCTTTCAGGGATCGACTTGATGATCATTTTTCTGATTTTAGTGACAGTGATCAGGACGTTCAGCATCCCGCAGATGAATACCATGGCCAACGCTTGCTGCCAAGAGAATCCAAGCGAGAAGACAACCGTGAACGTGAAGAAGGCGTTCAATCCCATACCCGGTGCCAAAGCGTAAGGTACGTTGGCGAATAAGCCCATCACTAATGTGCTGACTGCAGCGGAAACGATGGTCGCCAAGAAAACTGCTTGGCTAGGCATCCCTGATAAGGAAAGGATTGCCGGATTGACGAAAATGATATACGACATTGCGAAGAAAGTAGTGATTCCGGCAATGACTTCTTTGGAAACAGTCGTTCCGTGTTCTTTGAGTTTAAAGAAATTTTCCATTTTGAAAAGATCTCCCATCTGAATTTTTTTCGGCAGCGACAGGACACAGGAATGAAGGAATGATTTCAGATGCAACCCGCGCTTACCACTCGACTATTATAACCAATCGTTCAAAAGCTTGCAATTGATAAGTGAATGATTTAATCAATTTATCACTTTAATGTTCGTGATTTACGAAAAAGACCTATGAAAGCGCATCAAAAACACTGCCTTCACTTCCTAACGTTAGCCTTTCAGGCAAAAGCACCGCATTTTTTGATAATCTGCTCGGACAGCCCGATCATGGATATGTTAGAATGGAAGAAGCGAAACAGTCTGGACGGAAGAAGGTGCGGAACATGAAAGAGGAAGTGTTTGTGGTGGGCGATGTCCACGGCGAGATCACTTTGCTGCAGAAACTGTTGGAAATGTGGGATCCGGAGAAACAGCAGCTGATTTTCATCGGCGATCTGGGTGACCGCGGCGAAAATCCGAAGGCCTGCTTCCTGTTGGCGCAGGAACTTGCGGAAACACAGGGGGCGGTCTATCTCAAAGGCAACCATGAAGCGATGCTGCTGGATTTTATCGCAGCACCCGAGGATTACGCCGGGAATTATTTCCTGAACGGCGGCTTGGTTTCCCTGGAAAGCTTTCTGCATAAAGGCATCCAGGAAGAATATTCGCCGACCGAAATGGCCTTGATGATGAAGCATTACTACAAAGATTTGCTGGCTTTCCTGAAGGAGCTCCCTTTGTATCATGAATGGGAGCAGTATGTGTTCGTCCATGCCGGGGTCGATCTGGGCAAGAAGGACTGGCGCGACAGCACGGGGGAGGATTTCCTCTGGATCCGCGGACCCTTCCACAAAAAGCCCAACCGCACCGGCAAAACGATCGTGTTCGGGCACACCCCGACCTTTTACCTCTACGGCGACAACGACCGTTCCGATCTCTGGATTTCGGACGGCAAGATCGGCATCGATGGCGGAGCCGTCTACGGCGGATCGCTGCACGGCGTCGTATTCGACAAGAACGGAATGAAAGAAGACTATATCGTACAAAAAAGATGAGGTTGCCGAAACGGTCAGCCCATCCGAAAGGCAGGAGTTTTTTACAAAATGACAGAAACCGCACAACAAATCGTATTGGACTTGGTGAAAACCGAGCTGAACCAATTCAGACCCGCACAGATCGAAAAAGTACTGCAGCTATTGGAAGAGGGCAACACCGTCCCATTCATCGCGCGCTACCGGAAGGAAGCGACGGGCTCGCTCGATGAAGTCGAAATCCGCGAAATCGAGGAGCGCCACCAGTATGCGACGAATCTCCATAAGCGCAAGGAAGAAGTCATCCGCATCATCGAGGAGCAAGGCAAACTGACGCCGAAGCTCAAAGCCGACATCGAACGCGCCGACAAAATGCAGCGCGTCGAAGACCTGTACCGCCCCTACAAGCAAAAACGCCGCACGAAAGCCGCAATCGCCCGCGAAAAAGGACTGGCTCCGTTTGCCGAGTGGCTGCTGAGCGGACCGATGAATGGTTCGGTCGAAGCGAAGGCCAAGGAATACCTGAATGAGGAGATGGAACTAGCTTCTATAGAAGACGTTTTGGCAGGAGCCCACGAGATCATCGCCGAAATCATCAGCGACGAGCCGGCTTACCGCGAACATATCCGCGAATTCACGCGCAAAAACGGCCAAATCGTCAGCACAGCCAAGGATGCCGAAAAGGACGAGAAGGGCGTCTACGAAATGTACTACGAATTCTCCCAAGGCATCTCCTCGCTTGTTTCGCACCGCGTCCTGGCCATGAACCGCGGCGAAAAAGCCGGCATCCTCAAGGTCGCCGTGCTGATCGATGAGGACAAAATCTTCGCTTACCTGGCGAAAAAAGTCGTGAAGAATCCGAAAAGCATCGCCATGCCTTATCTGCAGGCCGCCTACGAGGACAGCTACCGCCGTTTCATCGGCCCGGCCATCGAACGCGAGCTGCGCAACGAACTGACTGAAGCCGCCGATGCCCAGGCGATCGATGTCTTCGGCGACAACCTGCGCAACCTGTTGCTGCAGCCGCCATTGAAAGGCAAAGTTGTGCTCGGCCTGGACCCGGCTTACCGCACCGGCTGCAAACTGGCGATCGTGGATGCCACAGGGAAAGTGTTGGCGAAGAGCGTCATCTACCCGCACAAACCGGCCAACCAGGAAAAACGCGCCGCTGCCGGGCCGGCTTTCCGCAAAATGCTGGCGGACTACAAGGTGGAGATGGTCGCCATCGGGAACGGCACCGCCAGCCGCGAATCCGAGCTGTTCGTCTCCGAGCAGATCAAGCAAGTGCCGAACACAGTCTACTACGCCATCGTCAACGAAGCCGGCGCATCGGTCTATTCCGCCAGCGACATCGCCCGCGAAGAATTCCCAGATTTCCAGGTCGAAGAACGCAGCGCCGTCAGCATCGCCCGCCGTCTGCAGGATCCGCTTGCCGAATTGGTCAAGATCGATCCGAAATCGGTCGGCGTCGGCCAATACCAGCACGACGTTTCCCAGAAACAGTTGGGCGAACGCCTGGACTTCGTCGTCGAAACCGCCGTCAACCAAGTCGGCGTCAACCTGAACACGGCCAGCGCGCCGTTGCTGCAGCACGTCGCCGGCCTGAACAAAACGATCGCGAACAACATCGTCGCTTTCCGCGAAGAGAACGGCGCCTTCGACAGCCGCCAACAACTGAAGAAAGTGCCGCGACTCGGACCCAAAGCCTTCGAGCAGTCGGTCGGCTTCATGCGCATCGTCGACGGTAAGAACATCCTTGACAACACGGACATCCATCCGGAATCGTACACAGCCGCCAAAGAAGTGCTGGCGTTGGCCGGGCTGAGCCTGAAGGACATCGGCAGCGACCAGGCCCGCGAAGCGCTGGGCGCGTTGGATCGCAGCCAAGTCCGCGAAGCGACCGGACTCGGGAAGGAAACCTTGCAGGACATCATCGCCGGCCTGACGAAACCGGGCCGCGATCCGCGCGACGACATCGCGCAGCCATTGCTGCGCCAGGATGTGCTCTCGATGGAAGACCTGAAACCGGGGATGGAACTGCAGGGCACCGTCCGCAACGTCGTCGACTTCGGCGCCTTCGTCGACATCGGCGTCAAACAGGACGGCATGGTCCACATCTCCAAACTCAGCAACCGCTTCGTCAAGCACCCGTCCGATGTCGTCGCGGTCGGCGATATCGTGACCGTCTGGGTCGATCATGTCGACACGAACAAAGGCCGGGTTGCCCTGACGATGCTGCCGCAAAAATAATGAGGAACAGTCGATGAACGAACAAGAACTGCAGCAGCTGGTGGAACAAATTTCGCGTACGGTCTTTAATAAGCCGTTCCGCCACCGCGCCACCTTCAACCGCCGCCTGAAGACGACAGGCGGGCGCTACCATCTGAACAGCCACAACCTGGATTTCAATCCCTTGGTGCTGGAACTGCACGGCCCCGAGGAGCTGGAAAAGGTCGTGAAGCATGAACTCTGCCATTACCATCTTCATCTCGAAGGGCGAGGGTACCGGCACCGGGATGCAGACTTCCGGAATCTGCTGAAGGAGAGCGGCGGGAGCCGTTTCGTCAAGGACCTGCGTGGACCGATGGATGCGCTGGTGCCGCCGAAATGGCTTTATGGTTGCAGCGCCTGCGGGCAGGCATATCCGCGCAAAAGGCGCATCGATCTGAAGAAGTATGTCTGCGGGAAATGCAGGGGGAAACTGAACCTGGAGCACACCGTGTAAAAGAGCCAAGCCTCCTCAGCGGGTGCACCTCCGCTGAGGAGGCTTCTGGCCGGAGAAACAACTGTGCAATTGTCGTGAACTCCGGTAAGTTGTTGCTCACCGGAGTTCAGTATTTAAGTTGAAGGTGAACTTCGGCGAACCAGGCTCTCCCCGGAGGAGAATGCATCCTTCTGGATCCCTGGCCACTTATCTACAGCAAGCCGGACTAAAATTATTCCGGAACACACAAAAGAAGCATCGGCGCAGTTTGCCGATGCTTCTTTTGTGCGGTGTGCCCGGCATGGGTGATAACTTGGTGGTGAAAGTCCACTACAGGCTTTGCAGTAGGAACTGTTAGCGAAGGACAAGGGTGTCCACCGTGAGGTGGAATCTGAAGGAAGTCGGACGCAAACACTTGCACTGACGAACAGAAATCTCATATGAGGCTGTATGGAGACGGACGAGCTTGCCGCACATAGCAAAGTCCTATACTGCACAAATCTCCTACAGTAAATGAGGCAGTGACATGAGTGGAAGGTTATCATTCTTACCCGGGGAGGTCTCGCTAGCAGGACTCCCTGTAGTAACAACGAATAGCGAGAAGTCAGCAGAGGTCATAGTAGCGAA
>NZ_FNYT01000006.1 GCF_900109135.1 Trichococcus ilyis | reverse complement strand
CGACCGAAATCGAAGCTCCCTGCACATTTGGTTCATTCATTCTTTGTTCAGTTTTCAAAGGTCAATCGTTATCACTCGTTACGTGATAGCTTATTCATATTATCACGGCCGTCCACGCTTGTCAACAGTTTTTAGAAATAAATTTCAGACTGTCGCTTTGCTGAATCAGCAACTTTTATATGATAACATCGTTTCATCTTGCTGTCAACAACCAATCTTATCCTGATGTGGTCTTACAAAAGACAACTTCATAATACTAACATCATTCCGTTATCGTGTCAAACAAAATTCAAAACAAAACGCATCGGATTACCGAGGAACTCAACTTTACCACAAAAATGTAAGCCCTGTCAACAGCTGTGCATCAGCATCCTTATGGATTCCTTGTTCCCTTGGTAAATCGGTCTTTTTTCAAAAAAAGGAGTCCATGTACCGTATTTTCCTGATAGGATCCTGAAGAACCGGCAAAAATTAAAGAGGCAACCTCCAACTTCGAGGTTGCCTCACTTCATGCTTGCAGCACTTGTTCCTGTAATTTATCCGCCAACACTTCTGCTCCCGTTGGCTTTTAAAGTTAACGTTCGTTTACATGATCTTCGTTCATGTGAGTCTTACAAACTTCCGGACTTCTTTTCCACTGAATGAGGAACATGGCCACAATATGAAGTTGTATAACTGAAGATTCATCAAACATTTAAACGGGGCATCTCGCCGCTCACATTTAAACATGAATCTTCTTTGAGATAACACTTTAGGTTTACTCGCCTAAAATGTTTCCCACTTCTGAACCTTTATCCATCCTATTACGGTTTTAACTTCACAGGTTAAATCAATTTTTCTTAGTTTTTCAAGCTAATCTAAATCTTTTTCTGCTGCTACGTCATTTTTTCATTCAATCTGTCATGTTGAATCTTTTCTAGATTTTTCGGATCTGTACTTAAAGTCTCTACTCGATCATGAATGAAATTAAAACCATAAACTGCAAGAACTTCAATCGGTTCTATGTAAAGAATTCATTTGATACAACCTTTCGGGTTATATCCCCTTCCTTCTTTACACTGTAATGATAACATGAAAGCGTTTGCTTTACAAGCGGAATATCCTTTTTTGTTAAAAAATTTTTTCGAATTTTTATGCTTTCATCCAAGTGTCCGGCCTTTTTAAGGGAAGCATTTCAGCAGTTCCCTCACACCTTCATCTTGATGACGGCATTCTTTTCCACTTGCACCCATTCATCATATAAGCAAACAGCACGTGCAGGCCCTGCCTCAACCGTGAGAGCCACTTCCCCACCGTTCACTTTGACAGCAAGCAGACTGCCACGGAAATTGATTTTGAAATCGTATCCTAGCCACTCTTTCGGAACGAACGGTTTGAAGTGTAGGATACCCTCTTTCACACGCATTCCGGCGAACCCTTGCACAATGGCCAACCAGGCTCCGCTCATCGAAGTGATGTGGAGGCCGTCATCCGTATCATTGTTATAGTTGTCCAGATCCAACCTTGCAGTGCGCGAATACAACTCCACCGCCTTCTCTTCCTTGCCGAGCTCCGCCGCCAGGACAGCATGCACAGATGGCGATAAGGAGGATTCGTGCACAGTCATCGGTTCATAGAAATCAAAATTGCGTCGCTTTTCTTCCAAGGTGTATCTGTCGTTCAGGAAGAAGATGCTTTGCAGGACATCCGCCTGTTTGATGAACGGAGAACGCAAGATTTTATCCCATGACCAGTTTTGGTTCAGAGGCCTTTCGCTCGGATCCAACGAATCGGCGGGACGAAGGTCTTTGTCCAGGAACGTATCATGCTGGACAAAAACGCCCAGTTCCTCATCATATGGATAATACATCCGGGCAATGATATCTTTCCAGTGCGCTGTTTCGGCTTCCATCAGGTTATGCTCTGCCCATTTCTCCGTGGACACTTTCTTGAGCGCATCCAATGTGTATTGCAGCGTCCACGTTGCCATATTGTTGGTATGGTAATTGTTGTTGACGTTGTTTTCGTACTCGTTCGGTCCGGTCACGCCATGGATCATGTATTTTTGCTTGCGCTTCGAAAAATGGACACGATCCGCCCAGAACCTGGAGATGCCGATCAGGACATCGATCCCCGTCTCGACGAGATAGCTCTCATCGCCGGTATAATTTGTGTAGTTGTAGATGGCATAGGCGATCGCCCCATTGCGGTGGATTTCTTCGAAAGTGATTTCCCACTCGTTGTGGCATTCGATTCCGGTGAAGGTCACCATCGGGTACAAAGCCCCCTTTAGCCCTTGCTGACGTGCATTGTGATAAGCACCCGTCAACTGTTGATGGCGGTAGCGCAACAATTGGCGGGTGATTCTCGGCTCGGCGACGGAAAGGTACATCGGCACCATGAACGCCTCGGTGTCCCAATAGGTGGCGCCGCCGTATTTTTCGCCGGTGAAGCCTTTCGGGCCGATGTTCAGGCGTTCATCTTCGCCGTAATAGGTGGAGAAAAGTTGGAAAAGATTGAAGCGGATCCCTTGCTGGGCTTCATCATCCCCCAGTATCTGCACGTCCGCTTTCGTCCATCGCTCTTCCCAAGCGCGTTCATGCGCAGCCAGCAACGCAGCGTAGCCAGTCTCTGCGGCTTCATCGGCCAGTTTCTTGGCGAAGAACGCTTGCTCGGCATCCGGTATGTCGCGGCTGGTGATGACAGCGACATGCTTGTCCAATACCGCTTTTTGGCCTGCGGAAACAATGCCGGAAAAAGTTTCTTCTACTAATAGGCCGCTTTCGTTGCTGCCGGTTTGGCCCAAACCCGAGAGACGGTTGCTCATGGCGGCAGTGACCGTGAACTGCTCGACCCCGAACGGATTCGGAATCGTTTTGGCGCTCAAGCTGACAGGTGCATCCAGCGTGCGTCCCGCTTCTTCCCAGAATATCTCCTCATAATTCGCATCTTCATTCGTCACATTGCCGTCCAGCCGCGGATGGACTTCCAGGTCGACAGATCCTTTCAGCACTTCTGCCGTTACCCGCACGAGGCATAATTCTTTTTGGGCGATGCTGACGAAGCGTTGGAAAGTGAATTTGACTTCCGCAGCATCTTCGTTTTTCCAGATAAAGCTGCGGTCCAGCACGCCCCGGCGCATGTCCAACTCCATGCGAAAATCCGCGACTGTTTGCTTCGCCAAATCGAGCGGCTCTCCATCGATAAGGATTCCGACAGCAATGAAATTCATGGCATTGATGACCTTCCCGAAATATTCAGGATAGCCGTTCTTCCACCAGCCGACCCGCGTCTTGTCGGGATACCAGACGCCCGCCAAGTAGGTGCCTTCATGGGTATCGCCCGAGTAGCCCTCCTCAAAATTGCCGCGCATCCCCATATAACCATTGCCGATCGAAGTCAAACTTTCCTGCAATCGCTTCTCTTCTTTATTCAATGCATCCATCTTTAATTTCCATGGATCGATAGCGAACAGTCTTTTCATGCACAGCCCCTCTTTCCGAGAGCAGATGCCGCTTTTTCGCGAAATCTGCATCAGGATGATTGTTTTGATGACTCCATTATCCCAATTTTGACCGCCTCAATGCAAGCGTAATCATGCCTTGAGCAGCAATAATTCCTGCGCTCTTTCAAGTTTCCATAAGCAGCGCTTCCCCATAGCTCTTGATCAGGATCGGCAAGGTTCGCGTTTGCAGCATGCCTTCCCCGACTTGGTATTCCTGCTCATCCAATAAATTACGATAGACACCATCCGGCAAATCGACAGCAACGTTGGCCGCTTTCCCGTCCAGGCTGAAGATGCCTGTCAACCTCTCATTCCCGAGGCGGTAAGAGCCGATGACCGTTTCCGATCCGGGGGCTGCCTTCAGGTGGTAACTCCCTTCCCGGACGGCCGCTTCCCTTTTGAATCGCTGCAGCCGTTGCAACAGAAGCGTCAAATCCTCGTCGTGGCTCCAGTCGATCGGATCCTTTTCGAACAGATCCGGCAGTTGCGCAGTGCCGGTCTCTTGTCCACCGTAAAGCAGCAGCGTCCCTTTCTGGAAGTAAGTGAAGGCGGTCCAATTACGCAACCTGATGAGGTCTTCGATCTTCGAACGGATGCGCGGATGATCGTGGTTTTCCAGGAAACGCAGCTTAACGTAATTCAGCGGATAGATGCCGTCCTGGAACAAGAGGACATCCAGATACGTTTTCAGGCTGATTTCTCCCCAGAAGTAAGCCTGCTGAAAATCGTGCACATCGTAGTCGTAGGTGATGTCGAAGGCTTCGTACAATTCGCCGTCGGAATGGCCGACATTGCCGCGGTCCCGGTTCTGCCGCAAAAAACTCGGATGGACCGACTCGGCCAGCCAGATGACGCCCTCTTTCACTTCTGCGACTTCTTTCCTGGCGCGCACCCAGAAATCCACCGGAACGAGGCTCGCCACATCGCAGCGGAACCCGTCCACGATTGTTGCCCACAGCTTCAGCGATTCGATCTGATAAGCCCACAAATCCGGATGGCTGTAATCCAAGTCGACGATATCGTACCACTCGCCGACTTTGTTGCCCATTTCCCCGTTTGACCGGCGATAGAACCACTCGGGATGCTGTTCGACGAGCCGCGAATCCGGCGAGGTGTGGTTATAGACGACATCGATCATCACCTTCATGCCCAAATCACGGATTGCCGAAGCCAATGCCTTGAAGTCGTCCATTGTTCCGTAGGCCGGATTGACCGTGCGGTAGTCCCTGATAGCGTAGGGGCTGCCTTCCATCCCTTTGCGCTTCGTTTCGCCGATCGGATGGATCGGCATGAACCAGATGATGTCCGCTCCCAAACCCTTTATCCGCTGCAGATCCGGAATGATGGCGCTGAAAGTCCCTTCCGGTGTGTGGTTGCGCACGTAAATGCAATAGATGATTTGATTCCGTAAGTTCAAAGATGTGTCTTTTGCCATAAGCATCCTCCTTAATTGGTTCAGCTATTGTAGACGGTCTGGAAAACGGCCGCCCCGTAAGGCGCCAGATACAACGTCTCCCCTTCCAGCCTGTTCCCTTCATTCTGCAAAAGGAGCTGGCGGTAGCCGTGCTGTCCCAAGAGCGGAAGCACGAATTCCTTCGGCTGATCCGTGACGTTGCAGATGACCAGACCGACTTGTTTGTCGATCACGCGCTCATAGACAAAGAAGTCGTCATGCGTGGCCCAGAGGCGGTAGTCGCCTTCGACGAACAGATCCGTCTTCTTCAGATTCAACACTTTGCGGTAAAAATGCAGGATGCTTCCCGGATCGGCCTCTTCTGCCGCCACATTGTATTCCGCTTCGACATTGACTCCGCTCCAAGGCGCAACCGTCGAAAAACCGGCGTAAGCCGAATCGTCCCACTGCATCGCCCCCCGGCTGGCATCCTTGGAACTTTCCCGCAGATTGTACAGCGCGGCTTCCACACTGTACCCCAACGCCAGCGCCTCCTTATAGAACGTCTGCGCTTCCGGCGATTTGAAATCTCTGATGTCGTTCAGATAAAGGTTCTTCATCCCCAGCTCTTCCCCGTTCAGGATGAAGGGGATGCCTTTTTGGAGATACATCAACGCCGCCAGCATTTTTGCGCTGTTATCGCGGTGTGTACTGTCGTCCCCGATCCGGGAAACGACCCGAGCCATATCGTGGTTGTTCCAATAGAGTGTCGGTCCGCCGACATCCGCCATGGCTTGCTGCCACTCCTGAAGATTTTTCTTGAAGGCGCCGTACAGCAGTTTTGTCTTCTGCATGTTTGAGGAAAGCCGCGGATCCTTGGATTTTTCATCCATCGTGAAATAACGGAAAGTGATGACCGTATCGCAGCCGCCGACGATCGGATCCGTGTAGGAACGCGCCAACTCGACAGTGGCCGAGGCCGCTTCGCCTACGATGAAAGTGTCCGGATAGCGTTCCCGCAAAGTCGAGGTGAAGAATTTCATGTATTCATTGATCTTGGGCAGATTGGCATAGTATTTTTCGGCCAGGCCGATTTCCCCTTCGCCCAGCCCTCCCACATCCGGAAAACCCTCTTCCTTCTGCAGATGGATGAAAGCATCCAAACGGAACCCGTCGACTCCCTTGTCCAGCCAGAAAAAGGCGATATCGACCATCGCGCGCCGCACTTCCGGATTGGCCCAATTCAGATCGGGCATCTCCTTCGCAAACAGATGGAAATAATACTGCTCACCGGACGGTTCCTTTTCCCAAACCGTGCCTGTGAAAAAGGATTCCCAGTTGTTCGGCAGATCCTTCCCGCCGTTTTTGCCGTCCGCCCAGATGTAATAGTCGCGGTACGGACTGCCCTTCCCCTTCAAAGCTTCCTGGAACCACGGATGCTGATCCGAAGTATGGTTCATCACAAAATCAAAGATGACTTTGATTCCGCGTTTGTGGGCCTCCAAAATCAGTTCTTCCACTTCCGCCATCGTCCCGAAAATCGGATCGATTTCGAGAAAATCGGAAATGTCATAGCCATTGTCGACTTTCGGCGATTTGAAAATCGGATTCAGCCAAATCATATTGACCCCCAAGTTTTGGATATACTCCAACCGGTCGATGACGCCGCGGATATCCCCGACACCGTCCCCGTCGGAATCCTGAAAACTCATCGGGTACACTTGATACACAATCAAACCATGCCACCACTCACGCACATTTCCCATATCAAAAACCTCACTTTTCCGATGCGAAAAGCTGAACGGGTTCGCTCAGCTCTGAAAGAAATTCAGGAAATCAGTCCGGCTGAGCATCGTAGAGCGCAATAGGGCCGATTTGTCTAATTTCCGAAGGGCTAACCCGTGAAGCTAGTCATCATTATTGGTTGTAAGATTACCTATACCCTAAGCTTACCCAAAGGACCGGACAAACACAAATTTCAGGACACGCGGGATGCACTGCGGCTGCAAGATCCAGGACAATTCGCGCTCAAACACCCGTGCGTTGGAGCAACATCTTTTCTGTACTGTTTTTCCTTTTCCTTGGTATAATGTTAAAATTAAGGCAATCATACAAACTTACTCATCATCCAAAAGGAGTGCTTATTCATGAAAAAAACAATCGGATTCATCGGCAGCGGCAACATGGGCGGCGCCATCATCGGCGGGCTTGTCGGGTCTGCGCTCGTGGCACCAAACCAAGTCATCGCATCCAGCCAAGATAACGGAAGCCTGCAAGCCCTGAAGAATCAATACGACATCCGCATCACAGCCGAGAACAAAAAGGTGGCTGCCGAATCGGACATACTCTTCTTGGCCGTCAAACCGAATGTCTACAATGTCGTCATTGACGAAATCAAAACGGCCATCAAAGCGAACGTCGTCATCGTCACCATCGCAGCCGGCAAAAGTTTGCTGGACATCGAAGAGCGCTTCGGTCGCAAATTGAAAGTGGTCCGCGCCATGCCGAACACGCCTGCTTTGGTCGGCGAAGGCATGACCGGTATCTGCGCGAACGAATTGGTGAACGTCGCGGAACTGACGGACGTCAAAAATATCTTCGACAGCTTCGGCCGCAGCGAGATGGTTTCGGAATACATGATGGATGCGGTGACCGGCGTCAGCGGTTCGTCCCCTGCCTTGGTCTTCATGTTCATCGAGTCTTTGGCGGATGGCGCTGTCCGCGGCGGCATGCCGCGCCAGCAAGCCTACAAATTTGCGGCTCAAGCTGTGCTGGGATCCGCAAAAATGGTGCTGGAAACAGGCAAACACCCCGGCGAACTCAAAGATATGGTCTGCTCCCCGGGCGGAACGACAATCGATGCCGTTGCCGAACTGGAAAAACACGGGTTCAGGTCCGCTGTCATTTCGGCAGTCCAGACGACCATCGACAAATCCATCCAAATGAGCAGTCCAAAAGGAAACTGAACCTGTTCAAAAAAAAGAGGAGAGGGCGGGTTTTGTCCCAGCCCTCTCCTCTTTTTGGTTCGGTGGTAAGATGGCGGAATTCCCCGCCAACATGGTTTTGACGGGGAATCTCGTGTTGTCAGCAAGCGCTCCTCCCCGCCAATAAGAATTTGGCGGGGAATCTCTGAGCGCAAAGCCCATTTTCATACAGTCCCCTTCTTTTGGCAGCAAAAAGCCCTTCCCCGCAAGCTCGGGGGAAGAGCGAATACTCGTTAATGATGGTGGTGATGCCCGCCAGCAGCGGCTCCGTCACCGATGTCTTCTTTTTGGATGCCTTTTTCCTGGCATTCAGGACAGATACCGTACACTTCCATACGGTGTTGGCTGACTTGGAATCCGGTCAAATTCTCGGCGACCATCTCGACATCATCCAATACCGGATAATAAAGATCGACGATTTTCCCGCAACTTTCGCAGATGGCGTGATAATGCTGCGTATTGCTGAAGTCAAAACGGCTGGAAGCATCGCCGTAAGCCAGTTCCTTCACAAAGCCAATTTTCACAAAGAGCCGCAAATTATTGTAAACAGTAGCTGCGCTCATGTTCGGAAAGCGATCCGCCAAAGCTTTGTAGATATCATCCGCCGTCGGATGCATCTTCGACTCGACCAAATATTCCAGAATCGCGTAACGTTGCGGCGTGATCCGGATATTTGAATTTTTCATTTTTTCGATTGAATCATTGACGATTGCGTGGTGCATTGCGTATCCCCCCTCTTCGGAATAACTTGTATATGATAGTCATTATAATTTACATTTAGCTGAGTTCATCATATATCGATTTTCCGAAAATAGCAATACAAAAGCCCTTAACATCCACAAAATAATCCTTGCTTTTTATCGTCCGTCCGCAGATGGAAACGAATCCACCGCAAAACTTGTCCGGCAACGATTCTGTCAATCTTTACACGGCCGTGTGATTAGTATATCCTTAACATGCATCACTGTTTTTATATCATTTATCGACATGGAGCTGAACTTATATGAAACTTGGCGCCCGCACCTTTAAAACGGGTCTCGCCGTCGCATTATCAATGATTGTCGCCCAATACTTCGGGTTCGAGGGAGGAGGCGTCATCGCCGGCATCGCTGCCATCTATTCCACCCAACCTTCCCTTGGCCGTTCCTATGCCAACCTGAAAAGCCGGATCATGGCCAATACGATCGGTGGCTTGGTCGCTGTCTTCGTCGTCATGACTCTGGGGTACAACATCTATCTGCTCGGCATTTCGGTCATGCTGTTGATCGCCATCCTCAACGCACTCAAGCTCGAGGACGTGATCGGGTTGTCGATCGTGACATTGATCGTCATCATGGTCGGCACGGCAGACAACCTGCTGTTGAGTGCCACCTACCGCGTGTTGGAAACATTCGTCGGCGTCATCATCGCATTTTTGGTCAATACCTTCATCGCACCGCCACGCTATGATGAACGGCTGTACCACACGGTGGACTATGCCACTACCGAGTTTCTGATCTGGATCCGGGCCGGCTTGCGCAAGAACACCGAATATTCCATCATGAACAACGACCTGAAATGGGCGCGTTCACAGCTCAAAAAAATGGACAACCTCTACCAGTATCTGACCGAGAGCGGCTTGTTCAACAAACAAAAGAAATACCAAAACAAAAAAATGCTCGTCGTCTACCGGAAAATGATCCAGACGACCCGCTCTGCCTTCCACGTTCTCGAAGTCCTGCATGATTACGAAAATGTTTTCTATCAGTTCCCTGGCGAAATGCGCATCATGATCCGCGAGCGGCTGGAAACCTTGATGAGCGGACATGAGCAGATCATGCTGAAGTTCAGCGGACGCGTTCCCGCCAATCAAGTCAATTTCTTCGAAGCAAACAAGGATGAACGCCACAAACTGATGGACGTCTTTTTCCAGCGGGCCCAGGAAGAGAGTGACTTCGGCAAATACAGCAGTTCCGAAAGTTACGGCATCATTCATCTGATGAGTGCAATCCTGGCCTACGAAGACGATCTGGTCCACTTCAACAAGCTGGTCCGCAGCTACAAAGCAACGCCGGGCAACAAATCCAAAAACATCAACAACATCGAAGACATCATCCATTAATTTCCCGATTCATCAAAAAAACAGAAGGGAAGCAAGCGGCCAGAGACGGTTCTCGGTCGCTTGCTTCCCTTGCTTTTATATTTTCGCAGTCTCTCTTGAGCCTAGTTTTGGAAAGCCCATCTTTCGATCGCATGGGCCACGCCGTCTTCTTCGTTTGATAAGGTGATTTCGTTCGCGATGCTCTTCAGGTTATCGGTCCCGTTCGACATCACGACACCCAGACCGGCAACTTGGATCATTTCGTAATCATTCTCGCCGTCGCCCAGCGCCATCACTTCCTCCATCGCAATCCCCAGATGGTCCGCCAATTTCCTCAAGGCTGTGCCCTTATTCGAACTCTTCTCCATCACTTCGACCAAAAAATCCTGGCTGCGGACGATGTAGAAATCGTCGCGCATTTTGTCCGGAATGGCCGAATCGATGACATCCACCTCGTTCGGTTCACCGATGTAAAGGATCTTCATCAAACCCAGCTCTTCGTTGATTTCCTTGGGATCCATTACGCTGATATCCATGTTGACGATGGCAGCATCCTTCTGCATTTCTTCCGTCACCGTATCCTCCAAGCTGTAGTAATGGTGCTCTCCCACCAACAGCGTACCGGCTGAAAAACCTTTCCCGAATTCATAAATTTCCTGCACTTCCGCAAGCGTCAGCGTCTTTTTGTAGACCGTTTCGTCCGTATCCGCCCGCAGAATGTAGGCTCCGTTCTGCGCGATGATGTAATCCTCATGCTCGCCGAACCCCAATTCATCCGCGTAGGGCTTGATCCCTGCAGGTGGACGCCCGGTGCAAAGCACGATTTTGATGCCGCGGCGCATCGCCTCCTGGATCGTCTCTTTCACTTTTGGTGTCATCACCTTCTGGCCATTGACCAAAGTACCGTCAATATCGATCGCTATCATTTTTATCATCTGTGTCCCACCTCGTCATCAGCTTTAAATCTCTTTCTCCGTACATTGTACCAAAAAATGCTGCGGGATGAGATTACCTTGCTCCGGCTGGAATGAAAAATATTGAAAGGACGGCACCGGAACGGTCTCCTGTCCACAAACTCCGGCCAAACGGTGACTGGCCGGCGAAAAACACGGATACGTCGGCCCTTCTCCGGGCAACACCCGCTGGCCGGAGGAGGGCGCAGCTTCGATTACTCTCCTCCGGCCAAGCCTCCCTCACCGGAGTTCCGCTCCTGCCGCTTCATCCGCACCCAAAAACGGTCGTCTCAAATGAGACGACCGCCCGGACTAACATCATTTATCCTTCACAAGCACCGTGACGGAGAGGTTTTCCACCCGGATGCGGGATATCCCTTCAGCAAGTCTCGGTTCAGCCAGACTCGCCGTTCCGTCCTCGATCAACACCCGGTAATCCCCGCTTTCCACCTCAAAATCGATGGCGTTTGTTTGGCCATTGAAGATGACGTAATAGAGTTTTCCTTTATCCTCCAGCTGATAGACAACAATCTGGTAATCGGCTTTCAGGATATTCATGTGTTCCTTGACTTCCTCGATGGTCCGCAACCGGAATAACGGCTCCTGTTTGCGCAATGCGATCAAGCCTTTCATGTAATCCACAGCCGGTTTCATTTCGGAACGGCGGTGCCAATCCATGCGGTTGACCGAATCGGGCGCATTGTAGCTGTTCTCCAGCCCGTTCTTTGTCCGCATAAATTCTTGCCCCGCATGGATGAACGGAATGCCTTGGCTCAACAAAACGAAGCTGCTTGCCAAAAGATGGCGCCGCATACGGGACTCTTCCTCATCCCATGGCAGCGAAATCTTCAATTTGTCATAAAGCGTCAGATTATCGTGCGCCTCCACGTACTGGACCATCTGAGCGGGATTTATGTAGTTGCCCCGGCTGGCGGGATAATACGCACCCCCCTGCAGATTGGTGGCGACCCACCCTTCCATGAACGGTTTCCCGGTGACAAAACCGGTATCGGTCCCGCTTTCGAAGTCGGAACCCTTGATTGCTTCACGCAGAGCATCATTGAAATGAGCCACACCGGGCATGCGGTCCGCATTCTGTTGGACAGCCTTTTCGGAAGGAGGCAGATTGGTGTTCAGGTTCCAACCCTCACCAAGCATGATGATGGAAGGATCGATCGCATCCAAAGCGATACGGATTTCGTTCATCGTTTCGATGTCATGGATCCCCATCAGATCGAAGCGGAATCCGTCCAAATGGAAATTCTTCGCCCAATAGGTGATGCTATCGATGATGTATTTGCGCATCATATAGCGTTCAGAAGCCGTGTCGTTGCCGACGCCGGTCCCGTTGGAGAGCGTCCCATCAGCATTTTTGCGGAAATAATAACCAGGCACCGTTTTTTCCAATGCATGCAGTTTCGGTAAATAAACATGATTGTAAACGACATCCATGATGACGCGGATTCCCGCATCGTGCAAACCTTGGATCATTTCCTTCATTTCGAGGATACGAACTTCCGGTTGATAAGGATTGGTCGCGTAGGAGCCTTCCGGCACATTGAAGTTCTGCGGGTCATAACCCCAGTTGTATTGTTCCAAAGGTTTCAGCTCATTGACTGTGTAAAAATCGGCCATCGGCAAAAACTGGACATGTGTCACGCCCAATTCTTTCAGGTAATCCAGCCCTGTCTTATCGCCATCCGCCGATAAGGTTCCCTGCTCGACTACACCCAGGAATTTGCCTTTGTTAGTGACACCGCTCGTCGGGGAAATCGTGAAATCACGAATATGTAATTCATAAATAATGGCGTCGACTGGTGAAGCGATCGGCTCCAATCGGGCTCCCCATCTTTCAGGATTCGTGTTTACTGCATCCAAAATGACGGAGCGCTCTCCGTTTGCGGTTGTCGCATAGCTATAGGGATCAACTGTTTCAACAACTTTGCCATCCGGAAATGTAATGGCGTATTTGTAGGCAGTTCCCGCATAGTCCCCAATCATAATGAGTTCGTGAGTCCCTCTTCCACCTTTCCCCATCATGTGCCTTTTCTTCTCTTTGCGGTACAGACTTTCATAAACAATCACTTCAACGCTGAGCGCAGTCGGAGCCCATAGCCGCAGAATAGTCCGCTGCGGCGTATAGATTGCTCCCAATTCTCCTTCGAACGAATACTTTTTATCAAAAACGGGTGACTGTACAAACTGCTCTAATCGATTTTCTAAATTATCCAAGTCATATTGATAATAAGTAGTCGATAGAACGTCAGTCCGTTTCCGTTCATCAACTTGTATGTACATGACATTACCTCCGAAAAATCTCTGTTCTGTTGAAAGTGCGTTTGCATGGATGGCTATCATGTGGCTTATCCCAAACTCGCGAGTCAATTTGTGAAATATTTTCTCTTGGACCTACACAGAACGCCTTTGTTCAAAACGCTTACATTTCATGTTTACGCAATCATTATACACCAGAAATCCAATAATATCAATATTCGGAAGAGCTTATTAATAAGTAGACCAATAATGTTTTTTGTGTTCCCGACGGACGGAAAGTTTGTGAAATGAAAATCCAGACCGATTGGCCCATTCACTGTTATGCGTCTGCAAAAATGATTGATGCGCTAAAAAAGCTGGCATTTACCGAACAATCCGGTAAATGCCAGCTTCATTTTTTGGTGAATCCCATGTGAGAATCTGATTAGAACATCCCATCAGCATGCTATCCAAACTTAATGTCCAGCAAATGCCTACTGGTCAATTTCAGTTCCTGTTGCATTTGTCGCAGTATCGTTGGCGGTAATATCAGTCGCTGTAGGGTCTGGTGTTGCGACTGATGTATCATCTGCTGCAGGTGCAGTATAAGTCGGCGCAACGTATGTGGGCTCTTCATAAACCGGCTCTTCATACACCGGCTCTTCGCTGACAGTCTCTTCGATTGCCGCGGCAGGGACTTCAGGCACCGTCAAGGTTGGTGCGATCGGCGTGCTGGCAGGTTTTTCGCCTTCCACATACAGACCCGCCGATGTATCGATCATTTTTGTGCGCAAACTGGCGGCAAACAGCTCACCGTAAAGTTGCTGTCCAGCCTCATTCAATTCCAGACCGGCTGCATCCATAAAGTTTGACGCCGATTCGCTGCGGTTCGTCAATTCAGCAAGAAAATCCGCATGCAGATCGTATAAAGGAACCGCGAAGGCGGCGTTTTCTTCCACCAGATTGTTGGTATAGTTCCGATAATCCAAGGAACGGGAATTCCAATCTGCCACTTTTGCGGCGGAAGGAGGCGGCGTCACCAAAACAATCAAGGCATCAGGCAAGGCAGCTCTGATTTCATCATAAACCGCGTAGATGTTTTGCGTCGATTCGACCAAACTGATGTCAACAACCTGATCGGTCTTCGCCGGAATGCTGAAAAAAATCACATCCGGACTGCTTGCGGCCATTTCCTGAGCATATTGGCTGCTCAGATAAACCGAGCTGCTGTCTGACGGATGGCTGAAAAACGATGTCGTCAGATTCTCAAGCGGATAATCGGCCTGGATACCGGCAATGACAGACTTGGCCCAAGCCGCATCGGCTGCGACATCACCGAAGAAGGCGACGTTGACCTCTTTCGTATGATGATGAACATACTGCAGATAGTCGACCACCGACGCATTGCTTCTGTTCTCGGCAAAAGCGGCCAAGAATTGCGCATAAGCTTCGGATGTGTCGCTCTCTGCGATAGTTGATTCTTGCGAGGAAGCTGTTTTAGAAACTGTTTCCGTCTGTTTTTCCCCTTCTCTCAATAAGGCCTCTTTTTTACCGGCCGCGTATTTATATCCAAAAAGAACAATGGCAATGGTTAGGATACCCATGATGGAAACTAGCACTATTTCCTTTTTTTTCATTCTGATTCCTCCAATATTTTAATCGTATTTCAAATATTGACTCCATATTACAGATATATTTATCATAGTATAACGGTTGTGTTATTGCACGGTATTTTTTTCGTCCCGATCAGCTATTTCAATAATTCAGATAAAAAACCAGCCGATAAATGCGTTCGACTGGTTTTTTATAATTTGGATTCATCACGAGTTTTGCTGATTATGCGACAGCTGACAGTACCGTTCATACCATAAGTCGACGTATTCTTTGGAAAAAGGACCTTTTTCTTCGTTGATCCAGCTCACCAAAATCTTCACGTTCTCCTTCAGGATATGATCGATCTCTTTTGGGTAATTCATGCGATTGCGATGCAATTCATACTCATCTACATCAAGCAAACGTTTTTCACCATCCGGAAAAACTTTAATGTCCAGATCATAATCGATGTACTTCAGTGCCTCCTGGTCGATCACATAAGGCGATGCCAGGTTGCAGTAGTAGGAGACACCCTTTTGGCGGATCATGGTGACGATGTTGAACCAATAATGCTTATGGTAATACAACAATGCAGGCTCTCTGGTGACCCAGCGGCGCCCGTCTGCTTCCGTTACTAAGGTGTGATCATTACAGCCGATTATGGACTGGTCACTCGTTTTTAATACCATGGTGTCACGCCACGTTCGATGCAGGCTGCCGTCATGCTTATAACTCTTTATGGTGATGAATTCTCCCTCCCGAGGATTATGCATCACGGTGCCCAACTTTCTACAACTATTTGAGTCCGCGCCGGAAATCATTTCGGCGGAACCCTCAACTTTCAGTTCATTGAACAGTATAGCATAGAATGGAAATGGATTGCGATAATTTAGTCGCTACAGGCCAAATTCTTTTCGGGTCTGTTGCTGGAATTTTTGCCACATTTTTTGCTGGGGCACCGGGAAGGCATAATCGGCAAAATCATTTTCGCTGACCCAGCGGCATTGTTCCGGCAATCGGCTGTCGCCGCCCGTCAGCACCCGCCCGTAATAACCGGTGATTTGCCATTTGATATGACTGAAGACATGAGTGACCGATCCGGTTTCCGCCTTCAGCCAGACCGGCTTCAATCCGTATTTTTCAGCCACTGCCCCTGAAAGTTGGGCTTCGATCTGGCTGAAGGCAGGCGGAGTTTTGCCGGCCTTCGTGGTTGCTTCCGCCAGTTTCGGGAAATCCTCGGCGACCAGCAACTCCGTCTGGATGGCTGCCGGCGGTCCCGGGGCAGCCGCCGCTGAACCGGAAAGCGCATCGAGGTCGAGCTGGATCAAAGGAAACGTCCAGAAATCCGCCAGCAGTCCGCTGCTCGGGCGCTTCTCCAGCAGGAACTGCTTCTCCCCGTTCTGCAGGATGATGCCCTGCAGATTCATCGGTACAGGCCTTTTCGCTTTCGTCTTGACCGGATATAGGTGCATCGTTCCGTTTTTGTAGGCCGCATTGAACGCTTTGATCGGGCTGATCTCTGGCTGCGGATTGAGCGGCGTGCAGATGCTCGAACCAAGATCCATCAAGGCTTGGTTGAAATCGCCAGGCCGCTCCGGATCGATCAGTTCGCGCACGACCGCTTCAAAAATTTTTCGGCTGGCCGGTTTGGCGATATCGGCATCGATTTCGAACAGCCGGCTCATGACCCGCATAACGTTGCCGTCGACTGCCGGTTCCGGGATCTGGAAGGCGATGCTGGAAACGGCGCCGGCAGTATAGGGACCGATACCCTTCAGCTTCGCGATTTCCTGCGGATCTGCCGGAAAGACACCCCCGTATTCGGCGACGATCTGCTGGGCAGCTTTCTGCATGTTCTTGACGCGGGAATAATAGCCGAGCCCTTCCCAAGCCTTCAGGATCGCGTCTTCCGGCGCCGCCGCCAAGGCTGCGATGTCGGGGAATCTGTCCAGGAAATTGTGGTAGTACGGGATCACCGTGTCCACCCGCGTCTGCTGCAGCATGATTTCCGATACCCAAATGCTGTAGGGATCGCTCGTCCGGCGCCAAGGCAGGTCGCGCTTCTCTTTGTCGTACCAGTCCAATAGGGCTTTGCGGAAAGCTGTTATTTTATCCGCCGGCCACATCTCGATGCCGGCTGCTTTGAATATTTTTTCGTGTTCCGGATTTGTTGTCATTATTCTGCTTCCTGTTCCTTTGCTTCGATGTAAACGGAGATCAGTTCTCCCGGATAACCTTTTTGGTAAAGGCCCGACCGCACTTTTTGATGCAATTCGCGGCCTTTCGCTTTGCGCTCGTAACGGCGCCAAAGTTTGTCGCCTTGCATCCGCAGGGCTGCCATTTCATCCTCTTCCTCTTTTTCGGTTTCGATCGCTGCCATGACTTCCAGCACGATGTCGGATGGATAGCCTTTCTGATGCAGATGCAGACGGATTTTTGAAGCCGCTTCATGCGAAGAGACCCGGCACTGTTTGCGGAGCTGCTTCTCGGCGATCGTTTGGGCATTTTCGAGTTGCAGTTCATGCGGATATTGTTGCAGAGAAAAGGCGATATCGTCCTCCGACAAGCCTTTGCCTTTCAGCTCATTGGCGATGAGCTGCGGCCCCTTCAGATTCAGGTTCGCCGCCGTGCGCGTGTAGCTTTCGCCGTAGATGCGGTCGTTGACGTAATTCTGGTCAAGCAATCGCGTCAGCGCACGTTCGATCGCATCCGGACTGATTTCTTCATCATGCAGTTTTTTGCGGACTTCTTTCTCGCTGCGCAGACTGTAGGACAGGTAATTGACGGCCGTCGTGTAGGCCATGTAGTCGTAATTTTCCTTCTCGATCTCGGCGCTGCGCTCTTTCGTGAGCGTCATGCCTTTATGCAGGCCGACTTTGATGAGCACGGCTTCCGATATCGGAAAGGAATACTCCCCGTCGATGAAGACATTGAAGCGGTCCTTTCGCTTTTTCTGGACGGTTATTTTTGTTACGACAGGCAATTTTTCAGCCTGCTCTTCTGTATGATCCATCTTCTACTTCCTTTCGGCGAATCTCACTTGTCATTATACACGCAAAGGACAAAAGGGACAAAACGTACGTTCGAATCTTTTTTTAACGTGCACGCAGCCCTCGCCGACCTCCAGCAAAAAAACAAAAACAGCAACGGCTGCCTCAATCAAACAAGAGGCAGCCATTGCTGTTCTTTATCAATCATAGAGCCGGTTTCGGTTTGTCAGTCTTGTCATAATCCGGATCGATGTCATCCGCGTCTGTGCCGGCTTCCGCAGCAACCGTATCGCCACCGAACGGGTCCTTGGAAAACATTTCCTTCTCTTCAGCCGCTTCAGGCAGGGAGTCGTCTTTGTCGAATTGCAGTTCCGGCAAATGGTGACTGTCTTCGGCCATCGCAGGATCGGCCACCGCTTCCGCCTCGATCGGCTGACCGGTGATGTCGTCGGTGACATCGGCAGGCGCAGTCGGGGTCGCAAGCTCAGCTTCAGTGCCGAAAAGTTTTTTCGCAGCCTCGATGGAATGGGCCGGCACATCGCCTGCTTCCTCGCTGTCGGCG
Organism: Trichococcus ilyis; assembly: GCF_900109135.1. GTDB lineage: Bacteria > Bacillota > Bacilli > Lactobacillales > Aerococcaceae > Trichococcus > Trichococcus ilyis. The sequence goes on along the minus strand of NZ_FNYT01000006.1, from coordinate 103,368 downwards.
GATGTCCAATCCGGTTTTGTCGCAGTGGCAGCAGCGGTTGCCGTTGCAGAAACGACTTTTTCGTCAGGCAGGATGCCATCGCGCACCATAAATTCGGCATGCTCGTCATTGATCGGAGCCGCATCGTCGATCAGCAGCAGCAATTCCCCGTCATCCAACGCATCCTCAAAGCGTTCGTACGTATCCTCATCGATGCCGTAGCGCTCGAAAATCGCTTCTTCCTCCTCTTCATCCAGATCGACCGTAAAGAACTTCACGATTTTGTCCCACAAAGAATCCTCCTCGCGGTCCTCGCCGGTGATGATGACCTGCACCGCCGTCTCCTCCGTGATGTAATTGCTCTTGCCGTTGCGGGTGATGACCAGCAGCTGCTCGGGAGCATAGCCCTCATGCTTGATCAGATGCGTGATTTCATCGATAAGCATTTCTTGGTTAGCAAAAGTACCTTCGATTCTCTTGTCCATTACGATTCCTCCCATTGCTGAAGTTTTGTCATTTGCAATCATTGTAAAATACTTCCACCTGAATCACAAACGATAGCCTGCTTCCTCAGCGCACAAATCTTTACTCCGCGCAGCTTGTCAGCGCGGTGCGTTCCTGAGATGGGGCAGATCGCTGTACAGATTCTCCCGCAGCAGCTGCAGCGCCTCATCCGTCACCGGATTGTCACGCAGCGAAGGGTGCCGCAAAGCTGTTTCAGCCAAAGAGAACTGAAAAATCCGGATGTATTCCTCCATCGGAACCGTCGAAAGCCGGGCGGCGTTGGAATGCATTGCATTGCCCAGCAGGCTGTGTTCGCGCTCTTTTTTCCGCCCATCCACATAATCGAAATTTGTCAAGACGCTGTGCAGCAGGTGGTCTTGGCGGTGCACGGTCTGGCTGGCTTGTTTGACCTTTTCGTTGAAGAATTCCGGGCGGACCGGTAACTGGAACACATGCTGATCCACGAAATGGATCTCCACACCTTTTTCCCCTTTCAGCGTACGGGAGTGCAGCACCTTGGATAGGTTGACCCAGGAGCTGTTTTTGCGGGTCGGACCGCTCAAAGGCAAAAACCGATACCTTCCGAAAACATAAGGCACACAGTGGGTATCCTTGCCGTTGACCCGCGTGGAGATTCCCCGAATAAAATCGTAATCGAAGCCAATCAGTTCGAACAAAGAGAACATCACAGTGTTGCTGTTTTCGCGCGTCTTGATCAGGCGGCCGTCTTTGAAGAAGATGAGCGTGCGGAAGTCCGTCCGGTGCAGCTGAGCGTCCAAGCTCATAATGTACAGGAAAGAATTGTCCAGCACAAACCGATCCAAGGCCCAAGCCCGCTCCAAATAAGGCTGGATACTTTCCGCATCCAGCAATACCAGGAAAGGTTCCGCCTCCTCTTTCTTCTGATTATTGGGTGCAAACGACGCCTCCAATGAGGAACGAAGATGCGAAAGGATCGTCTCCAATGTTTCAGCATCAAGCGATGGTTCTGCTTGTCGCTTCAGTTGCTTGCGAAACTTTTTTGCTGTCTTACTCTCCATAAAATCCCCCCAAAATAGGAATGCTTACCTTCAAAATATACACTACTTTAATGCCGAGCGAAATAACAACGCTTACATTTTATCGCGTGTTTTGAAAATTCGCACACAAATGTATGACCAGCCGCACTTTTGACCCGTTTTTTGCCGCATTTGCCGTTTTGACCCCGGCAGCTGTGGACCGCTAATATGGGCATCAGCAAGCTTGCCGAGGCCGTGATGAGCATGCACAGGGGTTGTTCCTTGCATCACGCCATCCACCACAATACGGAGGCAAACCCATGAATATCAAAAAAAGAAGCTGCAACGATGAGACCGCCACACAACTGAGCGAACTTTACGCGGGCATCATCCATCATTGTCTGAACAAAATCAATCGCTATCCGGATCACAACGACTATGATGACTTCTATCAATTGGGGCTGATCACCCTTTTTGACACGTATGAAACCTGCCGGAAGGACGCGCTCGCAGCCGAGAACAGTTTCCTGTTCGTCAGCTATGCCAAGCAAAAGATCCATTGGACTTTCCTGGACCAGATCCGCAAGGACCGGAAAAAAGAAAGTCGCGAAGCCTACCTTTCCGAGGAGGAACTGGAGGAAATCCCCCATAACAGCTCTTTCGAAGAACAGCTGGAACAGACCGATCTGCTGCAGCGTCTCTGCGCCGGTCTGACTGCCGAGGAGAACGCCTATCTGCGGGACGCTCTGGCTGGACTCAGCATCACCGAGATTGCCAGAAAACAACAGCTTTCGCGCAAAACGATCTACAAAAGAAGGAAGCAGATCCAGGCCAAAGCCGGTACTTTTTTGAAGGACTGAAAGATGGGGTTACACATCGCCGGTCCGCCTTCGTCGTTATAGGTGTAAGCAGTCATGACACTTACAAGAAAAGAAAACGGAGGAATGCCAAATGGTGAAACAATACGAAGAAGGAAACATCGAGCTTTATTTCAATGATTTTGCAAACGAAAAGGAAGTCAAACAGTCATTCGCGAACCTGAAGCCCGGCGTCACAGCTGAACAGGTCCAAGCCTTCCAATCAGCCGTATCCGCGCTCGTCGATATGCCTGCAGCCTACGCAGTCGTTGTCGAAAAGAACCGCTACTCCATCGCCTAAGCCAACCGAAAACAGCTCAATAACCAGTAACCATCAGACATCTAGGAGGAAATGAACATGACGACAACAGTAACCTTGGAATTGAAATTTTTGACGGCCGACGGGAAAACCCGCAACCTGAGCGTCAAGAACCCGAAAAGCGGCTTGACATCCGCTGAACTGCAACCCGCAATGGACGCCATCATCGGCCTCAACGCGTTCGAAGTGAAAGGCATCAACCCCTTCACGGCGGTCAACAGCGCCCGTTACGTGGAACGCACCATCACCGACCTGATCGCCGAAGCCGAATAAGGATAAGAAATGCAGTCCGAGCCCGCTTGGACTGCTGGACAACTTAAGATTCCATCAACAACGCCCAGGGGTGTCTCATTCGGAGGCACCTCTTTTTTCTGCTTATCCCAGCAATGCCAACCAAGAGGAGGAACACCATGAATTACACCATCGAAAAACGCATCTTTTCCATATACCAAAATCCGCTCACCGCAAGCAACCTGATCATCGCCCACGAATCCGGCAATCCGAACAACACCGGACCCAACAGCCTCGAAAACGAAGTCAGCTACATGCAGCGCAACTGGCAAAATGCCTTCGTTTCGCATTGGGTCGGCGGAGGCGGGAAAATAATCCAGGTCGCCAACACCGGCAAAGTCCAATGGGGCGTCGGCCCGAAAGCGAACGGCTATGCCTATGCCCAAGTCGAGCTGGCGCGGACGAACAGCCGGACCATCTTCGAACAGGACTACAAAGCCTATGTCTGGCTGCTGCAAAAACTGGCGCTGGAGGCAGGCATCCCCTGCAAGCTGAACAGCGGAACAAACGTCCACGACAAAGGCATCAAAACCCATTCCTGGGTTTCCAAAAATGTCGGCGGAACCGACCACACCGATCCGGACGGATACCTCGCCAGCTGGGGTATTTCGCAGGCCCGTTTCCGCCAGGACATCGAAGCAGGCCTGTCCTCGCTGCCTCCGCTTGCGAGCGCTCCCGGCACGTTCCTGCTGCACCGCGTCGTCAAAGGCGAGACACTCTGGGGCCTGTCGCGCAAGTACGGCACAACACCGGCCACGCTGAAACGGTTGAATCAGCTTTCGAGCGATCTGATCCTGATCGGCCAACAGCTGAAGGTGCGCCAGTACTGAACGACCGATAAATACAGGCTTGCCGATTACACCCGGGACGGGATCCCGTCCCGGGTGGCGGTACCGGGCGGCGGTACCGCCGGTGAACGCAGGCCTTGCCGGAGTTCAGTCCGCATTTTGGCTCCCTCCTCCGATGAGATCGGCTTCATCGGAGAAGAGGCCGAGCATTACCGGTTTCCTCCGGCGACCAAGCCCCTCGCCGGAGCTGCGGCGCCGATTCCGGCGCAACAAAAGAAGACCAGTCCCGCATCGTGCCGGGGCTGGTCTTCTTTTGTTGCTCCAATCAATAATAAGCGCGTTCGTAGTTGAATTTGCCGATATCCAGATCCAAGAACTCTCTGATGATGGCATGCTGCACCTCAAGTGGCTCTTCCTTGACCTCATCGCACAGATTTTGGCAGCTCCTGAAAAATGCGTCCGCCTCATCCGTCGTTTCGAACAGATATTCCTCCGCCACTGCATCGTCTTCAACAAAATGAATGACGACCCCTTTTCCGTCCTCCGTGAAATCCATCCCCAATACCGGTGTCATGAACATATGCAATCGATCCCTTCTCGTCTTGTTAAGTGGCCTTTGCTGCTTGATAAGACCTACACTGGTATTATCCGCAAAAATTTGCGGCAGCTTTTTTTATTTTAAAAAATTTTTTAAATTTATTTCCGGAGGTGTTTGTTCAGTTCTTCCACCAGCATGAAGACGGTCGTGGACGGGTTGTCGCGGGCCGGCGACGGCGAACGCTGGCTGTAGAGTTTCTTGGCGTTCTGGATGGCGGCGGGCTGCCTTGATAATAGTACGTTGTACATGTGCGGATGATTTTTTTTGTAGAAAAATCCCAGCCGTTTCGACAGCATGTCGGGGTAATGGAAGCGCGAGATCGCTTTTTTGATCAGTTCGAAATGCAGCAGGTACCAGATTTCGAAGGCTTCGTTGCTGTAGGCGGCCCGGAACCCCTGGCGGTAGTGCGTCTCGCAGAAAAAAACGGCTTCATTGAAGATTTCCCGGTCGAAGGAATCCTTGTCGAAGACGAGCCAAACCTCGTCATATTCATCCGGCCGATCCCTGACCACATCGCGCGCATAGTTGACCAAGGACATCGTGTTCATCGCCGTCCCGACGATTTCGACCTGCGCCGAGATGACGTGGAAACTGCGGAAGTAGTTCGGTTCGGTCTTGGTGCCTTCGCAAAGGATCAGGAAAGTTTTTTCCGGCCGCTTCGTTCCGACCGGACGTTCAAATTTCTTCTTGTGGCCTCTTCTTCTATTTTCCATTGTCGACCCACCAATCCAACGGCCGCGGGAAAGGGATCGCCCCGTATTTGCCGTTCAGGTAGTTGCGGTAAAACTCAAAACTGTTCTTCCTTTCCTCGTCATCAAAACGATATTCCACCAAGGAAGTCAGGTGGCTGGCGCTGTAGCTGTCCTTTTCCACGAACCAGACCTGATCCCTGCGGAAAAGGCTGCTGGACAGATTCGTGATGTCATGCGTCGAATAGATCATCTGGGCGCCCTTGTCGTTGAGATTACCGGAAAAGAGTTCCAGCACATAGCGCGTCATCAGGGTGTGGAACTGCGTGTCCATTTCATCAATCATCAACAGGCCGCCCTTCTCGAGCGCTTCGATGATCGGACCGGCCAGCGCCAACAGCTTGACGGTGCCGGCCGATTCGGTATCCTGGAAACGGAAATTTTCGCAATGGGGCTCCGATTCCCCCGCCTCGTTGCGCCGGGTCTTGACGACGAAAAACGCCAGTTCCTTCCGCCCGTTGCGCGGATTTTCCGCCTCGTGCACAACGATGTCCTGGATAGACGGATCGGCCACCCGGATCAGAGCCAGCAGGTTGTGCTTGTATTTGGACAGGTGCATCTTCGCCATCGAAATCGCCAACCCGATCTTCGCAGTGTCCAGGATGATGCGCATCTCCGTGAACCACTCCAAGAACAGCTTCAGCTCCGGATGCTCGGCCGATCCGGGTGCGGAAAGCAGGGATGACAGGGCCAAACGCGTATCCTCGAGATTGATGTCCCGGAACAGCTCCGCCCATTCCCCGCCGACGATCTGTCCGGTCGCATTCCGGAAAAACAGGTCCTTCTGCTCCTCGCCTTCCAGATAAAGGAATTCTTCGGTCACCCTGACGCGGTTGACGAAAAAACCGTAACGGTACAGTTTCCCGGCCAAAAGGAAAGTGACTTCCAGCATCGTGTCCTTCTTCTCGGTCCGCGCATCCAAATGGAACGGTTCGATGTGCCCCAGCCATTCCGCGGACGTGTAATTCTGCAGCAGGACGCCTTCCTGGATCATCTTCATGGCCTTCAGCAAATTGCTTTTGCCGCTGGCGTTCGCCCCATAGATCGTCGCCAATTTCGTCACAGCGATATTGTCCTTGCCGTAGACCGCTTCCGGGTGTTCGCCGATCGGGCTGGCGACCATCGAAAAAGTAGCCTCATCCTTAAAGGAAAAAAAGTTCTCCATCACAATTTCTACAAGCATCTCCACACCTCCTATACCAAAAAGAAAAGCTGAACGGGTTCGTTCAGCCCTGAAAAAAATTTAGGAAATCGTGCCGACTGAGCATCGTAGAGCGCAATAGATACGATTTATCTAATTTCCGAAGGGCTTACCCGTGAATCTGGCCAATTTTTTGATGGCATTGAATACTTTGCAAAGTTATGAAACACGAAAAGTGACGCACTTATTCAAACGAATTATTTTATACTTTACTACTCTAAAGTATAGCACCACAACGGCGTTTCTTCTAAGAATAACCGTCAAGGATGCAAAAACGCGGAATAATGCCGCAAACGGATACATAGTTGCGGATCTGTGGGTATTTCGGGGATATTTGCATCAACGAAATTCTCATCATCGAGTACCCGAACTATATCAAAAAAAGGCGCGCTTCCGTTCAAGAGCCGCCTTCTCCGATATCGATGAAATTGTACAACCCCAGCCAGTACCCGACCGTCTTGAAAATCTCGTACTGCGCCAACCGCCTGCCGAGCTGCGTCTCGATCCACGGCAAGCCGTAGGGACCGCCGGCTGAAACATAGGTGAAGTCCAACTCCTTGCCTTTTGCCGCTTTCTCGAAGCTGTATTTGACCCGGTTCATATGGTAGTCGCTCGAAACGACGATCGCCGAGTCGTAGCCGTTTTCCTCCATCAGGGCGATGCTGTAGACGGCATTGGTCCAGGTGCTCGTGGCCTGATAATCCGCCAAAATCGAATCATCCATCATCCCCAGCTCCCCGTAAGGCTGCAGGTGCAGCAACTCGGCTTCCACCAACAGCGGCGAGACGATGATCTTGCCCGATCTGGAGTAGCCTTCCTCCAGCAGTCCAGCTGCTTTGATGCCCCGCTCCGGCGCGCCTTCGGGGACGATGATGATGTCGGAAACGGCCGGTTCCTCATCGATTTCCAGATTGGCGATGATGTAGAAGCTGACCGCCAACGAGACGGCAGTCACGACCAAAAACACATTCAGCAGCAGCATCGTGATTCTCGTCGACTCGTCCGTCTTCAGGAGGCTGCGCTCCTTGTCGAATGGATAATTTGCCATCGTACGCTTTCCACATCCTTTCCCAACTTTTTTTATCCCTCTATTTTATCCGAAAAGCGGAAATAAACCACCGCTTTTTTAATGTTTTTTCCGCAAAAGAACTGTCAAACGATACACGAAAGCGCTATCGTGTTATGATTAGACCAGCAAAGCATAAGGAGGAATAACCATGAGACTGCTGGACAAAGTTGCTGTCGTGACCGGCGGCGCTTCGGGCATGGGCGAAGCCATCTGCCGCCTTTTCGCCAACGAAGGCGCAAAAGTGGTCATCGCCGATTACAATTACGAAGACGCCCTGAAAGTCGCAGACGAAATCAATGCCGAAACCCTGGACGCCGCTGCTGCCATCAAAACCGATGTCTCCAACGAAACCGACGTCGATGCCATGATCGATACCGCCATCGCCCTCTTCGGAAAAGTGGATATCCTCGTCAACAACGCCGGCATCATGGACGGCTTCGAACCGGTCGGGGAAGTCTCGAACGATCGCTGGGACCGGGTCTTTGCCGTCAACGTCAACGGTCCGATGTACGCCAGCCGGAAAGCCATCGCGCACTTTCTTGACCAAGGAGGCGGCAATATCATCAACATCGCTTCGATCGGCGGCCTGCAGGGCGGTCGTGCGGGCGCCGCCTATGTCACTTCCAAACATGCCGTCATTGGCCTGACCAAGAACACCGCTTTCATGTACGCGAAAAAAGGCATCCGCTGCAATGCGATCGCACCTGGGGCGGTCGCCACCAATATCGCCAATTCGATGGGCACCATCAGCACATTCGGACAGCAGACGACCGGCGTCGGCATGGCGATCAACCCGGCGTTCGGGACGCCCGACCAGATCGCATCCGTCGCGCTCTTCCTGGCGTCTGACGACTCCAGCTTCGTCAACGGCGCTGTCGTGACTGCAGATGGAGGCTGGACCAGCTACTGATGGCCACTTGATGACACATAAAAAGAATGCAGTTGCCCTGAAAAAGCGGCAGCCGCATTCTTTTTCTTTTGGATTTTGATGCCCGCTGGTGAACCGGCGTTCTTGTCCTCCAGTCAGATTTACCGGGAACCGAAATTCCAGGCCTTCGCAAAGACAGTCGCTGCGATTTTGACAATTTGAGCCAGTTGCTTATGCATCGGCTTGCCCCTTCCTGCGATCACTGTCGGGCAAACCGGCATCCGTCTCCTTCAAAATGTAAAGCGGACGCCGTTTCGTCTCCATGAAAGTTTTCCCCAGGTATTTGCCGAGGATGCCCAGACACAGCAGCTGCAGCCCGCCCATCCCCAGAATGATGACGATGAGCGAAGTCCAGCCGGATGTCTCGTTGCCGAAGACCAAAGTCCGCACGGTCAGGAACAGCGCAGCCAAAATCGCCACCGCAAACGACAGGAATCCGGTGAAGGCGGCGATCGCCAAGGGGGCTTCGGAAAAGGCCACGATGCCGTCCAGCGAATATTTGAACAGGCTCCAGAATGACCACGTCGTTTTGCCGGCTACCCGCTCCTGATTTTCGTAGGAAAGGTACTTCGTTTCGAAGCCGACCCAGCTGAAGATCCCCTTCGAAAAACGGTTGTACTCGGTCATCTCCAGCACCGCGTCGACCATCTGGCGCGTCATCAGCCGGAAATCGCGGGCGCCATCGACGATTTCGGTGTCGGAGATGCGGTTGATCAATTGATAGAACTTCCTTGCGAAAAAGGAGCGGATCGGCGGCTCGCCTTTGCGGTCGATGCGTTTCGTGCCGATGCAGTCGTAAGCGCCGGTGCGGATCAAAGCGACCATCTCCACCAGCATAGCCGGCGGATCCTGCAGATCCGCATCCATCACGGCTACGTAATCCCCGGTCGCATGGCGCAGTCCCGCCAACAGCGCCGCTTCTTTGCCGAAGTTGCGCGAAAAGGAAAGGTAGTGTACCCGCTCGTCCAATTCGGCCAGCCGCTTCAGCTCCGCCAGCGTGGCATCCTTCGAACCGTCATCCACAAAAATCAGTTCGAATGCGGCATCCGGCAGCTGGGCGCTGACCGCCGCTATTTCTTTATGGAAAATCGGCACCATCTCTTCCTCGTTGTGGCAAGGAACGACGATGGAAATGATCGTTTTTGACATGTATCCACCCCTGCAAATTCTTCGGAAATCCGAGCTTTCCTTTATCGTATCACACTTGGCGCAGGCAGGACGTCTATTTCTTCAAATATTTCAGCAAACCGATGCACCTTGTTTCGACATGCTTCTGCCACAGATACGCAACCGGCAACGCGACCAGCGGCGACAGCAGCAACGCCGTTTCCGGCCGGATGACTTGACCCAGGAACGTCACGAACAGAATGATGGACGTCGTGTGCGTCAGATAGAGGCTGAAGGACAGCCTGCCCAAGAGCAGCAGCGGTTTCGATTTGAAGAAGGCGGTAAGCAGCGGCGACTCCATGCACAACAGCAGGAACAACACGATGCCCAGGCCGGTCAGCAGCAACGCATCCCGCACCCGGAACGACAGACCGAGCGCCGCCAAAATCCACTGGCTCGGGATCAAAAAAGGGATCGCCCAGGCCGACAGGATCCGGAAACCACGGTGCTCCCGCACAAAGGCACGGATGGCCGGCAGATGTTTCGCCAGCACCGCCCCCATCACGAAAAAGATCGCGTAATAATTGGTCCGGTTGAGCGACTCCGACAGTTGCGCCACCCAACCCGTGTCGCTGCGCATGCCCCAGTCCGTCAACGCCTCGACACCCGACTGCAAGGCTGCATAAACAGCGAGCACCTTCCATGTCCGCTGCCGATGCAAGGCCACGGCCACAAACGGCATCACGAACGACAAGCGCCATTCCTGGACCATGCTCCAGAAAGCGCCGCTCAAAATGTTCAGGTTGTAATCATACCCGAGGAAATACAACAGCATTTCCAGGGCGGTCGGCACCCGTTTCCACTTCACATTGAACGAACCGCTCAAGTCGATCGTGTCATACTTCCAGGCCCCAAACAGAGCGATCAGGATGACCGTCACCGCGATGACAAGCACATAAGGCAGCATCAGGCGGATCCAACGCTTGATTATGAAGGGCTGGAAATCCAGCCTTCGCCCGTTCAGGTAGGGCCGCGCCAGCACGAAACCGCCGATGATGTAGAAGACCAGCACCGCTTCATTGCCGCCCCAAAGCATCTTCAACGGCGTTTGCGTCGCCACCCGCCAAAAGGGATTGGCAAAGATTTTGTATTCATTGGCGCTGTAGCCGTAGACTGTCCAGACCGCCATGTGGAAAATCATGACAATGACCGAAGCCAGTCCCCGCATGCCGTCAAAGATTTCGATCCGTTGGCTTTGGCCGGCTTTCTGCATAAACATTCACTCCTGTTGTTTCGAATTTATCGAAATATTCTTTACTATGGTAGTGTAAATGTTACAAAATTTCAAATTGTTTTTCATTTTTGAGCATTCCGGCTAGATATTTCGAAGCCGAGATGTTATATTGTACTTACATGCGGTAAGTGAACGTGCAGACCGCATCAAAATATACAATCAGTGGAGGAACACACATGAACGTTTTAGTAGTAAAAGGGAACAACAGACCATCGGAAGAAGCGATTTCTTCAAAAATGTACGAAACTTTTTTGGCAGCAGCCAAAGAAAATGAAAAATTGAACATCACAACCTACAACGTCTTCTCGGAAGACATGCCTTACCTGGGCCAAGACCTTTTCGGCGCTTACGGCAAAATGGCAGTCGGCGAAGAATTGACCGACATCGAAACACGCCTTTTGGCAGCGAAACAAAAAGTCATGGATGCCGTGACTACTGCTGACGTGATCGTTTTCGCCTTCCCGTTGTGGAACTTGACGATCCCTGCCAAATTGCAGACATTCATCGACTACATCTTCGCAGCCGGCTTCACTTTCAAATATGACGAAACGGGCACAATGGTTGCTTTGATGCCTGAGAAGAAAGTCATCCTGCTGAACGCACGCGGCGGCGTCTATTCTACTCCTGAAATGGCTCCATTGGATATGGGCGTCAACTACATGCGCAACGTCTTCGGCGGCGTATTCGGCATGGAAATCATCGGCGAAGTCATCATCGAAGGCCACGCAGCTGCTCCTGATCAAGCAGCAGCGATCATCGAAGAAGGCTTGGCGAAAGTCGAAGCTTTGGCTAAATCACTATAATCTTTACGGACGGGGAGCCCCAAAACCAGAATGGTATTTTCTGGTTTTGGGGCTCCTTTTTTGCTTTATGAGGTGATTGAATCGATATACAGTAATAACCCGCCGAAATCACTTCCGCGGGGAAAATCAAGTCAAACCGCAGTCAGAAAAACCGCCAGAACAGCCTTGGCGGGGAATTCCGCCCTGGATCCAACGCAGATCCACCACTTCCGTGCAGAGATCCCGATCCGTCTGCAACTGCTCTTCCCCGGTGAACGCAGGCTGCGCCGGAGTTCGTCCCGCATTCCGCTTGGGTTCTCCGGTAAGCACGGCTTCAGCAGTTGTTTCCGTATCCTCTCCTCCGGTGAGCAGCTCCCTGACCGGAGCTGGCGCTCAGTCGCGCATTCCCACGAAAAAAATCTCCGCCAAGCACTTGCTGCTTGCCGGAGATTTTTTGTGCATATTTATTTTTCAGAGGCAGCGCTTATCCACCCAACCGAGCGTCTGGCCGTTGGAAGCAACCAAAGCATAGCAGCCGTCCGCTGTTTCCTGGATCACCTGCACGGTTTTGTTCAAATAGGAGCTGGTCAAGCCCAGCAACGTGAAGCCGGCGGTCCCCCAAGGCAGACTGTCGATCGAATAGCCGCTGGAACGGATGGTTGTGCTGTAATTGGCAGCTTTCGTGCTGAGCGTCGTCAAAGCGCGATAATCGATCCAGCCGAGCGTCTGGCCGCTTTTTTGGACCAATTTGTAGGACCCGTCGGCCGTTTCCGCAATGACTTTCACCAAGCTGCCCAAATAGCTGTTCGTGTTGCCGATCTGTTTGTAGCCTGCTGTTCCCCACGGCAAACTGTCGATCGAATAACCCAGACCGGATACGCCCACATAATAGTCGACCTGCTTCGCATTGCTGAAAGCGCGTTTGTCGATCCAGCCGAGGAACTTGCCATCCACGCCGATCTCCGCATAGGCACCGTCAGCCGATTCCCGGTAGACGGTCGCCATTTTCCCGAAATAAGCGGAAGCGTCCGCAACTTTCGCGAATCCCGCCACTCCCCAAGGCAGGCTGTCGATCGAATAGATGCCGTTCATGATCGGCATGCTGTAGCTGGCTGTTCTGGTCGCGAAGGCCTGCAGTCCCTTGCTGTCGATCCAGCCCAGTTCCTTTCCGTTTAAGGAAATGAAGGCATAGTTGCCGTCCGCGGTGATCCGTGATACATGCACTTCTTTCCCCAGGTAACTGGAGGAGGCGGCAACATAAGCATAGCCGGCTTCGCCCCATGGCAGGCTGTCGATCGAAAAATTGCTTTTCGAGACGACCGCATTGTAATTGACCGCAGCCGAATTGAAATATTCGAATGCCTTGTAGTCCACCCAGCCGATTGCTGCGCCATTGTTGTAGGAAATGCAGAAATAGGCGCCATTTGCGGACTTGCCGATCACCTTGACCGATTTACCGATCAGGTCGTTGCTCCAGCCAAGCGTGCGGTAACCGGCCGTTCCCCAGGGCAGGCTGTCGATCGAGTAACCGCCTTTGCGGACAACGGCATCATAGCTCTGGAAAGCGGCATTAAAAGCCTTCTTGCTGATCCAGCCCATATACGTACCGTTGATTTTGATTTCGGCGTAGGCGCCGTCAGCCGTTTCCCGCACGACGGTCGCCACACTCCCGGTGTAGGAGGCAGCATCTGCAATCTTTTTGGACCCGGGTTGGCCGTAAGGCAGGCTGTCGATCGAATAAGCGCCGTCCATGATCGGCAGACTGTAGCTGACCGAAACAGTTGCGAAAGTCTTCAGCGCGTTATTGTCCACCCAGCCCACTTCCTTGCCGCCGACCGAAATGCAGGCGTATTTCCCATCCGCTGTCTTCTTCGAGACATGGACTTCTTTTCCGTAATAGTCGGTGGAGGATGCGATGTATTTATAGCCGGTCGTTCCCCACGGCAGACTGTCGATCGAATAGCCATAGCCGGAAACAAGCGCGTTGTAGTCAGCCGGAACCGTCTTAAGTGCAGCAGCCTGATCGAATTTCGTCAGGCCGTATGCACTGATGATGGCATTTAATTTTGTGTTGTAGGAAGAATCCGTCGCATAGCGGCCTGTCAAATACAGCGTAGCGTCTTTGTAGCTGGTTGTATTTTCGATCCAGGTGCCCTTGTAGTAGTTCGCATCCCAGCTGACTCCGTTGCGCAACTTCAGGGCGTAATCGACCATCGATTCGTAATAGGAAGGATAAAGTCTGAAGAATGCGTCGATCCAGATGATCGAACCATCGCTCTCCTCCTCCCAGGTGCGCATCACGATCGAGTTCCCTTGGTAAGAGCCCTTGATCCCGAAAAGATTGTTCCCCACCGTGGCCAATTTGCTGGTGCCGTAGGCCGTTTCCAATGAAGCCTGCGCAACCATGACGGAAGAATACAGATTATAATCCTTGCCGATTTCGGTCGCGTAACTGCCCAGGTACTCGACGAACTCCGCGGAATTTGCGAAAGTACGGTTCTCCTTATCGATGCTGGAATAGACATTCATCCCGTTGACGCTCAATAATTGGCCGACATAAATCAGGTTGGCATTCGTGAGGTAATTCCAGCGGATCAGGCTGTCGGCATCCGTAGCATAATGGGCGGCGATCGATTTCAGCGTATCGCCGGATTGGACATAGTAGTACCAAGTGCCTTTCGCTTCCTGGGCAACGGTCTGCGCTGTCGTCAGGGAGGTGCTGGCGACGCTCATCAGGGTCAGCGGCGCTGTAACTGCCTCTTCCCCGTTCGGCGTGGCCGACGCTGACAGTTGGCCAGCCCCGCCGGAACCGGCTGCTAAATCCGCTGCTGGCGGCTCCTCGGTGACGGCGGGATCGGTGACGGCGGGATCGGTTGTTGCCGGAGCGGTTGCCGGGGGCAGCGGCGCTTCGGCTGATCCTGTCGCTGCAGGCAGAACCGTCCACTCTGTTTCTTCCAGTATCACCGTCTTGCTTTGGTCGCTGTATACGATCGCCCGCAGGACAGAACCGGCCTCGATGCCGGTTGGCGCCAACCGGAACGCCCCTGCCGCATCGACGGGGGTTTCCATCAAGCTGACGTCGCCTTCCAGAAAAACGATGTAGCTGTTGGGCGCGGCTGTGCCGCTGATTTCTTTTGCATCTGCATATACCGGATCCAAAAGCATTTTTTTGATGTCAGCCGCATGCACTTGCAGAGCAGGTGTGTTTGTTGTATCGGAACTGTTCGCTGCGGTTTCCCCGGCCTGGGCCGCCCCTTCGGTAACCGCTTGCAAAACTGTTTCTTGCGTTGCCTCGGTTTCAGCAGCTGCACTTTGCTGCGTCGGAATGGCTAAGCTTGCCGAATCCACCGGCACTGATTCTGTAAGGACATTCTGCTCATCGGCATAGGCATATTTGCCGCCGAAAATAAGACCGGATGCTGCCATGCTCGACAGAGCGAGACAAGTGCGTAAGTATTTATTTTGAACAATCATAGTACCCCTCCATCACCATCGTCAGATATCTTAAGATTCCTTTAAATATTACCTTTTCATTATACCATCATTGAAATGGAACGAACCAATATTTTTTGATTTTTCCTATGGACAGGGATGCAGTTCGCTAAACAGGCAGCTGGAATGGCATGCCAAAGGGAATGGATCGAAGAAAATCGGCTGGATCGAAGAGTCGTTTCGGCGTATCGAAATGATGCGGCGTCACGAAAGGAAGCACACCTTCTTTTTCGCATTCCGCAAAGACTTTATGGTAGAAGTCCACACCCTCTTGATTTGCAGCAGTGGCCCCACCAAAAATTAGATCTTCAGGTCATCGAAACAGCTGCCTCTCCCCTATCCATGTTCATTAATGATTGTTTATGTTTCTTTGCGCCTTTGCGGAAACCGCATCCAAACGATTATAAAGCGATTTATTTCACCTCGATTGCATTAAAAAACACATTTCTGTTCGAACGCCCACTTCTTCGTTGTGCTTTTTGTTTATTTTTGTTCGTTTTTTGTTGACCAGACTGTGAAATTGTGCTAAATTATGGGTAATATAAAGAGGTGAATGAAAATGTTAAAAAAAGAACGCCTATTGATACTCACTGAAATCGTCAACCAGGAAGGCATCATCACCGTAGCCGATATCGTCAAGCAACTGAATGTTTCCGACATGACCGTGCGCAGGGATCTGGACGAACTCGACAAGGCCGGAAAAATCCTGCGCATCCACGGCGGAGCACAAAGCATCAGCTACGCATTGGACCAGGAGCTTTCGCATACGGAAAAACAAGAAGTCCAAAAAGAAGAAAAGAAAGCGATCGCCAAGTTGGCGGCAAGCTACGTCGAGGATGGCGACACCATTTTCCTCGGGCCGGGAACGACGATCGAAATACTGGCGAGCTATCTCGGCGGCAAAAAAATCCGTATCATCACAAACAGCTATCCGGTTTTCGAAAATCTGCGCCAATACGACACCGCGGATATCATTATGATTGGCGGCGATTACCGGAAAAATACAGGTGCTTTCTTCGGCCCGATCGCGAACGACAACCTGAAAAAGTTGAAGTTCTCCAAATGCTTCATCAGCGCCAACGGCATCCACAATGAAGCGATCTCTACCTATAGTATGGCGGAAGGCGAAACCCAGAACATCGCCCTGAACAACTCCCGCACAAAATACTTGCTGGCGGACAACAAGAAATTCAACCGGGACGACTTCTACAATTTCTACAACCTGCACGACATCGATCACTTGGTCACCGATGACCATATCAGCGCAGATTTGGTCACGCATTACTCTCAGTACGTCACCCTGACCCAAGCCCAAACAGAAGAAGGAGCTAACTTATGAAACTGAACGGCATCATTTTTGACTTCAACGGTACAATGTTCCAGGATTCGCATCTGCACGAACAGGCCTGGATCGATATGATCCAAAAGTACAGTCCAGGCAACGGGCTTACAGAATCAGAGATTCTGACAAACGTACACGGCCGCACGAACGACAAAATCCTGCGTCATTTTGTATCCTCTGAACTGACGGACGAGGAAGTTCAGAAACTTTCTTTGGAGAAGGAAGAACATTACCGCAAACTCTGCCTGAACAAACCGGAACAACTCGTGTTGACGGACGGCTTGATCGAAGTGCTGGACGATCTGAAGGAGCGCAAGTTGCCGCTGACGATTGCCACCGCGACCATCAAAGAAAATGTCGACTTCTATTTCGACACCTTCGCGCTTGATCGTTGGTTCGATCCGGACAAAGTTGTCTTCGATGACGGTTCCTTCCCCGGAAAACCGGAGCCGGATATTTTCCTGCACGCCGCCAGAAAACTCGGGGTTCCTCCCGAAGAATGCCTGGTCATCGAGGACGCCTATTCAGGACTCCGCGCGGCCAACAGCGCGAACATCGGCATGATCATCGCAATCGACCCGTTCTTCAAGAACCGGGAAACCTTCCAGAAGGAAAACCTCTGCAAGGATGGCGTCATCACGGACTTCCGTGGATTCACGCAACGCCTTTTCGCGGAGCAAGCCTGAAAATAAAGAGAACGCACAATCGGTGGGCCGATTGTGCGTTCTCTTTTTGTGGAGTTACGGTGTTGCTCAAGGTTACCGAATCACCGGGAGCTGTGCTCCGGTGATAGACGGCTTCGCCGTAGTTGACTGCTGGGTTTCGGTGCCCTGCTCCGGCGAGCAATCCCAAATGAACCCCAAAAAAACTGTGGAACATGTGCTATCATCACATTCCACAGCTGAATAAATTTATACTTTCCTAGTCTATAAATAAACCTGCTATTCGATTATCTGAGTTTCCGCCAACTGCTTATACCAGTAAGCACTTTTCTTCGGATAACGTTCCTGTGTTTCAAAATCCACGTAGAATAATCCGTAGCGTTTCTCATAGCCATTTGACCATGAGAAGACATCCATCAATGACCATATGAAATAACCTTTCACGTTCACACCTGCTGTTATTGCATCCGAAATGATCTCTAAATGCTTTTTGACATAATCGATGCGAGCATCATCCTTGACTGTACCATCTACAAATTCGTCTTTATAGCCTAAGCCATTTTCAGTAATATAGATTTTTTTATAATTAGGATAATCATTTTTGACCCGCATCATTTGATCATATAAGCCTTGTGGATAGATCATCCAATCCCAATCAGTTCGTGGAACATCCACATCAAACTCTCTTCTTCCGACACCTTTCAGCTGATATTTAGATCCGCCTTTAGCCCCGGTTGAATTATGCGTAATTTCTGATTCACCATCAAACGCACGCATCCAATCGCTCATGTAATAATTAATGCCCAGAAAATCATTTAAATCCTTAGCTGATTCAAGAATTTCAAAATCTTCTTCACGAAGATCCAAATTGCCACCATTTATGGAGAGAATATGGTTGACACCCTCCATCGTTTTTTGAGAGTACCTCCCCAAGTAAGTGGCATCCAAAATAAATTTGTTGTGAATGATGTCTTCCAATTCTGCTGCTCGCACATCACCTGGATTGGATGGATCATAAGGATACTTTGTCGGGAGCGCATGAACGACACCTATTTCTCCTGAATATCCATGATCTTTGTAAAACTTAACGGCTCTTGCATGTGCAAGCATCATGTTGTGATGGGATTGGAATAATTTTTCAAAATCATACTTGATCCCTGGAGGGAATTTACCCACTAAATACTGACCGTCCCCTATCGGGCCTATTTCATTGAATGTAGTCCAATAGTGAACTTCGGGAAATTCTTTAAAACAGTACGCAGCGTAATCAACAAAATGGTCAATGTTTTTACGGTTTAAGAAGTCTCCATCTGAATGCAACACTTCCGGAGTATCAAAATGATGCAGCGTGACAAAAGGTTCTACATGACGTTTATGGCATTCTGAAAAGAGATTATGATAGTATTCAACACCTTTAGGATTTACTTCACCAAAACCAGTCGGAAAAATGCGTGACCATGCGATGGAAATTCGAATGCCGTTTACACCGAATTTTTCACTAAGTTCCAGATCCACAGGATAACGATGATAAAAATCACTGGCTGGCTCTGCTGTATACCAATAGTTTTCTTCAAGATATGTATCCCAAGCTACACGGCCTTTTCCATCTGTTTGTGTCGCCCCTTCAGCTTGATAGGCTGCTGTTGCGCCCCCGAAAATAAAATCTTTTGGTAACTTTTTCATATTATAATCTCCTGTCTAGTCTTCAAATTGTTCCTGAACAAATGCAAGAGCCCCTTGGCCATCACGGGTCAATTTAATGTATTGACCTCCTTGCGTTTTAGCAAGTTTAACGCCCAATCTGTCAGTATCTTGTTTGATATCCTCGTAATTCGAAGCCACTTGAGGTGCCAGGATGACTAAATCATAGTCTTTCATGATATCCATGTGCGCACCATAGCTGCCCGCCGCTGCTTTTACGGGAGTCCCATATTCAGCCGCAGCTTTATTTAAAGCATTGGCAAGAAGGCCACTTGTTCCACCGCCGGCACAAAGGACAAGAACATTTTTAGCTTCTACTATTTTATTTTCAAAAACTTTCGGGTCATTCTCGTTCATATCAGCACTTGCAAGGACCGCTTTGGCTTTTTTTGTATCAAAGCTGCCTTCAACTTTTTCTTTCAAACTATCCGTAGATGATACACCTGCTTTTTCTTCTTCAACAATTTGCGCATCATAAACTTTAAAGAATGGGTAGTAAATCACTACGTCCACTACAATTAAGGTGAGAGCAAGAACAAGTGACATCAACCCGAACCCTGTTCCTATAACAATTCCCAAAGGCCCTGGCGTTGTCCAAGGCAAATTCACGCTAAAGCTGTTCATCCCAATAACATCAACGAAGAATTTGAAAATCCATACGTTAGCGATTGGTGCAAAAATAAACGGCACAAAGAACACTGGATTCAAAACGATAGGTGCTCCAAATAAGATGGGCTCATTAACCCCGAAGAAAGTTGGTACGACTGACGCTCTGCCGATCGCCTTGTTCCGTTTTGATTTTGATAACCACATGAACATGAATGGAACAACCAGCGTTGCACCGGTACCACCCATCGTAACGATAAACATCTGGGTTCCGGACGTCAGAATCTTATCGGCATGCTCTCCAGCTTGTAAAAGTTGGAAATTTGTTTCGATATTCGCATAAGTAATCGCTGCAATAGCAGGTTCAACGATTGATGGTCCATGTATACCAACAAACCAGAACAGTGCATAGGCACCGAATATAATTGTAATGCCCAAGTAACCATCAGCTGCTGTGAATAGTGGCTCGAATAACTTAATGACAGACTCCGCCACATTCGTACCCATAATGTTCCTAGTCAATATATCCAAACCATAAAGAACGACTATCACTAAAGTAAAAGGAATAATATCTTTAAATACTTGAGAAATGTTTGGCGGAACTTCTTCCGGCATCCGGATTGTCACATTATTTTTAACAGTGATATTATAGATATTCACCGTAATGAACGCCGCGAGAAACGCTGTCAATAATCCTTTTGTCCCTAAGAATCCGTTCGCAAACCCACCCTCAACCGGATCCGCAGCAAGGAGTAAGAATCCGGATATGGAAGCCAACATAGTAGAAAGAAAATTAATTTGATTTGTGCTTTCCAGCTTTCTGTTAAAGGCATCTGTTAAAGATTTTGCTGTTGTGCCGGCAACCAAAACGCCTAAGATCCCCATTGTATATCCGTATGGTTTCATGATCAAAGCTTCAGTCGATGCACTCCATGAGAAACCGAAGATATTAGGGACATATGCAATCAATAAGAAAATACTGGAAAACAGAACAACAGGCATCGCTGAGATAAAGCCATCACGTATTGCGCGCAGATAGATATTACGGGACACTTTCTCGAAGAAAGGTTTAGCTTTTTCAATTTGTGCTATCAATGCATTCATCATAATTAGTTGCTCCCTCTTTTATACAATTCAATCATATGTTTCATCAAATCCCTAAGCAGCAATGTTGTCATCAAGTGATCCTGTCCATGCATCATCGTAACGCTGTATGCAATATCATCGCCTGAAGCTTCCATAGTAAGCAAACTTGTCTGAGCTTTATGAGCTTCTTTGATGCTGGTATTTGCTTCTTCACATAAGGCTTCGGCTTTATCATAATCACCTTTTTCCGCTGCTTTTAAAGCATCCAAAAGGTACGATCGCGCTTCACCAGCATAGGCAACAATTTCAAACCCTAATAAAGTAGCTTCTTCCCTGTTCATTTTCATTTCCTCCAATTTTTTCAGATTTTTTCTTTCCAAGATGTTGCTGTCGTTCCAAGAAATTTGCTTCGTGCACCGATAGTATGAAAGTCCGTCTTGCGCTACCGTTTATGTGCAGCTTGCTCACCTTCTTGGATTTGTACTGATTGATTTCGATTCCTTACCCGCTAAATCCGTTCCCGGAAGCGTTTTATTTCCTTATGCCATCATTATAAACAGAACCAAACATAAAATCAATCTTTTTGTTCGTTTTTTTGTTTTATTTTTTTGTTTTTGTTCCTTAAATGTTTCTTTTTGTTTTTTAGTGTGGTGAAACAGCTTTTTTTTTAATGCCCCCCTTTACAAGTTATAAAAAAACGGGAGAGCCCTCTAGGTGAAGGTTCTCCCGTTTTTTCCGTTATTCGAAGTAAGCCACGATCCCTACTGTGATCGCTTTTGCTAAAGTTGTCTGATAAGCGGTTGTCGTCAGCTTGGCCAGTTCGGTCGGCGAGCTCATGTAGCCCAGTTCCAGCAAGACAGCCGGGATGGCCGTTTCGCGCAGGACCGCAAATGTGTTTTTGCGCACGCCGCGGTCTGCCGCTCCCGTGTTGTCGACCAAGGCGTCCTGAATGGCCACGGCCAGTTCCGCGCTTTCCAGCAGCCGCACAGGATCATTGTGCATTTCCTCGTTGATCACCGGCGGATAATACGGATTGTATTCGTAGTAGTACGTTTCGATCCCTGTGACGGTCGCGTTCGAAGGCATCGCATTGTGGTGGATGCTGACGAAAATGTCGGCTCCTGATGCATTCGCTTCGCTCGCGCGTTCAAGCAATCCGACGTATTCATCCGTGTTGCGGGACATGATGACCGTGAATCCCAAAGCTTCCAGATTGGCTTTCACTTTGTTCGAAACGGCCAGATTGATGGTCTTTTCAAAGACACCGCTGTAGGCAGCTCCGGTTTCCGTGCCGCCATGGCCCGGATCGATGTAGACGACTTTGCCCGACGGTGTCACCGTCAAGGCAGCCTTTGCCACCCACCCCAACACTTTGCCGTTCAGTGAAACCAATGCCCAGGTAACGCCATCTGCAGTCACTTTTTCCTGGCTGACGGTCACGCCGGTGCCGAGATAAGTCGCTGTGTTGCCAACTGTCTGATAGCCTTCCGTTCCCCACGGCAGCGTATTGATGCCGTCCGTACCGCGCGTGACGGTCGCCTTGTAGGAAACATTCATCGTGGACACGACCTGATTGAAGAGCGCGTCCTTGGCGATCCAGCCCAATTGTGTGCCGTTCAGCGAAATCAACGCCCAAGTAACACCGTTGTCCGTTTTTTGTTCCTTGCTGACGGTTACCGTCCGGCCCAGATAGGCCGAGCTGTAGCCGACCGTCTGGTAGCCTTTCGTGCCCCATGGCTGCGTGTTGATGCCATCCGTACCGCGGAGCACCGTCGCTTGATAATTCACATTTGTCGTGGACAAAACCTGCACGTAGGTCGGTTCCGTCAGAGCAGTTTTGGCGATCCAGCCGATCTGCGTGCCGTCCAATGAGATCAGCGCCCACGTCACACCGTTGTCCGCCACTTTTTCCTGCGTGACGGTCACTTGCTTGCCGAGGTATGCGGCGCTGGTGCCGATCGTCTGGTAACCTTTCGTGCCCCACGGTTGCGTATTGATGCCGTCCGTGCCGCGCGTGACGGTCGCCGGGTAATTCACGTCTGTCGTTGACAGAATCTGCACATAGACAGTCTTCTTCAGCGCATCCTTGGCGATCCAGCCGAGCTGCGTGCCGTCCAATGAGATCAGCGCCCACGTCACACCGTTGTCCGCCACTTTTTCTTGGCTGACGGTCACCAGTTTGTTCATATAAGTGCTGCTGTTGCCGATCGTTTTGTAGCCTTTCGTGCCCCACGGTTGCGAATTGATCGCATCGGAACTGCGGATGATCGACGCTTCATAATCCACGTTGGTCGTCGACAAGATCTGCACATAGGTCGGCTCCGTCAAGGCGTCCTTGGCGATCCAGCCGAGTTGCGTGCCGTTCAGCGATATCAGCGCCCACGTCACACCGTTCTCCACGACCTGCTCCTGGGTGACGGTCACGCTTTTGCCCAGATAAGTGCTGCTTTGTCCGAGCGTCTTGAACCCGCGCGTGCCCCATGGCGCTGCGTTGATCGCATCCGTGCCGCGTGTGATCGTCGCCGGGTAGTCGACTGTCGTTGTCGACAAGACTTTCAGGTAGGTCGGTTCGGTCAAAGCGTCTTTGGCGATCCAGCCAAGTTGCGTGCCGTCCAAAGAAATCAACGCCCACGTCACGCCATTTTCGACAACTTTTTCTTGGCTGACCGTCACGCTTTTGCCCAGATAAGCGGAGCTCTGGGACAGCGTTTTGAAGCCGCGTGTTCCCCATGGGGCTGCATTGATCGCATCAGCCGCCCGCGTGATTGTTGCCGGATAGTCCACTGTCGTTGTCGAAAGGACAGCCAGATAGGTCACTTCGGCCAAAGCCGCTTTCGCGATCCAGCCGATCTGCTTTCCGTCCAAGGAAATCAACGCCCACGTCACCCCGTTATCGGCCAACTTTTCTTGGCTGACCGAGACGGTTTTGCCCAGGTAAGTCGAGCTGGAGCCGATCGTCTGGTATCCTTGCGTCCCCCAAGGCAGCGTATTGATGCCGTCGGTACCGCGCGTCACCGTGGCTTCGTAATCCACGTTCGTCGTTGTCAAAATCTGGACATAAGCCGTTGTCGAAAGCGCAGTCTCTGTGTCAGCTGCGGATGCAAGCGGAGCGCTGGACGTCCCCAAAACCAAAAGCACAGCCCCGACCCTAGAAAATGCACGCCAATTCAATCTATTTTTATGAAACATTCTCTCCATTTTACCCCTCCAACCAGATAATGAATTCCTGCCATTATTTCAACAATACAACATTATCTTAACATTTTCCAATCCCGATGGCACCCTGTTTTTTGAATCGCTTCCATCCGGCGACCCGAAGACCCAAAGCAAAACAGCCGCTCTTCTTCCCAGTTTGGCCAGGAAAAGAAGAGCGACTGTTGTTATTTCAAAAGCGTTTCGTACGGGATGAAGTAAGCGTAATCCCCGGACAGGATGAAAATCAGCAGGAAGATGACGACCGTGAATCCCAGACAAAAAATCAGATTGACCAGTTTGTTCTTCGTGAAATTCAGGATGAAATACGGCGCCACGAACATCTCATAAGTCGCGAACGGCGAACTCAGACGCCCGCCGACCGTCGCCAGATTCCCGAAAGCGATCAGGATCAGCGAAGCCAGGAAATAGAGATTATGGTATGTCCGGTACTTTTCATCTTTGCGGATATTCGTGAACAGCAAGGTCCCAAAGAAAATCAGCAGTTGCATCAACAGCACCGGATTCAAAAGCCATTGCCCGCCGGTATAGGCCGGATTCGTGAAGTAAGGCGCGTAGCGGGCCGGCACCGCCCACAAGTAAAGCTGCGGCATCTGCACAGCGATGCCCACCGCAACTGCCAGACCGAACAGCACCAGCACCTGCAGCCAGCTGCCGTCATAGAGATAATTCTCGTAGATGTAGCCGACGATGAAGATGAGTGCCGTGATGTGGAACAAGGAGGCGATCCCGACCACCAGCAAGAAGCGGAACAGCTGCTTCTGCTTCATGTATTTCACCGAATAGAGCAGGATGATGCTGGCGATCGAACCGCGGATCTGGCCCATGTCCCTCGCCAAAAAGAAGCGCGAAAAATAATAGAACAGGATCAAGGACGGATATGGGACATTTTTGTACAGATATTTGACCAACAGTCCCATGCTCAGGCATGCGAAGAAGAGAATGAATGCGTAGTAGTTCAATCCCAACTTCAGGAACAGATAATTCAAGAACAGGTAGCCGGGTTCGGCATCGATGCTGCCGTTGATGACATCCGACAAACCGGTCAGGTCATAGAAAAAATAATAATAGGAAACGAAATCGTACCCCGAGTAGTAGCGGAACCCGGCCAGGATAGCCAGCAGGCCGCCGCCGATCAGGACGATCTTTTTGTTGCCGTGCAACACTTCTGCGATGCTGAGCAGCAGCAAAGTGATGAAGGCAAAGACATAGAGTGCCATCCCTTATTCCTCCTCCAATGCTAGATTAGGATGATTTTGATTGGAGTCGCGTAATTTTCCAATAGCGTGCGTTGATTCTTGTACCAGTCTTTGGTGGTGCCATTTTTGCGGGAAACAAGGACGACTTCATCGAACTGCAGCAAAGGATCAGCCGATAGCACGGACTGCGCGAATACATACGGCGCGTCTGCCATCTGCTCCAGACGTTCTTTCACGGCAGCGGGAAGTTGTTCCTCGGACAGGATCAGTTTGCGGGTCGCAGCCGGATGCTGGATGCCATGAGCCAAAGCCGTTTCCTGCTCGGCCGCAGTCGTGTGGGACAGGTCCAGTACCGTATCCTCATCGCTCATGCGGTAGTTGAACACATCCGTGACCTCTTTCCTGAAGAACAGGCGGAAGAAGGCCAGCAGCATGCCGAACAGCAAGCCGCCGATGAACAGGCCGGCTCCCATGACAAGATAGAGCAACAAGCTGGTGTTGCCCGTTTCATTCGTCGGCTCCGGACCTTTCTCCAGTTGGACCACATGCGGTTCGGACAACAGATAGGCGCTCTTGTTGGCGAAGAACGGAATCGTCTCTTCCTGGATCGCATCATAGAGCAAAGTGGCGATGGCTTCATTTTTCGCCTCATCACCGGTGCCGACTGTGATGTGCAGTTCGCTTGTGTCATAATCCGTATCCACATCGATCATGTAGTTGGCCGGGATGTCTCCTTCCTCCATCGCTTCAATCGCATCGGTCGCAACGATCGGCTCCACGGCATTGATGGCTCCGAAGACTTCAGGGGACAACAGGACCGCTTCCAGCAGGTTGAAGTTCGTGAAGGCATAGCCTTCCGTATTTTCGACATAGAAATCGAACCGGACCGCGCCTTCCCGCAGCGCGTCATACTCAGCGTCAGTGATCAGCTGCAGTTCCAGCCCGGTAGCCGGGTCGATTTCCTTGATTTCTTTGACTTTATCATCGCTGAACAATGTGTAGGCAATCGCCAGGGCGTACAGGATGACAAGCGCTAATGCAGTCCCGATGATTGTCTTTTTGTTGTCCTGCAGAAATGCTTTCGTTTCCTTTAGGGTCGGTAAGTTTTTCATGCTGCACCCTCCTTCGCATCATAGATTCTTTCCAGCGCTTTTGCGGTTTTCAGCATATCGAAAGCTTCCAGTTCCGGTTTCGGGCGGTTGCCTTGCGGATCGCCCATGATTTCTGCTTCCCACCGATCCAGATCCGCATCCAGCGGAACGAAGCGGACGTTCTCGGACAATACCGTATCCGGCGAAACTTCCGTCGACAGCACCAGTTTGATGTTGGCGGCCTGCGCTTCCACCGCCACGATCGGCAATCCTTCATACAAGGACGGCAACAGGAAGACGTCCATCGCTTTCAGCAGCTCAGCGATATCTTCGCGTTCGCCCAAGAAAAGCACATGGTCGGCCACACCCATTTCCTTGGCCAAACCATGGATCTCCGCCTCCAGACTGCCGGCGCCGACCGACAACAGGTACGTGTTCGGGTGCTTCTTCAGGATGTGCGCAAAAATCTTCAGCAATAAGCGGTGATTTTTTTGCTCCTCGAAACGGCCGATATGGCCGATCACGAAGGCATCCTGCGGAATATTGAGTTGCGCATGCATCTCTGCCTTCGTCACCGGCACGTTGCGGTAACGGTTCAGGTCGATGCCGTTCGGGATCATGACGAACGGCTGCTCCTTGCCGAACAGGCCGATGCCGGCTTCGTCCGAGCAGCCGAGGAAATCGGTCGCATACTTCATCATCAGGTTGTTGAAGATCGGGCGCACGATGCTGTACGGGAAACGGTTGCCCTTGCCGTCGGAAGTCGCATGGCTGTGGGCGATGCGTTTTTTGACGCCGGCTTTGGCAGCCAGCCACAGGTTCAGGCCGCCGCCGAAGAAGATTTCATTGTGGACGATATCGACTTGGTTCTCCTGCAGCAGTTTGCTGACGGTTTTGATGTAGCGCAGCGGGTGCTTGTTCGGGTTCGGTACGACAAAAATTTTGCCCCCCAATGCGGCGATTTCGTCATGGTACGGACGGACATCGGCAAATTCTTCATAGATGACGAAATCGAATTGGTACTTGGAACGGTCGATGTTGCGGTAGGCGTTCATCATGAAGGTTTCCGCACCGCCCTTTCCCATTCTGCCCTGGAAATGCAGGACACGTTTAGGCTGAGTCATTAGTTAAATTCTCCCATCTTTCTAGAAATTTCCTTTGAGTTTTTCGATCAGCTTCGGCGAGGCATTGCTCAAGAGATGCATCATGCCGGAAGCGAGATAATTCAGGTAGACCGATTTCGATTGGAATAAAAGCTTCATGATTTTTCGGATCGGCGTGTCCGTCAGGCTATGCGCCGTCGCGTGCTGCACGCGCGGATGCTGCATAATCTTTTCGATGTAGCTCCGTTTGCCGGCCCAATCCAGCGGACAACTTGCGCCGTGCAACGGGATGATGCAGGACATCGTGCCTTTCAGGAACAAGGCGCTGAAACCGCCCAGATCCTTGTCGGTCAGAGCCAGCAATTCGTTGTAGAATTCCAGGAAAGTTTCGAATTTGTTGTCGAAATATTTGTTGGTCAGGCTGCTCTTGCCTTCGAAGGCATATTGGTAAAGCACTTCGCTCGTCGTCACGACTTTTTGGGCATGACGGTAGTAGGCGATGTTGAACAGGCGGTCTTCGCAACTGCTGTAGCTCGGGAAAGCGACTTTGTGTTCGCGGATGATGTCCAAGCGGTAGAGCTTGTTCCAGATGACATACATCAGCTGCTTGTTCATCAACGGGTAAAGGTTTTCCAGGAAAGCCGCATTCGAAGTGTAGATCCGATCCTCGGCTAGCACCTGCTTTTCCGAAACGACTTCTCCATTGTCCAAAACCCGCAGATTGTAGGAAGCCACGATCAGATCCGGGTTCTCCTTTTTGATGATTGCCTGGTAGCGTTCCAAAGTGTGGCGTTCGATTTCGTCGTCCGCATCCATCAAAAAGAGATAGCTTCCCTTCGCGCGGGCAATCCCTTGATTGCGGGCGTTCCCCGGTCCATTGTTGGGGATGGTGATGAAAGAGAAGCGGCTGTCCTCGGCAACAAATGCCTGCAGCGCCGCTTCGGTCGCATCCTTCGAACCGTCGTTCACGATGACGACTTCAAAATCGCTGACCGTCTGGCCGGCGATGCTCTCAAGCGTGGCGCGGATGGTGCCGGCGCAGTTGTAGGCCGGGATCACGATGCTGAAAAAAGGTTTCTTGTCCATTTGTTTTCCTTCCTAACGTTGGGCATGATGGAGCACCCAGGCCAGCTGAGCCTGGGGACCTATGCGCTGCTCCCGTCATGGCAACGCCTTATGCCTTGTTCTTTAATTCTTTCGCCAATTCTTTCAGGTACGGGCGCATTTTGTCGGCCGTGTCCTTGTTCTCCAGCCCGAATTCGATATTGGCGATCAACAGGCCGTATTTGTCGCCTACATCGTAGCGTTTGCCGGTGTATTCGTACGCGACCAGCGGATGGATGGCGTTCAGCGATTCGATCGCATCGGTCAGTTGGATCTCATTGCCGGCGTCAGGTTGCTGATTGCGCAGAATGTCGAATATTTCCGGCGTCAAGAGGTACCTGCCGATGATGGCAAGGTTGCTCGGCGCTTCTTCCGGAGCCGGCTTTTCGATGAAATGGTTGACGCTGTAGATATGTTCGCCGACCTTCTCTTTGATGTCGATGATGCCATAGCGGTTCGTCATATTTCCCGGGATGCGCATCGTCGCAACGACACCGCCTTCTGTCTGCTCATAGGTATCCATCAAAGATTTCGTCAATGGAATGTCGTTCGGCATGATGTCATCGCCCAACAGCACAACAAAAGGTTCGTTGCCGATGAAAGCTTCTGCCTGCAGGATCGCATCGCCCAGTCCGTGCGGATACGCTTGGCGGACATAGTGGATGTGCGGAATGTTCGTCTTCTGAACCATATCCAGCATCCCGGTCTTGCCTTTTTCCCTCAGGTTTTCCTCCAAGGCAAAGTTCGCGTCGAAATGATCCTCGATCGGACTCTTGCCCTTGCCGGAAATGATGACGATCTCCTCGATGCCGGAAGCGATGGCTTCCTCAACGACATATTGGATGCTCGGTGTATCCACGATCGGCATCATCTCTTTAGCCATCGCTTTTGTTGCTGGTAAAAAACGTGTTCCTAAACCTGCTGCAGGAATAACTGCTTTCCTTACTTTTGTCATGAGTCTCCCTCTTTCGTGTATAGTCCTTTTTATTATAGCAAATATAACGATGAAAAAGAACGCACCAATGAAACTTCTCATTGGTGCGGTCTCCGGTTATGCTGAAAAGATTTAAATTATTTCGTCCTTAGCTAACGTTCATCCGATGACACGATGAAGTTGAACTGAACCGCAGCATCCGGATCATTTTCAGGAACAGAATACCCCACCATGGCAGCAATCGAAATTGTACCATCGCTGGCAACCCGAACTTGCAGCATGCCGGTTGGATCGTTGCCTTCTGAAACTGCCAGTTGGACGCTTGTGTTTGCAGGGGCATATTCGGACGGGATTTTGAATAACTCCGTCCCTTCCGAACCGATCATCCCTGTGCCCAGGTTCACTCCGACTATTTCGGTCAGCCCGTTGCCGAGATACCGGTAGGAAGCTTCCCCGGTCCATCCGTTCTGAAGGGAGACACCAATTCGTTCTTTGTCGCTATAATCACCGGAAAAATTCCCGGTTTTGCCGGTATGCAAGTAATCAACGTAGCTGAAATATTTGCCAAGTTCATCATTCAACCGGACATCCGGTTCATTTCCGGATCCAAATATTTCCGTCAGATCATAGACAGCCGGTTCCATAACTTCAACATCGAGCCCTTCCGACCTTTCCTCGACCGTGAAGCTCACCTTTCCATCGTCATCAAAAACTATCTTCTCCGGATCATCGAAACTCTCCTGCATTTGCAGGATCGTAGCCACGTCAGTCCAAGCATCCGCTTCGACCCAAGCTTTGTCCGATGTTCCCGCAACTGCCGTTGGAGAGGAAGGCACTGCTGTGATGATGGTGCCCGCCTGATTCAAGCGCACTTTGTACTTCACAAGATAGGAATGCCCTTCTTCAAAAGATTGGAAAGGGAATGAGATGGAAAGATCGCCCCCCTCATCGGCACTGCTGATCTTCGTCACCTTCTTCTGCCCGAATGGCGTCATCTCCGTTACAGTGGCCGGCTCCCCGCCAGAAGCAGAGTCAACTGTAAAGCTGTCCTGCGCATAGTTCGTATAGACGATGCCGCTGTCCATCAATTCCTCAAAATCATAGTTTGGCCCGTCCACCTGCCTATATCGGGATGTGAAAAGCGTATCCGCTGAATAAAAGATCTCGGATTCGGTTTCGACTTGACTCCAACGGTTGTCCGTGAAATGGACACGGTCATTGGTTGCTCCACTGGGAATCAGTTCCATGGTGTCCTCGGAAATTGTACCGAACGCTACCGGAGCCATTTCGATAAGTTCGAACCACGTGTTGCGGAAGTCCACAAATTCCGAGTCTTCATCGATGACGACCCCGTATCCATTGCTCTCCAGCACTGTGTTGTTGAAAGTTGCGTTCCGGAAATTTTCCATCACGATGCCGTATGTATTGTGCATAGCGGAGAGCGAATAGTTTTCGTTCATATTCGAAAAGATTCCGCTGGAGATAAAGCGGTAACCGATATCATTGTATGCCGAATAGATAGTGTTCAGTTCATTATTGTAAAGCAAATCCCCCTGGAAACCAACGCTATAATGGAAGATATTGACATTATAGAAGTCGACGGAACCACCCCATTTTGGCTCTTCAGCATCATTGACGACCTCTATGCCGATGCCTTTTCGCGGCATTCCCTCGCTGCCTGAGGAGACATAAAGATTCGACACGGTCGCGTGGCGCTTGATGCTGACATCAAACAAAACGCCGGAATCCGCAATGATGGTCGCTCCTTTTCCGTCTATTTGAATTTCTCGGTTGATCTTCAATCGTTTTCCCTCACCGATATAGTAGGCCCCTCCCACGAGGTCGATTGTTGGAACTTCACTCTCGAAAGCTGCCGTAAAAGCTTCAAAATTGTCAGTATTTCCCATCAGTTCCCCTTGATCAGCTACTGCCCCTAATTGCCGGACGTTAACAGTCTCATTCTCGATTACCATTTTCGCCTTCATCCCATTATTCAACAAGTGCACGAAAGCTCCATCCTCTTCCAATTGCGGATCATCAACAATCTGGTAAGTGGCTCCCCCCTTATCTTCCTCTTCATAAAAACCCAGCGTCTTGACAATCGCTCCTGCAGCGATGTCTTCTTCCTTCATATCCGAAACCGTACTTTCATACCGGATCGCAATCGGCAAATTTTCCACTGTTGATTCAGGACCCTTCCCGCATCCAGAAAAGACCATCCCGAAGAACAGCCCGATACCAATCCAGCATCTTATTCTTTTCATGATCATTCACATCCTGACATATGATTACTGTCTAAATTATATCCGTAACTCTCCCTTAAGCCTAATTTATGTGAAATTTACAAAAAAACGAAGAAGCCAACTGTAGCCTCTTCGTTCATTAAAATCATTGCATTACATCTCGTATCCGTTCGGATTGTTCTTTTGCCAGTTCCAGGAGTCGCGGCACATATCCGCCAAAGTCTTCTGTGCGGTCCAGCCCAATTCTTCCCTGGCTTTGGTTGCATCCGCATAACAGGTTGCGACATCGCCTGGGCGTCTGTCGACGATCACGTACGGGATTTCGACGCCGTTGGCATCCTGGAAGTTGTGCACCAAATCCAGCACGCTGTAGCCGATGCCGGTACCGAGGTTGTAGATGCCGACGCCATTCGACTCCTTGATCTTGTCCAAAGCCTTGATGTGGCCCAGAGCCAAGTCGACGACGTGGATGTAGTCGCGCACACCTGTGCCGTCCGGTGTGTCGTAATCGTCACCGAAAACGCTCAGGCGCGGCAATTTGCCGACCGCCACTTGCGTGATGTACGGCATCAGGTTGTTCGGGATGCCGGTCGGGTCTTCGCCGATCAGGCCGGACGCATGCGCGCCGATCGGGTTGAAGTAGCGCAGCAAAGCGATGCTCCACTCGGAGTCGGAAACCGCCACATCCTGCAGGATCTGTTCGATCATGACTTTCGTGTAGCCGTAAGGATTCGTCGCGCTCGTCGGCAGATCCTCGGTCAAAGGCGAAACGTTGTTCATGCCGTACACCGTAGCCGAAGAGCTGAAGACGATTTTCTTGACGCCGTGGCTGCGCATCACATCGCACAATACCAAAGAACTCGTGATGTTGTTGTGGTAGTACTCGATCGGCTTCGCGACCGATTCGCCCACCGCTTTGTAGCCGGCGAAATGGATGACCGAGTCGATATCCTCTTTTGCGAAGACCGCATCCAACGCCTCGCGGTCCAGCACGTCCACTTCATAGAAAGTCGGTGCTTTGCCGGTGATCGTTTTGATCCGGTTCAGCACTTCCGGTTTGCTGTTCGAATAGTTGTCGACGATGACCACTTCCTGGCCTGCGTTCAATAATTCCACTACGGTATGGCTGCCGATGTAGCCGGCGCCGCCTGTTACTAATACTGACATAATATCCCTCTTTCCGATTGACTGTTTTCGTCTATTTCTTTTTTCATTGTTGCCGCTGCTGACGACTTTTTTGCCTACTCTTCCGTATCTTGGGCACTGTCATCATCGGATGTGCCTGTGATCAAACCAGCGCTGCTCATCTGGCCGTAACCAAACGATGCATCTGCGTCCGACAAATTCATATCGCTCAACTGAACTTCATCGATTTCCAATTCATCACGCAGCGTATTCGAGATGCGCAGACGCTCTTCAGGATCCACATAATAATAGTAGATCTCATCGTAATAAAGTTCTTCGCCGGCAATCGTCTCCTGCGTAAACGTATCAAGAGCATCCACGTAGCCAGACTTGATGTCGAGCAAATCATCAAACGATAGGTTCGTTTGGATGTTCACTTCGACAGCACTCAAAATCTTCTTGTAGTTCGTGACGCTGTCGATGCTGATCAGCTTATCCAAGATCGCTTTGATGACCATCCGCTGTCTGTTTTGACGACCTAAGTCACCTTCCGGATCTTCCTTGCGCATCCGGGCGAAAGCCAGAGCATCCCATCCATCGGCAACGACCGTTTCACCCTCGACGAAGGAAGAACCCTCAAATTCGAAAGTCAGCGGACTCGTCAATTCGATGCCGCCGATTGCTTCGACGATATCATGCAGTCCCTGCATGTTGATTTCGACATAATAGTCGATCGGCACATTCAGGTATTCCTGGATGGAGTTGATTGCCATCTCGGTACTCCCGAATGCGTAGGCATGCGTAATCTTGTCATTATACTCCGGATAGATGTTCGTTTCATAGCCTACCATTTCGGCATAACTGTCACGCGGCACACTGACGACTGTCGTTGTTTTGGTGTTCGGATTCACCGTCGCGACGATGATGGTGTCCGAGCGTCCGGTGCCCTCAGCGATTCCGTCCCCGTACATGTCGATCCCCAACAACGCAAATGAGATCGGATGGGTTGCATCGACAGAAACCTCTTCTTTCCGCATATTTTGCGTTTCGACATCCTTGAAAACACTTTTCAATGTGCTCTCGACATCGTCATAGACGGTCCAGAATAGCGCGAAAGCTACAAGAATAACGCTCATCAATGACAGCAGAATAATTCGGTTCCGTTTTTTCTTTTTAGAATAATTGCTTCTTGTTTCATTCATCGGTTCGATCCTCTTTCTGAGCAACACAGCTGCAAGCCAGCCCATCACCCTGCTTATTATTGCTTCATCAAGTATAGAACAATTCCAACAAATGAAAAAGGGCTAATAAAAAACTTAACAAAAAAGAAAACATATCGCAAAAATAACAGCAAGCAATTTTCAACAAGTCCAAAAAATCCCTTCACAAAAGCATTTATGGATGACGACTGTGCCTCCTAATCCTTTTAAAACGCTTTCATTTGCGTTATAATATGTTAAAGTGGTTAAGTTAATCAGGTGAATAAACCTATCAGGACTTGACCTCTTGTATTGTTTCCGGCTCATTATGCTTTGATTTTATAAATTCCAGGAGATGATTGATATGGTTACGTAGCCCTCAACCCCACCACAGCAACAAATGATTCAATCAATTGACTAGGCTTGTTTTCTGATTTAGCGATTTAAGGAGGGCTGAATTATGAAAAAAAGTTTGCTTTTCCTGCCTCCTTTCTTAGTCATATTTATGATGAACGGCCAGCTGCCGGATGCATCCGCAGCAACAGAAGGGACATCAGAGAATACCGAAATGCTGCCATCAGATTCCATTCTCAACGAACCGTCGCCAGGTATTCAACTGCCGGAAACAGTGTTCGAAACCACTGACGCAAGCACACCCGCAACAACACCTTCGGAATCCCCGCCCGCAGAAGTGACCGAGCCGGATGAGCAGATGACGGAAACACCTGCAACACCTACTGAACAACCTCTGCCGGAAACGGCCGATCCGCAACCACCCGCAGAAACACCCGCACCGGCGACCACGCCTGATGAGGTAGCGACCGATCCGGAAGCAACCGCTCCAATCCCTCCAACCACAGAAACAACCACACCTGATACACCTGCACCCGAAACAACCCTACCTGAAGAAAACACAATGGCAACGCCAGTAGAACTGCCAATGGAACAGCCCACAGAAGGAACAGAAGCTCCCGCCACACCTGAACCGACTACGGAGATGCCGGAAATCCCAACCGAAGAACCTATGCAACTGATGGCCGCAGCAGCCGTCAGCGACTTTTCCGGACCTTCGCAAATCATCAATTCAGTGAACATTTCGGATAACGTGATCGCGCTGACCTTCGATGACGGCCATTCCTACGGTAACCTTTCCGACATTCTTTATAATTTGAATTATTTGGGCGTAAAGGCGACGTTCTTCATGAATGGCGATGCCGATGCTTCATTGCTGCAACAGATCGTTGCGGACGGCCATCAATTGGCTAACCACACTTACTCGCATGGCGACTCCACGACACTATCGTCATCCGCCTTGGCTAACGACATCAACTTGATGGAAGACTACATTCAGGAATCGACTGGGACTTCATCCTTACCTTTCTTGCGCCTCCCTTACGGCTCCTACAACAGTTCCGTACTGGACACGGTGGGCAGCCTCGGCTACCAATACACAATCGGTTGGGACGTCGACACGCTCGACTGGACCGGCATTTCGGCTACTGCGGTCAGTAACGCGGTCGTCAACAGTGTCAGACCCGGTTCCATTGTCCTGATGCACGCCAGCGTCGGTGCTGCCAATACACCGGAATCACTTTGGTATTCCATCGCAGCTCTGAAGCAAGCCGGTTACAGTTTCTCCACAGTCAGCGATCTGTTGGCGTTGGGCGGTTATTACTCCGCGGACGAAGAAGTGCCGGTTGAAGAGGATTATTCGGATGATATCCTATCGGAAGTCATCAACCAAGTCAACACAGGCGAAAAGACCATTTCCTTGACCATCAGTGATGCCTCCGATGCCGAAAACGTCCGTGAAATCTTGGCGAATCTGGCCACAATGGACGTGAAAGCAACCTTCTTCCTGAATGGTTTGACCGATCCTGCCGTGATCAAAGAAATCATTCAACAAGGACATGAGATCGGCAACCATACCTACACACACGACGATGCCACCGAGATGACCGTGGACGAAATCGTATGGGAACTAAATGCAATGGAAACTTTGGTGCAGGACAGTACAGGCGGAGCCACAACCCGTCCTTACTTCCGGGCACCGATGGGTGAAACCAATGATGCAGTCCTGGCCACCGCTGCCAGCATGGGATACATGTACACAATCGGTTGGACCGTGGATACGCGTGATTGGAGCGGTACAATGACGGCAGCCCAGGTCAGTTCCGCCGTCGTTAATAACCTGGCACCTGGCGCCATCTTCCTGATGCACGGCAACAGCTCCGCAAATACGACACCCGCAGCATTACTGCAGATGATCACAGCCATCCGCCAACTCGGCTACAACTTCGCCACCATCAGCGATTTGCTCGCATTGGAAGGCTCCTATCCGACAACACCGGGTGACCCACCGATCGAACCAGAACCCGTTCCGGAAATACCTGCCAATACGAAACCAGCTGAACTCGTGAACCAAGTCAACACCGACGTCCCTGTCATTTCCTTGACAATCAGCGACGCATCCGGAACCGAGAACATCAGGCAGATCCTCAACAACCTCGCGTTGTTGGGCATAAAAGCCACCTTCTTCCTGAACGGCG
Organism: Trichococcus ilyis; assembly: GCF_900109135.1. Lineage (GTDB taxonomy): Bacteria > Bacillota > Bacilli > Lactobacillales > Aerococcaceae > Trichococcus > Trichococcus ilyis. The sequence continues at coordinate 67,255 of NZ_FNYT01000006.1, read as the reverse complement.
CGACCGATCCGGGCGTGATCGACGACATCCTCGCTCAAGGCCATGAAATCGGCAACCATACTTACAGCCATGAGGATGCCACGCAAATGACACAGACCCAATTGAAGAATGACCTCAATAATTTGGATCAACTCGTCCAAAATGCTACAGGTGAGAGCACAAAACCTTACTTCCGGGCACCGATGGGTGAAACCAACGCAACCGTTTTGGCAACAGCCGGCAGCCTCGGTTATCAATATGCCATCGGTTGGTCCATCTCAACAAGCGACTGGAGCGGAACACAGACGGCAGCCGAAATCAGTTCCGTTGTCGTGAACAATATCGCACCTGGGGCCATCATCCTACTGCACGGAAGCCCCGATGCAACCAAGACACCAGCGGCCATCCTGCAGATGGTGGCAGCAGTGCAAGCACTTGGTTACAGATTCGAGTCCATCAGCGGGCTGCTTGCTTATCAAGGCATCTACACTGGCGAAGTGCCTGTCGTAGTCGACCCAGGTGAAGATGAACCGGATTACGGCACCGGACCTTCCCGATTTGTCAACCATGTCGATACCGGACAAAACGTCATCGCCCTTACTTTTGATGACGGCGACGATTACACCAATCTGGCCGACATACTCTACAACCTCAATTACCTCGGCGCGAAAGCCACCTTCTTCCTGAACGGCACAACCGATCCCGGATTGATGGCTCAAATAGTCGCATCCGGACACCAAATAGCCAACCACACCTACTCCCACAATGATGATTCCACATCCCTTTCAGCCGATGCATTGGCTTATGACTTGGCGCTGATGGAGGAATACATCCTGGAAACTACCGGCGTATCCTCCAAACCATATTTCCGTGCACCAGCAGGGGTATATGATGATGACGTCTTGGAAACGGTCGGCAGTCTCGGCTATGCCTACACCATCGGTTGGACCCAGGATACACGCGACTGGGAAGGACTTTCGGACATTGCGATTGCAGCAAGTGTCACCGATTATCTGGACCCAGGCTCCATCTACTTGATGCATGCGAATCCGACTGCTGTCGGAACATCTGAATCCTTGTGGTACATTGTTGCCGAAGCCCGTAGACAAGGCTTTGAATTCGTCACAATCGATGAACTGATGGCGTTGGAAGGCGACTACAGTGATGGCAGTGGCGGTGGTGGGATCGATGTTTCCGACGGCGTTTCCCAATTCATCGAACAGATCGACACAAACCAAAAAGTAATTTCCCTGACCTTTGACGATCTTGGCGACAGCGAAGTCCTCCAAGGGATCCTCGATGTTTTGGCGGAACTTGACGTCAAAGCGACCTTCTTCTCTGACGGAACCGCCGATCCGGATATGCTGTATCAAGTCGTTTCCCAGGGCCACGAACTAGGCAACCACAGCTACTCGCATGAATTCTCTACCTACTTGACCATCGCAGAATTCACGGCTGAACTGAACGCATTGGAAAATAAGGTAGTGAACGCAACCGGAGCATCCACCAGACCGCTCTTCCGTCCGCCATACGGGGATTACGATCAGTCTGTTTTGGAAACGCTCGGCAGCCTGGGCTATGACTACACTATTGGCTGGTCTGTCGACAGCTTGGACTATCTTGGAACGCTTTCTCCAGATGAAATTGCCTTCAATGTCCTGGATCAATTGGCCCCGGGCTACATCTACCTGATGCACGCCGTTCCGGAATCCGCCAACACACCAGCTTCCTTGTACGAAATCATCAACACGGCCCGCGAACTGGGTTATTCCTTCGCTACCGTCAGTGATCTGATCCAACTCGAGGGCGTCTACACGACAGATCCGGTCGATCCGACAAATCCCGTCGATACCACGGTTTCGCAGTTGATCAATAAGGTCACGACCGGTGAAAAAGTCGTTTCCTTGACCATCAGCGATGCCTCCGATGCCAATAATCTACGGCAAATACTGGCGAATCTGGCCCTGTTGGATGTCAAGGCAACGTTCTTCCTGAACGGCTTGACCGATCCGACTCTGATTGATGACATACTCGCTCAAGGTCACGAAATCGGCAACCATACCTACAGCCACGATGATGCCACGCAAATGACCACCGCCCAACTGACGACCGACCTCAACAATCTGGAACAACTGGTCAAAAATGCCACCGGCGAAAGTACGAAGCCGTACTTCCGCGCTCCGATGGGGGCAACCAATGCTTCCGTTTTGGCAACAGCCGGCAGCCTGGGCTATGACTACACAATCGGTTGGACGGTTGACACGCGTGATTGGTCCGGAACCTTGACGGCCAGTCAAGTCAGCTCTGCTGTCGTGAACAATCTGACACCGGGGTCCATCTTCCTGTTGCACGGCAACAGCTCAGCCGCCACTACACCGGCAGCGTTGCTGGAAATGATCGCAGCCGCACGTGCACTCGGCTATGAATTCAGGACCATCACAGGTTTGTTGGCGCTCCAAGGCATCTACCCTGACCCGGTTGACCCGGTTGATCCCGTCGATCCTGTTGATCCTGATCCACCGATCATCACGATACCTTCGCAACTGGTCAATCAAGTCAATACCAACCAACAAGTCATTTCCTTGACCATCAGCGATGTATCCAGTGCTGAAAATCTCCGCCAAATATTGGCGAACTTAGCCCTATTGGATGTAAAAGCAACCTTCTTCCTGAATGGGCTCACCGATCCGACTTTGATCGATGATATCCTTGCCCAAGGCCACGAAATCGGCAACCATACTTTCAGCCATGACGATGCCACTCAAATGACGACCGCTGAATTGACGTCCGATCTGAATCAATTGGAACAACTGGTGAAAACAGCTACCGGCGAAAGCACAACTCCTTATTTCCGCGCTCCGATGGGGGCAACGAACGCAACCGTATTGGCGACAGCCGGTAGCCTAGGCTACAGCTACACAATTGGTTGGACGACCGATACCCGTGACTGGTCCGGAACACTTTCTGCCAGCCAAGTCAGTGCAGCGGTCCTGAATAACCTTTCCGCCGGTGCTATCTATCTGTTGCACGGCAACAACTCAGCCAACACGACACCAACTGCATTGTTGGAAATGATCACAGCCGCCCGCGCCCTCGGTTATCAATTCAGGACCATCAGCGAGTTGCTTGCCTATGAAGGCGACTACAGCTATGTAGAACCTGAACCGGAATTCGCTATCCCTGTGCTGGATGAATTCGGGAACATCACCAACCCGGTCATTACCCGAAACGACGTAACCGACGTCTATAATCCATTAGGGACCGCCGATCCGTTCATCATCCTCGTCGACGGCGTCTACCACATGTTCTTCGAAGTTTTGAGGGACTACAATATCGCAACGCAAAGCTTCACGGACAGTGTTGCACACGCCTACAGTACCGACCTCGCCAATTGGACTTACACTCAAGTGGTCTTAGGTCCGGAAACGGACGGCATCCGTGCTGCCTATCCAAACGTTTTCGAGTACAATGACAACTACTACATGGTTCCGGATCAAGCCGGCAATGTCGAAGCCTTCTTTGCTACTTCCTTCCCACTCGGTTGGGACTATCACTCCACTTTATTGGAAGGGAACTTCGTTGACACAAACGTCTTCGAAGTCGGCGGTACATGGTATTTGACGACCTCCGAGCAACCTTACAACAGCATCTCCTTGTACTACAACACGTCCGGAGACTGGCGCAATGGAGAATGGCAACTGCATCCAGCCGGCCTCATTATCGAAGAGAACTGGTCTGAAAAAGGCTACCGCGGCGCCGGCAACCCATTCGTGTACGAAGACTACATCGTGATGCCGGTCCAAGTGACTCCGGTCGCCACGAATGTCTACGGCGAATACACAACTTGGTACAAGCTTTCTGATTTGTCTCCGACAACCGTCACAGTCGAGCAGCTTGGCACCGCTGTCGAAGCACAGCACAACGGTTCCTGGAACGACTTGGCTATGCACCACATCGCACACGCCCCTTACGGCGACGGCTATGTCTTTGTGGTCGACGGATTGGCTTATTACGCAAACGGAACCGGCCAAGCCGAGTACACCATCGGCCTCTACACCGCGAACGTTTGAGTCTAAAGTTCAGGCTAAAAAAACGCGGAAGCAACCAAGCTTAGTGGTTGCTTCCGCGTTTTCTTCTTTTGTCCTGCTTAAAACATATTATTATTGAGGCAGAATTACTTTCTGAATTTCCCGAGTCCCTTGTTGATCAGGCTACCCAAATCGTTCCTTTCCATGATGTCCGGAATCGAAAGGACGTAATGCAGCCCTGTCCCGGCCGGTTTGCCGTAGCGTTCGATCAGGCGCAGCTTGCGTTCGTAGTTCTTCTTTTCCTTATCCGACAACCAGGACGCATTGTAGTGATGGATCGTGTAGGAATTTTCGGTCAGGCTCATCGCCCCGGTGTAGTAATCACGCGGGCAAAAATAGGCTTTCGGATAGATGCTGATGCCTTCGATTTGCTGGAAGGTATCGTTCTGCTTCAGGCCTTTCTCCAACAGATAATCGGTCGTGTAATGCGGACTCGGCAAAGTATTGAAGCTGCCGTCCGGATTGATGAAGGAGACGCCTTCGTAGACATCGCGCATAGCTTTGATGTGCGGATTGCCCTTGGCGGCGCCGAACCCCAATCCCAAAGCGACGAACTTGCCGTCCTCGAAGCCCATGAACGCTTCATCCTCCAGCAAAGGATCCATGTTGCGGATGATTTCCACATCCGTATCCAAATAGATGCCGCCCTGCGTATAGACGATGTCCAGACGGGCATAGTCTGGCACGAAACCCCACTTCTTGACATCGTAGGCCTCTTTCATGTAGCGGTTTTTGCTTATGTCATAATTGCTTTCGTTCCATTCGATGATTTCGTAGTCCGGACAGAACTTTTTCCAGCTTGCGATGCAGGCTTGATCCTTCTCCGGGATCGGTCCGCCGCCGAACCAGCAGTAATGGATGATTTTCGGTATCTTAGTCATCAATTTCACTCCTTTTTTGCTTCTGGTTATCTGCGCAATACTTTATTCACAAGCGCTTTACGCTCGTTTTGATTCAACAGCACGATGAAGTTGAAGGCGATCGCAAAGAGGCTCGTCAGGATGCCGGCAACAATCAGCATCAGCCAGCCGTCGATCTGCAGGAAGTTGCGGATCAACAAAGAGAATGCCGAAGCCACAACGACCGATAATGTATTTTTCAGGATCGAGGGATAGAAGGCCGTCCATTTGATGTTGAGGCAGTGCGCCCCGTAAATCGGCAGGAAGAACAGCGATCGGATCACCGCAAAGGCCGTGCTGGTCCCTGCAATGATATACAGCTTCAAAGTGTCGTCGCTTGTGAACTGCATGGCCACCAAGACGATGACGATGGTGACGATCGAGTTGACGAACATGTAGATGGACGTCTGCTTGACTTTGTTCGTGGCCGTGAAGAGATTCCACAGCCCTTCCAACGGCAAGACAAACATGAACTCGATGCACGACAAGATCGTCAACATGTACAGGAGATGCGCGTCTTGGGTCGGCACCCATAGCTTGTAAAAGATTTCCCCATAAGCGAACAGCGCCGCCACCGGGATGCAGGCGAACAGGCCGAGGAACTTGATCGAGGACATCAACTGGTTTTTCATTTCTTTGTAGTCATTTTGTGCGTAGCTGATCGTCAGCTGCGGCGCATAGACGCTCGCCAAAGTCCCGAACAAAGTCAGTATAGCGCTCGGCACCGTTTTTGCGACCGAAAGCACGCCCATCGCAGCCGAACTGACGTACAGGTTCGTAACCAACAGATCAAGACCGGTCGACAGGATCGAACTCAACCGCGTGAAGCTGTTCCAGATGCCTGAGGACAACAGCACTTTGATGACTTTCACATCGAAATAACGTTTCCTCACTTTGATATCGGGCGTCAATTTCCGCGTGTAGTAGACATTCCAGATATAGACGTAACCGGTAGCCACGAATGCGGCCAGACCCACGTACCAGACTGACGGCACGAAAATGCTGAAAGCCGCGATCAGCACCCCTACGCGCAGGATATTGGAGATGATGCCCTGCAGGGAGGACAAATATAATTTGTTGCGGACGAACGTCGCCACGCTATAGGTCGACGAGATGATGCTGACCAAAAAATTCAGGAAGATGAACGCCCACAGCCATTGGACGTCGATCAGAATAGCGTCGGACACGTTCACGATCTTGTTCAGATTCAGGATGACGATGGCCGACGGGATGCTCAAAGTCAAAGCCGTCGCGATGTTCGCGATGACTACCGAGGTGAAATAGCGGTTCGATCCCTCCACATCATTTTCAGTGATCTTGATCGTGATGAAACGGCTGGCCATCGAGTTCAAAGCCACGGTGATGACTTGCGCGTAGCTGACGAAGTTGTTCGCCAAACCCACGAACCCATAAGCTTCGCTCCCTACGTGTTCGACGATGAACGGCGTCAACAAGAAGCTGATCCCCATGTTCACGACAAAACCGACTACTTGCGCAATCATGTTGATGGCGAATTGTTTATTTTTATTCATTTTGCCCTCTTTTCTTTCAGAAGAAGGCCTGGGTGGCTCAAGGATGGAATAACCGGGAGCTGCCTGGGCCATCTCCCTGTTTACTTCATTTTTTTATAAGTGCGGTAAGCCCAAGCGATCGGTCTTTCATACGACAGATAGGTGCTGTACATGAAAGCCAATTTCGAACGGCCGGTGCGCTTCAAGGTATTCCGGGCTTGCCTCAGCATGCCTCTGATCGGCGCCTTCGCTTCCGTTTCCTTGCGTGCATCCAATTGCAGATTGACCGACAAAGCTTCAGCGAAGAGCGATTTATAAGTCCGATTGCTCAATTCCGTCCTACCCGCCTCATGGAAAAAGGCTGCCCGTTCGACCAACGCCTCCATGTAATCGAGTTTGTTCTGCAGGCGGAAGCCTGCTTCGCCCATGATGCTGTCCTCACGCTGCCAATAATAATACAACGGCTTTTTCGACACCACCGTCTGCGGCGCGAAATGGAACAGCTTATAGGTCGTGAACTCGTCCTCGTGCAGTTTGCCGACCGGGAATCGGATCGATTCGAACAGGCTGGCGTCGAACAGTTTTCCGCAGGCCATGACCAATTGCGGATGGAAGTCATCGCCCAAGTCGATGTATTTCGCCAGAATCGCGTCGTTCTTCATGACCGTCACCATTTCCGGTTCGCTTGCCTGGGGTAACTCCTCCGTCGTCGTCTTCAGGAAATTGCAGAGCGAAATGGCGCTGCCGGTTTCCTTCAACAACTCATACAAATAGGCGATGTACTCGGCCGGAACCCAGTCGTCGCTGTCCAGGAAAGTCAGGTAGGCGCCCTTCGCTGCGGCGATGCCGGCGTTGCGGGCAGCCGACAAGCCACCGTTCTCTTGGTGGATGACGGTGATGCGGATGTCCTTCTCGGCATAGGTGTCGCAGATTTTGCCGCTGTTGTCCGGCGAACCGTCGTCCACCAGGATGATGTCCAGGTTTTTGTATGTTTGTGCCAAGATTGAATCCACACAGCGGGGCAAGTACGCCTCCACCTTGTAGACCGGCACGATGATGCTGATCAATTCACTCATCTCAATACCCTTTCTTTTTGGCTTGGGCGGCTAATCAGCCCTTGCCCAATATGGCCTTGATTTTGTTGAATACGCTGTAATACAGGTACAATGTCACGCTGGCTTGTTTCTTAATCAAGTTCAGCTCCAGTTTTTTGCGGGGTTCCACTGCATCCAGATCGATGGTTCCAAGGACGGCAGCCAGTTCTTTATCTGCTACGATTGTCCCGATGTTGCGGATTTTTTCGCGGAAAGTCGCCGGATTGTCCGTGTGGGCTTCGTTCGCCAGCGAAAGCAGCGCGATGATGATGTAGCGGTTCGCCATGCGCGGTGCCAAGGCGGCTGCCTTGCCCTCGCGGACCAGCAACTGCTGCAGGTTCGCGAAAGCCTGCTTCTGGCGCTGATGGAACTGCGCTTTGTAGGCCATCACGGTCGAACTTTCATGGACGCGGTAATGGTAGTAGGCGCCCTCGTCGATGGCGATGCGGTCGCATTTCAGGAAAGCCTCGACGCAGACCAGCAAGTCTTCCATGAAGGCGACTTCCTTGTCGAACCAGATGTTTTCTTTTTCAAGCAGTTCGCGCTTGATCAACAGGCGGCAGACGCTGCCCATGATGTCCGTTTCCCCGCTCCTGAAGCTCGGTTTGGCGATGACATTCGCGACAATGGCATCAAGGATCGCTGCTTTTTCGATGACTCCGCGCTGCTTCATCAATACAGGCTCGGTGCCGTCTTTGGTCTCTTTGACATAATTGCACATGCAGACTTCCGCTTGGGCGGCCGTCAGCGTCGCAAGCATGCGTTCGTACATATCGATATCCACCCAGTCATCCGGATCGACAAAGCCCACATACTCCCCTGTCGCTGCGCGCAGACCGTCATTCCGTGCTTCCGAAACGCCGCCGTTCGGCTTGTCGATTACACGGATACGGTCATCTGTGGAAGCCAGGTGGACGCAGACAGTCAGACTGTCATCCGTCGATCCGTCGTTTATCAGTATGATTTCGGTTTCCTTCAGCGTCTGACCAGTCAGACTGTCGATGCATTGCTTTAAATAAGGTGCCGCATTGTAGACCGGCACGATGATGCTGACCATTGGTTTCACCCTAGGTCCTCCTCCCGATCCTGCCCGTGCAGGATATATTGGCTGTGGATGCACTGCTAAGTACGCGCATCTTGCCCATTACCTTCTAGTATAAGTCAATTAACCGGAATGAAAAAGGAAAAATAACAATCTTAACGAAATTGTTAAGGCTTGATAAGGCCGGAGACAAAAAAAAAGACGAGATGCCTGATCTCGCCTTCTTAGCTTAGGTTATTGCAATTCCAGTTCCGTTTTCAAAACCTCTTGAACCCGGTTCAGTTCAGCTCCGTCCACGAAGCTGTAGTAGATGTCATTCCGCAGACCACCCACGCCGCCTAAGTGGTCCTGCTTGATGTTGGACACAGCAGATACGTACCCATTTTGCTGCAATGCCAGATAATCGCTCATCTGCAGGTTGGTTTCTACGTTAGCGGACAAGGAATACAAAATATCTTGATAGCTCAATAACATATCCGTTTTCATCATGTTATTGATGATCGCTTCAATAACCAAACGCTGGCGGTCTTGTCGGCCAGTGTCTTGTGTCGGGTCCTCTTCGCGCATACGCGAAAATGCCAATGCTGCTTCACCGTCCATCTGATTTGAGCCTTCCACGAAAGTATAGCCCCTTGATGTGAAGGCAAGCGGGCTATTGACTGTGATGCCGCCTACCGCATCAACCATCTGTTTCAAGCCCTCCATGTTGATGGATGCGTAGTAATCGATCGGTATGCCCAATAATTTCTGGACCGTATTGATCGCCATTTCGGCACCACCGAACCAATAGGCGTGATTGATTTTATCATAGCTGTCATTACCGACGATTTCGGAAAAAGTATCCCTTGGTATGCTGACCATCGTAGTTGTTTGTGTCTTAGGATTGACCGTCACCACAATCATCGAGTCCGATCTTCCGGCTTCGGTTCTCCCATCGGCACCGTTATCGATACCCATCAACAAAATCGAGATAGGCGTCTGTTGCGTCAAATCAACCCCAGCCTCCCTGACTGCTTGGGTTTCTACCGGAGTATAGATAGCATCAGTTGTTTTGTTCAAATTCCGATAAACGGAATAGACATAGCCACCTGCTGTCAAAATCAATGCGGCAAGCACACCGAAGAATATTCTCAAACCCCATCTTTTTTTGCGTTTACGTTTTCTTTTTTCAGGCATTTCCATTCCCCTTCTCTATCCTAACAAGAAAACACAGCCTCAACTGAAACTGTGTTCTCTGGTTTTAGTGATCAATAACTTGAATCATATGTCTCTGTATAAGGATCCTCTGCGTAATTCGAAGCCGGTTCCTCATAATAGTAATCTTCTGTATAGGTTTCTTCAGTATAGTTTTCTTCGTAATACGGATCGGAATAGTTCGGCGTATAGACATCACTCTGGCCGTATGTCGAAGAGTCATAAGAAGAATCTGTAGCAGAAGAATCCGTTTCATACGGCTGCGTTCCCAAAACAGGTTCGTTGAGGGAAGTTGAGATATCCGCCAACGACACTTCCGGCAACTCCAGTTCCTTCCGCAGGATGTTGGACAGACGCAACCGCTCTTCCGGATTTACGTAATAATAATAAATTTCATCGATGTAGGTTTCTTGTCCTTCAACATAAAACTGTTGGAAGGTCTCCATGGATTTGCGGTATCCGCTGGCGATCGAAATGATTTCGTCCAGGGATATGTTCAACTGGACGTTGTCTTCCAAGGTGGCCAGGATATTTTTGTAATTCACGACTGTCCCCATCGTCAGGACCTTATCCAGGATTGCTTTGATGACCATCTGTTGTCTCTTCTGTCTTCCGAGGTCTCCATCCGGATCCTGTTTGCGCATGCGGGCAAACTGGAGAGCTTCGAATCCTGTCAGATTACGCGTTTCGCCTTCGATGAACTGTGGACCGTAGAAGTCAAAAGTCAAAGGACTTGTGATTTCGATTCCGCCGACTGCATCGACGATGTCAACCAAGCCATCAAAATTCACTTCCACGTAATAATCGATTGGGATATTCAGGAACTCTTGCACCGTATTGATCGACATTTCCGTGCCGCCGAAAGCGTAGGCATGGTTCATTTTGTCGTAATAATCCCCGTAATAATCATATAGATTGCTGTAGCCCATAATTTCCGAATAAGTATCACGCGGGATACTCAACAAAGTCGTCGTCTTGGTATTCGGATTCACCGTACAAACGATGATTGTGTCGCTCCGTCCCGTTTCCGTCCGCTCCTCTTCAGCGGTACCGGTGTCGACCCCCAATAACAAGAAGGAAATCGGCTGAGTGGCTGTTTCGACTTCAATCGACTCTTCCCGCATCTCGACAACGCTCACCTCGTTGTAGATCGATTCCGCGGTGCTGCCGATATCGGAATAGGCCTTGAACATATAGGCGATAACGCCGATCATCGCGACCATCAGGATGGATAAGACGGTTCTCAAAATCCGCTTTTTCCCCTGTCTGCTTTTTCTGGTTTCATTCATTTATGCCGTTCCTCTTTCTCCTGAAAGAAAATTAGTGCCCACAGCAAGCATCCAGCAGGAAAATCCCTGATCCATTCTGTACTTGCCGGCAATAGTCTTTCATTACGTGTTTTATTGAACATACATCCAAAATAATGTCTCTTCCTATATAAAAAGCAACCCAAGGCGCTTGTCATAGAATCTTAATAATATTATCAATAAACTGCAGAACATTCAAGACGCTTTCGACATTAGTAACACAACCGAAATAAACATGCCAAAAACCCGACCCCCTACTCCGCAACAAAAAAATCAGTCAAAGAACACGAAAAGCTGTTCCTCTGACTGATTTCATTCTGGTTGGGCAGAAACAACAAGAACATTAGTTTATGCGCCAAACAAACTTTCGGAAAATGAGAGCCAGATCATGCAGCTGCGCAGATGGATTTTCTGATGGCAGCCTGTTATCTGACTCTAAAAAAACCGAATTTCCCCCGCGAAAAAGAGCGCGATTTCGATTTCCGATCTACCTCAACGGGAGCTTCGGTGTGCATCGCATCACCATTCAGCAGATTTTTTGCGTTTTCCCGGAAATAGCGGACCTTGTCCGTGCCGAAGTCCTTTTCCAGTTGGGCAAAGGCTTTCTTATAATAAAAGCCTCTTCCCCGCGTATTATGCGCATCTGATGCGATAATATGCACGAGATTGGCTTCGATCAAACGATAGCTTAAACGCGCAATATCCTTGCCGAATACCCCCATGTAGCTGGCCGCTGTCACTTGCGCCAATGCTCCTCGCTCAATGAACGGCAATAATATATTTGGATCATCAATGATCGCCTGGTTCCGTTCCGGATGAACGATTACCGGCGTGATGCCTTTTTGTCTAAGTTGAAAAAACAATACTTCAGTATACTCTGGGATCGATAAAGTCGGAAATTCAATCAACAGATAGCGTCTTTCTTCATCGATGAATAATATGTCCTCATTCTCAATGTCTTTAATCAAATCGCCATTGATACGGACTTCTTGACTCGGGTATAAGGTAAGCTTGATTCCTTTGTGGTCCAATTCATTTTGAAGTGACTCCGTAGCCGCCACGACGGCAGCTTTCGGATTCAGATATTTCCCATTGTGATGATGAGGTGTCACTAGGATATGAGAGATCCCTTCTGCAACAGCATTTTCAGCCATTGCAAGGGAATCTTCCAGCGTGCGGGCACCATCATCGACACCGGGCAGGATATGGCAATGAAGATCGATCACTTCGCGCCCTCCTCGCTCGTGTAACCATATCCGTAATAGGCTTGGTCACTCCTTTTCTCAACACCGTTGAACACAACACCCAAGATGTTCGCATTCACCATTTCCAGCAGTTCTTTTGCGTTCGATACGGAGGCTTTTTGAGATACCCCATAACGGACCACAAACACTACGCCGTCCGCCTTTGAAGCCATGATTTGCGCATCGGTCACCGATGTCACCGGAGGCATATCATAGATGATGATGTCGTACATTTCCTCAAGTTGTTTCATCAAAGCGTTCATGCGGTTAGAGTTCAGCAGTTCCGACGGGTTGGGCGGAATCGGACCGCTCGTCAACGCATGCAGATCGGTTCCGACAATTTGCTGAATGATTTCAGTTGCAGCCTTATCGGGGCTGCTCAACAAAGTAGTCAACCCTTCCACATTGCTCAAGCCGAATGTCCGTTGCACAGTTGGCTTGCGCAAATCAGCATCCACCAGCAGAACACGTTTTCCTTGATCGGAAAAGACTGAAGCCAGATTCGCGGATGTTGTCGACTTCCCTTCCCAAGGGCCTGAAGAAGTCACTACGATCGATTTGACATCGCGGTCAACCATTGAAAATTGGATATTCGTGCGGATGGTTCGATATTGCTCAGCGATTACGGATTTAGGGCGCAACCTTGAAATAAGACTCAGGCCTTTTCGTTGTTGGCTATCCAATTTCTTTATCTTTTTTTTACTAGCTCCAAACATATATTATCGTCTCCTATACGCGGCGTTTCGCATTACGCGATTTTACTTCGGATGTAACTTGAACAAATCGTGTTGAGGACAATTCCTCTTCCGTCATTTGCAATATTGGCCCTAAGTTAGACCAGCCCAGTTGCTCAATGAATTTTTCGTCCTTGACTGTCTTATCCATGAATTCGGCTAAGAATGCCAGCCCGACACCGATCATCATTCCGACCAACAGTCCCAAAACAAGGTTCATTGGCGTATTCGGAGATACCGGATTCGGATCTGCGATGGCTTGTGATAGGATGGTCACACTGTTGACATCCAAAATCTCACCGATTTTTTGTTCAAAAGAGGATGCTGTCGCATTGGCCAGTTCCGCAGCAGTGTATGGGTTCTCATCGGAAACCGTGATTCCGAACACCAAGGAGCTGTCCTCGGTCTGGACTGTCAATTTGTTGCGCAGCTCCCCAAGCGTAAGGTCGGAGCCCGTGCTGGTGATGACATCCTCCAATATGATCGGTTCTTTGATGATTCCCTGATACGTATTGATCAAACTCAGGTTCGTTTGGATATCCGTGTTTGTGATCGCCTGTTCAGCATTCTGGGTCTGATTCACGACGATTTTGGATGTAGATTGGTAAGACGGTGTCACAAAAAAGAATGTATACAACGCAGCCAATAATAGACCCGCCAAGCTCCAAGTGATGATGGACCCGATCCGTTGTTTCAATATTGCGAAAATTTCACCTAACGATATTTCTTCTTCCATGATTTCCCTCCTGAAAAAAACTCTGAGTGGCTATAAATAGCACCGTAATTAAGAAAAATTGCCTGCTGAGGGCATATTTCTCTCACTTTAAAATAGTTTACTATACTATGATTGAAATAACTATAATTATTCTTATTGGAATTTTTTATAAAATTTCAGACAAAATCAATCTCGGACATACTCAATAATTAAGTAAGCTGATTTTCGAAAAAAACATTTTGTTGTAATCGTCAATATATTAGCATTCCGTTATTTTTGTTGCGTCAACACTTTCGGGCCATCTTTGGTGATGGCGATCGTGTGCTCGTACTGGCAGCTCAACCCGCCGTCTTTCGTCCTGGCGATCCAGCCGTTGTCGTCCATTTTCGACTTCCACGTTCCGGTGTTGACCATCGGTTCGATCGTGATCGTCATGCCTTCCTTCAGGCGCAGGCCTTTGCCGGCTTCACCGTAATGCGGAATCGCCGGGCTTTCGTGCATCGTCGGCCCGATACCGTGGCCGATGAATTCGCGGACGACCGAGAAGCCTTCGCCCTCAACGTAAGTCTGGATCGCATGCCCGATATCGCCGACGCGGTTGCCCACTTTTGCCTGCTCGATCCCCAAGTACAGAGCCTTTTCCGTCACTGCCATCAACCGTTTCACTTCCGGCGAACCTTCCCCGACCAGATAGCTCCAGCAAGAATCGGACATCGCACCCTTGTAGTTCACGACCGAATCGACTTTGATCAGATCGCCGTCCTTCAGCACATATTTGCCGGGGAAACCATGGCAAATTTCGTCATTGACGCTTGTGCAAGTCGCAAATTCGTAACCCTCGAAACCGATCTGTTCGCAGATGGCGCCTGCCGCTTCGATGCGCTCCTGCACAAAATTATTGATTTCCATCGTCGTCAAGCCCGGTTTGATGAAACCGCGCAACTCTTCATGGATGCCTGCCAAAATTGCACCGGATTCTTCCATAGCTTGAATTTCACGTTCAGATTTTAAAGTTATCATATATATTCTATCCTCTTCCTATAAAGTATTCTTTAGTATTATACAGGAAAAAGAGGATATGTTTAAATAAATTTCATCAGGTGATGAAATTCCTGCCGTTTGGCTGCTTGGCCGGAGCTGAGGTATGCTGAGGGGCCGGCAACTCCGGTCAGCGACGCCTTCCCCGGAGTTGCGGCACTGTTTCGGTGCTCTCCTCCGGGGAAGGTGGGCTCGCCGGAGCTGCGGCGCATATATGGCGGCGAACTCCGGCGAGCGACACTTCTCCCGGAGCTGACGCAGCCGGACGGAAAGTGCTGTCCGCGTACGCAAAAAAAGACGACCCCATCCGGGACCGCCCTGTTCAGTCTTTTCCGCATACATTTACAATATATACGAAAGTCATTCTTCATCATGATAGCCGTAATAGTAGCTGTGTTCCTTCTGACCGCTTGACGCGCGGTTGTAGACGACCCCCAACACATTTGCGTTGACGATTTTCAAGGAATCCGCCGCCTTCAGAACGTCCTCTTTCGTGCTCGCCCCGTAATGCACGACAAAGACGGTCCCGTCCGCCCGTCCGGCCAGTATCTGTGCATCAGTGAATCCAAGCAAGGGCGGAGTATCGTATATCACGAGATCGAACCGCTCAGACACATCCTTTTCAAGCTTCTTCATCCTGTTACTGGAAAGCAGTTCAGCTGGATTCGGTGGCACGGGTCCGCTGGTCAGGATTGACAGACCTTCGACCTCGCACGAGTTCAGATAGGCATCGAGCACATTTCCGTTCTGATTGGCCAACAGATTCGTCAGTCCTGATGTGTTCTGTAGTCCGAATTCGCGGTGCACGGATGGACGGCGCAAATCGCAGTCCATCAACAGGACTTGGTTCCCCTGCAGGGCGAAGGTCACAGCCAAGTTGGCGGCCACAGTCGATTTCCCGGCAGCTGGTGTTGCCGACAGGACAATCAGTGATTTCAATTTTTTATCGATCATCGAGAACTGGATGTTGGTCCGCAATGTCCTGAATTGCTCCGACACAGGGGATTGCGGAATGGCCAAGGTGATCAGCCCATATAAGCGGTTGGATTGTTTGTTTTTTTTGGCTTTTTTTTTCACTGCCTCCACCATCATCTTTTCCCCCTTTTGTTGCCCGAATCCTCTTCTTGAATGACATCGTTGTTCTGCAGGATTACGCCGATTTTTTCCCTCGACATGTCCGCAACGGTCACCAGCCGTTCCCGACTCATACCTGAATATGAGGACGAATGCTGTTTAGGGCGCTTCTTGGATTCCTTTTTTACTTCCTGATCGGAGTCACTTTCAATACTAGCCCTAGGACTAGGCCTTTTAGGCTGCTCTTTCGCAGCGGAAAGCATTTCTCCATCAAGAATCCGTTTTGGGATAGCCTCTTTTGCCGATTCCGCCACTTTTGCAGTTTTCGTGGCCGCAAGTTTTTGTTTCTGTAATGCGACGATGGCCAGCTGCTCTTCCTTATTCAATTCGGAAATGGTACCCAAATTTGGCCAGCCGATGGTTTGTGTAATGAACTGATAATCGTCGATCGTCTTCGCCATCGCATAACGTAACAAAGCTACTCCGAATCCGAACAGCAAGCCGATCCCCAGCCCTATCAGCAAGTTATTCACTACGACAGGAGAAACGGGTTTTGAATTGACAACCGCCGCAGAAATGATACTTACATTTTCGACATTCATGATGTCGAAAATGGCACTTTGAAATGTCGCTGCGATTCCATTGGCAATCTCGGCTGCCTCTTCTGGATTCGGTCCCAAAACAGTCAACGAGAAAACCTGTGAATCCTGATTAACGTCTATCACTACCATATCCGCCAATTCCGTGACGGTGTAGTCAAGGTCCAAATCCTCTTTGACTCCATCCAATATGACGGGGCCTTTTATGATGTCTTTGTAGGTGTTGATCATCTGTACATTTGAATTGATGTCATTGAGCTGAATGCTATTGGTCCCATCACCTGTACGGTTCACCAGTAATTGGGTGGTGGAATCGTACATCGGGGTCACAATCAGAAACGTGTAGACTGCTGATAGTATAAGTCCCATGGCGCCAAAGCTTAGGATGATGATCATTCTTTGCCTTATTATTGCCATCAGGTCCCTTAAAGAAACTTCTTCCTTCATCGCATTCCCTCCTAGTATTCGGCTTTTGACAATCAGAATGACAAGATCAAATAGGCATCCGGCGAAAGGGTTTTCAGCGGATCGCAATACCTCTTATGATTGTCTTAATTATACCATATTATCCTAGGTACTAGAAAGGAATCCCCTTATGAGTCAACGTAAGAACCCAGGCTGATTTCCGCGCGGCCTCAGCTCCAAAAAACCAACTGACCCGCGTCACGACCCTTTCCAGATCCTCATCCGTCATCTTGGTATCCGACGGCAGGCACAAGCCTCTGGCAAAGATATCCTCCGACACACTTGTGCCTTCCGGATTGTGGCTGAAGAAATCCACGCCTTTGAAAACAGGCTGCAGATGCATCGGTTTCCAGATTTGTCTTCCTTCAATGTTTTTCGATGCCAGATAGTCCAGCAGAGCTTTCGGGCGCACCTCAGCTTCCGGCCTGATTGTGATGCAACTTAGCCAATAATTCGGTTCACCGTACGCAGCAATCGGCATCATCTCCAACTCCTCGATATCCTGGAAGGCATCCGCATAATAATCGAAGATGTATTTTTTTTTGGCGATCCGTTCATCCAACACGCGCAGTTGGCCCCGGCCGATTCCGGCGACGACATTGCTCATCCGGTAATTATAGCCGATCTCCTTGTGCTGGTAGTAGGGGGCATTTTCCTTTGCCTGCGTTGCCCAAAATTCCACCTTCTCGATTATTTTCTTCTCACGGGCCACCAGCATGCCGCCGCCTGAGGTTGTGATGATTTTGTTTCCGTTGAAGGAGTATATTCCGATCTCCCCGATTGTGCCCGTCATCACACCCTTGTAGGTGGCGCCCAAGCTTTCGGCGGCATCCTCCACTATCGGCACCTGATGTTCATCCGCAATCGCCTTCAGTTCATCAAAATCGGCGGATTGTCCATAAAGATTCACGACGACAACCGCTTTGGGATGTGGATATTTCTCGAAGGCTTTCGCCAACGCTGCCGGCGACATATTCCATGATTCCCTTTCCGAATCAATAAATACCGGGGTAGCTCCCAAATAGATGATTGGATTGGCTGATGCGGAAAAAGTCAGGGAGGGGCAAAAAACGATATCTCCTTTACCCACCCCCAGATACATAAGCGCCATATGGATAGCTGCCGTACCTGAAGAAAGAGCTTCAGCATAGTTAGCTCCCGTATAAGCGCATACCTCCTGCTCGAATCCAGTGACATTTGGTCCTAGCGGAGCAATCCAGTTCGTATCGAACGCCTCTTGGATGTAGTCCATTTCGTATCCCGACATATGAGGCGAAGCAAGCAATATTTTCTTTTCTTTCTTTTCCGTCATTAAAACCGTCTCCCTTCATTTATTGATGCTCACACGCATAATCAATCAGGTTCTGACGGATTTCTCCGACAGGCAACTGCACGAGTTCGTCCGCAAAAGCGAGGGTGTCTTCCAATTTGTAGGTGGATGCTTTTCCGACGAATATCTTTTCATGCGCTTTGCTGTCAAGCATACTTTCATCGGCCAACAGCTCTTCGTAGAGTTTTTCTCCGGGGCGTATCCCTGTTTCGACGATCGGGATATCCCCTTCTGTGTATCCGGACAGCTTGATCATTTTCTTGGCCAGGTCGACGATTTTGACGGGTTCCCCCATATCAAGGATGAAAATCTCTCCACCGTTGGCCAGCACACCTGCTTGGATGACCAAACGGCTTGCTTCCGGTATGGTCATGAAATATCGGATCATCCGGAAATCGGTCACCGTCACCGGACCGCCTTTTTCTATTTGTTCCTTGAATACGGGAATGACGCTGCCGCGGCTGCCCAAGACATTTCCGAAACGCACAGCCGCGAATTTTGTTTTGCCGGGTTCGTTCAGCGCCGTCACGATCATTTCCGCAATCCGTTTCGTCGACCCCATCACATTGGTAGGGCGGACCGCCTTGTCGCTCGATATCATCACGAAGCTC
This sequence comes from Trichococcus ilyis, assembly GCF_900109135.1. Classification (GTDB taxonomy): domain Bacteria; phylum Bacillota; class Bacilli; order Lactobacillales; family Aerococcaceae; genus Trichococcus; species Trichococcus ilyis. The sequence goes on along the minus strand of NZ_FNYT01000006.1, from coordinate 48,331 downwards.
TTCACTCCGGCGGCTTTGGCTGCTTCCGCCATGTTCTTGGTGCCGTAGATGTTGTTCTTGATCGCTTCCCGCGGATTCCACTCCATCATCGGAATGTGCTTGTGGGCTGCCGCATGGAAAACATATTCGGGTCGATAGTGCGCCATCACTTCAAAAATCAGCTTACGGTCCTGCACATCCGCAATCACGGGAACAATATCGATCGTTTTCCCATAAAGAAGACTCAATTCCCTATGGATCAGGTAAATCGAATTTTCCCCATGTCCCAATAAAATGATGCTCCTTGGTTCAAACTTAGCCACTTGCCGGCAAATTTCGGAGCCGATCGATCCTCCCGCACCGCTTATCAGAATATCTTTTCCCTTCAGATTTTCGGAAATCAATTCTTTGTTCAGTTCGACCTCTTCCCTGCTCAACAGATCGACTACGTCAATATCGCGCAGGCGACTGACGGACAACTTCCCGGTCATGACGTCCTCAATTTTTGGCATTTGGTTGACAGTTACACCCACTTGGTTGCAGTAATCCAAAATGCGTTCCATTTCCTTGGGTTTCAATGAAGGGATGGCAATCGTCACCTGATCGATCTCCAGCTCCGCCACCAGCCGAGGGATGTCTTCCTCCCTACCCAGCACCGGAATGCCCATCAACCGGTAGTTGCGCTTCTTATCATCCCTGTCGACGATGCCCACGATTTCGATTTCGTTCGGCCGGTGCATCAGGCTCGAGATGAAGAGGCGTCCGCCTTCCCCGGCACCGACCAACAGCGTCCTTACTTTCCCTCTGCCATCGGAAATGTTCTGGCGGGTAAGGTCCTCATTGCGTTCGCGAAACATGCGCCAAGCCACCCGAAGGCCCGGTATGAAGAACAGGCTGAACAAGTAGGTCAAGAGGATATAGCGGCGACTCACCAGGTCAAAAATACCGGTTGATACGACTGCCGACAGCAAAAAGGCAACCGACAAAATCTGTACATTAATGACGATATCATGGATGTCCGTATAATGCGGCATATTCGAAAACATATGCCGGAATGTGCCCAAAAAGAGGTAGATGACACAAGTGATGCCAACCATCACGTAATAGTAACCATCAGGCAGAGCAATGTAATTTTCCAGAAGCCAGTACGCGAGCAATGCTGCCAAAGTGATACAGAGGATGTCGGCAAAGATCAAAACAATCATTTTCCCCCATAGGGATAACGTCTTCATTTCCAGCACCACCTTACATTCTATTTAATAGCTGGTTTAACCAACTTTTTTTATTGCCTTTTTAAACACGATATTTTTTGCCAGTAGGAGGAAATACCGAAATTCTTGCGTACGGTAAAACATAACCAAGAAAATGAGATTAGGAACTGACAGACAGACGATGGATTTTCCGATAAACGCTGCTAAAGTGGCCCCCGGAATTAATCCGACGCTTGCACCTGTCGCCAATCCGGTAACTACCGTGATTGCGGTATACACGGCATATTTGTAATAATAAGATTTCAGGGGCGCGACAAAGCCCTTCTTGTATAAAAAATACGGTTCTATCCAAAAACAAGTGGTCAACACGCTTATCACAGTACCAATGATGACACCGGAAATTCCTAGCTTCGGTGCAAGTGCAACCGAAATCGCCAAATTGATCACTCCTTGAAACAGAGGTTTATAGCGATCATACCAGTACAGCCCCAATGCCTCCCGAAAGGTAAGTACTGCTCTTCTCATGCCCTGAATATAAAATAGGATAACCAACAGCAAAACTGTACCCATACTCAGCCAGTATTCATTGCCTACCCAGAGTGCGATAAAAGGGTTAATAAGGCAGAATAAGCAGATCGAACTGAAACCAAAAATCCAGAAAGTTGCAAACTGGATTTTTTGGAAAACGGCAAGCAGTTTCTCTTTGCTCTCCGTTGCGCCCAAATTCCCGACACTCGCGGTGATTGCAGTAAAGAACTGGCCCATTATCCCATTCAGGGCAGTGGTGATCAATATATAATTTGAATAAAGACCAACCCAAATCGTCCCTACCATTGCAGCAATCACGATATTATCGGTGGAATTCGTCACTATTTCCCCGATTTTCTGCGATACCATCGCACCGGTATTCTTCTTGATTTCCTGAATCGTGGCACTATCCAGTCGCTCCGTGGCTTTTTGCCGCAAAAATGGATAAAGCTTATCCGCACTCCTTGCCAGCAAAAGATTCTCCAACAACGTACAGACGATTCGCAAAACCAAAAATATGACGTAGTCTTTGGTGAGGTACAGGAATACAATCTGAAGAACATTAACGATCGAGAAAAATGCATAACGGTAGATAGTGACTACATAACGACGCTGATCGGCGATGATCAGATTTTGCTTATAGGCATAAAAATAGGAAATAGCCGAGTTGATGACGAACAGCAGGAAAATAAATCTAATATTCTTAACGTCTGGCACGTCCTTGATCAGGAACGATAAAAAAGGGGTCATGGCTATGCCCAAAACGGCTATCACTGTGCCGATTATGGTATAGGCCTTTTTGTACAGCTGCATGATAGCCTGTACTTTTTTTGTGTCATTTTCCGCTAACGGCTTGTATAGGCTGAATACGATCGCCAGACCAATCCCCAGTTCCACCAACGAAAGCATTGTCAGTATGCTTGTGAACAGCCCATTTACGCCCAGATACTCAGCCCCGAGCGTCCTGATGAAAACCATGCGTGCCACGAAACCGATTGGTACCGCCACCACTTCCCCAACCACCGCTACCGACAAATTAATCAAAGAATTTTTGGTCCGTGACATACTCTCCCCCCCAGCGCTCTTTTGCTTATTTTTTTCTCACTTGCTCCCAATTTGAAAATAGTGGGCATACACCTCGTTTGCCGCTCACGTCCGGACCCTGAATTTACGTTCATGATAGGTCCGCAACAGTTTGGCTGGAATCAAACCGACAATTAACGGCTTGTAGGCATGAAGCTGGTATTTCAGCGGCAGATCAAGCCTTTCCCGCCATTTTTTTTTCAACCTGTATTCACAAATCCTATACTTATATTTTCGTTTAGTGTATGAATCCCTTGCTTCGTAATAATCGACCAACCGATCGCCCAGATTGTAACCCCGGTATCCTTTTTCGTACAATTTGCACCATAAATCGAAATCTTCTGTCCTTTCGGTTTCCGGTCCAGTGGTATACCCGCCCACATCGAGCAGAGCTTCCCTTCTCATCAGGATGGATGGGTGAAGAAAGGTTATCCCATGATAAATATTGAGAGTTGTCCTTTCGCCTTCATGAATGAGACTTCCCCAAATACCATTGTTGTCATACATATTTCGGCTCGTGCCTACCAGGGCATACTCTGGATGTGAATCCAAAAAAGCAACTTGCTTCTCGAAGCGATCCGGATGCGAGATGTCGTCAGCATCCATTCTGGCTATATAGTCTCCGACAGCTACCTTAAGGCAGTTGTTAAGTGTAGGCGCTAAACTGAGGTTCCGGGGATTCCTAAGGAGTTTGATCCTGTCGTCCTTGGCCATCAATCCCTCCAGTATCGTAAAGCTATTATCGGCTGATCCATCATCGCAGATGATGAATTCAAAATCCGTAAATGTCTGATTTAGTATTGAATCGACCGCAGTCGTCAGTTTTTTTGAGTCATTATAGACACCCATTATGACCGATATTTTTGTCATGGTGTTTTCCTCCTGTTCATCGGATCATTTTTTATCGAGACGAAAGGTGTCGTTTTGCCGGGGCTGTCGAGCATTTCAGCAAGCTTACACAAGCAATTCTTTGTATATTCCATCCATATCCTTCAATACATTTTCGGTGGAATATTTTTGTATATCAGCTAAATTTGCATTTTTCATTTCCGCTCTCAATTCCCGATCCGAATAAATTCGGAGAATTTTTTCGGCATAGTGCTCCGGTATATCATCGCTTATGACAAATCCGTTAATTCCATCCTTGACCAGATCGCTGTTCCCCCTGCAGGCGCTGACCACTAAAGGCAGACCGGTTGCCATCGCCTCCATCACATTCACCGGCAACCCTTCTTGTCGAGAGGAAGAGACGGCTATATCGGCTATCATCATCAGTTTGTCGACATCCCCTCTGAATCCCATCAACTCGATATGATCGTTTAGCTGGAGTTTATTTATCAGACTTTGGTACTGTTCCTGATTGGGGCCTTTGCCGATTAAGAGCAGCTTGCTGTTGGGGATATCCCTTACTAGTTTATCCATCGCGGCTATCAACAAATCTTGATGCTTCCTGTTGGTCAGTTCAGCTGCGTATACTAGGATGAACGCTTCTGGATCGATCCCGTACTCCTGGCGCAGCCTATTTTTTTCGATTTCCGTCGGAACGGCAAATTTGCTCAGATCAACCCCTACGCCGTTCACTAAACGTATCTTTTTGGATCTGAACTTTTTTTGAGCGCGTTCGTAATCTTCCTTATTCATGGTGACAAGTACATCTGTATACCTGCTTAACCAATTCTCGATCGGGTAGTAGGTCAGCCAATTTTTCAATGGTGCCCCTTCAAAAAAATGGAAGCCATGTGCTGTGTAAATGACCTTGACACCCTCCCTTCCCCTACCGTTGGCAAGTCTTGCCAAGGTGGATGCAATCGGCGTGTGCGTATGCACCAAGTCATACCCCCCGCCCTCAATCAATTTTTTTAGATTGCGATAAGCCACGAAATTATTTTTCTTTAAAGGGGACCGTTGAAAGCTCATGGGGAATGCCCTGCACCCCCGTTCCAGTAATGTCGGATTGATCGGCTTACTTACATTACAAGCCATATCTACCTGGTGACCCGAATCCAACAGCATTTCTATGTGCGGGACCAAAAATGAATTGATTGTTGCTGATGTAGTTGAAACATACAGAATTTTCATTTATTTGTCCTCCTTGCGTTACGTTTTTTGGAAATAATCCGCTGGACTGATCGTTGTACGTGTCAACTCCTTATCCCATGATGATTCACTTTCAGCCATCTTCTTATTAGCGAGAATATTCAGAATGACGAATATCATCCAAAAAAGCGGTTGCCGCTGATTCAATAAGGTAAGACTTTCGATGAACAGCGACACGATCACCGCCACATTGCTCACAGTTAAGCTGCGTATATTTTTGAAACACCATATCAAAAACAACAGTGTCGGCACGATGCCGTAATAAAATAAAATACTTAATGCCGTCGAATGTACTTCGAGATCCGTATAAGCTTTATCAAATCTGGCATAATACCCTTCTCCAGCACCAAAAATGGTTTTCTCAGGATAGAGTATCAGCTTGTCTATTCCCCTTTCCTGGATATTAGTCGAACCCAGATTGTTATCGCTCAGTTTGTCCACCTTTTGTTCCACTCGCACTATGATAGATGATTCCGAAAAGGTTGCGAGGTAATCATCTATCTTTGCGCTGAAAAGCAAGCCCATGATCAATGAGGCAATGATAAACAACAGAACTTTCACATTGTATTCATGATTAACGATTTTTACGACCTTCGTTAAGGCCTGAACGGTGTAGAATACCGCAACCCCCAAAAACATCCCAGTGGAAGAGGTTAGGAAAATCAAACCGACCGCCATGATATGATAAATTAGATGCAGCTTAGCATTTCTTATTTCGCTGATTGTAAAAGCAGTGATCAAAGACATAAATACGAAGAACGCCATTTGATTCGGATCATTGAAACTCCCCATGTATCGGTTTTCTGAATAAAATCTGCCAAATTTCAATACATATATAAATACTTGGATAATGATGTTCAGTTTGCAGACCTTTTCTATATTCATTAAAAATCCTTCATCGTCTGCATAAATCCTGAAAAACACTATGATCAGAAAATTGTACATATAGTAAATGGATGAAATCATAAATCCAGATTTCCCGTACATCAGAGCATAAATCAGATTTATGCCGAAAACAAAAGTGACAAAATACAGCAACCATTTATCCACTTTGTCGACCGTTATTTTATCCCCTTTCTTCGCGATAAGCAGGTACAGGAGGAAAGAAGCAATAAAAAATAGATCCGATATTTGAAATCCTCCTGAAGGGAAAAAATAAAATGGTTTCAACAGCAAAAATGTTAGAAAAAAATAATGATGTATTTGCAAAAGAAACACCTCACTTAACTTAACCTAACGTTATCATCCGCTAATTTCTGCCTTTCATTACCCTGTACACCTGTCTTACAGAATTGTACAGCCCCAATTGCTTCAATGCCTTGAAGGCAGCTGCCCTTAGGCGATAATTGATGATCCTGTACTCTCGGTTGAGTGCCACTCGGGATTTTGACCATCCCGCAGTACTGTCCATGTCCGGATTGGTAAGGCCGGCGATCAGTTTCAAGTCCACAATGTCTTTGTCGCGGTTTCTCGCCACCTTGTATTTCTGCAGAACATCCAGCGTGATGAACTTGATATCGTTATAGACCAAATAATTGTCCGGGTTATAGATCAGATCATCCAGCCGTTTCTCATAGAACCCGGCATAGGCCTGGTTGTTTTCGCAACCTTCATTTTCCAGAACTTCGTAATCAGGTTTCAGAGTGAAAAAATCGATATCGCCGATGTCCCTCAATCCATATACACCCAATACGCCGCTGGAGGCAACTATAAAGTCATCCGGCTCATAATGGTTTTCCAGCAAAGCTGCCTTGAATTCGGACACTTTCTTGTTGAAATCCGTGAAAATCAATGGCTTCCCCCGGAACAGATAGTCCAATGAATTCCGATTCAGAGTCAGGTTGGCCAATCTGATCGTTTCCGCCTGATTGTCCGTGATATGGATGGAGTGTGTGCCGATTTTGAAGATCTCCCGTATTTCCTGTTTCATGTTGAAGATGGCCTCAAAAGTAGCCGATTCGAGGATGTAGATGGTCGTTTCATTACCCCACAAGTAACAATTTTTGGTCTTGCCTTTGGACCCTTCATACTGGCTTTCCGAGGTTCCGGCCCAATCCTCCTTCATGTAGACTTGTGCTATGAAATTATTCAAAGCCTCAAAGTCCATATTTATTTTCTTTGAATAAATGATTTTGCAGCTGCTCTCCATCAATGCCAACATCTGATCCAATTGCTGTTTTTTGTCGCCGGCGGCAGGCCAGACGCTTGCGAAATAGGTGTTCGGGTTCAATTTGCAGTACTCCAGGACAAGGTAATCGATGTATTTTTCATCCAATCGTCGCTTGCGGAAATATTCGGCATCAAACCGGAGGTACAGTTCGGGAAAACGTACGATCGGGAGTTTCAATCCGAAGTAGATGGCGATTGCTGTCCGATGGGCGCCATCCATGATGACGTTGTCTTTTCCTACCGGAACGACAGACTTCGCTGCATCGAATCCCGTAAGTTTGATCGTGTCGATCAAGTGATTGAATGTTTCAAAATACTTGTCTATCGAATTTTTTTCCTGATTGCCGCTTTCCGCATAGATTCCGAATGTGAATGCTTCGATGTGGCTTTTGTACAGTTCCTTGATAAAATCAGTGTTCTGGCCTTTTTCTCTGCACTCGATGTATTTGATTTTGGCAACCAAATCCAACCGTTCGCCGGTAAGCAGCGTCTTGGCATCTACCTCTTCGACTGCGTAGTCCCTCGTTTTGTCTATCTTGTACGTATCGCAAAAGTACTCCGTTAATTCATTTTGGATTTTCATGAATGTCCGCCTCCCGACTAGCCTCTCTCAGTGCAAATTCGTTCTAAAACTGCTTTCCATCTGCTTTTTTTGTCCCCTCGAAAGCTTCCATCGTGACCGATTTTTCAGAACTGATGCCTTCTTTCGCTGCAACTTTCTTTATCGTCCTCAAAATGATTTTCAGGTCCCCCAACAAACTGAGGTTCTCAATATACGTCACATCCAGATCAAACTTGTCTTCCCAACTGATTGCGTTCCTGCCGCTGACTTGCGCCAATCCCGTCAGCCCTGGCCTGACTTCATGGCGCCTTCTTTGTCGGCTGTTATAGAGCGGCAAGTATTTGACCAGCAAAGGCCTTGGCCCTACGATTGCCATATTCCCTTTCAGGATATTGAACAATTCAGGCAACTCGTCCAGACTTGTCGCTCTCAGAAGCCTGCCGAACTTTGTCAGCCTCTGTTTATCCGGCAATAAATGTCCGTTTTTGTCTTTTTCATCTGTCATCGTTTTGAACTTATACAGCGTAAAGATGCTCTCATTCAACCCGGGGCGTTGCTGCCGATAAATGATTGGACTTCCAATCTCCGCTCTCACCAGCACAGCCACAATCAGTAAAATTGGACTTAAGAACACGAGTGCAATAAGTGCCGCCACAAAATCCAACAGTCGCTTGCCATAATGCCTATAGAACATCCTCCTCACCTCTCTATACAAATTGATTCATTGCGAATACGGTATTCCATTTGACTGGCACATAATCAGCATATATACGGTTATATGACAATTGTCTAGCAGCCAAAGAGGATGCGGAACTTGCCGTTGGGCAGCGATCAAAAACAACTGACACGGAAAAAGACAAGCATTACCCTGACTTTCTCCGTAATCGATTTTCCCGGCAAACCGTCAATCATTGGAGCCGGCAACGCCATATTTGCCGAAGCCCGGATCCAGATTGAGCCTTTGCCGCAGTTCCCGGGAGGTCATGACCTCCTTCTCGTTTGCCGAAATGATCTTGTGGACTCTGTTCAGCAGATCCATGTTCGTCGCCAATTTGGTCCGGTTCTCGTCATACCAGAAGTTGTCCTCCAGGCCGACGCGTACGCCCCAGCCCATCGTGATCCCCAAGGAATTCATTTTGAATTGGTCTGTGCCGACAGCTCCCAGCGAAAAAATGCTGTCTTCGGGAATGTCTTTCAGCATGCAGCCGATATGCAGCAAATCCCCTTGGGCGCAGGCGATGTTGCCCAAGATCAGGTTGACGTAATAAGGCGCAACCACCGCCCCTTTTTTGATCAGGTAGTTGCAATAATTGACCATCCCCAAATCGAAGGCCTCCAACTCAGGCCGGATGCCGTTCGTTTTCATCAGTTCAGCCAAGGAAACGATCATGGATGGTTCATTTACGCTGGTGGTCCGGTTGAAGTTCAGCGAGCTGAGCGTCAGGCTGCCCATATCCGGCTTCAAGTCCCCTTGGAGCGACAAAACGTCCGATCTGGCTTCCAAAGTATTGAAGTTCCTTCCGGATGTCGAGGCGCAGATGACGAGTTCCGGGGCGAATTGACGGATGCCCGCGATGATTTCCGCATAGACTTCCTTACGGTAGGTCGGTTTTTCATCGTCGCTGTTTCTGGCATGCACATGCACCATGGAAATCCCCAATTCGCAAGCCTGCTTGACTTCGCGGATGATTTCTTCCGGCGAAATGGGCACGTGAGGGGTCTCTTTTTTGGTCGGAATCATGCCGGTCGGGGTGAAATTCACGATTATTTTGTCCATGTTATAGGTTCACCTTTAACCCTTCCTTATGGTAGCTCAACACTCTGCTTGGATTTCCCACATTCCTTGAAAAAGGTTCCGTATTTCTGATCACGACGCTTCCCGCACCGACGAGACTCTCTTCGGAAACGGTGATTTTGTTCAGGATTGTCGCATTCAGACCGATGTAGCAATTATTCTCGATACGGCACTCGCCGCCGATTGTGCAGCCTGACGTGATGACGTTGTTGTTGCCGACCGTAAATTCATGGCCGACGTACACTTGCTGCCGAATGATATTGCTGGAGCCCATCCGCCCCCTATGCCCCAGGAATGCTTGTTCAAAAATGATGTTATTGTCTCCCATTTCTGTACCGGTCGAAACGATGCTGGACGGGCTGATATAATTCCGCAGCGTATACCCCAAGGATTTCGCTTTTGTATACATTCCCTCCCGATCGCGCATGTCATGAAAAGAAGTTGTCAGAACGATCATATCGTATGAAGTTGGCGGGTAACGTTCGGTGATCGTTTCCATCGCCACCATCGGCAAGCCCAAATAAAAGCCTGTTTCATCCACATACCCTTCATCTGCTGCAAATGCCTCAATTTTAAAATCCGGATGTTTCAAGGAATCATAATACAACATCTCTGCCAAAAATTTGCTGCCATAGACGATTACCGGACTGCTCATTTTCGAATTCGCCTCCCCATGATTCTTGCCATTCAGGCAATTTTTTATTTCCGCCCCATCAACTCCAATCAAGCAAACACTCAACATTTGAAACATCAAACGTCGGCATGGCCAAGTGCTCCTTTACCCTTTTCCGTTCTGCATAGGCATGGTCAATAAAAATGCTCGGCTTGCTGTTATCCATGAATGCAAATTTTCCGGAAGTTTCAGGCACTTCTATGATGCCTGCAAACAAAGCCTCGCTCAGATGCAACTTCTTAATGGTATCCCGGATATCAGGAGCATGTTTCGTGATTAGAAAGATTTCTTTGTTCTCATTCAGGCATTGATACAAAAACTGCATCATTTGCGTATTGTATTTTTCCTGGTTAAAGATGATGGTATCGTCAAACCCCACATAAACACGCTCATACTGAAGCTTCAGTTTGTAGCGATCGATATAATTCTTATCCGCTGTGATCTCATATTTATTTGGCGTAATATCCACATCCATGCCGTCAAAGTCACACAATGCCAGCAACGGCAAATTGACATCCAAGTTTTTGCTGACCCCGTATGTGCCCGCAAAACGCGTTGAAATTTCCAATAATTTGTAATGACCGTCCTTGTCCTTTTTGCATTGGAAAAACCAATAACCCCTGAATTCAATTTCGGATGAAAGAGCCTCGGCTATTTGTTTTAATTCTTCCGTCAACGCAATCGTTGTCGATCGGGCACTGATGCCGTTGAAGATGCGGCTTCGCGTGCGCGGTTGCGCGAACAACAACTCCCGCTTGCTGTTCGTAAAACAATCTACAGTGATTTCATCGCCCGGCAAATATTCGCACAAGACATAGCTTATTTCAGGATCCAATAATGTTTCCAGTTGTTCGGCCGAAGCGATCACAAAGGCATCTCTCGATCCCGAGCCGACATCATTCTTGGCGAACAAAGGGAACTCCAAATCATCCTGTGCTTTATCATAGGTTTTGGGGATAAAGGGGAAGCCAGCCAGCTTGGCATAGGTCTTGCTTTTGTAGCGGCACAGCTCAGCTGTTTTGAACGGGGAGCACACAACCGGCACCATGATTTCAGCTTGTTTTTCCATCAGGCTGAAGGCAGCCGTGTCATGGGCTGGGATGATGAAAGCAATGTTTTCCTTTTGGATGACCCGGTTCAACGCTTCGATGAAATGCTCCTCGTAAATGAACGGCAAATCCGTGATGGCATCTTTGCTGATGAATTCGCTGTGATCGCTTCGGCTCGATCCCAAGATGGGCCGATACTGCAAGCTGTTGTGGAGTGAAAAATAGATCTGCGAGGCGGAATATTCTCCTCCCGGAAAGATCAAAACATTTTTTCTCATGATTCTCCTCACTTCCCCCTTTTCGTTCGCTGATCCCGTACCCTTTCAGGGAGCGGAAATTGTTTTCGCCGGATTGCCGAAAACCGTTGTGTTCGCCTTGACGTTTTTGAGGACGATGCTCCCCGCACCGACTCTGGCGTTCGCGGCGACCCGCACACTCGGCAGCAACCGCGCGCCACCCCCCAAAAATACGCCCTCTTCCAAAGCGGAAAAACCCATCAGATCGCTGAAACCGCTGATGACGCAGCCTTTCCCCACGGAAACATCGTGGCCGACGCTGACGTAGGAATTCACGACCGAAAAATCCGCAATTTTTGCATCCGTCGAAATGATGGCATAAGGCCCCACAATGACGCCCTTACCGATATCGCAAGTGTCCGCCAGCAAAGCAGTCGGATGGACCACCGTGGTAAAAACCGCGCCTTTATCCACAAGCACAGGGCAGAGGCCGGCGATGATTTCCGCATCGCCGATGGCACAGATGACCTCTTCACCGGCTTTGGGTTCATAATCCTTTACGGTTCCGACGATTTCAGCGGAAAGCTTGTAGTTGTCCAACGCGTGGAGATTGTCATCCAAAAAGCCGATGGCATCCCAGCGCTTCTCTGCCTTTTCCTGATCCACAGCCCATTGGTACGTTTCGCGGCCAAGACCGCCTGCTCCGACTATCAACAACTTTTTCAATTGGTCGCCCTCCCTTATTCGGCTTTTCTTCTTGCTTGGATCAAATCCGCGATATCCCCGACAGTCGTCAGGCCTTTCAGGTCATCGTTGCCGATCTTTACGCCGTAGCTTTCCTCCGCCATGATCTGGGTGGACAGCAGTCCGAGTGAATCCCAGCCTTCGTAATCATCCAACGCGTCTTCCCTGTTCACTTCAGCCACTTCCAAAATTTCCGCGAACTCCTCATAGAAGTTTTCCATGATGCCTCTCCTCCTCGTTACTGATAATCAATCATCCGGCAAAAATCCAAATTCCCGATTTCCATCAGCATTGCGCTGCAGGAAAGGCCGACCCCGAAACCGGAAAGGCATACTTGATAGGAATCCGTCAGCAGTTTTTTGCCCAGATTGAAGGCCATATTCACAGGAATCGTCACACTGCTGGAGTTCCCGAAGTTTTCGACCACATTGTTCGGCAGCTTTTCACGCGCCACGCCCATCTTATCGGCCAGTTTTTCGAGCATGAACCGGTTCGGTTGGTGGAACATGAAATAATCGATGTCCTCTTTCGCTGTTCCAGCGACCGCGAGCAGATCCTCCACCAATGGCGGAATCTCTGTCTGCACGAAGTTGAAGACGACATCGCCATTCATTTTGAGATGGTCCAGGCTCCGGTAATTCCCGGCCTCATCCATTTCCATCACTCCGGTTTCGCTGGTGGAAGGCAGCCGCATGCCGCCTGCCGGGATGATCAAATCCTTGTAGCCGGATCCGTCCATCTTCAGATTCGCATGGATCCGGTTATTGTCGTTGCTTCTTTCCACAATCGTCACGGATGCCGCATCGCCGATCAGCGGGTAGCTGCCCCGGTCGCGTTTGGATGTCCTGCGGCTGAGCACGTCCGCATTCAAAAGGGCCACTTTTTTGATTGAAGCCTGATCCAGCAGGTTGAACGCTTGGATCAGCCCCACCAGATAACCGGCGCAACCCTGGTTGATGTCCAGGCAAAGCATATCCTGCTTCAGCCCCAATTCCCCCTGGATGACGTTGCTCGTCGGAGGCATATGATAATCCGGAGTCTGCGTGACAAGTATCATGGCATCGATGTCATCGCCGCTGATCAGGCCTTCGTCCAGGAGCTGCCTCATCCCGAAAATGCAGAGGTCCGACACGCTGGTATCGCCTTCGACGATCCGATGCTTCTCATAGCCCATTATTTTCTTCAGCTTCATGGACTGCTTGACGGAAAAATTATAATTTTCCGCCTCATCCTCGAATGCCACTTCGTTTTGCGGCAGCACAGTCAGAATGCCGCTGATGCGTTTGTTTGCATAGTTGAAATTCATACGATCCCACCACTCTTTCTTACCAGATCCGCAATCGATTCCAGACTGCTGAAGTTTTCCGCCAAAATGTCGCTCCCGTCCACAGAAACCGGGTAGGCGCTCTCCAGCTCCGACACCAACACGATGATGTCAAAAGAATCGAGCATGCCGTTTGCGATGAAATCACCTGCATGTTCCCAATCGCATTCCGGACGAATATCCCTCAGTATCTCCACAATTTTCCCCATGGGGCTCTCCTCCTCTCCATACCTTTTTCCGTCACTGACTGTGCAGCCACTCCGCAGCCAATGTCTTTCTGTCGATTTTTCCGTTTTTGTTCAACGGCAATTGGTCCAGCATGATGATTTTGGTCGGGATCATGTATTTCGGCAACAACGGGGTCAGTTCCTTCCTGATCGTTGCTTTGCCGAGATCGGCCGCCCCTTCATAAAACATCGTGATTTCTTTTCGGTCCGAGTTGTAGATGACGCAGGAATTGTGGATGCCGCTCAAACTCAGCAAAGCCGTTTCGATTTCGCCCAGTTCGATCCGGTAGCCCATGTACTTGATCTGGGTGTCCTTCCTGCCGACATAGATGATTTCGTTGAATTCGTTGATGTAGACAAGATCGCCGGTGCGATAGATGCGGTCGAAATAATGGTTGTTGAGCGGGTTTTGGGTAAAGACCTGATCGCTCTTGGCCGCGTCATTCCAATAGCCCAAAGCGATGGAGCTGCCCCGCACACACAGTTCGCCCATTTCGCTCCCGGTCACTTCCTGATTCTCCTCATTCAGGATGAGGACATCGGCATTCCGGCACGGAAACCCGATCGGCAGCCGTTCGCTGTCCTCAAAATCCCGTTCAACCTTGTAATAAGTGCAGTCCACGGTGATTTCGGTAGGCCCGTAAAGGTTGGCGAACAGGGAACCCGGAAGCTTGCTGCGCCAATAATTGAGGTGTTTGTTCGGCATCGCTTCTCCGGCGAACAGAACCTTATCCAGACCGCTGACTTCGGTATGATCCAATGCCTTCGTATTGGCCACATTAATCAGCACTGAAGGCACCCAGAAGACAAAGTTGATGTCCTTTGAGGCGACGTATTCCATCAGCTTGACCGGGAAGGCAAAATGGTGTTCCGGAATGATGACAAGTGTAGCTGCTGTGGCTAAGCAGAGATAGATGTCCAGGGTTGAATTATCGAAGTAAAAGGGGGATTGGCTGCCGATGATTTCCTTCGAACTGATGTCGAAGCAAGCCACAGCCCAATCGATGTAGTTGATGACGCCTTTGTGGGAGATGACGACACCCTTTGGAGTGCCGGTCGATCCCGAGGTGTGGATGATGTAGATGGGATCCGTATCGATGAGTCCGTCCAGTCGCCCGAGCACCTCCTCATTGTCAAAGAAGACGGATGCGTCGTACGCCTCTTCGATGCCGATCAGTTTTTCGGCGGCTACGCCCATCGCAAGCAGGGATTCCGCATAGGCTTGCGAAGTCACAACCAGCGGATCTTCCAAGTGGTCGAGGATGTTGGTGATCCTTGCGCCAGGCGAATGGACATCAAGCGGGGCATAGATGTTGCCGCTGTATAAGATGCCCATAAAAGCGACCAAGCTGTCGGCGCTTTTCGGCAAAAATACAGCAATAGGCATTTTCATGTCATCCGATCTGCGCCGGATGGACAGGCTCAGCCTTTTGGCGCATTGCTCCCAGTCACCGAAAGTCAATTCCCTGTCCTCATCCTTGATGGCCGTTTTGTACCTATACTGCAAAAGTGTGTCTTCAAAATATTCCAATACATTTTTTTTCATTCAAATCAGCCTCCATTTTTAAGTGTGGCGATAGACTCAAACAAACCAAACGCACGATCAAATGATTTTATATTTTGATTGCTTCAATATTTCCGGAAACGCTCCTGCCTTTGCGCAACAATCTCGGCGGGACTCAGCCGTCTCCATTTCCGCAGCGAGCTGAGCAGCTCCGTTTTCAGTTCCGGCAACAGCTCTTCCGGGTTTCTTTCCGGTATGATCCTGTCGATGATCTCCAATTTGAGCAAATCCTCTGGAGCCAGCTTCATGACCCGCGCAGCCTCCTCCGAGCGGGAGCTTTCCTTCCATAAAATTGAAGCGAATCCTTCCGGTGACAGGACGGAGTAAATGCTGTTCTCCAGCATCCACACCTCATTGCCCATCGCCAATGCCAAGGCGCCGCCGCTCCCTCCTTCACCGAGGAAAATGGCGATCAAAGGCACTTTCACTCGGCTCATGACCAGCAACGATTCGGAGATGGCATCCCCGATTCCGCGTTCTTCCGAGGCGACATCGCAGAAGGCCCCTGCCGTGTTGATGAAAGTGACGATCGGGCGGTTGAACTTGTCCGCCTGGCGCATCAGCCGGATCGCTTTGCGGTAGCCTTCCGGATGCGGAGAGCCGAAGTTGCGGTAGACATTCTCCTGCACATCATGGCCCTTCTGCGTCCCGATCACGGTGACCGGCATGCCCGCAAGGCTAGCGATGCCGCCCACGATCGCAGGATCATCGCCATAACGCCTGTCCCCATGGAATTCAATGAAACCGTCAAAAATGCCGTCGATCACTTCCAGAGCCGTCACGCGGGAAATGCTCCTTGCCGCCTGTATGATTTTCTGCACATCAGTCACCGTTATCACCCACTTCTTCCGGTTCATGCAATGCCAATATATGCTGCAACGTCTTTCTCAGGTCTTTTCTCATGACAATTTTATCGATGAAGCCATTTTCCAGGGCTTTTTCCGCCGTCTGGAAACCTTCCGGCACTTTTACTTTGATGGTCTGTTCGATGACCCTTTTGCCGGCAAAGCCCACCGTCGATCTTGATTCAGCCAGAATGATATCCCCTTGCGTCGCGAAGCTCGCAGTCACCCCTCCGGTCGTCGGATCGGTCAGTACGGTGACGTAGAGGAGCCCTGCGTCGCTATGGTTGGATACCGCTATGCTCACTTTGGCCATCTGCATCAGCGACATGATGCCTTCCTGCATCCGGGCCCCGCCGGAAGCTGTGAAGACGATGATCGGCAAGCGTTCTTCGGTCGCACGTTCGAATACTTGGGTAATTTTCTCGCCGACGACTTTCCCGACGCTCGCCATGATGAAATTGGAATCCATCACGCACAAAGCGACTTTTTTGTTGTCGATGGCAGCCGTCCCGGTGACGACAGCCTCATCCAAACCGGTCCGCCATTTGGCATCCTGCAATTTCTCATCATATTCCGGAAAATCTAACGGATTTTGGGTGGGCATGACCGTGTTCCATTCATTAAAAGTGCCTTCATCAATGATCAGGCTCAGACGCTCGCCGGCCGTAATCCGGTAATGATAGTTGCAGTGCGGGCATACTTTCGCCTTTCCCAAGGACTTGCTGTAAATGATCGTTTGGCATTGGGGGCATTTTTCCCATAATCCGACCGGTACGATAGGATTCCGCGCATCGTTCTCATCGGCAGCGCGCTTCATGGGGAAGAGAGGGCGGTTGCGAAATGATTCCATGTTATCACCTCTTTTTTGACGATTGAATCACCTGATTAAACGAGGATGCTGTTGTCGCTGAAATGCATGAAAGGGAACAAATAAAAAGCGGTAGTTTGAGGTTGCTGCAGTTGATGGAGTTTTTGATGTTTTTATTTGATGGAGTCGTCGCGCAGTGCTCCGCGCTATTTAAGGTGGTGTGATCTGACTTCGCATGGAAGACAGGTTGTGGGTGAAAATTACGAGGTGAGGATTAGGAGGTGATGTCTATAGCCGAGTTCGTTGCGGTTGCAAACAATCTATTAAGAGGGAGTGGTTAAGATGGTTAGGATACTGAATCTATTATTGCAGCGACTTCAAAAGAGCGGATTTATATAGCTATATGTCTAATTGAATTCTACCATATTTTCTTTCAATCTTAAACTCCCATTGCCTTGCAACATCAAAAAGATTTCTGCTGTATGAAGGCCGCTGATCTGGTCCAGCACAAAAAGACGTACCACCGCATTGTTATGACTTGATAAGGAATGCGGTGGCACGCCTCCAAAAACTCAGTAGAGGTCCCTTTGCTCCCAAGTGACATTATTTTGAGCATCAATGGTAATCTTGGTGTAGCTTCCGACCGTGTAGACATTCGGCTTCAGGATCAACCCCGGAAAATCAGGCCCGAAAAACACATCTATGTAAGTATTCGATGGATGTTCATGTCCGAAAATGCCCTGCACCTTCTCCAGGTTTGGATTGGAACTCAACGCATTCAGCACGATTTGGTTGAACGCGTACGCTGTAGGTCCATCGTAGTTGTTTCTGAGATAATTGTGGGGAGCCGTATGCGCCACAACGAGAGCCAATGGACTGGTTGTGCTGTTCAGTTGCCCCGCAGCCCAATCCAATTTCGTCTGGAATCCACTGCTGTCCACACGGTTCGTATCCACATCCAGGAGCAGGAAGCTGATGTCTCCGAGCGAAATCTCCTGCGCGTAACTGAATTTGTTGTTGCCGATGGTTGTCCTTGTGTCATACCCGAACATGGAGGCAACTGACGCGTAAGTCGTATTGTCAAAATCGTGGTTCCCCGGCACAAACAGTTTCGGCAAATAAATGCTGTTCCAGGCTGCCAGGAACGAATTCCAATCGGATGGTCCGGCAGTCCCGTCGCCCAAATGCAACACGAAATCCGGCTGATCCGCATTCGCAATCGCCGCAAAGGATATCATCCTTTGCGTACGTTCCGAGACGGTCGGCGCTGTCACAAAGGTGCCTTCCGCTGTCATCCAGACGCCTTGCTCCTCAGCGGCGACGATGCTGCTTCTGGAGAGGGTTGCCTCTTCAAGGGAAGCTATGCTTGTGTCCAAAGAAAGGTGCGTGTCGGCGATGGCATAGATCACGTACGTATCGTCTGAATAAGTCCCCACCAGAACGATTTCTTCAATCGGTGCTGTGGTTACTCGGGATACCTCCACTCTGTCCGTTTCCTCGCCGTTCGTGTAGGTCACGTCATACGTCACCGTATCGTAGCCGTCAACACCCGCCTGTTGAATCACCCTTTCGCCCATCGGCAAGCTGGCGTCTTCCTGCTCCACCGTTTGGTAGGCCACTATGTTCTCCACTAAGGTTGTCTGTTCTGTCACGACCAGATTGGGCCCTACCCGGACAATCTCTTCGACTGGCGCGGTAGTTACCCGCGACACTTCCACTCGGCCCGTTTCCTCGCCGTTCGTGTAGGTCACGTCATACGTCACCGTATCGTAGCCGTCGACGCCAGCCTGCTGGATCACCCTTTCGCCCGCCGCCAGGCTGGCGTCTTCCTGTTCCAACGTTGTGTAAGCCACGGCATTCTCTGTAACGGTTATCCGTTCCGTCACAACCTCAATCTGCTGGGTCCCCACCCGTACGATTTCATCGACCGGCGCCGTCGTCACCCGCGACACCTCCACTCGGCCCGTTTCTGCTCCGTCCGTGTAGGTCACTTCGTACGTCACCGTATCGTAGCCGTCGACGCCAGCCTGGATGATTTGGGTTTCACCGGCCGGGAATGTATTGTCCAACTGCTCAATCCGGGAGAAGCTGACGGTATTTTCGGTCAAAGTTTCTGTTCTGACTTCCGTTATCTGAAGCTCATGGCCGTATATCTCGATTTCGACATAGTGGTTCCACCCGGTCACAGTGCTCCCGTTGGAGTAGAATCTTGCATAACGGGCATTCACGGGATTGAAGGAAAGCAGCTTCCCGGAGCTCGATTCTTTGTATTCGCTGTCCGTCCCCACACCCAAGCCGGCGCTGCCGTCCGTGTCGTTATTGAAGACGGTCGTCACACCGCTGGAAAAGCTTGGATCATCCGAAAGTTGGATGACCACATCCTTGTAGATTCTGCCATCACTAAAATAATGCCATAACTTGATGGCATAGAGTTCATGGATTGCGCCCAGGTCCAACTGGACCCAATGCAGGCCGGGACCCGCCTTCGCCGATTTGTTGGAATTGCTCGTCAGGCCATCGGTTATGTACGGAATGTCCGAAAAAGTGGTGGAGGTGCTGATCGTGCTTGGCGGTGCCAGGTTTACCGTTGGCACAACCTGTGTTCCAACGCCATACACCTCGATTTCGACATAGTGGTTCCACCCGGTCGCAGTGCTCCCGTTGGAGTAGAATCTGGCATAACGCGCGTTCACAGAATTGAACGAAAGTATCTTCCCAAGGCTCGTTTCGATGTATTCGCTGTCCGTCCCCGCACCCAAACCGGCGCTGCCGTCCGTATCGTTATTAAAGACGGTCACCACACCGCTGGAAAAGCTCGGATCATTTGAAATCTGCACGATCACATCCCGGTAGCTTCTGCCGTCACCAAAATAGTGCCATAATTTGATGGTGTTGAGCTCGTGGACTGCGCCCAGGTCCAACTGGACCCATTGCAGGCCCGGTCCCGCTTTCGCAGCGTTGGTGGAGCTGGTCGACTGGCTATCGTTTACGTACGAAATGCCCGAAAAAGTGGTGGAACTGCTGATTATGCTGGAGGGTGCCAAGTTTATCGTCGGTTCCGCCAACAAAGAGACCCGAACGATCTCTTCGATAGGCGCGGTAGTTACCCGCGACACTTCCACTCGGCCCGTTTCCTCGCCGTTCGTGTAGGTCACGTCATACGTCACCGTATCGTAGCCGTCAATGCCCGCCTGCTGGATCACCCTTTCGCCCGCCGCCAGGCTGGCATCTTCCTGTTCCAACGTTGTGTAAGCCACGGCATTCTCTGTAACGGTTATCCGTTCCGTCACAATCTCAACCTGTTGGGTCCCTACCCGGACGATCTCATCGACCGGCGCCGTCGTCACCCGCGACACCTCCACTCGGCCCGTTTCCTCGCCGTCCGTATAGGTCACGTCGTACGTCACCGTATCGTAGCCGTCAACGCCAGCCTGGATGATTTGGGTTTCACCAGCCGGGAATGTATTGTCCAACTGCTCAATCCGGGAGAAGCTGACGGTATTTTCGGTCAAAGTTTCTTTTTTCATTTCCGTTAGCTGAAGTTCATAGCCATATATCTCGATTTCGACATAGTGGTTCCAGCCAGTCACATTACTCCCGTTGGAGTAGAATCTTGCATAACGGGCATCCACGGCATCAAAGGAAAGTAGCTTCCCGGAGCTCGATTCTTTGTATTCGCTGTCCGTCCCCACGCCCAAGCCGGCGCTGCCGTCCGTGTCGTTATTAAAGACGGTCGTCACACCGTCGGAAAAGCTTGGATCATCCGAAAGTTGGACGACCACATCCCTGTAGATTCTGCCATCACTAAAATAATGCCATAATTTGATGGCGTAGAGTTCATGGATTGCGCTCAGGTCCAACTGGACCCAATGCAGGCCAGGACCCGCCTTCGCCGATTTATTGGAATTGCTCGTCAAGCCATCGGTTATGTACGGAATGTCCGAAAAAGTGGTGGAGGTGCTGATTGTGCTTGGCGGTGCCAGGTTTACCGTTGGCACAACCTGTGTTCCAACGCCATACACTTCGATTTCGACATAGTGGTTCCACCCGGTTACATTGCTCCCGTTGGAATAAAATCTTGCATAGCGGGCGTTCACGAAATCGAAGGAAATCATTTTCCCAAGGCTCGTTTCGATGTATTCACTGTCCGTCCCCACACCCAAGCCGGCGCTGCCGTCCGTATCGTTATTGAAGACGGTCACCACACCGCTGGAAAAGTTTGGATCATTTGAAAGCTGCACGATTACATCCCGGTAGCTTCTGGCATCGCCAAAATAATGCCATAATTTGATGGCGTTGAGCTCATGGACTGCGCCCAGGTCCAACTGGACCCAGTGCAGGCCCGGTCCCGCTTTCGCAGTGTTGTTGGTGCTGGCCGTCTGACCATCGTTTAGGTACGAGATGCCCGAAAAGGTGGTGGAGCTGCTGATGATGCTGACGGGTGCCAGGTTTACCGTCGGCTCCGCCAACAAAGAGACTTCACCGATTCCATTGATCGGATTCATTATTGTGGCATCGTTCGCGCTACCATCCGTAGCCGCGAGTACCTGAATTGTCCCTAAACCGATCGCAAATA
This sequence comes from Trichococcus ilyis, assembly GCF_900109135.1. GTDB lineage: Bacteria > Bacillota > Bacilli > Lactobacillales > Aerococcaceae > Trichococcus > Trichococcus ilyis. The sequence goes on along the minus strand of NZ_FNYT01000006.1, from coordinate 26,861 downwards.
TTGAGAATAGAAGAAATAAAATTAGCCAGTTTATGCGTTTCAAAACATTCATTTTTATCATCCCCTTCAAATGTCCAACACCAAAAGAAATCACCTTCCACACGGTACGTTCATTGCCGATTGAACAGAGTAGTGTTTGCGGGAAAATATGCGATTCAAAACCGGTTGCGCGCAGTATTGATTGTGCATAATACTAGATATTTTGGCTTCTATACTAACTTGGAGAGGCGATGATAGGGCGAAAGCGCTTGGCTCAAATGCAATCTGGAGGTTTATCCTTCTTGGAGATGCTTGCGAAAGTAGGTTGTGGCGGAATTTTATTCCGTATTTCGAATGAAGATGAAGTATGGGAGATAGTGAGGGGTCGTAGATGATGATGGAGCTGATTTTTTTTCTTGCTGGTCTTGCGCCATTTTGGCAGTGAGACAAAATAGCAGCTCGGCCTGGAGTATACCTTATAAATGCATTGTACTACACACGTTCTCTGCAATCCAATATTAGACTTTTTCTATCGCAGGCCGGGAAATAAATAATGTGGAAATAGCTTGGAAACACTATTCTGCGAGTGTTTCCAAGCTACTTATTTCTCCAGCGCATCCATGCTCCTCTTGCTCCAACATAAAGCAAGATACCAAGCGCTGCGCCTGATCCGTCGATGAAAACATCCTTCACCAATGGACCGCGGCCAGGCACGAAAAGTTGATGGAACTCATCACTGATGGCGTAGAGGATGCAGCTCGCCAGGCTGATGCCCCGTCGTTTCCAGGCGGACGCGGCGGAGGCTTCGTTCTTCAGCGCATGCGAAACCAGAAAACCGAGAATCAGATACGCGAAGAAGTGCGCGGACTTCCGCATCAAACGGCCAGCATAAGCGAAACTGGTGTTGTGGACGAAATCGACGAACAGGAACAAACCAATCGCCAGCACAAAAAAAATGGCGGTGCCCACGATGATCCAGCGCTTTTTGATGCCGAACAGCCGCGGCTCATCCGCTTGCGTTTCCAACAGATGGATCAGCACCAGGATGCCCGCCATAAAGACGACTGTCCCCTGCGCGCGCGTAAAATATTCGATGAAGGCGGCAACCTGATTGAGCGCATCCGCGAAGAAGCGCGTCACATTTCCGCTCAAAACGATGGACTGGTCCCCCGGTTGGGCCGACAGCATGAAGATGACGATCATCCAGGCAATCACCGGCAGCCAGTCATAATAGCGTCGCTCCCTATTCATCGGCAGCGCCTCCTTTCATTTACTACTGAATGTTCCTTCCAGTATATCAGAAAGCTGGCTGGCGGTGTAGTGCGCCAGCCGAACATTTTTGCGCTCTTGGGCTCTTGGATTTTTGGTTTTTTGGTTTTTTGGGTTTTTGGGCTCGCTCCTCCGGCGAGCGGCGGGTTCGACGGAGTTGGCGCAGTCTTCTGGGGCTGTCCTCCGGGGAAGCCTTCCTCGCCGGAGGTGGTGCATCACCTCCCAGCATTACCTCCGGGGACGCACGGCTTCGCCGGAGGTGAGGTCACCGGCGCAAGACTGTCCTCCGATGAGCGCCGCCACATCGGAGCTGGCATCTTCCTCCGGGCAGACGCTTTCCCGCCGGAGGAGAACCTCCCAAAAAACGATCACTTCCGACCACCGCGGCTTCGCCGGAGTTCGGCCGCCGCGCAATGCAGCCTCCTCCGGCCAGCATTCGCTCACCGGAGTTGATTTCACCGACGCGGCCACTCCTCCGATGAGCGCACGCCTCATCGGAACTGGCATTTTCCTCCGGGCAGACGCTTTCCCGCCGGAGGAAAGCCTCCCAAAAGATCATCACCTTCGACCACTGCGGCTTCGCCGGAGTTCGGCCCCCGCGCCATGCAGCCTCCTCCGGCCAGCATTCGCTCACCGGAGTTGAGCTCGCGGGCGCGAGACTGTCCTCCCATTAGTACATTTCTCATCGGAGCTGATGCACCCAACACAAAAACCCCCGGATGTCGAGGGTTTGATTTCTTTTGACACTCATTCATTTTTTCATTCTAGCCGCACCGTTTCGATCTGCGCTTGCCCAATCCCGACGGCAGCACCCATATACGGCGCCAGCTCGGAATAGATCTGATTGATTTCGAGCGGGGTGAAGATGTCGGGCAGCTCGGCCATGTCCTTGATGATTTCGCGCACGAGGCGGTCGCGGTTCATGACCTTGACGTGGCTCGACTCGACGTACATCTTTTTCAAAACGCAGCGGTCGCTGAAGACGACATAGGATTTGAAGGCATCGGCCTCGATTCCCAGCAGACGTTTCAACATCGAGATATGGCTCTCGTTCCGCCAAATCGGGTTGTAGAATTCAACCTTCTGACCCCTTTTCATCGACTGGGTCCAATAACGACTGTCTTCGTCCCCGCAAACACAGCCACTGTAATTCTTCGCCTCAAACACATAGATGCCGGTCCGCGCAATCATCACGAGGCCGATTTCGGTCATGGTCCCATCGCTCTTCGGCAAATGCAGATTGGGCAACAGCTTATTCGGCTCGCCCATTTTTTCCAGTTGATTGTAAATGAGAAACTCGCCGTTCGTCCCCTTGTCCAGGAGAGTCTCGGCAAAACCGAGCCTGCCGGCCGAACTCCCGTCGGACTTGCTGAAGCGGGTGTGGTGCGGCAGCGTCGCGATCAGGTAAGCGAGAATGAGGAAGAAAATCATAGTTTCCAAATCGGTGCACTCCTTCAGGAATGGTTTGGTCTTCCGCGCGAACGGCACTGGACTCTGCGGCAAGCGGCATCCCTTCCCGGAATGTTACCGCTATCATTTCTCAGTTGGCCAAATGAGTCAAAAGTGTAACCTGAATCGCGCTACCCCGATTTTACTATATTATCGGAAGTTAGACTATAACTTTATTCATGAAATTTCGGGTGCCTCAATGATTGGGCGCCAGGGAGGTTGTTATGGAGGGCATTTCCTCCGATGAGAAGGTTCTCTGCCGGAGGAAAAGATTCCGTAAAAATGTCACCTCCGGTTGCGGCGGCTTCGCCGGAGTTCGCATTCCCCACCACGCATCCTCCTCCGGCCAGCATTCGCTCACCGGAGTTGAGCTAACCGTCGCGAGACTGTCTTCCGATGAGCGTTCCCCTCATCGGAGCTAACGATTTCCTCCGGGCAGCAGCCCTCCCGCCGGAGGAGAACATCCCAAAAGATCATCACCTCCGACCACCGCGGCTTCCCCGGAGTTCGGCCGACCGCCACACAACTCTCCTCCGGCCAGCATTCGCTCACAGGAGTTGACGTACCCGGCACGAGAGTGTCCTCCGATGAGCGCCCTTCTCATCGGAGCTGGCGCTCACCTTCGGGCAGCAGCCCTCCAGCCGGAGGACAACACACCAAAAGATCATCACCTCCGACCACCGCGGCTTCGCCGGAGTTCGGCCACGCACCAAGCCGCCTCCTCCGGCCAACATTCGCTCTCCGGAGTTGAACTCCCGACGCGGCGCTGTCTTCCGATGAACGCCTTCTCATCGGAGCTGACGCCCAGTTCCGGGCAGCAGCCCTCCCGCCGGAGGAAAACCTCCCAAAAAGATCATCACCTCCAACCACGGCGGCTCCGCCGGAGTTCGGCCTTCCCACCACGAATCCTCCTCCGGCCAGCATTCGCTCACAGGAGTTGGGCTACCCGTCGCAAAACCGTCTTCCGATGAGCGCGATTTTTGTCGGAGGACGGCCTCCGCCCTTTTCCAAGAAGAATCCCGATTTTTGAGCATGCTGAAAAGACCGATGGAATCGTCCCATCGGTCTTCAAAATAGTGTATTTGAATGTCTACCTGACTGATTTCTCCGTTGCTGTTTGCTGTGCCTCAACAAATCTGATTTCGACGCGCTTGCCCAAAGCTTGCGCGATGTCTTCAAGCATCGAGAATGACGGTTCCATTCTGGCGCTTTCGATCCGAGCGATGGTCGAACGCGATTTATTGACTTTTTTAGCGAACGCTGTCTGATTCAACCCTGTCTGAGCTCGTAATTCGAACAACAGATCCGCAAAGTCGAGCTTTGCCTGTTCTTCTGCAAATGCCTGTTTGAATTCCGCACTTTCGGAACTGCGTCTCTTGATGGCTTCGCTGTTCTTGCTCATTCTTCATTCCTCCTTTTGATGCCAGCGGACCTGAATGCATTTTGGACGGACTTTGCTCTGCTGAGTTTTGATTTTTCACTGTTTCTATCATACAACAAATTGTAGCAAGTATGCTACAAAAATGCACTCAATTGATTTTAAACAATCAAAACTCCCTTTCACAAATTTCTCCACTTCATCGCATCGATATGCGCTTGTTTCGTTGCGTCATCCACCCGCGCATACCGCGACAGCTCGTTGTGGATCTGCTCGATTTCCAAAGACGTAAAAATTTCCGGCCGCCGCGCCATGTCCTCCATGATTTCGTCCATCAGCTCATTCCGGTTCATCACCTTCACATCCGCCGAACGCACAAGCATTTTCTTGAGGACGCAATCCTCGCCGAAAACAATATAGGAAAGGAACACCTCGTCGCCCAGCCCCAGATGCTGCTTCAGGACGCCGATGTGCTTCTTGTTTTGCCAAATCGGATTGTAAAATTGATAATGCCTGCCGCCCCTGAATGTTTGTTTCCAGTACCGATTGTTCTCATCACCGAAAATCCAGCCGCTGTAATCCTTCGATTCAAAAACGTAAATGCCCGTCGCCGAAACCATAATCAGGTCGATTTCGGTGGTCGTTCCATCCGCTTTGGGCAAATAAACGTTAACCAGCATTTTGTGCTGCTCGCCCAAATTCTCCAAGCACGAATAGGTCAAAAACTCGCCAAAATTTCCTGGGTCGAACAGGGTAGCCAAAACACTGTTGCCGCTCGCATCGTTGTACGCAGTTCTTCGGTATCTATTGTGACCTGGATATTTTTTCGGTTTCGGTGAAAGTTCACTCAAAAATATCCGCAAGACGATTCCCAGAAGCAAAATCACAGGCAGTATTTCCAATTTCAGCAACTCCTTTTCAGGGAACATGAGCGGCTTCGACGCATCCAACAATAATATACGCGACTCCTAAAAGATAGCTTCTCAGTGTTTCGATCTTAATTGATTTCATAAAGGATTCTCTTGCGCTCACCGAATACATCCAACAAAAAAAGCTCCACCATCTGTAAACCTATCTAGAGGATTTCAGAGGTGGAGCCTTATTAATTGCCCAGTATATGGGCATAAAAAGTTATCAATTGTTCAGATGGATATGTTATCCCCCTACATGCCTCTTCACTGGCTATTCAAATGCAACAGACACGGTCATACTTATCTGTTTGTCTCTGACTTCATCAGCTTTTTCGCGGAGATATTTATCCACTCCGGCTGGAATTTCTTTAAAAAAATGAAAATCTATTTGGTATCCGTTGATATGATAATTGGGCATCAGCGATTGGATATCCCCATTCACAATCCTTTCAATATAATAATCCAACTTGAACTGCAGAATCTCAAAGATATCACTAGAGGCCCCCTGAAACTCTTCAAATCGCATCTGCAGCAGAACCTTCGATTCTGACTCTAACTTATAAATTCCATCAATATTAAAAGTATCATGCATATCCATTATTCTTTCCTCCTGTATGCTTATTGGTCACACTTTTTGCTAAAATATTCACGCCCTGCCCAAACACTCATACAATTCCTCTGCCAACTTCGCGCTTTCCAGCCGGATGAAGCTGGCATCGGTGGCGGGGTTTCCGAGGACGTCGATGCTGCCGTACCAAACGATTTCGCGATCGATAAGGACGCATTTTGGCCCCGTCGTGTCCTGTTGCAGTACTTTGATTCCCTTTTCCGTCAATGAAGCAATCAGTTGCAACCGGTTGGAGCGATGCTGCGGGTTTGTAATGACGTCAGCGCTCTTCGTTATTACACTAACCGCTACGGTCTTCGGAATGCGTGTTTTAACAGTATTCAAAAACGTCGCCACCGTTTTGCCGGCCAGCGCAGGACTGACCACAACGATTTCGTTCTTGGCAGACAGCAGATCCCGCTTCAGGTCGTCGGCGTAATCTTTCCCTGTATACATCAAACTGCGGCCGCCCGCCTCTTGGTCAGCCAGCTCCACCGTATAGCCGATGCCAGTATACCCTGTCAGCCGTTTGCGGTACATCCGCTCCAATACCGGAACATGGATATCGACATAATCGTAGATGCGGACCTCCGATTTGCCTTCGTACAGGCGATGCAAACGTCCGGCGTATTGGTGCAGCCGGCCTTTCCAGGAAATCGGCATCGCCAAAAAGAGCGTATCCAGGCGCGGTTCGTCGAAGCCTTCGCCAATGTAGGAGCCGGTCGAGATGATCGTCAGCGGTCGATCCGTTGGTATTTCGCGGATTTCCCGCAGTTTTTCGCGTTCCGTCTTCCGGCCCATTCCGCCCGTCACAGCGACCACTTCCGGGATTTCCGTGCGCAGCAGCTCTTCCAGTCGTTTCACATGCGCCACCCGTTCCGTCAGGATGATGGCGTTCCTTCCCTCGCGGTAGTTTTTGACGATATCCGCAACCATTTTGCCGTTGCGCTCTTCATTTTCGGAAATCTGCTGATAGACCTGCTGCAGGGACATCTCTTGCCGGATTGTCGGATCGAACGCTGTGAATTGCATCCTTACTTTGTGGTCGAACGGCCTCTCCTTCGCTTGTTTCTTCGCATTATCCTTATAACGGATCGGCCCGCACTGCATATAGACGATTGGCTGCAGCCCATCCTTCCGGGTCGGTGTAGCGGTCAAGCCATAAACGTACTTGGCCGCAGCGGCCTGCAGAACCTGCTCGAAGCTGAAGGCAGACAGATGGTGGCACTCATCCACGATGATCATCCCGTAATCCTGGAGGCATTCATGGACCTCGCCTTTGTGGTAAAGGGATTGCAGCAAAGCAATGTCGATCTTTTGGGTCAGCTTTTTCTTTCCGCCTCCCAACTGCCCGACCAGTTTTTTGGCCTCCTTTTCGTTCTTGGCATTCGGGAAATCGAGGAATGCCTGGATTTTCTCCTGCCACATACTGACCAAATTCGTTTTATTCACGACAATCAAGGTGTTCACTTTCTTCTCGGCAATGATGTTCAATGCGCATACCGTTTTGCCGAACGCGGTCGTGCCGCACAGGATCCCGTTATCGTGCACAAGCATATTGGCCACCGCTTTTTCCTGTTCCGGCCACAACTTTCCTTTGAAAGCCACATGTAATTCATCACCACTGACGGTATCATCCGTCACCGCTACCGGGATATCCAAGGCTTTAAACAAGGCCATCACTTTTTCTCTATAACCGCGCGGCAGACCAATATACTGCGCATCCTCCGCACCGCATGAAATCAAGCGGGCAATATTATGTGTGGACATCCGGCTGGCCTGCGCTTGGTAGAACGCAGGATTATGAAAGACCGCCATCCTTTTCAAATGACTCAACGCGTGCTCCGTCAATCCGGCTTTTTCGATATAGACGCGGTTGGCAAGCGTGATCTGCACTAGACCCGGAAAATCCGCCTTTGTCAAAACAATCTGCTTCTTCCGCCACGGTTTCATCGTTTCGCTTGCCTCGGAATTTTCGGAAAAATCTTCGGTCCCGTTTTGCGTATGCAGTTTCTTCACGAGTGATGAGACAGCTTCAGCCGGAATTCTCTTGATGCCGGCGAGATAGGCCCACTGGTCCTCGTAAGACCGGAACGACTCATCAACAAATTCACTGTTCCCATGCAGCCGTGCCTTTTTCTGCAGCGGCAAGGCGATCAGATTGCCGAACCCGCCTTTCGGAAGGCTATCCTGATTCGGAAAGAGCCGGTCAAAAGATGAAAACGTAAGGTCATGTCGGCGATTCATGGCCGCAGTGAGCAGCGCAGTTCCCAGCTCCCTGGCAGTCTTTGCGAGCACAGGATCCTCAAAGAAGAACCACACATGCGCGCCGTTACCGGATTGTGAACGTTCAACGCTCACCGGGATTTCAAAGTCCTTGCACACTTCCCGCAGCACTTCGGCATCCCGTTGCCATTCCCCCTTGTCCAAGTCAATAGCCAAAAAGTGACAGCTGTCATCCAGTGCCTGCCGCACTCGCGCCACCTATTTTCCGAATCAAAAAAGCCGAGGATTATGATTCCTCGACTGCATCCATGCGTTTATTCAATTGCATCCTGTAATTTTCGTTCTTAATTTCGCCCTAGTTAGAACGGCAAATCGCTTTCTACATATCCATTATAGCAATCAGCATATGCCAAATTATCATCAAGGTATACTTCTATTCGATATTCCATTAAGGGCGTCCCTATTTTACCTCTAAAAATCCCATCACAATTATGATCAGGTAAAATTACTTCTTTAGTTTCCCCGGACTGCAAATCGGTCATTTTGATTTTCAGATTGAAAATTTTATCCCCCAACCCATTGTTGAATGACAGCATTACTTTATCACTTGATAGCTCTGCTTTGCTGACGTACGTCCAAAGCGAGAAAAACATAATCTGCTTATTATCAACTCTAATTTTGTCTGCATACATTTCTTTTTCTGTGGGTCCCAAAAAACTCAAAAGTGTGTTCTTTTCTGACTGGCTCCTGACAATAATAAATTTTAATGCCTCATCCAGCTTCAGTTCGTCCGAAACTACGATTTCCGCATGTCTGCAAGCGACTATCTCATCTCTTTCATGACTCTCAAATGGACCCTCATGATATATCTTAGAAAATGGCAGCTCACTGAATTGCTGAGGTGTCTGAAGCAATTCATGGTTTCCGCTTTTAGCGAGACTATTTTTTGTAAAATAACAATTTGGTTTCTGAAGGGTTTCCGCTAAATCAAACAGGAAGAATACCGGAAATGGGCAATGGGCCTGCAACGATCCTAAATTCGCTTTACTCCTGAATCCCTCATTGTTGTATTGGGTAGGCGTTCTCGGCCTAAAGTAGAGGCGAACATATTTTTTCCATTCGTCGTCCGTCTGATTAATGACATCTGTGCTGGCATTTTCATTTTCCATTATGCCTGATTCCAATGCTTTGTTCCGGGACACCAACATCCCGCTCTGTAAAATCGAGACCGCATTGTTCAGATTGGTAAAGTGGAAACAAAATGAGGTCCATACGTTTTTCTTATCGCGGTTCAACCAATCAGCGATTTAGCATTTCGTAACTCACTAATGACCTCGCCAAAGGATGTAACAGAATCACTCATAATGTTATTCCCTCTCGATCTGCGGAATCTATTTCGGGCAGTTCGCTGTTTTTAACAGTCAACCCAAAGATGGCTTTCCCGTTTGGATCGATGACCTTAGCCATCTCAATATAATCCAATTTTCCCAACAGATTGAATACGAGGCGCAACTCCTCGTTGCGATTGAAATGTGACGGGAAATCCGTATCCCTTATGAATTTGGTCTCTCGCAATTTGATCCACAACTCGAATAGATCTGCTTGATAGAAAATGTGCTTCTTCCCATCACTAGTCATGAGAAGATACGGTTCTGAGTCTGGATCATAACTGAAATCTGCTTTGCCAGCTGAATTTTTTGAAGTGATTTCCCAATGCACATCATTGATGACCAGTTGTTTGTCTGTTTCAACAGCATCCACCAAGTCATCCCATACTTGTTCCACACTTAAACTACTTGGGCTGCTTTGTAGCCATTTTTTTGTTTCTTGAACATTCATGTGTTCTGCGCCAGCTGTATTTTCACTGTAAATATGTATGAATATATCAATTGGAAGATCTTTTAAGTATTTTTCCATCAAAGGTCTGACTTCATCTTCCCATTTCAGCCCGCCATTTCCACAGCCTAATTGCGGAAACGAGACGGAAGTTATACCTTTTTCTTCATATGTTTCCACGAATTTCTTAAGCCCTTGTTCGATGTAATCGATTTCGGATGGGTTTCGCCAATGCTTTTTTGTTGGAAAATTTAGGATCCACTTTGTATCTGATTTATAGATCCAAAGCTTGCCGATATCCAACAAATGTTGCTCACAAAATTTTTGATATTGCTTATACATATCCGGATAGATTTCTTTGTATCGTTTCGCAATACCTTTTCCCATCACTCCGACCGTGTTCACGGTATTGACAATCACTTGCGCGGGACTTTTGAAAATATCCTGTTGGACATACATTAACATTTGATATCCCCCATTTTATCTTTACTTTGTCTTTACTTTCAGTAAAGTATAACATACGATTCCCACATACAATCCATCTATTCAGAAAAAGAACAACTCAAAATTGGAGTTTCCAGCCATCTCCGGTATACAATAATCTCGACGGAAAACGGAATCCAAAAAGGCGATTACCTCCGGCCACCGCGGCTTCGCCGGAGTTCGGCCGACCGCAAATTACTCTCCTCCGGCCAGCATTCCCTCCCCGGAGTTGGTCGATCGGCGCAGTGCTCTCTTCCGGCCAAAACATTCTCACCGGATAAGAACAGCTCTCGGGCACACTACTCTTCTCCGGCAGCGTCACCACCTCAATACCCCAACGCAATGTCCCTGTCATAGATGGCATCGGCGGTGCGGAGGCCGTCGTCCCACCAGTTGCGTAGGATGTTGTCGAGGTAGGCGTAGGATTTTGCGCCGTAGCGGCCGGCCCGCATGAACGCATACGATAGGATTTCTTCATCGCCGAAATAGCGGGCCCATTGCTGCAGGCCTTCGTGGATATGGGCAGTGTATGGCGTTTGGGTGCCAAAGTGGGCGATCCATTTTTCGCGCCAGTAGTTGAAGTCATTTTTCTGATTTTTCGCTGTTATATTTAATTCAATATCATCTTCATCCTCTTCAAAAGAATTATTTTTTTGATTGTTGTTTGTAACACTGTTCTTATTAGCGGTATGTTTCGCCATATCAGACGGATCCGCCGGCTGGTCTCCCATAGCTTCAAAATCAGGCAACGGCTTTGCGAGCTCCGTTGCCTTTTTTGTCGGTTTAGTTTGGTCTCTAGTCAATTTTTTATTGAGTACATACAAATTGTTGGTGAATTTCCCTTCAGGCGTCGCATGTTTTTCAATAACGATATAGCCTTTTTCGATCAAGCATTTTCTGTGCTTATGGAAGCGTTCCTTACCGATATTAAGATCGTGGCACATCAGCTCGACAGACGGATAAGCCGTGTCGCCCGCCCCCGCATAGGATGCGATATAGCTATAGATCGCCTTCGCTTCAATCGTCAACTCCGTGTCCCTCATCACAAATTTTGCAATCGTTCCGTAGCCCATACAATAAATATCAATCTCGTTCGTCACATCTGTCATCCTGATCCCTGCTTCCGTTTATGATATCGGCCGAAGCGGCAGCGGCATGCCCGCATTCGATTCCTGCCCTCACCATAAAAGACGGCGGAGGGATAATGATGTGTAACCCCTCCAGCGATATTTCTGGTGCGCAGAATAATTCGCTCCGTTTTTCGATAACTTTTTGTGAATGGTCGCTTTGCCGGAGAGCAGAATCCATAAAGACGATTACCTCCGACCACGGCGGCTTCGCCGGAGTTCGGCCTCCCCACCACGCACTCTCCTCCGGCCAGCATTCGCTCACGGGAGTTGAGCTATTCGGCGCGAGGCCGTTCTCCGACGAACGCCCTCTCGTCGGAGCTGACTTCCTCCTCCGGGCAGCAGCCTTCTCGCCGGAGGATAACACCCAAAATGATCATCACCTCCGACCACCGCGGCTTCGCCGGAGTTCGGCCTCCCCACAAAGCAGCCTCCTCCGACCAGCATTTGCTCACCGGAGCTGACGCCCAGCTCCGGCAGACAGAAAAGACCAGCGCGGCCGTGCCTCGCTGGTCTTTCGCGGTTCAATTCTTCCGGTATTTGTCTTCAATGATTGTATAGTTGTCGTGGTTGATCTGGTTCCACTCGGTCTTCTTGTAGTTCAGGAGTTTCAGGAAATTGTTGATCCAGTCGGGGTCGTACTCCCTGAATTCCTGCGAGTCAGCCCATTCTTTCGTTTCCTCATATTCGGGGTGTGATGGATCACGGTAGATTTTCAGGAACTCCTCGAAGCCGCCCATTCCGCCGACATCTTCTGGCGGGGCAGTTTCGGCTCCGTCGAGCAAAGTCGGGTAGCCGAAGTGATAATCGTGTACGATTTGTTCGAGGGTAATCCGGAACTCCCAGCCGTCGCCATAATCGTACGAATAGCGGATTTCTTTGTATTTTTCCAGATAGTTGTCGATTTTCATCCGGGATGGTTGGCGCACAACGGTTTTCATCAAGCTCTCCAGATGGGACCGCTCAAATGATCCAGGTGGCGCAAGTCTTAGTCGTTCTTCATACTGCTTCTTATTTTTCTTATAATATTGATATTCCTCAAAGCTTTCTTCGTCATTCGTGACTGAAATGTTTTCCGCCGATAGGTTGAAGTCGTAGAGATGGTAGTCGCCGTCAGGGCCGCCGCTCAGGAAATTGGTCACGGTTTGGATGACGTCGTGCAGGCGCCGGAACGTCGCGTCAGCTGGCATGATCACCCTGCGCCAGATCAATGGATTGGAGTCTTCAAGTTCGATTTTGATGATGTATGCTTTCATATTAAGGTCCTCGCTTTCTCAAGTATAGTCACTAGTTGCGCCACTTCATCGCATCGATATGCGCTTGTTTCGTTGCGGCATCAGCTAGGGCGTACCGCGACAATTCGTTGTGGATTTGGTTGATTTCCAAGATACTCAGCCGAATCGCCAAAGAATTCAGGTCATGCTCGATTTCCCTACTCAGCATATTCCGATTCATGACCTTCACTTCCGGTGAGCGGACGAACATTTTCTTCAATTCGCAACGTTCGCTAAAAATGATATAGGAGCGGAATACTTCGCTTCCCAAGCCAAGATGGTTCTGCAAAATACTGATGTGCTTTTTGTTCTGCCAAATCGGATTGTAGAAACGAAACTTTTTCCCGCTCTGGAATGATTGCGTCCAAAACTTAGTGTTTTCATCCCCAAATATCCAGCCGCTGTAATTCTTCGACTCGAATACATAAATACCCGTTTCGCTGATCATGATCAGATCGATTTCGGCGGTGGTGCCGTCTCCTTTCGGCAAATAAACGTTGGTCAACAATTTGTGCTGCCCGTCCAGACGTTCCAAAGAAGTGTATATTAGATACTCTCCCTTTTTTCCGGGATCATTTGCTGTATCGAAGAAACTATGCCCACTTGCGTCTTTGTAGCCGGAAGAATCATAACGTTTTTTCTGATACAAATGTACACCATATATGAGCATAAATACAAAGAGTAACGATTCCAAAACAGTTAGCTCCTTTCACATAGAAATTGGGCGTTCATTTATCCATAGTCGCTTTTTCATTTAGATCAATATACGATTGTCCCATGCAATCTTTGGTCTCAAACACTTCTGGATTCTCTATGATTCCCCACAATCCCCAATATTGCCTCCCCATACTTCTCGCACTTAACATCCCCAAACCCAGAAATCTTCTTGAGCTCATCCAAATTCGCAGGCATCGCCGCAATCACCGCTTCAAGCTGGAGATTATTGTATACATAAAACGCCTTGATGCCTTCCGCTTTGCTGGTTTCGTAGCGATACTGCTTGAGCGCTTTGTATAACGGCGTTTCTGTGATGTCAATTTCGGCCTGATCCGGCAGTACTTCGACCCCTTCATCACTCACCTCACCACTATCCCCAAGTATATATTTCGCCGCATAATCAACCGGATTCTCCTTATGCAGCCCCACAAAGAACTCCGCCATCTCATACATCTCTTTTTCCGAAGATGCCCAATCTTTATTTTCATGCAACAATTTCTTGATGTGCGCAATCAGCTGGTCGCCTCGGATAATCTGGTCTTTGATCTCTTTCGGTGCCCGCTTCAGGTTGATGACGGTCTTCGGATTCGCAAGCACGATCACGGATTTATGAAGTTCGCCGAAGGACTTCTCAAGTGCGGCACGCATCACCGGATTCTTTTTGTTCGCCAACCGCAACACTTTGATCATCTCCATATGCCGCACATTCTGGGTAACCGGGCTGTAAATGCCCTCCTTTTTGCGTTTCCCATTGAAGTCCAGCTCGCGGATGAACTCGCCCCGGCTGTTGACTTCGAGGTTGCCGAAGAGATTTTTGCACTCGACGATCAGGCAAAACTTGGTCGTTATGATCAAATAATCGATCTGTGCCGATAACCCCTCGTGCTCGAGGCGCAGATCGTGCAGCACGATGATCGGCAGGTAGCTGTTCTGCAGCTCGAACGCGATGGCCTCCTCCCCCGCGATGCCGTACGCGAGCAGCTTGATGTCGCGCTCGATCTGCGCCTTCACCTCGTCCGGCGCGCCCGCCTGCAGCTCCCGCAACCGCTCCAGCTGCTTCCGCGCATCGCTGTCCGCCTTGTAGAAATCCGGCCTCTTCAGATGCACCGGCTTCTGCGTGACCACTTCCTTGATTGCATCAAAAATCCCCATCCCATCCTCCGATCCCGTTCACTATTTATTTTCCCGTAGATGTAAAATGATAAATGTGTGCCCGGAAAAATAACCCGATACTGACGTCCCGAAATACTTATCGCATCAATAGCTGGCGAAACATTTTTCAATTTACCCTAAACAATTAGTTCTCTATCAATTTTACTACATTCAGCCGGATTAAACTATGATTAAAAAAATTATTCATTCCCTGCCGGTTATGCTCCGACGAAGGCGGCTCTGCCGGAGGAAATCCTCCCAAAAGCTCATCACCTCCTACCACCGCGGCTTCGCCGGAGTTCGGCCTCCCCACCAAGCAACCTCCTCCGGTCAGCATTAGCTCACCGGAGTTGAGTTACTCGGCGAAGGAAATCCGCAATGAAAAATGCACTAAACTACCCGCACTCACCGTATCAGTGTGGGTAGTTTAGTGCATCCGCTTATTTGTTTCATTCATAGTGCCTCTTATTTGAATCCCAGTTCTTCACAAATTGATTTTCTTTGATTATCGCTTGAAAAGGCGGATCCAAAAAGGATATTATCAATCGAACGACCTCATCCAGGTCCATTTCATATTTCAGAACCTTCTTGCAAAAGACATTCCATCTCGTAATAATGTCATCATTCGAAATCAGTCGCTCAATAACTTGTATGGAGTCCTTCTCGAAAGGAGTCGCTCTTTTTGAAAATGTTTCATAGATTGCTTCTTGAATTTTTCTGCCTTCGAAGTCAAAGGATGTCGCGAGATAGTATATATCATAGAAATCTTTCATCCGCCCCGTCGCCTCCATGAACCGAATGATTGCATCAAGTTTTTCTGAAATCGTTGATTCCAGAGAATAGGTGAGAATCGTAGGTTTTTCGAAGCCATCCAGCAAAACAGGTAGCGTTCTTTTTAATGCTGATGGAACGATTGTATCTCCTACACCGAAATCAATGCTGAAGGGCGTTTTTGTTTTGCCCAAGTAGCCTATCATATTTACACGAATGCCGTGATATTCTTTCATTTCACTGATAGGTTCAATGCTGCGGAGCTCAATCTCCATAAAATCATTTGTGCTCTTTTGCTCTATGATCGAACGAACTAATTTCTCAACGGAATCCATCTCATTTGAATGATTTTTTAACAAGTAATCAGCATCAACTGTCGGTCGCGTTGTGAAGCCGCTGATTGAGTACAAGAGAAAGCCCCCTTTCAGAATAAGCTGATCCCTGTGATTACTCTTGGCCAATCTCCTGATAAATTCTTCTTGAAAAAATAAGTTCAGCAGTTGCTGAAAGGCAATACCTTCTTCTTTTGCTCTATTTTTTAACCTTGCCAATATGGATGCACTTGAAGGACCCATCAAAGCCACTTTCCTATCTGCGATTGCATTTTTTTTGTGATATTTAAAGCTTCTGCGTATTCGACAAGATGCCTTACATTCTTTTTCGGATCCTTGATGTACCGCATGATCGCATTCGAAAACACTTCTCTCTCAAGTTTTTTTTCATAACGCAAAAGATCGCAGATGGTACGGTCCCTATCAAAAATCTTGACTTCCACTCCTTGGATTTCATACGTTGCAACGCCTATGCTAAGAAACTTGGGTTCCTGATAGAAAGGCTGCAGCAGCGGATATGTGATATCGTACTGACTTTTTTCACTGTTTCGGTCGACCGCTATCTGCCAGGCGGTCGGAATTCTGTCCGTATAGCCATAATGCAGAAGTGCGCTCTCGAGAAATAGGATTGCATTCGGGAATAGTCTCGCAATGATGATCTCTTCCGGATTCACTTCACCCGCGAGTTCATAGTACCCTTGCTTAATTTTTGATATTTCGCCTTCATCAACAAGTTTTTTTATTTGACGACTGGAAAGACCCAGTGATTTCAACTCTGCTGTTTTCAGGACTCCGCCGTGTTTTTTAAATTCCTCTATTAGCTTGTTTTTATCGACCATCTTCGCACCTCATTATCCGCATCTAAATCCCAATGCGGGTATCTAAGTGCAACTTTATCACTATTCGAACCATTTATCAATATATTCACTGCCGTGTTAGAGAGCTTGAAGCTTAGTTAGATCAGTTTGTAAGATCTCCAGAGCTGTAATCCAGACCGAACTATCATCGCCTACACTGATAGTATACGCATTCACCCATTTGAACTTTTTTTGATTTTTTTTTGCAGATACTCTCGCGTAACGATAATTAATTTTGCTCCTACTGAAGGTTGTTTCGCCGGAGTTCGACATCCCATCACGCATTCTCCTCCGGCCAGCATTCTCTCCCCGTAGGACAACATAAACAAACCCCTGCAACTCCGACGAGAGCTTCCTCGTCGGAGTTGCAGGGGCTATATGATCAAATAATTTTCCCTTTATTCCACCTTATTCATACAACAATTCTTATACTTCTTCCCGCTGCCGCATGGGCACGGATCGTTGCGGCCGATCTTCACTTTTTTCTCAAAAGGGACGACATTCGAAGCGACCGCGCGGTACGGTTTTTTCGGCAATGGACGCAGGTGCGGCTTTTCGAATTCCTCAAAAATCTCCTGGGGCGTATTGCCGTTATGTTCCCAACGGCGAATATGATTCGACATGTCCATCATCAGGCGCATCATTTCATTGACCTGCTGTTCATTATCGAACACGACATTTGCACGCTCCAACGTCTCAGACACAAATGACATACCAAAATCCAACTCGAAAGCATCACGGATTTCCTCGCAAAGCTCCTGGGCCTTGACCCCATCACCACCAAGCAAGTTTTTTCTCACGTAATCATAAAAAGCCTTATATTGCTTCGTCTTCTCAAAATAAAAATCGTCCGTATAGCGCAAAAGTTCCTCTTTCGCCGGAACATAGTAAGGTTTATTCCCCTTTTTCTCAAGCATCGATTCAAATTCATCAAACTCCAGAATCGTTTCGTGAACGAAATAATCCTTGTGGGGATAAGTATGCCCCCTTTTCAGTTCCGCCGGCGGATTCTCGAGATACGCCTCCACTTCCCCCAAGCTGATTGGCTCCTCGTTTTGGGTATTGTAAATCTCCACCAAAATATCCTTCTGGATCATTCCGTACAAGTTGCTCAAAGCAATGATATAGTCCGTCAATTGATTCATGCTGTCACTCCGCTCAGGTTTAATTTTGCATTCCTTCTCCTATCCATTTTACTATAGAGAACCATGAGGAATACAGAATAACCTGAAAAATAATGGAGCTTTTTATACTCCTCCGGTTAGAAGCACCTCTGCCGGAGGAAATCGCCCAAAATATCATCACCTCCAACCACTGCGGCTTCGCCGGAGAACAGCCTCCCCACCACACAGCCTCCTCCAGCCAACATTCGCTCCCCGGAGTTGAACTCCCGGTGCGATCCTCTCCTCCGATGAGCGTCCTTCTCATCGGAGCTGACGCCCAGCTCCGGGCACAGCCCTCCCGCCGGAGGAAAACATCCAAAAAGATTATCACCTCCGACCGCGGCGGCTTCGCCGGAGTTCAGCCTCCCCACCACGCAGTTTCCTCCGGCCAGCATTCGCTCCCCGGAGTTGAGCTACCCGGCGCAACTCCGTCTTCCGATGAGAACCTTCCTCATCGGAGCTGACGCCCAACTCCGGGCACAGCCCTCCCGCCGGAGGAAAACATCCCAAAAGACGATCACCTCCGACCGCGGCGGCTTCGCCGGAGTTCAGCCTCGCCACCATGCAGCCTCCTCCGGCCAGCATTCGATCACCGGAGTTGACGTACCGGCGCAACACCGTCTTCCGATGAACGCCCTTCTCATCGGAGCTGGCACCCAACTCCGGGCACAGCCCTCTAGCCGGAGGAAAACATCCCAAAAGACGATCACCTCCGACCACCGCGGCTTCGCCGGAGTTCAGCCTCCCCACCACGCAGTTTCCTCCGGCCAGCATTCGCTCCCCGGAGTTACCCGGCGCGATCTGTCTTCCGACGAGCGCCCGCCTCATCGGAGCTGGCGCCTAGCTCCGGGCAGGGGTCCTGTCGCCGGAGGAAAACATCCCTAAAAATCATCACCACCGACCGCAGCGGCTTCGCCGGAGTTCGACCACCCGCCGCGCATCCTCCTCCGGTGGACATTCCCTCACCGGAGTTGAGGTGCCGTCATCTACTAATTGATTCATCAAAGAATCCATATTTGAGAAATTTTCTCAAATATTTGCTCGGCGCATATATTTAGGTTATGATGTGGGTGAGGTGATGACAATGCTACACCAATTTACGTTTAAAAATTTTAAATCGTTCAAAGAAGAAACCACACTGGATATGCTGGCTTCTTCCATAAAAGAGCATCCTCAAGATGTTGTGACGGATGTGATGGAAGAAAAAGTATTGAAAGTTGCAGCGATTTATGGTGCAAATGCTTCCGGTAAAAGCAACGTTATTGAAGCGTTTGCCACTATGAAAAATCTGGTTCTTTATTCCTTTAGACAAAATATTTTTTCGACAAAGAATGATATTGAGCCGCATTGGTTTGAAGAGAAGAATGTTCCTACTGAGTTCAATGTTATTTTTTCTACGGGAGGCGATATCTATCAATATGGATTTTCAGTATTGGAGGGTGTGATTCTTGAGGAATATCTTTATCAGAGGGATCCGAAAGTAAAAAAAGAAACCTTCATTGAACTATTCAGTAAAAACGGTGAGACTTTATCGGGGGAACTGCTCAGCAGTATAGGGACCCAGAATATCCTCGAGCTCATTGAAGAAGACACTTTGCTGATTTCTGTGATATCCAAATTAAAGATTCCATTTGCTCAAAATGTTTTTGATTGGTTCAAAGAGGTGAGAATCATTGATTATGGAAATCCTAGAAAAGAACTGGGACTTTCGCACTTTACACGAGGAAATGTAATCGGAAATCCATTGCTCAAACTATTGGAGAATGAAGCAGAGAAAAAGAAACTGGAAAAATTTATCCAAGCCATTGATGTGGGCATTGATAAACTGGGGATCGTCCAAGATGTATTAAATGAGGATTCTCTATCTGAGCGAAGCACCAGAGAATTGAAACGCATCGTGACCTACCATAAAAATCCCAAAACGAAGGAATTACTTATGACCCCGCTTGAAAGTGAATCCAGTGGGACATTAAAAATGCTGATGCTGTACGTGGATCTGAAGACTGTTCTTGATAGCGGCGGCATTATTTTTGTTGATGAATTGGATGCGAAACTGCATCCGTTGCTGATCCGTTATATCATCATCATGTTTCACGATGAAAAGATGAATCTAAACCACGCACAATTGATCTTTTCAACGCAGGAAATATTTACCCTTGATAAGGATAATTTCCGAAGGGACGAAATTTGGTTCGCTGACAAAAATGACGAAGGAGTTTCTGAACTCTACTCATTGGTTGACTATGTGGATGAAGAAGATAAAAAAGTCCGCAATGATGCCAGTTACGGCAAAGATTACATATTGGGCAGATACAAATCCATCCCAACACTGCGACGAATCGAGGATATCGATGGCTAAGAAAATTGGAAAGAAGCAACGGAAAGCAAAACGAATTCTGGAACCCGCCAGTTATTTCATTGGATCTGAAGGAACGAAAACAGAAGTTCTTTATTTTAAATGGATTGTCGATAGATTGGAAAAACAATATTCAGGATTCCAAGGCAGAATCGAAGTCCCCTCTTTTCACATCAAAGGAATCGGATCCAGCAATCTGCGCCTGTTGGATGATATAGAAGAATACCTGAAAAACGATCCCATGCTTTACGAAAATGTCTGGGCAGTGTTCGACAAAGATGACGTTCCGCTCGCCTATTTTGATAACGCTCTGACAGTTGCCGCCAGTAAAGGATGGCATACTGCTTGGTCCAATGACTCTTTCGAACTTTGGTACCTCTTGCATTTCGAATTTTTACAATCTGGAATAACGAGAGAACAGTACAAGCAAAAGCTGACTTCTCATTTTCAAAGAAGAGGTATCGCCAAATACGAAAAAAATAACCCATTACTAATCGAGGCTCTTTACCCATTAAGCAAAACAGCAATCAGAAATGCTTCTCGGTTAGAACAAAATTATGACGATTGGGTTCCCGCTTCACAGCGAATCCCATGCACTACTGTTCATCATTTGGTCCAAGAATTGATAGATTTGGAAAAGAACATTGAAAAATTAAAGCAACAGAGCTAACGAAAAATAACCCACTGCTATCTGAGTGACATAGCAGTGGGTTATTTTCTATTTGCAACGTGGTGTTTTCCGCTGCCGGAGAACAGAACTCGAAAAAATCACCACCTCCAACCACCGCGGCTTCGCCGGAGTTCAACCTTCGAAAAAAAGCTCAACTCCGGCCAGCGTTTGCTAGTCGGAGTTGAGCTTTTTATGCGGATTCTTTCCTCCGGTCAGGGCAGGCTTCACCGGAGCAAGCATGCCCTCCAGTTTCATCATCAATCGCAGCCATCAACGGATCTCGATGTGCACATCTTTTCCCAAGCCCTTGGCGATTTTGATAAGGAAATCCAGCGAAGGGTTGTAGGAACCACTTTCGAGCCTGGAGATGTTGGACTTTCTGGTTCCGGCTCTTTTTGCCAGCTCTTCTTGGGTCATCTTCATACTTTTCCTTGCTTCGATGATTTGGGAAATCAATTCGTATCTGGGCTGCAGTTTGTTGTATTCATCCTCAAATGCTGCATCATCCATAAGTTGCGCTTTGATGTCGTCGAACTTTACTCCTGCAGCTTTTGTTTTAGCATCCAAATTACTCATCACTGCACCTTCTTTCATAATCCTCTTTATACTTCCTTCGCCCAAAGGTTATCATATACGATAACTATATTCAATAATCACTATCGACTTTCTGAGACAAATGGATGAGCTATGAGAAAAAGGCTGTCATTTTTGGTGATGGCATAACCGTGGTATTTTAGATAATTAGGGTCACCATCGACTGGCCAACTCTTCCAATCGATAATTTCGGCCCCAATATCCCCATCACTAATAATATTTGCACTTACCCATCTGAGCTTTTTGTTGATTCATATTTTTGTGCAAACAAGTCCTCGTAGCGGTATCTCATTCTCCTCCGACTAAGGCTTGTTTCGCCGGAGGAAAACTTCCCAAAAGACGATCTCCTCCGACCGCCACGGCTTCGCCGAAGTTCGCCACCCCACCGCGCATCCTCCTCCGGCCAACATTCGCTCCCCGGAGATTAGCTCGCTGGCGCAACCTCTCCTCCGATGAGCGCCAGCCTAATCGGAGCTGACGACTTCCTCCGGTGAACGAAGGCTTCGCCGGAGTTCGGGCATTTCGTTGGAATCTCAACTCCGAGGAGGATGGGCTCCCCGGAGTTGAGTTGCTGGGGAGCACCACTATCTTCGGCGGCCAGCCGCCGGCCGGATGTGAGAAATGGCAGGCGCACTGTCTTCCGGCGAGCGTCAGTCTCGCCGGAGGACGGGACGACAAATAAGCTCCCCGGCGTATTTCACCGGGGAGCTTTATATATCTTAGAACGCAACCGACTTATCGATAAACCTCCGACTGACAACTGTTGAAACCGCCAGCACCACGCTGGTCAGCGCGAGGATCAATCCGGTTATTTGCAGCGAATTGAAGGCTTCTACGCTGGCTATAAATCTGGACGCCATCAGTTCTCCGAGCACACCGGTCTTCTGAACCGCTATCCCGCCAAGCGCGAACACGCCCATGATCAGGAACAGCAGCATGCGGGCTTTCTCGGTTCCGTAGCGCAGGTACAACGGCGTGATGACGGCCCCGTAGAGGCAACCGAGAAAGAATCCGACCAACGCGGTATAAAGCAAAGCTTGCCCACCCACCTGCAGCTCCGGATCAAATCGCATCATCACAAAGATCAAAAAGATCGACACCACGGCGGCAGTCAGGGAAGCCGCCAGAACGAGCAGCTCTTTTTGGATCACATAATCCTTCTTGCGCGTCGGCAAGGCGAACAAGTAAAGAAACCCGTGATTCTCCTGATCGAAGAAAATCGTCGAGGCCGCGGTCGTGACGAAGAAGAAAGTCATGAAGATGAAAATGACCGGAACTGATTTGATCGTGTAGGCGTTGAACGCGGCGATCACCATGAACAGCAGGAACGTCTTCAGCTGTTTCTGCAACAGCAGCAAATCTTTCACCCAAAGGCCTTTCATAAACGCTCACCCTCCATTATCAGCAGCAGAATTTGGTCGATCGTCGGTTTTTCGACGATCACTTTCGGGAAGTTCTCCATGTAGAACAGCCGTTGGTCCGTCAGCAAGTCGTAGCCGTAGTTGGTGCGCTTGCGGTACAGCAAGTGCTCCCGATCGAGCCGCCCCAGTGCCTCATCATCCACCTTCAGGACGCCGTAAGCATCCAGCAGCCGGTCGGTCTCCTCGTGCAGCAGGATTTTGCCGGCCTTCAGGTAATAGATGTCGTCGCAGAGCTTCTCCAGATCACTCGAGATGTGCGAACTGATCAGGATGCTGCAGCGCGGATGGTCGCCGAGGTAGTCCTGCAGCAGGTCGAGGATTTCATAGCGCGCACTAACATCAAGTCCGCTCGTCGGTTCATCCAAAATGAGCAGCTGCGCGCCGTGGGACAAGGCCGTCAGCGTCTTCAACTTCGCTTTCATCCCGGTGGAGAACTGCTTGAGCGGCTGTTTGTCCGGCAGGCCGAAAGCGGCGCACTGAGCCAAAAAGTAGCTTTCGTCGAATTTCCGGTAAAAGCTTTTCAACAGCCGGTTGAGGTCCCTTATCGTGTAGATGTCGTTGAAAAAGGATTCCGCCAGCACGGTGCCGATGTCTTCGCGGTCCGTCAGCGACAGCGCTGCGATGTCCTGCCCGTTGATCTTGGCGCTGCCGGCTGCGATCGGAACCAGGCCCAGCAGCGCTTTGAAAAGCGTCGTTTTGCCGGCGCCGTTCTCCCCGACGATCCCGGTGATTGTGCCCTCCTGCACCTCCAATGAACAGTCCAACTTGAAATCCGGATACGTCACGACGGCGTTTTCCATTACTATCATGTTCATTCCTCCTCCAGAATCACCGCGACCAGATCCGCCAGCTCCGTTATGGAGATGCCGGCCTGCCGCGCTTTCTTGATCACTTGCTCCAACTCCGCCTGCGTGCTGTACAGCAGGTTTTCCCTTTTAGCGTGCCTGTTCACCGCCAGCACAAAGCTGCCTTTGCCGTGGACCGTCGCGATGAAGCCCTCTTGCTCCAACAGATCGTAGGCCTTTTTGACGGTGAGCGCGCTGGCCTTGATCTCCTTCGCCAGCACCCGCACTGAGGGCAGGGACGCATTCTCCTGCAAACTTCCTTCCAATATCAACGATTTGATCTGATTCACCAACTGCTCGTAGATCGGTACCATCGAATTGTGCTGAATCATGACTTTCATCCGAGACGACCTCCCTCCCTTTCGATAAACAGTATACAACAGTGGTTAACAGATGTAAACAGGCAAACGAAAAAAGCCCGCCTCGATTAGAGACGGACACAGTGACTTGGTTAGGTGCTGCACGAACGCCGTGCCAACTCCGGCGATGTTGTCTGCCGGAGTTGGTGCATTTTCCGAAGATCGTTTTCCTCAAGCAAACTAATAATTTGCTACTCCAACTGGACACTCAAATATAATAATTAGCATTGATAATTTGGATATTATGCTTGTTTGCGGAGGCTTACAATATCATTCAACATATTTAGAATCGGTTTAAAATTATCAAAGTCTATTTCTCGGTAATTACTAGATATGTATTTAGCGAAGACCTCTTTGCCATAAAATTTATTATTGTCTGATGTTTTGTTTCTAGAAAAAAATTTCCCGTTAATCTCATGGGAAAGTGTCTCCCGATCAAACAAATCTTCAATTTCACATTCAGTTTTATTACTTACTAGTGGATTTGTCATTAAGTACAAATTATCTGTTAGTTTTGTATTTAATTTCTCTTTTATACACTGACTTAGGCCATTTAATCCAGCATAGTTTACAAATTTGTAAAGAGGTTTCTCCTTGTTAGTAAGTTCGTTATCGAAAATTAAAATTACCGGTTTTGTCGGTATATTTCCACTTAACTCCTTAAAATACTTGCAAAAGTTGGGGAATTTATTATTTTCTTTATCTGAATAAAACTTGTATATATTCTTCATTGTATCTGCACCGTCTAAATGTATATTTAAAAAATATCTCAATCTTTTCGACTTCCTTAAGAACGACACTTTAAAATTAAAAGTTCCATCACTGTTTTTTGTAACTAAATCAGGATATTCAATATACAAATTTTTTAAAGCTGCTTTTATGTAATCGATGTCCGTTTTCCCTTCGGTAATAACCAGCGGCTTATTATTATTAAAAAAATACTTGTAAAATAAAAATTTTTGATACTGCTTTTCCCTTGAGTTCAAACTCCAGAAGTTATGCTCCAAACCATCTCGTTTATTGTTGTACCAATCTAGTTGATTAATAAAGGCAAATCTTCCTTCGAGTTGATTGACTGATCCTTCCTCGTTGTCTATCTCAAAAGAACCGCTTTTGTAAAGTTGATATGACATAGCTCTGGATTTTTTGTAATACTTCCTGTTCACGCTTATTTTTTCATTTACAATCAATCCAGTAACTTCTTGTCTGGAATCACGGAATAATATTCGAGTTTTCTTGTTATTAACTTTGAAGCCACTTCGTTCTATTTCTTTAGTAACCTCACTTAGAAACTCTGATTGCTTATCCAGAAAAGGTTTATTATTAGTCGAAAAAGTTAAATCATCAGCATACCTAGTGTAATTTACCTTGTACTTCGTAGCAATCTTCAAGAGCCTTATATCAATCATATTACAAATTAGGTTGGTAATAATTGGCGAACTTGGCGCTCCTTGTGGTAAAACTCCTCGATAACAAGCTAACTGCGCAATAATAGTTGCCACCTCTGACGATAATTTAAAGTCTCGATTTTTTTCAAAAAAACCTTTTACTCTCCCAAAATGGATGCTACCGAAAAAATCTTCTAAATCAATATTCAAGACTATTCGTCTGTTTCTGTGAATTATTGCATTAGTGATAATACTTTTTTCTTTTTCAAAAGCATGAGACATGTTGGAATCTATCCCATTATTCATTCGAATTTCTTTTTGACATTCCCACAATAATTCAGATAATTTTTTTTGAAGGTTTTTTAGGTCTTCTATTGGAGCATTGATATTTCTAAAATCCCCATTTTTCTTTGGTATTTGAAATGACGTATACATTTCATCTACATGCTTCACATATAAAATATAGGATAATTTTTGTCTGGGAATTTCCAAAACATCCGCAAACTCATTTCTAGTCTTAATTTCCATCAACTTTTTCATTATGATTCTCCTAAAATAAAAAAAAAGCGTGTGGCAACTCATTATGCAAAAGCATATTGTGCAATAGTATACGGATAATCAAGGATGCTCATAGGATAAGCAAATCTTACCACCATTTGAGTCAAGGCTTGCGAAGCACAAGCCAAAAATCTAACCACACGCGTGTTGATAATAATTTTACCAAAAAATTTGATTATATCAAGAATATTATATTAATAATTCAAAAAAAAATTAGTATGACAACAATTTTTTGAAGTACAAAGCACTTTTATAAGTGCTTAATTATTTAATTTTTTAATTACACTTGCAACTGAATTCTCATACTTATCCAGATTTTCTTTAACGATATCCGCTGCAATCATATCCGTAATTATTTGCATATCAATCCGCTCCAATTCGGTTTCCTTGATCGAAACAGCGACGCCGCGGCTTTTCAGCTCGTTGATGTTTTCGGAATCTTCGAGCACGCCTTCCCTTTCGATCAGCACCAGGTTTCGTTTGGAAAGAAGCGACTCAGCGATAGTACCCCAGCCGGCTTTGGCGATGACGGTGTCGCTGGCGGCGAGGTAGTTGTGGGTGTCGAAGGTTTCGATTGGAAGCTGGACGATGGTGGCGTTGCCGGTAGCGGTGATATTGATGCCGCTGGTAGCGAAAATGGTGCCGGTGTAGTTGTCGACTTGGATGGTGTCAAGGTCGGCGGATTTGCCACAGGTGATAAAGATGCTGGGGCCGTATTGGGCTTTGATGGCTGCGATGCGGTCGGAATTGAATTTGCGGGCGACGAAGCCGATCTGTTTTCTTGGGACGTCCAAGCCATTCGTCGGCAGCATCAGGTCGTATTCAATCAGGAGGTCGAGTTTTGCGTAGACTTCCCGGAAGCGGGCGATGATGGTTTTGGAAAGGTCGAGGTGCTCGTACTGCTCGCACCAGGTGAAGTTGGCGATGCCGATGTTGTGCACACCCAGTTGTTCTCCCACGAGGATGCCGATGTCGCTGATGACGCAGGCGACAGGCAGATCGCGCAAAATGGCGAGCTCGGCGGCGACGGTGGTGTCCCAGCTGGCGATGAAATCGGTGAGCTCGTGCTCGAGGCGCGGGATGTCGACCTGCAGGCTGTTCGGCTGGTTGACGAGGCCGACTTCGGTGCGGATGTCGTT
>NZ_FNYT01000013.1 GCF_900109135.1 Trichococcus ilyis | reverse complement strand
GGCCGAGCTCGAAGCCACAGTCTCACGCCTCTCAGAAGGTGCATTGAGCAAAACCAACAGCTTTGAAGATGAAGGAATCCCGTTCTAACCGAAAAAAGCAGCAGAACATTGTCCACAATAAAATATCTTTTAGGGGTGGAATTTACTCTTGCGAAAAAACGCAGAATCTTCACCTTCGGTTTGTCATGCCCAAAAACAGACCGAATTCGATACATTGATCACTCTAAAATATACAAATTGACCTTTTTGACATTCATTTTTTGTCTATTTCTCTTTTCATCGGCTCGAGTGCGGAATTTAGTTTTGCAAACTGGAATTTACTATTGCAACTAACCAATTTCCAATTTCCATTCGAAACAACTTGCTTCCTTCAGGGCAACAACTTTTTTGCCCTTCCCTATTATACTGAACTGCAAAAAGAATGTAAGCCACTGCAAGGAAGCGCACCCCTTTCGGAAGCATTCATCCGCTATTGCCGGAATGCGCCGAAAACATCCAAAAAATGTATATTATAGAAGAAACAGGATCCGCCCTTTTCGCAGGACCGGCATTTCGTAACGGGAATTGCATATATATTGCTTAAATTCGAGAAAATTCAGTTCCGCCCCCAACATATGTAAGATTTAATCACGCAATGTAAGCGTTCCATTCGCTTCCTTACGGTGATTGAGCACTTCACTAACGCAGTTCAGCCCTTTTCGTGTCGTTTCAGAGCTTGATTAACCGATCAGCCACTAAAACAGCCTCGCTTATGTCACATATCATCACATGACCCGTCATCATTTTGATGCTTTTCTATTTTGCAGGGTGTAAAGTAGGGGCATCACAAAGGAATTATACAAAATATATTCAACTAAAGGAGAATCTATATGGAGAACATTAATTATGCAGACACAACCTTCGTCTTCCTCGCAACAATCCTGGTCATGCTGATGACGCCCGCTTTATCCCTGTTTTACGCCGGGATGGTCCGGAGGAAAAATGTCCTCAGCACGACGATGCACAGTTACGCTGCCATCGCAGTCGTTTCTATCCAATGGCTCTTATTCGGCTATTCGTTTGTATTTGGAGGCAACTCAAAATTCTTCGGCGATTTGTCCTACACATTGCTGAACGGTGTAGGCTTCACGCCGGTTGATTATGCGCCGACAATCCCGCATCAGCTCTTTATGATGTTCCAGTTGGCTTTTGCTATCATCACTCCGGCCTTGATCTCAGGGAGCATCGCGGAACGCATGAAGTTTCCGGCTTTCCTTGCCTTCATTCTTTTATGGACGACTTTCGTCTATGATCCGATTGCCCACTGGATCTGGGGCAACGGGGGTTGGATCCGCGAACTGGGCGCCCTCGATTTCGCAGGGGGGAGCGTAATCCATATCAGTTCCGGAGTCTCGGCTCTGGTAGCAGCTATTTACCTCGGCAAAAGAAGGAATCACGAATCTGTCAAACCGCATAATATTCCGATGACGATGATAGGCGCCGGTCTGCTGTTATTCGGCTGGTTCGGTTTCAATGCCGGTAGCGCTCTGGCAATCAACGATATCGCATTGGATGCCTTCATCACTACAAATACCGCCGCGGCTGCTGCCGGCATAAGCTGGATGGTCTGCGAGTGGATCATCCACAAGAAACCGACTGCACTTGGCTTCGTCAGCGGTATCGTTGCTGGTTTGGTTTCCATCACACCTGGCGCTGGATTTGTCAGCCCGCTCTCTGCATTGGTCATCGGTTTCGTCGGCGGGATCGTCTGCTTCTATGGCGTATCTGTTCTGAAGAAGAAATTTGATTATGACGATGCATTGGATGCATTCGGTTGCCATGGCATCGGGGGTATCTGGGGCGGAATCGCCACTGGGATTTTCGCAACAAGCAGCATCAATCCTGCCATTGAAGGCGGATTGGTTGACGGCAGTGCTTCCCTTCTCTTGGCAGAAGTGATCAGCATTTTGGCTGTTCTTGCCTATGCCGGTATCGGTTCTTTCCTGCTGCTGAAACTGATTAGCCTGGTCCTTCCGTTGCGCGTGTCTGCAGAAGAAGAGGAAATCGGTTTGGATTACGCAGTCCATGGCGAAACCGCCTACGGCAGCATCAGCAGTGGTCTTCAAGATTCTCAAAAAGCCGGCGAACAAGTCGGTTCATATCCATCAGAGCTTTCCTCCGCTTTGCAGAATTTCAAAAATCGCGCTCTTGCGCCAGGAAAACGTGAATTGGCATACGCAGGCGCTTCGTTGGAAGATCTGAACAAATCCGTAGGAGTGGAGTATCGGGCAGCCGAGATTTCCAGCGGCGATACTTCAGAGCCAGCCAAATTGACCAAAGTCGAAATCATCACTAACGAAAGCAAGTTCGAAGCCTTGAAGAAAGCATTGAACGCCATCGGCATAACAGGCATGACCGTTTCCGATGTTTTCGGTTATGGCATGCAGAAAGGTCACACCACTTACTACCGCGGAGTGGAAACTGAAGCCGATCTCCTGCCTAAGATCCGTGTAGAAGTTGTCGTCAGCACGGTTCCGGTCCACAAGGTCGTCGACGCAGCCAGAAAAGCACTGTACTCTGGCCACATCGGTGACGGGAAAATATTCATCTATGATGTGGAAAATGTCATCCGCGTCAGCACTGGGGATGAAGGCAAAAAAGCTTTAGAGTACCCGACAGAATAACTAAAAAGGAAGCTGCGCCCTGCTCAGATTGGCACAGCTTCCTTTTTTTACTTTTCATGCCGGGCTTACTCAACTTCGTAAAAAATGTTTTCCAACAGAATTGCGGCACCCTTGCCGCCGTGGTTCAAACCGATTGTTTTATCAGCTTTCACGGTCCCGCCTTTTTCGAAAGCTCGTCTAAATCTTGCCAAGTCTTTCAAGCATGCGGATTGTTTGGGGATTTCCAGGGCGCCAACCCGGTCTCGATGGGCATGATAACCGCAGCCGCAATGATAGTTGCGGTCCTTCACTGTGTTGCGCTCGCCGCATGAGGGGCAAGTCTGGGACGTATAATCGGGCTTGAGGTAGACCACTTTTATCCCAGGTTCGCGCACTTTGTCTGCGAAAAAGGAAGATGATTCTCAGAAGGTCCGGCTGCGCAAATTCGCTTTGGTTTTTCCTCTTAGCCTTGAGGCCGACGAATGCTGGAAAGCTTTTCCAGATGGATGCTGATGGTGCCGCAGGCGTCTTCCGCTGCGAATGTGAGGATCTGCCCGGAAAGCATATGGTGGATGTCCCGCATGATTCTGGATCCCCTTGTTTTTGATGGCTCGGATGGTATTGACTTTTTTTCTGCTTCCCCAATTGCGGGCGGAGTGCCTTGTATTTCCTGGGGAGTTGTTTGTTTTGACGGCCGTTGCCAAAGAAGTGGCCGCTTGCTTCTTTGGCGATTCCGGGACGTTTGGTGGAGTCATTCAAACGATTTCGATCAAACGCATTTCTCCATTTTTCAAGTCGAATACACCGCGCTCGTTCGCATACAGAATATTCATGTTGTTTTCGGATGCATTTTCACCGGAGAATATGATTTGTTCCACTTTTTCAGGAATTTGAACGCAAAAATCGAGTAGGAGGCAGATGATTACTTCATCTGCCGACCTCTCACACCACCGTACGTACGGTTCTCGTATACGGCGGTTCAATAATTTAAGTATCTCTAACGCTCGTACAGATGGACTAAATCTTTCAGTCCCCATTGTGCGAGCTTTTTATTTGGCAATGCCCGATGTAAGATTTCACTTCGTGAAATACGCCAATAGCCTTTACGGCTTGCGGCCGATTTCAGTGCTTCATCGTGGCCAATACCTAGTTTTCTTAACCATCTATAGCGCGTAGACACTTTCTTCCATCGTTTCCAGATCAGTTGCCGGAGGCGGTGGTGTAGCCATCCTTGTAGTTCTATAACGAAAGATTTCATGTACCCAATCTTGTAGTAGTTAATCCACCCCACAATTATCCGGTTGATTTCCTTGACGATGTCATCCAGTTTTCCGGGTCGTTTGCGGCTAGTTACTTTCCTGAGTTTGTTTCGGATGCGTTGTTTGGCCGACTGACTAGGTCGGCACCCGACTTTCCCCTGTGTCTCCAGAGGTGGAAACCTAGGAATTTGGCTTTTGTAGGCGTCGTGATGCTGCTTTTATCTTTATTCACCGTAAGGCGTAAGTCTTTTTCGACGAATGCTGTGACACTTTCCATGACCCTTTCACCAGCTCGTCTAGTCTTGACATAGATGACAAAGTCATCCGCATAACGTACAAAACGATGCCCTCTTCTTTCAAGCTCCCTATCCAGTTGATGGAGATAGACGTTTGCCAGTAAGGGGGAAAGGGGGCCGCCCTGAGGGGTGCCCGATTCCGTTTCGATATAGTAGTCGCTGTCGAGAATACCTGATTTCAGGAAATTCCAAATCAATTTCAGGACAAGCTTGTCTTTGATGTACCATTCCAGATTGTTCCGTAACTTTTGATGGTTAATCGTGTCGAAATAACTTTTTAAGTCGCAGTCCACTACTACCCTGTATCCCTCTTCATAATATTGTTGAACCTTCTGAATCGCTTGGTGCGCATTCCGGCCCCTTCTGAATCCGTAACTGTTATCTGAGAAATGCGGGTCGATGATAGGGTCCAATACCTGTAGAATTGCCTGTTGTACCACTCTATCTAATACGCACGGGATGCCCAAATGCCTCATGCTCCCATCTGCTTTAGGGATGTCCAGCCTCCGCACGGGTTGTGGTTGGTAGGTGCCATCCTTTAATTTCCTTATAAGATGAGAGTAGTATTTTGCCATGTATTCGTCCAGTTCGTCGACCGTGATTCCATCGACTCCGGGAGCACCCTTGTTCTTGCGAACTTTTTCTTTGGCTAGCTGCAGATTGTGTCTATCGACCACTTGGTCGATTAATGAGATACCATCTTGTCTGTTCATATCTATGCTGCGCCCCTACGCACTCCTACATACTCTTTCGCTTCCAGCTTATCCCTTTGTAGTCAGTCATCGTTCGGTCTGTACCCTGATGTTTTCTGCGTTCTCGGTGACGCATCCACCTCCTTGATTTTCAAGATTATTATTGTTCAGCCCTTCATGACCAAGCGGTCACTACTATGGCTTCTGCTGACTTCTTATGGCAAGCTTTACTCCATGTTTTCACATGTCCATAAGACCTCCCCGGGTAAGAATGATAACCTTCCACTCATGTCACTGCCTCATTTACTGTAAGAGATTTGTGCAGTATAGGACTTTACTTTGTTGTGCAAGCTCGTCCGTCTCTATTCAGCCTTATATGAGATTTCTGTTCGTCAGTGCGAGTATTTGCGTCCGACTTCCTTCAGATTCCACCTCACGGTGGACACCCTTGTCATTCGCTAACAGTTCCTACTGCAAAGCCTGTAGTGGACTTTCACCACCAAGTTATCACCCATGCCGGGCGCACAACGCAAAAAAGACTGCCTCTCTCGAGCAATGTCATTAACTTAAGGCCATTGACAAATAAGAGACAGGGGGAAATGGGAGATGTATTCTCCCGTTTCCCCCTGTCTTTTTC
The DNA here is from genome assembly GCF_900109135.1 of Trichococcus ilyis. Taxonomy (GTDB): domain Bacteria; phylum Bacillota; class Bacilli; order Lactobacillales; family Aerococcaceae; genus Trichococcus; species Trichococcus ilyis. The sequence continues at coordinate 81,724 of NZ_FNYT01000013.1, read as the reverse complement.
ATTTCTGATAATTGAAGACACAACGAAGCCAGGCAGCTCCAGGGAGAAAGTTGCCCTAACATGTGTAATGGTAAGAGCGAAAGTTGCCTTAATATGTGTAACGATAAGATCGTCTGGATTTGTTCACCGGACTCTTCCTTTTGACCGCCCTATGTGGGCGGACGGGAACGAGGTGTTTGGTAAGCAGTGCAGTCATTTGCTCGAAACTTTCTCTCCGTTGTTCGTATGTTTCACTCATGAACGATCGGATGAAATAGGTTTTCATGATTCCGATAGCGATGCTGATATTTCGCTTCATTTCATATTTATAGCGCTCTTGGGGGATTGCTCTCGTTTCGCTCACTTCAATCAGGTGAAGCATCGTCAGGTTGTACAGCCAGACAGTGCAATAAATATCCTGAAGGATCAGCCGTTCCCGGTTGCCACTGAACTCCTCTAACTTCATGCGGTTTTTCAGTACGTTATAGGCGGTTTCGATTCCCCACCTCAACCGGTATACATCATTCAAGTCGTCGGCTGAAAATTCAGCGGGTGTTAAATTCGTCAAAAGGACTTCGTCCTCTATCTCCCCGCTGTCCTGCTTGCGAAGTGGGATTTTTACAAACCGCATAGGATAAACCGTGCTCATCAAGGTAGCTCGGAAAATCCGATCATTCCTGTAGTCGTTTGTCTGTGACCTGTCAAAGGTGACTTCGAAAGTTTGGTCTTGCCCCACAGACAACTGGCTGGAATAGCGCTTTAAGTTCTGGTGGTCCATCCGCATCACAAATTTCTGACCATCCTGGAACAGTTGGTGGACTAGCCGCATCGAGAAATAGCCGCGATCAAACACGGTAATGGTCGGCTGCCGGAGCGTTTCTTTCAGCACGTGGAGGTGTTGTGAAGCCGAGGCGCGCTCGCTGCTCTTGTACGGACCGATAAACGTGTCAATCACCATTTTATTGATACAATCATAGAGCGTGGAGACAGATGCCATCACCGGATTGGCGGATGCCTTTGGGTTAGGAACCACACCATATTTCTTGGTGTTTTCCTCCGTGGAGGGCAGGAAGATGTCAGAGCCGTCTATCGCGGTCACAATGTACCCATTCAGCTTGACCAATTGGTCATCATTTTCTTCATAAACCATGGACATATAGTCAGTCATCATCAACCGGATGGCTTTGGGGTTGTAGTTCATTCGGGCATTATAAAAAGCGACAGTCGAAATGTCCAGAGGTTTCCCTTGGTTCTCGTAAAAATTTAGGAGTTCGCAAAATTGGGAGTTCCCCTTTTGCGCAAACATTTGAAGCATCAATCCGAGAGGGGTCGTTTTCCTTTTTCGGGTAAAGGCTTTCGGATTCCCTTCGCGGATATCTTCCAAATAAATAGTTTGGGCTTCTTCGATAAATTCTTGGAATTCTATCAGTTCGACCGTCATTTTTAAGCCCTCCTTTTAATATACAGACAATCCTTCCTACATTAAGTATAACGGGAAACCTGAAGATGAGAGAAAAAAATCCTCCCCCCATCATAAAAAAAAAGCGAGAATGCACAATTGAATGCATTCTCGCTTTTTTCAGTTGTCAAGTCGCTTAAGTTAATGACATTGCTCTCTCGAGACAGTCTTTTTCATCGCATTAAATTTTATTCGGAAATAAAATTATTTAGAGATTGAAGCTACAACGCCAGCGCCTACAGTACGGCCGCCTTCACGAATTGAGAACTTAGTTCCTTCTTCGATAGCGATTGGGTGGATCAATTCAACGTTCATAGTAACGTTGTCGCCAGGCATTACCATTTCAACGCCTTCTGGTAAGTTACATACGCCTGTAACGTCAGTTGTACGGAAGTAGAATTGTGGACGGTAGTTTGTGAAGAATGGAGTGTGACGTCCACCCTCTTCTTTTGAAAGTACATAAACTTCAGCAGTGAAAGTTGTATGTGGAGTGATTGAACCTGGTTTAGCCAATACTTGACCACGTTGGATTTGGTCACGTGTAACACCACGCAACAAAGCTCCTACGTTGTCGCCAGCTTCAGCGTAATCCAACAATTTACGGAACATTTCAACACCGGTAACAACTGTTTTCTTAGTTTCTTCAGCGATACCGACGATTTCAACTTCGTCACCAACGCGAACTTGTCCACGTTCAACACGGCCTGTAGCAACAGTACCACGTCCAGTGATTGAGAATACGTCCTCGACAGGCATCATGAATGGTTTGTCAGTATCACGTACTGGAGTTGGGATGTACTCGTCAACTGCAGCCATCAATTCCAAGATTTTTTCTTCGTAAGCAGGATCGCCTTCAAGAGCTCTCAAAGCAGAACCAGCGATTACAGGAACATCGTCGCCAGGGAATTCGTATTCTGTCAACAGGTCACGAACTTCCATTTCAACCAATTCCAACAATTCTTCGTCGTCGACCATGTCAACTTTGTTCAAGAATACTACGATGTAAGGAACACCAACTTGACGAGACAACAGGATGTGCTCGCGAGTTTGTGGCATTGGACCATCAGCAGCAGAAACTACCAAGATAGCGCCGTCCATTTGTGCAGCACCAGTGATCATGTTTTTAACATAGTCCGCGTGGCCTGGGCAGTCTACGTGAGCGTAGTGGCGAGTTTCAGTTTGGTATTCAACGTGAGAAGTGTTGATTGTGATACCACGTTCTCTTTCTTCTGGAGCGTTGTCGATTGCAGCATAGTTAGATGCTTCAGCGAAACCTTTTTTAGCTAAAACTGTAGTGATAGCTGCTGTTAATGTTGTTTTACCATGGTCAACGTGTCCGATTGTACCAACGTTAACGTGGGGTTTTGAACGGTCGAATTTTTCTTTTGCCATTTTAAATCATTTCCTCCTCATATTGAGTGCTTATAATTTGATTTAGACTGATATCGTCTATCGTATAAAGTATACCGATTTGAATCCCAAAAAGCAATATACAAGCTAAGCAACAGCAAGATTACTCTTCGCTATTTTTTCCGCTCTTCTTGATGATTTCTTCTTGAACAGCTTTAGGAACAGCTTCGTAATGATCGAATGTCATCGAGAATGTTCCGCGACCTTGTGTAGAAGAACGTAATGTTGTAGCATATCCGAACATTTCCGATAGAGGAATCATGCTCTTAACGATTTGCGCGTTACCACGTGTTTCAGTACCTTCGATACGTCCACGACGCGAGCTTACGTGTCCCATTACATCTCCCAAATACTCTTCAGGAACTGTAACTTCAACAGCCATCATTGGTTCCAGGATTGCTGGATCAGCTTTCTTGGCAGCGTTACGCAATGCAAGTGATGCAGCCACTTTAAATGCTGTTTCAGATGAATCGACATCGTGGTATGAACCATCATACAACTTAGTCTTAACGTCAACCAATGGGAAGCCGGCCAATACACCGTTTTCCATAGCGTCTTTCAGACCAGCTTCAACTGCAGGGATGTATTCACGAGGAACAACCCCACCGACGATAGCATTTTCGAACTCAAAGCCTTTTCCTTCTTCATTAGGAGTAAATTCAACCCATACGTGACCGAATTGACCTTTACCACCTGATTGACGAACGAATTTACCTTCAGCTTGAACGGACTGACGGAATGTCTCACGGTAAGATACTTGAGGAGCACCTACGGTAGCTTCCACTTTGAACTCACGTCTCATACGGTCAACGATGATGTCCAAGTGCAACTCACCCATACCCGCGATAACTGTTTGACCAGTTTCAGGGTTGGTTGAAGCGCGGAAAGTAGGATCTTCTTCAGAAAGTTTTTGTAGAGCGATACCCATTTTATCTTGGTCAGCTTTTGATTTAGGCTCAATAGCGACTTCGATAACCGGCTCTGGGAATTCCATTGATTCCAAGATAACGTGTACCTTTTCATCACACAGAGTGTCCCCTGTAGTTGTATCTTTCAATCCAACCGCAGCAGCGATATCCCCAGCGAATACTTCAGGAATTTCATTACGGTGGTTAGCATGCATCTGCAGGATACGTCCTACACGTTCGCGTTTGCCTTTTGTAGCATTTTGAACGTATGAACCACTTTGAAGTGTACCGGCGTAAACACGGAAGAATGTCAAACGACCTACGAATGGGTCAGTCATGACTTTAAATGCCAAAGCCGCGAATGGTGCATCATCGCTTGCTTCAACTTTTACTTCTTCGCCGTCATCGTCCACACCTTTAATGGCAGGTACATCCAATGGAGATGGCAAGTAATCAATTACCGCGTCAAGCAATAATTGGATCCCTTTGTTTTTGAAGGCCGAACCACAAAGCACAGGGTAAAATTCTACATTACATGTAGCTTTACGGATACCGGCTTTCAGTTCTTCTTTCGTGATTTCTTCGCCTTCCAGGTATTTCTCCATCAAGGCTTCATCAGTTTCAGCAACAGCTTCAACCAATTTAGTATGCCATTCTTCAGCTGCTTCAAGATAGTCCGCAGGGATATCTTCTTCATGGTATTCAGTACCTTCGTCGTTGTCATAGATTTCAGCCTTCATTTCGACCAAATCAATGATACCGCGGAAAGAATCTTCAGCACCAATCGGCAATTGAATAGGATGAGCATTCGCTTGCAAACGGTCATGGATTGTGTTTACGGAGTAGAGGAAGTCTGCACCGATTTTATCCATTTTGTTTGCGAATACGATACGAGGTACACCGTAAGTTGTAGCTTGACGCCAAACTGTTTCAGTTTGAGGTTCTACACCAGACTGTGCATCCAACAAAGCAACAGCACCATCTAATACACGCAATGAACGTTCAACTTCAACAGTGAAGTCCACGTGTCCAGGAGTATCGATGATGTTGACACGATAACCTTTCCATTGTGCAGTAGTAGCAGCTGAAGTGATGGTAATCCCACGTTCTTGTTCTTGTTCCATCCAGTCCATTTGGGAAGCACCTTCGTGCGTTTCGCCAATTTTGTGGATTTTACCGGTATAGTATAAAATACGCTCTGTCGCAGTTGTTTTACCAGCGTCGATATGAGCCATGATACCGATATTTCTCGTGTTATTTAGAGAAAATTCTCTTGTAGCCATCTTCTTCAAACACCTCTCTCTTTTAAAATTAATTGCAAGTCCATTTTATTAAAAAAATGGCGACTTACGCAACCATAAAGCAAATGTCTTGCAAGAATAAATTCTTGCAAGAACATTTTACCAACGGTAGTGAGCGAAAGCTTTGTTAGCTTCTGCCATTTTATGAGTGTCTTCACGTTTCTTGACTGAAGCACCAGAGTTGTTAGCAGCGTCCATGATTTCTTTAGCAAGGCGCTCTTCCATAGTGTCTTCACCGCGCAGACGAGAGTAGTTTACTAACCAACGCAAACCTAAAGCCATACGACGATCTGGGCGAACTTCGATAGGCACTTGGTAGTTGGAACCCCCTACACGACGTGCTTTTACTTCTAAAACAGGCATGATGTTTTTCATTGCTTGTTCGAAAACTTCCAATGGATCGTTTCCTGTAGATTCTTTGATGATATCAAATGCGTTATATAAGATGGTAGCAGCTTTACCACGTTTTCCGTCAACCATGATACGGTTGATCAAACGAGTCACCAATTTCGAATTATAAATTGGATCCGGCATTACTTCACGTTTTGTGACTGGACCTTTACGAGGCATTCAAATTCCTCCTTCCTAGAATTTTCATATTATGATTTTTTGTTGTTTGATTATTTTTTCTTAGGTCTCTTCGCACCGTATTTAGAACGGCTTTGCAGACGGTTGTTAACGCCGGCTGTATCAAGAGCTCCACGAACGATATGGTAACGTACCCCTGGCAAGTCTTTTACACGTCCGCCACGGATAAGAACCACGCTGTGTTCTTGTAGGTTATGTCCGATACCAGGAATGTAAGCTGTAACTTCTAACAAGTTAGACAAACGTACACGAGCGTACTTACGTAACGCTGAGTTAGGTTTCTTCGGAGTCATTGTACCCACACGTGTACAAACACCACGTTTTTGAGGTGAGTTTGTATTTGTTTGTGATTTCTTGAAGCTATTGTAACCTTTTCCTAAAGCAGGAGATTTTGATTTTTCAATAGCAGATTGGCGAGGTTTACGCACTAGTTGATTGATTGTAGGCATTGATTTTCCTCCTTCCTCGATGGGATAGCTAGGTCCACACATCCAGGTGGTTCCTTTTTAGTTAAAAAAATAAATAAATCGAACATTTCGACTTACCATTCTTTCTGTGACTATCATACACCAGTCAGCACGACTGAAAGATATGTTCAGGGATCTGTGTATAAAATCACCTTTTGAATCATACCACGGATCATTCTGGCCGTCAACCTATTGTCTTGTTTTATTTGCACTATTTATCGGATTTTTTAATCCGACCGCAGGTGCGTCCGATTCATTACAAAAAAACTGCCGCATAAAACGCGGCAGCTTCGTATGTTGATGGTCAAATATCCAGGTTTCTCATCGTCGGGAACAGCAACACATCGCGGATGGATTGGCTGTCGGTCAACATCATCACAAATCGGTCGATGCCGATGCCCAAGCCGCCTGTCGGAGGCATCCCGTATTCCAAAGCTTCGATGAAGTCTTCGTCCACGCCATGCGCTTCGTCATTGCCTTGCTCTTTTTCCATCGCTTGCGCTTCGAAACGTTCTCTTTGGTCGATCGGATCGGTAAGCTCGGTAAAGGCGTTCCCGTACTCCTTGCCCATGATGAAGATCTCAAAGCGGTCGGTAAAGCGCGGATCTTCTTCATTTTTGCGGGCCAATGGGGAAATCGCCAATGGGTGGCCATAGATGAAGGTCGGCTGAACCAACGTATCTTCCACGAACGCTTCGAAGAATTCATTGATGATATGCCCTACCGTCATGTTCTTCGTGAACGGCACATTGTGTTTTTCGGCTAAAGCTTGCGCCTCGGCGTCCGTCATCGGTTCCCAGAAATCGACACCCGTCACGGTTTTGACTGCGTCAACCATATGGATGCGCGGGTATGGTCCGGCCAGATTGATTTCGGTGCCGTCATATACGACAGTCGAAGACCCTTTGACTTTTGTCGTAACCGTCTCAAAGATGCCTTCGACAACTTCCATTACGTCGTGGAAGTCGGTATAGGCTGTATACATCTCCAACATCGTGAATTCAGGATTGTGGGTTGTGTCGATGCCTTCGTTGCGGAATACGCGGCCGATTTCATAAACTTTTTCCATGCCGCCGATCACAAGGCGTTTCAGGTGCAGTTCCAAGGCGATGCGCATGTACAATTCCATATCCAAGGCATTGTGGTGCGTGATGAAAGGTCTTGCGGTTGCGCCGCCAGCCATGTTGTGCAGTGTCGGCGTTTCGACTTCAAGATAACCCAAGCCGTTCAGATAGCTTCTGATTTCGCTGATGATCTGGCTGCGTTGCACAAATTTATCGAAGCTCTCCTTGTTGCTGATCAAATCAAGGTAGCGTTGGCGATATTTTTGTTCGACGTTCGTCAAACCGTGATATTTATCAGGCAACGGACGCAATGCTTTCGTCAAATGGACAAGCTGTGTCGGTTTGATGGTGACTTCGCCGGCATCCGTTTTCATGATCGGGCCAGTTACGCCGATGATGTCCCCGAGATCGGCCTGCTTGAAGATGGCATAATTCTCTTCGCCGACAATGTCTTTGCGCACGTAAATCTGGATTTGGCCTTTGCTGTCCTGCAGGTGAGCGAAGCCAACCTTCCCTTTCCCGCGCTTGGTCATGATTCTGCCGGCCACCGAAACGATGGTCTCTTCTTTTTCTTCGATCTCCTCTTTTGAAAAAGCATCGAATGCTTCGTGGATAGCTGCGGATAAATGTGTTCTTACAAAACCATTATGAAAGGGTTCAATTCCTTCTTCGCGTAAAGTCTGCATTTTTTCACGGCGAATCAGTAACTGGTCATTCATTTCTTCTGAATGTTTTTCTTGACTCAATGAGGTCACTCCGTTCTTAAATCTTCTTGATTCATAATCTTCTTAATATTGCCAATAAAAGAGTGAAAAATCAAGCCGTCTTAGCTATTTATTTCGATTTTTTCGGATGTACGCGCTTCTTTTGAGGCATCGCGTTCCTCAACCTCAAAAATGAACCGATCCAGCAAGTCGATCACTTCTTGCTGCCGGGATGCGGATGTGACCGCGGCTTTTGTTTTTGAGGCACGCGGGATGCCTTTCAAGTAATACGCCGCAATGCTGCGGAATTCTTTGACGGCGACTGTTTCGCCTTTGAGATCGGTCAGTCGGTCCAAGTGCAGTTTGGCGATTTCCAGTTTCTCGCGCGGGGTCGTTTGCGGCAACATTTCGCCGGTTTCCAGATAATGCACGGTCTGCTTGATCATCCAAGGATTGCTCAAGGCAGCACGGCCGATCATGACACCGTCCACGCCGGTTTCGTCCATCATCCGTTTCGCATCTTCAGGTGTTTTCACATCCCCATTACCCAACAAGGGGATGCGCGTCAAAGCTTGCTTGACGTCCTTGAAGATGTTCCAGTCGGCTTTGCCCTCATACATCTGGACGCGCGTGCGTCCGTGCATCGCAACCGCAGCAGCGCCTGCGCGTTCGGCAGCCAAGGCGTTCTCGATCGCAAACAGGTGATCGGAGTCCCAGCCTGTGCGCATTTTCACTGTGACTGGCTTCTCAACCGCGTCCACGACAGCGGAAACCATCTCGTAGACTTTATTCGGATCCAACAGCCACTTGGCTCCTGCCTCCGCCTTAATGACTTTGCTGACGGGACAGCCCATATTGATGTCGATGATGGCAGCTTCCGTGTTCTCTGCGACATATTTGGCGGCTTCCACCAGTGTATCCTTGTTCCCGCCCATGATCTGGACGCTCAACGGATACTCATTCGGTTCGATGTGGAGCATCTTCAAAGTCTTCTCATTGCGGAATTGAATGCCCTTGTCGCTGATCATCTCGCAAACGACCAGGCCGGCACCCATCTCTTTGACGGTGACGCGGAAAGCAGCATTGCTGATTCCGGCCATAGGGGCTACTGCAACTGGATTGTTTATTTCAATATTACCGATTTTGTACATTTTTTACTTCCTTTATGATTTATTTATGTCGATTCTGTCCGTTGTCTGGTTGCTCCAAAAACTCTTGGACCATTCTATCATCTTACAATCGGTAAGAAAAGAAAAATATCTCGGCGGAAAAACATAAAGACAAGCCACCGAAACGGCTTGTCTTCTGTTGCGATCGTTATTCTGCGCTGAACAGCGGTGTGGAAAGGTAGCGTTCCCCGTTATCCGGAGCCACAGTCACAACGGACTTGCCTTTTCCTAAACGGATGGCGACTTCGATGGCGCCAGCGATTGCTGCCCCGCCCGAAATGCCCACCAGAATTCCCTCTTCCCGCGCGACACGCCGAGCCATTTCGAAGGCTTGTTCATTGGAGACTTGGATGATGCCGTTGTAAAGCGTGGTATCAAGTACCGTTGGGATGAAACCTGCTCCGATGCCTTGGATTTTGTGCGGACCTTTCGGCTTCCCGCTCAAGACAGCCGAGTCGGTCGGCTCCAAAGCATAGATTTCGACATTCGGGTTGACTTTGCGCAAAGCCTTGCCGACTCCCGTCACCGTTCCCCCGGTTCCGACACCGGCAATAAAGGCGTCCGGGGTTTTGCCCTCGAAAGCCTCGATGATTTCCGGTCCGGTGGTGGCTTCGTGCACAGCCGGATTGGCAGGATTATCGAATTGCATCGGCATGAAGTGCTCCGGTTGGGCTGCGATTTCCCTGGCCTTCGCGATCGAACCATTCATCCCTTCCGCACCAGGCGTCAATACCAACTCCGCGCCGTATGCCGCCAATAACAAACGTCTTTCCATACTCATCGTATCCGGCATCACAAAAATAGCTTTGTAGCCTTTTGCCGCAGCCAGCATGGCCAGACCGACTCCGGTATTTCCGCTGGTCGGTTCAACGATTGTGTATCCGGGCTTCAGCAAGCCTTCTTCCTCCGCCACTTCGATCATGTTCAGGGCGATGCGGTCTTTTACGCTCCCGCCCGCATTGAACGATTCCAGTTTGACGTATACATCAGCCACACCCTCCGGCACCACTTTATTCAATTTGATGATCGGTGTGTCCCCGATCAGATTTGCAATTGAAGAGACTACTTTTACCATATCGATTCCTCCAGCTCAGATAGATTTAACAAATCAGTCCAGTCAAACGGATAGATTACCTTCATTCTAATTTACGCGAACCAGCATGACAAGCGAGACGCCGGCCAGAGACGATCAAATGTCGGCAGCGCGGTTCTCATCGATGGCGTGCACCAGTTCCTGCAGATCCTCTTCCGAATAGTGATACTTTTCTCCGCAGAAGTGGCAAACTACCTCAGCGCCATGATCCTCTTCGATCATTTCCTGCAACTCATCTTTCCCGATCGAAATCAAGCCACCGGCGAAACGTTCTCTTGAGCAGTCGCAGTGGAAACGCACCGGCATCTTCTCAAGGACTTCCACATTCTCTTCTCCCAGGATGCGTTTCAGAATCTGTTCCGGTTTTTCGCCGCTTTCCATCAAGCGGGAAACCAGCGGAATGGCTGCGATATTTTGCTCCACTTTCGTGATGGCTTCCTCGCTCGCATCCGGCATCACTTGGATCATGAACCCGCCAGCGGCTTTGATCGAATCGTCGGTGTCCACGAGTACGCTCAACCCCACTGCTGAAGGCACTTGCTCCGAATTGGCCATGTAATAGGTGAAGTCCTCGCCCAATTCACCACTGACCAGCGAAACTTGCCCCGTGAACGGTTCTTTCATCCCCAAGTCTTTGATGACGGTCAAAGTGCCTTCCGTCCCCACAACGGCCCGGACATCCAGTTTGCCATTGTCATTCAAGGCAAGATTGACATTCGGGTTTGAGATATAGGCTTTGATGTCGCCCTTTCCGTTCGCATCTGCCAAGATGCGTCCGCCCAGACCGTCCCCGTTCACGATGACGGTCATTTTTTCTTCGTTCTTCAGTCCGGCTGCCGCCAACAGCAACGTCCCCACCATCGTGCGGCCCAAAGCCGCAGAAGAGGCACTCCATGCATCGTGTCTTCTTTGGGCTTCCGCCACCGCTTCAGTAGCGTCGATCGCATAAGCACGGAATTGTCCTTCGTAGGCTAACGCCTTGATTAAATAGTCACTCATATATGATCCTCCATCGCATTCTAAAAATTCTTTCTCTATCATTCTACTATAGGTCGGGACGAAAACAACCACACTTTGCTCACTTCTTTGTCGCCAGGCCTGTTCATTGATGACAAAAAGTCCGGGAAAACACTCCCGGACTTTTTGTCGCACTGCATCAAGTTTATTTATCTTCTGGATCTGCGGTTTCGTTCTCTGGCTCTTCGTTAACTGCATCCGTAGTTGATGAAATTTCTTTTGCATCGCTGCTTCCTTTAGCAGCCAGCTCTTGCTCTTCCTGGCGGACTTTTTCAGCTTCTTTCTTTTCAAGTGCCCGTTTGGCCTCTTCAAAAGACTGGGCTTTTTCGCTCGGATACTCTTCTGCAGCTGCGTCCGAAGGCATTTTGCCGGTTTCGAACAGGCTGCGGATTGTTTTCTCGTCCAAGGTTTCCAGTTCCAACAGTTTTTCAGCGATCAGGTTCAATTGTTCGCGGTGCTCTTCGAGGATCTGACGCGCACGGATATGCGCTTCGTTCATCATGCGGCGGACTTCCGAGTCGATCTGATAAGCGATGTCTTCGGAGTATGCTTTTGTTTGGCCATAGTCGCGGCCGACAAATACTTGATGATTCCCTTCATACTGCACAGTGCCCAACTTCTCGCTCATGCCGTACTCGGTGACCATGCTTCTGATCAGGCCGGTTGCTTGCTCGAAGTCGTTGCTTGCGCCTGTGGTTTGGACATTGAAGACAATTTCCTCGGCCACGCGTCCGCCCAGCAAGCCGACAACTTGCTCAAGCAACTCATCTTTCGTCATCAGGAAACGGTCCTCTTTCGGAAGCATGATTGCATATCCGCCGGCGCGGCCGCGAGGGACGATCGTAACTTTATGCACGATACGCGCATCGCTCAATACCATACCGACAACCGTATGCCCGGCTTCGTGGTAGGCAACCATCTCGCGTTCGCGCTTGCTGATGACACGGTCTTTCTTGGCAGGCCCGGCAATGACACGGTCATGCGCTTCATCGACATCAAGGGCATCGATTTTGTTTTTGTTGCGTCTGGCAGCCACCAAAGCGGCTTCGTTCAACAAGTTTTCCAGATCGGCTCCGGAGAACCCTGGTGTTTGTTGCGCGACGACTTTCAGGTCGACGTTGCTTGCCAAAGGTTTGTTGCGGGCATGCACTTTCAGTATCGCTTCACGGCCTTTGACATCCGGTCGGCCGACCAGGATTTGGCGGTCAAAACGGCCTGGGCGAAGCAAGGCCGGATCGAGCACATCAGATCGGTTGGTCGCGGCGATGACGATGATGCCTTCATTGCCCGAGAATCCATCCATTTCAACCAACAATTGGTTCAGTGTCTGTTCGCGCTCATCGTGTCCGCCACCCATTCCGGCACCACGTTGGCGACCGACAGCATCGATTTCATCGATGAAGATGATAGCGGGCGCTGCTTTTTTGGCTTGGTCGAATAAGTCGCGGACACGGCTGGCGCCGACACCGACAAACATTTCCACGAATTCCGAACCCGAAATCGAGAAGAAAGGGACTCCGGCTTCGCCGGCTACAGCTTTGGCCAACAAAGTCTTACCGGTTCCGGGAGGGCCTTCCAACAGCACACCCGCCGGAATTCTCGCTCCAAGCGCAGTGAAACGGCGCGGATCCTTCAGGAACTCCACAACTTCCACAAGTTCTTGCTTTTCTTCTTCTGCACCGGCAACGTCAGAAAAACGGACCTTGATCGGTTTCTTGGTGGCATCTTCCGATTTTGTTTTTCCGAAGTTCATGACATTGCGGTTGCCGCCTTGTCCGCCACCAGCTTGCCCCATCATCATGTACATAAAGAAAATGAAGATGACGATCGGCAACACGCTGAACAGAATGCTGATCCAAGCGCCGGATTGGTCCTCTTCCAACGGCACCATTTGCGTGTCCGTTGTTTTGGCGATTTCCGTGATTTGTTTCAGCGTTTCATCATTCGGCAGAACTCTGGTGGTGAAATTTTTCGTTGTTGTGCCGGTCGTATCGTCGAACAACAGCAGATCGCTGGATGAATCCGCTGCGTCCAACTTCTGCTCCGTGCGGTATTCTCCGGTGATTTCATAGACGCCCGCACCCGGCTGGATCGTAAAATTATCCACCTCTTCCGAGTTCAATGCATCCATAAATTCGCTTGATGAAATTTCTTGGCTCGTCTCGGTCTCCATGCCGCCCGTGATCATCGTGACCACTGCAATGATCGCAAGGAAGATCAGCACATAAAAGCCGCTGCTTTTAAGAAAATTATTTTTTTTCATTAGAACCTCCTCGTCAGATATCGTTCTTCGCAGACTTTATCTTACGTCTCATCTTTTTTGTTTGTACAATATACTGGTATCCAACTAATCATACCATATCTGACCAATTTTAACGAATGATTTTACTCGTAAACTTCGCTTTTCAGAATGCCGATATAAGGGAGATTTCGGTACTTTTCATTGAAGTCCAATCCGTAACCTACGACGAACTCGTTCGGAACGTTGATCCCGATGTAATCCGCTTCCAAATCAACGACGCGGCGCTCTTTTTTGTCCATCAGAGTGACTACCTTGATGGATTTGGCTTTGCGGTATTTGAAGATGTCGATCAGATAGCTCAGCGTCCGTCCCGTGTCGATGATGTCCTCTACAATCAAGAGGTCACGTCCGTCCACCGATGTATCCAAATCTTTCAGGATCTTGACGTCTCCGCTTGATTCCATTCCGGCTCCGTAACTGGAGACGTCCATGAAATCCAATTCCAGGTCGCAGTCCATCGCGCGCGACAAGTCGGTCATGAACATGACGGCACCTTTCAGCACTCCGATCACCAATGGATTTTTCCCTTTATATTCTTTCGTCAATTGCGCGCCCAAGTCTTTGACTACTGCGCTGATTTCTTCTTCACTGTACAATACTTCCTTGATATCAGGATGTAACATTTCTTTCACCTCAAAAATTTATTTAATGTAAATCAATCTAAAACACGTTTTTTCTTTATCATCTTCCGACAGCCAGACGGACTGGGCATAGCCCGGTATCCATAAAATACGTCCCTCGCCATCAGTGACGATAACAGCTTCTTTTCTCTCTTCAGCCGGAATCTTCTTATCCACAAAAAGCCGGCTCACTTTTTTTGTGAAGGGCTGTTCCTTGTTCAACGATATTTTGTCACCCGACCGGCGCGAGCGCACAGTCAGCGGCAGCAGGGTTCCAGCGTCCGAGATCCCGACGATTACAGCCCCCTCAGGCAAATCCTTTGAAAACGCATTATCTCCATGAAATAATCCTATTCTACCATGAGATGGCAAGCTTACCCATCTATTTAGCTCCAATTTTTCCGAAAAATCAAAAAAATCGCTGCTGGCGGAATCAGGGGATAAGAAAACAAGTTTATCATACCTTTTTCTGGCCTGCCACCCTCCAGCCAAAGATATTTGCTTTTGGGGGGCCGGATTTTCGATAAGGTCCAGGACGGCACCGATCTGGCTCCTGCGAAAGTCATGGCCAGTCTCTATAAGCTGCTCAGTCACAAAATGGCTGAGCACAAGGCGCTGCAGGGAAGGCTCGCATGCTTTCCATGCGTCCAAATCAAGAATCCATTGTGCTTCGGCTTTTGTGAACAAGCGGCGGAACGTCTGCGCCACAATCGGTTGGACAGTTTTCAGGACATCTTGGAGATCATCCGAAAATTCCCCGAAATGCCTGGATGCTTGGTTATTCTCCGCTTTGAGCAACGGGATGACGCTGTTGCGGAATCTGTTCCGTGTGAAAATCAATTCGGCATTGGAGCTGTCTTCCCGATACGGGATTCCGGCGATTGCGCAGATCCGGTAGAGCTCCTGTTTTTGGAAGGGCAACAGCGGGCGAACCAGTTGCCCGCTCCCGAAAGCACGCGCTGCGGCGATTCCGGAGATGCCTTGGAGTGTGCTTCCCCTCACCAGACGCATCAGGATCGTCTCCAGCTGATCATCAGCGTGATGGGCGGTCGCGAGACAGGTAGCCGGCCATGCTGCCATCATTTCGGCAAAAAAAGCATAGCGGAATTCCCTTGCTGCCATTTCCAGGTTGGATTGCGGGTGGTTTTCCTTTGGCCAGTGCTTGGCAAAGAAAGGAATCCCCTGGCTCCGGCAGTAGTTTTGGACCATCCAGAATTCTTCATCCGACTCTTCTCTGAGATGGTGATGGATGTGCACAACCGCAAATTGCGGGCGCCATTCCACCGGCATCCGTTGAATGAGCCCCAACAACGCCATGGAATCGGCGCCCCCGGATACCGCCACGAGCAATCGACTTTGGTTGTCCCACAATCGGTGTCGTTCCACCTCTTTGCATAAGCGCAGCATATACTCCTGCATAACATCCCTGCTCTCTTTTCTTCCTAAAGCAAAAAAGAGGGTGCGACAATCGGTTTCCCTTTTGCCCATCCTCTAGAAATCACTGTTATCTATCCGCGTCTGCCGCCACGGCCGCCGCGTTTGCCTTCCGTATTGCGCTTGATGGAAGTCAGACGGTCTTCGCTGTCCTTCAGGAAGCTGCTCATCAACGAATCGAAATCGTTTTTAGGGCTTTTGTCCTGATGGCCGGAGAATTCTTTTCTGCCTTTGGAAAAAGAGCCTTCCGGACGAGGAGCTGAACTTTTTTGATAAGGTCTACTTTCTCGTTGAGGTCTGGAAACTTCCCCTGCTGGCTTGTCCACAGCTTTACGGATGGATAATCCGATCTTTCCGTCATCTGCAATCGACATCACCTTAACGGTAACTTCATCGCCAACCTTCAAAACATCTTTGATTTCCTTTACAAAAGTATCAGAAATTTCACTAATATGAACTAATCCTGTCTTACCGCCACCTAAATCAATGAATGCACCAAAATTTGTAATTCCTGTAACTTTTCCTGATACTTTATTCCCAACTTCAATCGACATAAAAAAAAAGTTCCTCCTTCATTTTTGCTCAACTAATTATAACACGGATCATGCAGAAAAAAATAGAATCTTTATCCATCAGCGGGCTCATGAATCCGAATCGGTTGCATTTCCTTGTTTCTCGGCCATTTTCGTCTCATTATCCTCAGGCAAACTGAAGATGACCTCTCCATCTTTGCTCAAATAATATTTGCTTCGCGCCAATTTGGCGATGTATTCCTCATCCTGCAATAATTTGACTTCATAGGCCAATTGCGTATTTTTATCCTCCGCCTGCTTTTTCTCGGTCCGGGCCAAAGCGATGGCGTCATCCAACCTGTTGATTTCAAGCCAATTGCCCACCGTTTTCCACAGGCAAGGCACAATCAGGGCAGCACCGACGAAAAAAATCAGGGACAATCTTCGCATATGGGCTTTCTTTTCCCGTTGAAATATACGTTTCTGGCTATGCTGCGCCTTCGTAAAATCATTTTGCATCACGG
The DNA here is from genome assembly GCF_900109135.1 of Trichococcus ilyis. Taxonomy (GTDB): domain Bacteria; phylum Bacillota; class Bacilli; order Lactobacillales; family Aerococcaceae; genus Trichococcus; species Trichococcus ilyis. The sequence goes on along the minus strand of NZ_FNYT01000013.1, from coordinate 65,173 downwards.
TTACGTTGTCGGCAGAATGTTTTTTCGTCTTTTCCTTCACCTGATCGCCTCCTTGAGAACTTCCCCAATCCCGTTATCTCAAAATCCTTTTGCACCTCTGCTCATGTAAAAGTATAGAAGAAACGGCGCGGATTGTCCATGGCATTTCACAGCCTCAGAAACGATTTTCTTCCGTCCGGGGCGCGACCGTCTCGCTGATGAGTGTATACATTTCCTGCGCTTCATCTTTTTTGGTCGTTTCCACAATTTTATCGACGCGCACGACAACCGTCTTGTTGCCGAATTGCAGCGTCATTTCATCGCCCACCTTGACGGTTGAGCTTGATTTGGCTTGTTTCCCGTTTATCAGGATACGGCCTTTATCCGCCACTTCTTTGGCGACCGATCTGCGCTTGATCAAGCGGGATACTTTCAAAAATTTATCTAGTCTCATTGGAATTCCCCTTTTCTTTTGCTTTTATGGCTTGCCACATTTTATCGATTTCTTCGATCGTATCGGCCTTCACCCCATCAAAAACATGGGGATGGCGTCTGCGCATTTTTTTGTTCAAGGTTTCCAGGATATCCTCCAGCGTGAAAAAGCCTTCCCGCTCGCCGAATGAAGCGTGATAGAAAACTTGCAGCAGAATATCACCCAACTCCTCGATCAAGTTATCGATATCGTCGTTCTGGATCGCTTCGGCGACTTCTTCGCATTCTTCCTTCAGATAAGGCAACAAGCTTTCGTGCGTCTGGGATTGCACCCACACATCCTTGTCCACAATCGCATCCATGTAGGCTTGGGTCAGTTCAAAGCTTCTGGTGCGCTCATCCGTCTGCAGAGGCGGCACATACAAGGAAAGCAAATTATGCACACCTTCAAGCCTGTCCATCTCATACAGCGGGCACCAAGTTACTTTCTGGAGCTTCGTACCTGCTGCATCGACCAGCGCCACCTGATGCTCATCCGGATACTTCTCCATCAGTTTCAGCTTCACATCGCTGGCCACAAATTCATTGAACACTTGCATGACGATCAGATGGTTGCCTAAGCTCAGCTGATCCTGGTGAAAGGTCAGGCCGTCCAACAACTGGAACCCCTCAATCGGATCGATGGCCACCGCCTGAAAGAAATCATCGATGAAACTCTTGCCGCCGACCAGCTCCACTTCAATCCCCGCCTGGTTCTGCAGCAGATACTTTACGGAATCCTCCGCTACCAACGGGTGTCCAGGAACAGCATAAATCAGGTCCTGCGTCTTTGCCTTTTCCAGCAAATAATCCGCGATTTGACGGTAGACGTCCTCAAACTTATCCTTGGACTCGTACACAGCATCGAAACTTTCGAAGCGCACCCCGGCAGCCTGCAGATTTTCGACGACCGGATGCTCTTTGGTCCGCAGATGGACAAATTCAGCCGCCAGCAGCTTGCTGTATATGCCGTAAGGCAATTGCTCCAAGTCGCCGGCTCCGAGCCCCATTATTTGAATTTTACCCATAAATCCATCCCCTTCTTTAGGTCTTGCCTATTTTAAGCCCCTCGTTCTGTCCGGCAATTTGCGCAGCAATTTTTTCCCGAACGGAATACTGATCCACTCCCTTAAAGTAAAGAGCTTCGCTTTTAGAATATACCATAAAAATACAGCTACACCCGCGCAAACCGTCACTGCCGCAATCGCGGAATCCGCCAGCCGGCCGCCAGCCATGAAAACATACCTTTCCAGACCGATCCGGAGCGACCCTGCCGTTACGAACAGCACAACGCAGCCGATCATCAGCTTCAACAGGAATTTATCCGCGAACCAAACGTCCCTCAAGGCGCGTTCGCTTTGCAGCCAAAGCAACAGCAACATGGCGCCCAAGCCGGCAATCAAGGCGATGCTCGCCCCCATCGTACCCAATGTTTTCACCAACAGCAGATTGCCGCAAAACTTGACCGCAAGAGCTACAGCCAAAGCTGCCAAAGAAATTTTATATCGGCCCAAACTCTGCAGGATGGACTGATAGGCGGTCATCACCGAAGCCGCAAAGATGGCCAAGATATACACGGACAGAACCGCGATGCCCTCCCGGTCCCCGAAGAGCATGTTGTTGACGTTCGGCAGAATGGCCAGCAATCCCGTCACCGCAGCCGCCGAAAAGACGCTTGTCATCCGCAACAATGAGACGGCGGAACGGACAAATTCCTGTTGGCGCCCTTGCGCATGCGCTTGGCTCATCAGCGGAATGAAGCTGGCTGAAAAACCGGTCCCTACGACCATGCCCAATTGGACCAGCGGCTGGCCGCGGTCATAGACCCCTTTGACATTTTTTGCCAAATCGCTGGCTGCACCGCCGTCCAACAGGCCGTTATAAAGCGTGAACGAATCGATCAGCTGGAACAGGACGAGGATAGCGCTCAGGAGACAGATCGTCATCCCTTCCGTAGCATAGCGCCGGACCAGGATTCCCCACTGGCCTGCAGGATCAGCCTTTCTTGGCTGCTGCCCATCAAGCGCGTACGCTGCGTTTTGGCGCCTTTCATTCTGATAGGCCCCCAACAGGATCGAGCTTGCCAGGACTGCACCGATCGTCGCCCCGCTCATGGCATTCGCCCCCATCACATACAGGTCGCCCTTGGTTTTCGTGTACAGATACGCCGCAATAAGAATCGCACCGACACGCACCAATTGTTCGGAAACCTGCGAGACGGCTGTCGGTTCCATGCGGTAGTTCCCTTGGAAATACCCGCGCAGCGTCGCCAATAGCGGCATCCATAAAAACATCCAGGATACAGACTGCAGGATCGGTTTCAGGTCCGGATCCCCCATCAGTTGAGCCAGTTGGCTCGAAAAGCCGTAGATGCCCAGAAACAGGCTGAAGCCGAACCCCCCCAGGATGACCAAACTGCGCCGCATCATCCGTTGGCGGGTCGCGCTGTCCGCCGTTTCTGCTATCATCTTCGAAAGAAAAACCGGAAAACCGGACAACGCGAACGTCATGCCGATGCCGTAGATCGGATAGACCTGTTGGTAGACGTAGAAACCTGTATTTCCCACCATATTCTGAAAGGGCACGCGATAGACCGCACTGAGTATTTTGGTGACGAAAGCGGCCAAGGACAGCAACAAAGCCCCTTTCATCATCTGCTTCAAGCGATTATTTTCCATCGGCCGCTCCTGCTGTCCCATTCGTTTCATCCGGTTCGGCAACGCAGGCTTTGACGAATGCGTTCAAATGGTTCAGCCATTGGCGGTTCGGCAATTTCCCGATCGCCAGACTGACCACCAACCGGGCATTATGCAGGCTGATCTGCGCTTTCAAAGGTATTTTGCTGAGCGCTTCAAACACAGCGGGCCCCTGCAAGCGGACGGTCGCTTCCTGCGAATAGGTGATGGCGATCGTATCGCCCTGCCGTTTGATCGTCTCGATCTGGCTCTTCTCGGCATAATTTTTGATCAGACCGACTTCCAACAGATCGGAAACTTCTTGCGGGTAATCACCGAAGCGGTCGATCAGATCCGCATCGATTTCATCATGATCCGCAACGCTGTCGATGCGTTGGATCCGTTTGTAGAAGTCGATTTTTTGCCGTTCATCCTCTATGTACTCCGCCGGGATGTAGGCATCGATGCCCAAGTCGATTTCGACGATGGAACGTTTCGCTTTTGCTTTGAGGCCGCGTTTAGCCGCAACCGCCTCCCCTAGCATCTCGGAGTAGAGATCGAATCCGACCGAGTCGATGAAGCCGTGTTGTTGGGCGCCCAGGAGGTTCCCGGCTCCACGGATCGACAGGTCGCGCATGGCGATCTTGAAGCCTGCACCCAGCTCCGTGAATTCTTTGATGGCCTGCAGCCTTTTTTCGCTGACCTCATTCAGGATCTTGTTCGGCTGATACATCAGATAGGCATAGGCGATCCGGTTTGTCCGTCCAACCCGACCGCGCAGCTGGTACAGCTGCGACAAGCCCATCCGGTCCGCGTTCTCTATGAACAGTGTGTTGACGTTCGGGATATCCACGCCCGTCTCGATGATGGTCGTGGTGACAAGCACATCGTAGCGGCCTTCGATGAAATCCATGATGACGTTCTCGAGCTGGACTTCGGTCATCTGGCCATGCGCCACTGCGACACGGACATCCGGCACGAGCTCGCGGATTTCTTCGGCTTTCTTCTCGATCGTTTCCACTCGGTTGTACAGGTAAAAGGCTTGTCCTCCCCGAGCCAGCTCCCTTTCGATCGCATCCCGGACAGCTCCGTAATTCTGCTCCATCACGTAGGTCTGGACCGGGTAGCGGTTTGCCGGCGGGGTCTCGATGACCGACAGATCCCTGACTCCCAGCATCGACATGTGCAGCGTGCGCGGTATCGGCGTCGCCGTCAACGTCAGGACATCGACAGAGGCTTTCAGTTGTTTAAGGCGTTCCTTGTGTTTCACACCGAAGCGCTGTTCTTCATCGACCACCAACAAGCCCAAATCCGCGAAAGTGACATCTTTCGATAGGATCCGATGCGTGCCGACAACGATATCGACCGTCCCTTTACGGATGCCGTCCAACGTTTCCTCTTGCTGTTTTTTCGTGCGGAAACGGCTCAGCAATCCGATTTCAAAAGGGTAGTCCTCGAACCGTTGCATCAATGATTCGTAGTGTTGTTGCGCCAAGATGGTCGTCGGGACGAGGAATGCGGCTTGCTTGCCCTCCTGCACCGCCTTGAAGATCGCCCGCATCGCCACTTCCGTTTTTCCGTATCCGACGTCACCGACCAACAAGCGATCCATCGGTTTGCTGCTCTCCATGTCTGCCTTGATTTCTGCGGTACTGCGCAATTGGTCATCAGTTTCCGTGTAAGGGAAGGCATTTTCGAATTCGAGTTGCTCCGGCGTATCCGGCGGGTAAACATATCCTTTTTCCGATTCACGATTCGCATACAGCTCGATCAACTCATCGGCAATATCTTCGATTTTGGAGGCGACTTTCTTTTTCGTTTTCGCCCATTCCGTTCCGCCCAATTTGTGCATCTTCGGCGTTTTGGCATCGGAAGAAACATATTTCTGGATCAGATGGATTTGTGTCACGGGAATGAACAATTTTGCGCCTTCCTGATAAGCGATCGACATGTAATCCTGGTGGACGCCCCCCACCTCGATGGTTTCCATGCCCGTATACAGACCGATCCCGTGGTTGACATGGACGACATAATCGCCGGGATTCAGTTCCGTATAGCTCTTCAACCGCTCCGCATTCGTCATTTTCTGGCGGTGCGGCTGTTTTTTCGTCACTTTATTGAAAAGTTCTTTCTCGGTTACGAACACCACTTTTTCCTGCGGCAATTCAAAGCCATTGGCCATTCCGCCGACCAGGATATTGACTTTGTTTTCAAGAAAGGAATCCTTTCCTTTGATGTAGCTGTGGATACCGAAATCAGCGAATGTCCGCTGCACTTTTTCGGCACGTTCAGCGGAAGGGACCACGACGAACACTGTCATGTGCTGCTTCAGCCACCGTTCCATTTCCAGTTTCACTTGCGGCATCTGGCTGAAGAAGTTGTTCAGTGTGCGGTACTGGAAAGGATAGACTCCATGGAACCGCATATTCCCGAATCCCCTATGAAACAGAGCATAATAGATGCGATGCTGTTTGGACTTTTTGATCACTTCGCGGATATCGGCGGTGAAATCCTGCGAAGGCAGACAGACGCCTTCCTCCACCTTCATCATTTTCCATTCCGCCGATTCGCTCTCGATCGTTCTTTCCACCTCGAGAATCCGGTTATAATCGTCCACAATCAGCAAGGCATCGCTTGCGATATAATCCAGCACTGTGGGCTGTTCAGGATAAATCAAGCTTGTATAGAATTGGGGGTTCCTGTTCAGTTCACCCAGCTGCATATTCTCCGTCAATTCGGCGAAAACGCTCGTCAGCGTTCCCTTGACTTCTGGTTGTTTGATGCCTTTGATGGCTTTTTCCGCTTTTTTCGCAACTGCATCAGCTTGCTTCGCCACTTCCTCTTTCGGGAAAAGCGTGTCATGCGCCGGCAGGATCCGGGCGTTTTCGATGTACTCTCCCGACTTTTGGGTGTAGGCATCGAAATAACGCAATGTATCGATTTCGGTATCGAACAATTCGATCCGCAAGGGGTTTTCCTCGTTCAAGGCATAAATATCGATGATGCCGCCGCGGATACTGAACTCACCCGGTCTGGCGACCATTCGTTCGCGTGTATAGCCCATCGCGACCAATTTTTCCGGCAAGCTTTCCAGATCTGCTTCTGCCCCTTTGGAAAAATCAAGGCAATGATTTTCCCAGATGGAAGCCGGGGAAAGGATTTTTTTGAATCCCGCAGCCGGAATCACAATGATCCCTTTTCTGCCGCTCTTCAGAAAGTCCAATGTCTCGACCCGTTGACTGCGGTATTCGGGCGATGAAAAAGCCAGTTCGGCCGCTACCGATTCCTCAACCGGAAAGAGATGGACGGGGATAGCTGGAGACAGTTGACTGATGTCTTCATAAACCTGGGTCGCCTGCAGCAAGTTGGGTGCCAAAACAACGATTGGCTTCTGCAGCTCTTCATACAGGATACTTGTCAACAGGTTGCGGCCTGAACCGGAAAGACCTGCAACCAGTTGCGGCAACTCGGCGTTGATTTCAGACAATAATGTCTGGATATTTTTTGTATTCTTTAAATATTTCTCTATGTCTTTCATGAATATTCTCCTCGTTCATGGTGTGTTCTGCAAAAAAAGGCTATCGTTTTCATGTTGATTCGCCTATCCAGGCTGCGACAGACACAAAAGAGGTCCAGCTGAAGCTGAACCTAACCTTTTTTATTGAATTGATTCATCGTATCCAAAAAATTATTCCCTTTGATGAAGTGGCCGATCGCTTCGACACTCTCTTTCACTGCCGCAAGCATGTCGGCATGTTCGTCTTGCGGGAAAGGACTCAATACGTGCTGAATGACCGACATGTTATTTTTGGGCCTTCCGACTCCGATGCGGATCCGGTTGAAATCCTGCGTGCCCAGATGCTGAATCAGACTTTTGATGCCATTATGTCCGCCGGCTCCGCCCTTTTGGCGAAGCCGTATCTTGCCGACCGGCATATCCATATCATCATAAACGACTACCAGATCCTCGATCGGTATGTTGTAATAATCCATCAGCGGCCTTACCGCTCGTCCTGAATCATTCATGAAAGTCAGCGGTTTGACGAACAGCACTTTTTCTCCGTCCAAGGTAGTCTCTATGTATAACGCTTCAAATTTATTTTTGTTGTACTTTTCTTTATTTTGAAAAGCCCACTCGTCCAAAGTAATAAAGCCGACATTATGCTTCGTGTCGGTGTACTTCGGGCCTGGGTTCCCCAATCCTACGATCATTTTCATGTGTATTCCCCTATATTTTGCATTCATTGTTATGTTCGCAAAGGCACAGACGACTGCCTGCTTCCTCTTTTGCGCGAAAAAAGGCTGCGCGAATATTATCCGCACAGTTTGCTTTTGAACAGTATACCACATTCCCCGGCTAAGCGTAAGAAATTGGTCTGCAGACGGGTTAAAAATCTTGTGAAAAAAATATCAGCTCTTTGTTGAAAACAACGCTAGTTTATTTTATAATATTTTTATATAATATTTCACAGGTTGTTCACTGTTTATCCTTTGCGTGCAAGCGCGCTGGTTCTGAAAATCTTTGCCGAGAAGGATAGGCCTAAAGAGTAATCGCCTTAATGAAGTGTTATAATAGAACCAGCAAATAGTGAGAGGAGTATTATAATGGCAGAATTGAGTGGAAGTACAGGACAAAAAATTATTTTGGTCGGTGACGGCGCTGTAGGTTCAAGTTATGCGTTTGCACTGGTTACACAAAACATTGGTCATGAGTTGGGTATAATCGATATCAACAAAGCAAAAACAGAGGGGGATGCCATCGACTTATCCCACGCGTTAGCCTATACCTCGCCCAAGAAAATTTATGCGGCGTCATACGCAGATTGCCACGACGCTGATATCGTTGTTTTGACTGCAGGAGCAGCTCAAAAACCTGGCGAAACACGACTGGATCTGGTAAGCAAAAACCTGCGTATCTTCAAGGCGATCATCGGAGAGATCATGGCCAGCGGATTCAACGGCATCTTCTTGGTTGCATCCAACCCAGTGGATATCCTTACTTATGCAACCTGGAAATTCTCAGGACTCCCTGCTAACCGCGTCATCGGTTCCGGTACTTCCTTGGACAGCGCCCGCTTCCGTCAAAGCATCTCTGCGTTGGTCGGCGTAGATGCACGTAATGTTCACGCCTATATTTTAGGGGAACATGGTGATACCGAATTCCCGGTATGGTCCCACGCCAACGTCGGCGGCCTGCAAATCTATGAATGGGTAAAACAAACTTCAGCTGTTGATGAAAAAGCTTTGGTCGATGTGTTCTTCAAAGTGCGCGATGCGGCTTACGAAATCATCGAGAAAAAAGGCGCGACCTTCTACGGTATCGCAGTCGCTTTGGCCCGCATCACAAAAGCGATCCTGAACGACGAAAATGCGATCATGCCTTTATCCGTCTACTTGGATGGAGAATATGAGCACAAAGATATCTTCATCGGCGTGCCGGCAGTCATCAACCGTTCCGGTATCCGCAACATCATCGAAATCCCATTGTCCGATGCAGAACAGGAAAAAATGGATCTGTCCGCTACGACACTGAAAAAAGTGTTGGAAGAAGGATTTGCCAGCCTGGAAACAGACGAAAAATAATAGTTGCAAAGTTCAACACCCGCTGGCCCCTTCCGGGCCGGCGGGTGTTTTTTGGTTTTTGGGGCAGTCTTCGGTGATTTGGTGTTTGTGCGGGTGCAGGGATGCGGGATTCGGCGGCAGGAAAGATGTTTTTTTCCCGTTATCCATCTTTTCCGGCTGCAACCCGAAACCTGAAGCTGCTCCCCGCAAACAAAAAAGCCCTCCGGCAGGAGGACTTTTTTGTGCAGCCATTCATTCTTAGTCGATGATCACGAATTTTTCTTGGAACAACGGGCTTACGGAGCGGTTTTCGTGGATACGTTTGATTGCTTCGGCGATCAATTGTGACACGGATACCTGTACGATTTTTTCGCTGACTTTTTCCTCAGGGATGTTGATGGAGTCAGTCACGATCAGTTCTTTGATTACGGAGTTGTTGATGCGGTCCATTGCCGGACCTGACAATACAGCATGTGTGCAGCAAGCATAGACATCCTCTGCGCCTGCATCTTGCAATGCTTGGGCAGCCAAGGTGATTGTGCCGGCAGTATCGATCATGTCATCGATCAGGATACATTTTTTGCCTTCGACATTACCGATGATGTTCATGACTTCGGCAACGTTCGCCTTCGGTCTTCTCTTGTCGATGATGGCGATCGGAGCTTTGATGAATTCAGCCAGTTTGCGGGCTCTTGTCACACCACCGTGATCAGGGGAAACGACAACCACATCATGATTGAGGACTTCATGATCCAAGAAATAACTGGCCAATAACGGAGCTCCCAATAGATGATCGACCGGAATGTCGAAGAAACCTTGGATTTGAGGAGCATGCATATCAAGTGTCAATAATCTGTCAGCGCCGGCTTGAGTGATCATATTCGCCACTAATTTAGCAGTGATAGGCTCACGTGATTGCGCTTTGCGGTCTTGGCGAGCATAGCCATAATACGGCAAAACAACGTTGATTGTTTTTGCGCTCGCGCGTTTCAAAGCATCGATCATGATCAAAAGTTCCATCAAGTGGTCATTTACCGGAGAGCTTGTCGATTGGATGACGTACACGTGGCAACCGCGGATACTTTCGTCGATGTTGATTTTGATTTCTCCGTCACTGAATTGGGATGAAGAAAGGGTTCCTAACTCCACACCAACGTCAGCCGCAATTTTCTCAGCCAAGGGGCGATTCGAACTTAAGGAAAAAATCTTAAGTTTTGGATCTTGATAATTTTCTGTCATGATAATCCTCCGTTAATCTGTTGTTTTTACCAAATGAAGCACATACTGATATTGTATTTTCAAAATCATTCTACCATACATGCATAATGTTTTGCTTTATTTTTCGGCTGGCGGCAATTTTTCCCAGTAGCCGGGTTTGTTCTCCTGGCGGCTGCGGGCGATGCCCATCGCGCCTGCAGGAACGTCTTTGGTGATGGTCGAACCCGCAGCCAGGAAAGTATTGGCTTCGACTTTGACCGGTGCCACGATATTCACGTTGCAGCCGATGAACGTATTGTCACCGATTTTGGAACGGTGTTTGTGTTTGCCGTCATAATTCACGAAGACAGTGCCGCAACCGACGTTGATGTTTTTGCCAAGATCCGCGTCCCCCACATAAGTCAGATGGCCGACTTTTGTATCTTCGTCCAGTACCGCATTTTTCACTTCCACAAAATTGCCGATGTGGACGCGTTTTCCGATATGGCTGTTCGGTCTCAGATGGCTGAACGGACCGATGTTGCTGTCGGATTCCATCACGGAGTCCTCCAAGTTCGAGCTTCTGACTTGGACACGGTCGCCGATGGTCGTATTGCTCAGTTCCGAACCCGATCCGATGAAGCAATCTTGCCCGATGACGGTTTTCCCTTTCAGGAATACGTTCGGTTCAATGATTGTGTCGCTTCCGATGATGACATCCGATTCGATGTACGTATTATCAGGATCGATCAAGGTAACGCCATTGCGCATATGCTTTTCATTGATGCGTCGCTTCATGTATACGGAAGCTTCAGCCAATGCGACCCGGTCGTTTACGCCCAGAGCTTCCCCCATATCGCTCATCTGATAAGCCGTCACGATTTCGCCTTGATTCTTCAGGATTTCGATGACATCCGGCAAGTAGTATTCGCCTTGCGCATTGTTGTTCCCGACGGATTGCAGCGCAGCAAACAACAGCTTGTTATCGAAAGCATACGTGCCTGTATTGATTTCCTGCACGCGTGCTTCCTCCGGAGAAGCGTCTTTTTGTTCCACGATTTTTTCTACATTATCTGATGCATTTCTGATGATGCGGCCATAACCGGTCGGATCATCAGCCTGCGCAGTCAGGATAGTTGCTTTCGCTTTTTTCTCTTCATGGTATTGCAGCAAAGCTTCCAACGTCTCTGCAGTCAGCAACGGTGTATCGCCGCAGATGACCAAGGTCGTGCCTTCTTCGTTCTCCAGCACAGCTTGCGCCTGCAGGACAGCATGCCCTGTTCCCAATTGTTGCGCTTGCAATACATATTCCGAACGATCTCCCAAGTATCCTTTAACAGTATCAGCGCCGTGCCCCACGATTGTCACAACTTTCTCTATGCCGGCAGCCTCAACTTGATCCACGACGTGCTCCACCATTGGTTTTCCGCAAACTGCATGCAATACTTTGTAAAGTTTGCTTTTCATGCGCGTTCCTTGACCAGCGGCAAGTATGATTGCAAAACGATTAGCCATAAGCAACTCCTATCTTTTCATTTTATTCCTTCAACTAAATTATCTTAGCCTAAAAACTTGCTTTTTTCAATATGATGTCGTATATAAATTCAGACTTCTTTTCATTTTCTAATGGAAAAACGAAGAATACGGATACATTGTTTCTTATTGACCGGTTTTTTGGATATACTTGTAGACAGAAGGACACCTCGAAAGGACTGATCCCAATGACAAAACCGACTGCATCATTTTGGATCCACAAACTGCTGCTGCAGCCCCACGCGGAAGGCGGTTATTTCCGCGAAACCAGCCATTCTCCCGAACTGATCGTTACCGAGGATCGGCGGGAACGCTATCTCTACAGCAACATCCTTTTCCTGCTTACGGCAGATAACCCTTCCCATTTTCACCGCCTGAAATCCGACGAGGTCTGGTACTTCCACGAAGGCAATGCTTTGACGATCCATCTGCTGCACCCCGACGGCTGCTATGAAGCGGTGAAAATGGGCCGGCAGACTGAAAAGGGCGAACTTTTCCAATTTACGGTTCCGAAAGGGGTCATCTTCGGTAGCAGCATCGAAGGCCAATCCGGCGACTACGCGCTTGTAAGTTGCATGGTCTCGCCAGGGTTCGATTACCGGGATTTTGAACTGCTGCCATACGACGCCTTGCTGAAGGATTATCCTGATTGCGGACCTATTTTGGAAAAATTGGCCTACAAAACATTGCCGGGAACTTCTTTCCGGAGCGGGCCAACCTGACCCGTCTGCCCCCCGACGCACGAAAGAGCCTGATCTTGAACGCGTGTTCAAGATCAGGCTCTTTGGCTTCAAATTATGCTAATTCGGTGCCTTCATCGAAATAATTGCCCAAACCCACACTGATGGAATGATCCTTCAAATCGATATTGTTTACGCGGATCAGCGACGTATAGTCGAATACTTCGCGTTTGGAATTGTAGCCGGCTTCAGCGAACACCGTGACGCCGACCGTCTCCGATTCGAATTCAGCGATCATGCTGCGCATCCCGTTGATGGTGCCTCCGCCCTTCAAGAAATCATCGACGATCAGCACTTTGGAACCGCGCGCCAAACTGCGCTTGGAAAGCTCCATTTTTTCGACCCGGTCGGATGAACCAGACACGTAATTGATGCTCACAGTGGAGCCTTCGGTAATTTTTGAATCCCGGCGCACGATGACGAACGGCACATTCAGATAAGTGGCTACCGCTTGCGCGATCGGAACCCCTTTGGTAGCTACCGTCATGACTGCATCGACTTTTTTGTCGACGTATTGCGCCGCGATCACGCGCCCGATTTTCTGCAGCAGCTCCGGGTTGCCCAGCATGTCGGAAAGATAAACGTAGCCACCCGGCAACAGCCGATCTTTGCTGTTCATGATTTCGCACATTTCTTCTATAATTTCACGGGCATTTTCCTTTTTGATTGTCGGAATATATTTGACGCCTCCCGCTGCACCCGGCAACGTTTCGACAATCCCGGTTCCCCGATCTTCGAATGTTTTTTTGATGATGGATAAATCTTCACTGATGGATGATTTCGCTGATTCATAACGTTTGGCGAAATAGGTCAACGATATCAACCGATGCGGTCTTTCCAACAAATAACGGGTCATGTCGACTAACCGTTCACTACGCTTTATTTTCAATCCAAATCTCTCCCCATTCACGTACTTTTCCTTATTATATAGTTGATTCCTGAAAAATGAAAGCTTTTAATTAATTATTGTTCGTTTTTAATCGAATTAATACAAAAAAAACAAGAGCAATGTTCTGCTCTTGTGCATATATCTTATTGTTAAGATTCTACTTCTTCTCGGCGACGACTTTGTAGATGCTGGTCAATACGAACATGGCCACAAACACCAAAGTGATGGTGGCACCGGGAGGCGTTCCGTATTGATACGATGCGAACAATCCGCCGTACATCCCTGCCAAACCGATCCCGATCCCAAGCAGGATGACACTGTTGAAGGTATGGACCAGCCTCATCGAGATGGCTGCCGGCAAGATCATGATGGAGGACACCAGCAAAGATCCGGTTATCGGCATCACCACGCTGATCGCAACACCTGTGATCACAGACACCAACAGCGACATCAGCCGGACCGGCAATCCCGCTGTATGGGCCGTATCCTCATCAAACGTCAATACATACAACGGCTTGCGGAAAATCAGATACAGGGCCACGACAATAATCGCCAATGCCAACAAAATCAGGATCTGCTGATCATTGATGGTGATGATCGACCCGAACAGATACTGTTCCACGCTTGCGTTCTGCTTTCCTGATACGAAACTCATCAGCACCAACGCGACCGCCATCCCTGTAGCCATCAGGATTGCGACCGATATTTCCGAATAGCCTTTAAAAATGACGCGCAAATATTCGATGCCGATCGCCGCCAAGATGACGATGCCCAACGTGGTGAGCGTCGGATTGATGTTAAGGAGCATCCCCAAGGCAACCCCTGCCAAGGAAACATGCGACAGCGTGTCCGACATCAAGGATTGCCGGCGCAGAATCAGCAAGAGACCCAAAACGGGCGCCATGATCGCGATCAATGTTGATGCTTGGAAGGCTCTTTGCATAAATCCATAGAGAAACATCTCCAAGGCGAATCCTCCTTTCTGACCAACTGAATGTGGGTATCGACAAATTCTTTGATATCTTCGTGTTCATGCGTAACCATGATGATCGCTTTGTTGTGGACTTGCGAATTGTGCTTCAGCAAGCGATAGAAACGCTCACGCGATTCCTTATCCATCCCTGTTGTCGGCTCGTCCAACACAAACAAGTCCGGATCGGTCGCAAAGATGCGTGCCAAAGCGATGCGCTGCTTTTGGCCACCGGAAAGTTCACCGATTTTTTTGTTGCGCATCTCCCACATGCCCACTGATTCCAAGGATTTTTTTACGTGCGTATGGTCTTCCTCGTCCAACTTTTTGAACCACTTGCCTTTTTGATATCTGCCGGACTCGACAAACTCAAGTACACGGCTCGGAAAACCGATGTTGAACGATGAAATCTGTTGCGGTGCATAACCGATCGTGAGTTTTTCTCCGCGATAATTCACCTTCGAAATCGTCGCGCTACCTTCCCTGGGGCTCAGAAGACCCAGGATGCTCTTCAACAAAGTCGATTTTGCCGCACCGTTCTCGCCGGTGAGGATGACAAATTCCCCTTCATGCACCTGGAAGGTGATATCCTGCAGGACAGGTTCATCGTCGTAATAGAACGACAGATGCTGTACATCGATGTAATCCACTTGAATTCCTCTCTTCTGTTATTGGATCACTTTTTTCAAAGCTGCCAAATTCTCTTGCATCACACTCAGATAATCTTTGCCGGCTTTTTGGTCCTCATCGGTTATCCCTTCAAGCGGACTCAAAACTTCCAAGGAAGCCCCTGCCCCCTCGGCAAGCGTTTCGGCCGTTTTGGAAGAAGCGCTGTCCGAATAATAGACGGTCGTGATCCCGTTGTCGACCATGAATTGCTGCAGCTCAGCCAATTTGGCGGGGTTCGGTTCCGCGTCGGAAGACACTTCGGAAACCGCCACTTCAGTCAGGCCATAGCGGCGTGCGATGTAGCCGAAAGCGGCGTGCTGCACAACGAATGTGCGGTGTTCGGCATTCTCAAAAGCAGTCTGATAAGCCGCATCGAGTTCCGCCAATTTCCCTTTGAATGCAGCAGCGTTCGCTTCGTAACTGTCTTTGTTGGCTTGATCCGCCTCGAGCAACCCGGCCAAAATCGCGTCTATCTCCGTTTGAGCGTACACAGGATCCAGCCAGACATGCGGATCGACATTGTGGTCATGCCCGCCTTCTTCTTCGCTGTGCGCTTCTTCTTCAGCTGCAGCCTCTTCGATTTCAAAAAGGTCGATATCCTCGGCAGCTTCCACAATGATCACTTCGCTCGATTCGATGGATTCCAATACACTCGGCACCCACGTTTCCATCTCATCGCTGTTGTAGATGAACACATCAGCGTCAGCGATCGCCGCGATATCCTGCGGTGTCGGCTCATAGCCATGCGACTCTTGTCCGGCATCAAGCAAAACGGAAACTTCGCCGTTGTCTCCCACCACATTCTTCGCAAAGTCATACATCGGATAAAAGGTCGTGACAACCTTGATTCCCTCTTCAGAAACGCCTGATCCGCCGTCCCCGTTCGTTCCGCAGCCGAATAAAGCAAGGACTGCCGCAGACAGCAGTCCGGTCATTTTCAGTCTATTTTTCATAAATGATTATTCCTCCAAAACGTAATGATTCCTGTTTAAGTCCCGATAGATACTTTATCACAACAGGCTGCAGCGCGTCAACCATTCCGCTTCCGTTTCACAAGCAAAAACCGCAAAGCCCATTTGAGGGTTTCGCGGTTCTTTTTTTGTCATTCTTCGTTGAGCAGGCGAACCATGTATACTTCTTCGCAGAATCCGCGCAGGCTGTTGTAGACCCTTTTGATGCGCGATGTGTTTCTGCTGAAGCCGATGATGGTAGGCCCGCTGCCGCTCATCGTGACGCCTTCAAGGCCGTATTTCTCCATCCGGTCTTTCAATTGGCGCAGCTCCGGATGCTTGTGGAAGGTCACCTGTTCCAACGCATTTCCTGCATTCCGGCACATCCGTTCGTAATCCCCCTCCTCGATGGCCTGCGCTACGATCCGGGAGGTCGGCTTATGTTGCAGTTCTTCGACAGCGAGCAGCCGGAAAATCGTCTTCGTCGAGACGCTCAAGCGCGGTTTTGCCAAAATCACCCAGCAGGACGGCATCGGCCGCAACTTCCGGACGATTTCTCCCCGCCCAGAAACAAAAGCCGTGCCGCCCACTATGCAGTAAGGAACATCCGAGCCGACCTGATTGCCGATCGCGATCAGGTCCTCAACGGAAAGATGCAGCTCCCAGATCTTGTTCAGTGCCCGCAAAGCCGCGGCAGCATCGGTACTTCCTCCGCCCAATCCGGCAGCTACAGGGATTTTCTTGTCGATTTCGATCTTGACGCCCTTTTTGATCCCGCAATGGTCTTTGAGGAGCTTCACTGCTTGGTAAACGTGATTCCGCGTATCCACCGGCAAAAAGACTTTGTTCGTGTAGATTTTGATTTCATCTTCTTCGAGAGGAGTAAAAGTAAGATGGTCCGCGAGGTCGACCGAAGCCATCACCATTTCCAGTTCATGATAAGAGTCATCTCGCTTATACAATACATCCAGCGCCAAATTTATTTTTGCCGGTGCACGTTCAATCCATTCCATCGCTCCACGCTCCCCTCCACTGTTCTTATACTACAATACTAGCGTAAGCTTGCCGTTTTTAAAAGAAATATATGTCAATAAATTCGAATTAGTTGCTGCATCTTTTGTATCGCCTCATTCCGCCATCGTACCAGCTTCCTCCAAATAATTTTCATAAAAAAAAAACAGACAATTCGCTGTCTGTTTGATTTATTTGGAATAAGTTCTTTCATACTTTAAGCGTACTGGCATTTTTCTTCATCATAAAAATAAAATCTCTACAGCTTCGGTTAAAACATCTGCATAACTGTATGATACACGTTCAAATGCATTTTCATTTTGGTCTAGATCAACCACAAATACAGCATGATACGTTTCCCGCAAAATACCTTTTCGTTCCGTCTTGCGTTTGCGTCCTGCTTGCGCAGTCAGCATAACTTTTTGGCCTAAGTGACATTCCAGTTGTTCCTTAATCTGACTCAAATTATCCGGCATTCTGTTTCACCTCACTAAAGAACAGTATAACACAGATAAATTAAATTAACAAGTATATCACAGAGGACGTATGCACGCAACTATGAAACGAATAAA
Source organism: Trichococcus ilyis (assembly GCF_900109135.1). Lineage (GTDB taxonomy): Bacteria > Bacillota > Bacilli > Lactobacillales > Aerococcaceae > Trichococcus > Trichococcus ilyis. Next base: position 47,955 of record NZ_FNYT01000013.1, on the reverse strand, counting down.
ACTTTAAAGAAATCTTACGGACTTTTTTAATCCTTTTTTAGTAAACCTGCAGGACCAAAATTTGAACGGCATCTGCGCCACCTTCCACGCTGAACCGCTGCAACAAGGCGGCGCGGATGCCATCATGAAGGTGGCTGCAAAGGCGAAAACACCAGGCAATCATCCAGTCGATTTTTGATCAACCAAATATTTGGCCAGCGCATTCGCAAGATCCGCAAATTGTTCTATGCTCAAGGTTTCTGCCCGTTTTGAAGGCTCGATGCCGGCCTCTTCAAGACCAGCTGACAAAGCTGCCTTTATCTCTTCCGTTTTTCCGTAGCGGGACTGCAGATTGTTCCAGAGCGTTTTTCTGCGCTGATTGAAACTGGCACGGACCAAATCAAAAAAGAATTTCTCATCCGTAACCTTCACTTTTGGTTCGGCTCGACGCTGCAGCTTCAGGATGGCCGAGTCGACATTCGGTTGCGGAACGAACACAGTCTTTGGAACGATGAAGGCTATCTCAGCTTGCGTGTAATAGTCGATCGCAATGGTCAAAGAACCGTACGCTTTCGTTCCGGGTTTCGCTGTCATGCGCTGCGCCACTTCCTTCTGCATCATCATCACAAATGTATCGATCGGCAAATCCGTTTCGATGAAATTCATGATGATTGGCGTTGTGATGTAGTAAGGCAGATTCGCCGCCACTACCAATCGATCAGCCGGATCAAAATGCTCCTCGATGACTTGCGGAACATTCGCCTGCAGAATATCCTGAAAAATGATTTCGATATTATCATAAGCCGCAAGTTCCGTCTTCAGGATCGGCGCCAACCGTCTGTCCACTTCAAACGCCACTACTTTTTTGGCATCTCTGGCAAGACGCTCCGTCAGCGCTCCGATACCGGGCCCGATTTCGATTGCATTGGTGTTTTTATCGATGCCCGCCGCCGCCAGCATCTTCGTCAAAATATTCGGTTCCACCAAAAAATTTTGGCCCAGACTCTTCTTCATGGTCAGGTGGTATTTTTTCAGGATGGCGTTCGTCCTGCTTGGTGTTGCTATATCCTTATGGTGTTCTAATGCACTCATCTGTTTTCCTCCTCCTGCCGCAATGCGGTCAGGCTATCCTTTTCTTCCAATTCCTGCAAAATGGCCATCATTGCAGCGTTGACATCTTCTTTTCCCAGTTGGAACATGCGCAGACGTTTCAGTAACTGTTTCCCGTTCGTATGTCCGATCCCCAGAGCATCCCCCAGCAATTCGCGGTAGCGCGCTGAGTCCGCGTGACCGACCAAGTGCCATTCGTCCAGAAATTTCCTGTCGATATCGCTTGTTTCCGTTTGCCGTTGCGTATAGACGTTCCGCAACGCTTCCCTGATGATCTCCGGGGAGGCATGCTCGATCCCAAGGCTTCCGCCTTTCGGGGACTGCGCATCCGCTTTCCGCAGGAACGCCTGCTTGACACCGGGAATCCGTTGCACGATTGTTTCGCGGATTTTGCCGCCCGGATAATCCGGATCGGTGAAGATGATGACGCCCCGGGTCGCCTGCGCATGGGCAATCAGCTGCAATGTTTCTTCGTTGATTGCCGATCCGTTCGTTTCGATCGTATCGGCCTCAACCGCTTGTTTGATGCGGTTGGTGTCGTCTTTTCCTTCTACCACTATAATCTCTTCTATTTTCATTCCGTATCCAACCCAAATAATCTATTCGCGTTTTTGGTTGTCTGCAACGCAATCTGCTCAAAGGTCTGCCCGCGCAATTCCGCAATCTTTTCGGCAACGTAGCGAACATAGGCCGGCTCGTTCCGCTTGCCGCGGAACGGGACGGGAGCCAAATAAGGCGCATCGGTTTCAACCAGGAGTCGCTCGATCGGAACGACTCTGGCCACTTCATGGACTTCGGTCGCCTTTTTGAAGGTCACCACGCCGCTGATTGAAATGTGCATACCCAGATCCAAAAACTTCTTCATGTAGTTTACATCCCCGCTGTAACTGTGCATGATGCCGCCGATGTCGCGGACGCCCTCTTCCTTCAGAATGCGGTACGTGTCTTCGATGGCGTCGCGCATATGGATGCTGATTGGCAGCTCCAATTCTTTGGCGATCGCGATTTGTCTCCGGAAAACTTTGGCTTGGACATCATGTGGCGCTGTGTCCCAGTGGTAGTCCAGACCCATTTCACCCATAGCCACGACCTTTTTTTCTTCGAGCAGCGCCATCAGGCTGTCTTCCACTGCAGCAGTGTAGCTCGCTGCTTCTGTAGGGTGCCAGCCGATGATGCTGTAAATTTCAGGATATTGTTCGCTCAATTCGAGTGATTTTTTTATGGTTTCTGCATCGAAGCCCACAACCGCAAATCTTCCGACCCCTGCTTCCAGCGCCCTTCCGATTGCCGCATCCGCATCCTCCGCAAAAGCGTCGACATTCAGGTGAGTGTGTGTATCAAATAATAGTTTATCCATAGTGTCCTTTCCGGTTCCCGCGGGAAGTGTTTTGCTGTGCATTGCCTCCCCTGGTTCTTCCGCAGAGTAAATTGACAAAGGAGTCCGGAACAGGTGTCCCGGCCTCCTTCGAATCCCAAAAATCCTTATGCCACCGTTGAACCGTTTGCTGCCGTTTCAGGTGCGAGTATGACTTGCAGCACACCATCCTTTTCAGCCGAAAGGATCATCCCTTGGCTGATTTCACCCTTCATTTTGCGCGCTTTCAGGTTCGCGACGATGATGACTTTCTTGCCGATGAAATACGCAGGATCCGGATACCATTGCGCGATGCCCGAAAGGATTTGGCGATGGCCTTCATCCCCTGCATCCAAACGGAATTTCAGCAATTTGTCGGCGCCTTCGACTTTCTGGCAATCGATGACCTCGGCCACCTTCAGCTCGACTTTATCGAAATCTTCATATTTGATCTGTTTTTCTTTTTCGGAAGTCAATACGGTTGTTGACGGATCCCACTCGGCCGCGACTGTTTCCTCTTCCGCTGGAGCCGTTCCACCCATTTGTTCCTTGATATAGGCGACTTCGTCTTCTGTAACGAGACGCGGGAAGATCGGCGTACCTTTTTCGACTACTTTCACGTCCGCCGGGAACGTTCCGAAGGCTACGTTTTCCCACGTGCCTTGTTTCTCGAAGTCCAAACCAAGCTGTTCATACATTCTGAATGGTGCCTGCGTCATAAACGGAGACAAGAGAATGCCGACAACGCGCAAGGTTTCCGCCAAATGCGACATAACGCTTCCCAACTCCGCTTGCTTGGATTCGTCCTTCACCAATACCCACGGAGCGGTCTCGTCGATGTATTTGTTCGCGCGTGAAATGAGACGCCAAGCTTCGGACAGTGCCGAACTGAACTGCATGTTGTCCATTTCCTTCACGTAGTTCTCGGTCACTTCCGCTGCCATCGCTTTGAGTTCCGCGTCGAAAGCCGTTTCTTCCGCAAGCGCAGCAGGAATGTTTCCTCCGAAGTATTTGTTGATCATCGCAATCGTCCGGTTCAGCAAGTTACCCAAGTCATTCGCCAAATCATAATTGATCCGGTTAACGTAATCTTCCGGCGTAAAGATGCCGTCGCTGCCGAAAGTCACTTCGCGCATCAGATAGTAGCGCAAGGCATCCAAACCGAAGCGTTCCACCAACATATCCGGATAGACAACATTGCCTTTGGATTTGGACATTTTGCCTTCCTTCATCAACAACCAACCGTGGCCGAAGATTTTCTTAGGAAGCGGAAGGTCCAGAGCCATCAGCATGATCGGCCAATAAATGGTGTGGAAGCGGACGATTTCTTTTCCTACCATATGCACATCGGCCGGCCAATATTTTTGGTAAAGGGAATCATCAGCCGAACCATAGCCCAATGCAGTGATGTAGTTCGCCAAAGCGTCGATCCAGACGTAGACAACGTGCTTCGGATTGCTCTTGACCGGGATACCCCAAGTGAAGGTCGTCCGCGAAACAGCCAGATCCTCCAGACCCGGTTTGATGAAATTGTTGACCATCTCGTTTTTGCGTGATTCCGGTTGGATAAAATTGGGATGCTCGTCGTAATAAGCCAACAGCCGATCCGCATATTTGCTCATGCGGAAGAAGTACGATTCCTCTTTCACCAATTCGACTTCATGGCCGCTTGGAGCGACCCCGCCGATGATTTTTCCATCGGCATCGCGGTATACTTCAGCCAGTTGGGTTTCCGTGAAGAACTCTTCGTCGGAAACGGAATACCAGCCTTCGTATTCGCCAAGATAGATGTCGCCTTGTTCCAATAATTGTTCAAAAATCTGCTGAACAGCCTGAACGTGATTGTCATCAGTCGTGCGGATGAATTTGTTGTTGGAGATGTCCAGACGTTTCCACAGATCCTGCATATCCTGCGCCATGCCGTCCACATATTCTTTCGGTGTGATGCCCAGCTCTGCCGCTTTGTTCTCGATTTTTTGTCCATGCTCATCTGAACCTGTCAGGTAGAACACATCGAATCCCATCATCTTTTTATAGCGTGCCATTACATCGCATGCGATAGTCGAGTACGCATTTCCGATATGCAGCTTACCGCTCGGATAGTAGATTGGAGTAGTGATATAAAATGTATTTTTGTCTTTAGCCACGAATGAGTGCCTCCCTGAATTCTAAGTTCTTTGCGAATGTACGCAACTTACCGTACCATTCTACCACAAAAGTCAAGGATTTGGGGGCGAAATTCGAAACATGCGGTAACACGGCGCCTTCACCGCCACGTTCGGATGCACTCACAAAAAAGCCGCAAGCACATTACAGCTCCCGGCCTCTCCAACTTTATTCAGCATTTGTCACTTATCAGTATAGTTGTAGATTGCATCCCGCAAAAATGCGGCGGCCCCTTTGCCCGAGGCATTGTCATAGTAAGCCGTGAACCGTTCGTCATCGACATACATCTGTGCCAATCCGCGATGCGCTTCCGGCGAGTACGACGGCCAAGTATAGCTCAGCCACTGTTTGTGCAACGCGGCAACCGCCAGCGCCATTTCTCCGTTGGCGTCGCCTGTAGCCATCGCCTCCGTCAGCATCTCCTGCAAGCGCGCCGCTGTATCCTGCATCGCGTCAAAATCAGCTTCGCTCATTCCTACAAACTGCTTTTTGGAAGCCCTGATGGTCTCCTCCCCATATTTTTCGCGGGTTTCCTTTCCATAGCGGTTTTCGTTCTCGTCAAGCAGCTCCCTTTTTAATCCTTCAAACTTTTCTTTGGCGCTCATTTGCTTGCCTCCTCTTTTTTCGTCCAGTGTAGCATCCACTGTCCGGATCAGCAATTCGATCTCTTCCTTTTTCTCCAACAGGGCCTGCCGATGGGCGAGCAGTGCCCGTTCCGCATCATATTCCGGATCATCCATCGCTTTCTTGATCTCTTCAAGCGAAAAGGACAATTGTTTGAAGAACAGAATTTGCTGCAGCCTGCCCACCTCCGCCTCCCCGTAGATGCGGTAGCCGGAGGAACTGGTCCGTTTGGGCTTCAGCAGGCCGATTTCATCATAGAAGCGCAGTGTTCTCGTGCTGACACCGGCCAGCCGGCTCAATTTTTGGATTGTATACTCCATCCGATCCCCTCCGATGATTCCATCATACACCTTGACGCTGCGTCAAAGTCAACCGATTCCCACCCGCTAGATACGAAAAAAGACAGCCCCGGAGGACTGTCTTGTGTTTGTCGGATTATCTCGCAACACGGACGGCGAATGCTGCGCCGGACAGGTTGTAAGAAGAATAAGTGACGGTTTGGCCTGGTGCCGGAGCGTGGATGTATTGTCCGCCGCCTACGTAGATCGCTACGTGATAAGTTGCTCCTCTTGAACCCCAGAAAATCAAGTCGCCGGGTTGTGCTGCGGATACAGCAATCTGCGTGCCGGAATTTTCTTGAGGAACTGTGTAGCCGCCGATTTCGATGCCGTATGCTTCTCTGAAGACATAAGCGGTGAAGCCTGAGCAGTCAAAGCCTGAAGGTGTTTTCCCGCCCCAAACATAAGGAACGCCGATATACTGCGCTGCGATGGAAATAACATCCCCAGTTGGTGCAGACAATGCAGGTGCCGTCACGACTGGAGTGCTGACGACTGGTGCAGCTGGCGCCGGCGTTTCAGCAGGAGTTGCATTTACAACCGGAGTGCTGACAGCTGTTTGGGCAGGAGCTGCCGCCTCGGAGCTTGCCACCGCGCTGCTTGCAGCGATGTCGACGGAGGAAGCAGATTCCTGCGAAGTTGCTTCTGCTGCTGTAGCAGCTACTGTTGTTGTGGCAGCTTCAGCCGCGGCAATGGCAGCAGCCTCTGCGGCAGCTCTTTGATCAGCTTCCTCTTTTTGAGCCAAGAATGCTTGGCGGTCGGATTCGGCTGTTGCTTTTTCAGCAGCCAAAGCAGCCACTGCGCTTTCTTGTTCGATTCTCTTCACTTGCAGATTGCCTTTAAGTTGTTCCAACTCCATGGCCATTGCATTGATTTTGTTTAAATTATCTTCTGTTTTATTTTTCTTGTCTTCAACCGCTTTTTGATCCGCAACTTGCTGTTCTACCAAGTCTTTATTAGCGGAAACCATTTTCGATACCACGTCGATGCGGGACACCAAATCTGTAAAAGATTCTGATGATACGACAAATTTCAAATAGTTCTGGTTGGAACCGTTCACCTGAACGGATCTTGCTTGTTCATCCAGTTGTTCTTCGCGTTGCGCGATGACAACTTGCAAATCGGCAATTTCTTCCTGCAAAGCAACAATTTCATCTTGTGTCTTCACGCGGTTTGCCAACAGCGTTTCTGCTCTGTTCTCGGCTGCGTCGATTTCTGCTGTGATTGCGGACAAATTTTCTTCCGCACTAGTTTGTTTGCTGTCCAATTCGGAAATTTTAGTTTCCTGCTGTTGGATTTTCGTTAAGATTTCATCTGCTTGAGCTGTAAAAGGCGTTACTACACTTGTTGCAAGGATCGTACCTGCTAATGCGATAGCCACTAATTTCTTCTTCAAGTCTAATTCCTCCACTTACATTCGATTGTCTAAGTTATAATCCTTATATATCTTTTAACTTTTTATAGTTTTTCTTAAGATTCATCAACATAATGAATCATACCATAGTTTATTTTTGTTTAAGTCGGTTTCGACGAGTTGTATCCTAACTGTAACAATTCTGTAAAACGGGAAGATAAATGTGTCCGAATCCGCGCTTTCAGTAATATTTCAGGCCTTTTTCCGCTTTGTAACATTTCTGCAACATTACTTTTTTTGTTGTCATAGTTGACATTTAAAGTTTCACTGCGCTATACTTACGGCAATTCACGAATAACACAAAAAGCAATGAAAAAGACAGTAGATACGGGATCTTGTCCTCTAGAGAGTCAGCGGTGGGTGGAAGCTGATGCAAACCCGGATTCGAATTACACTTTGGAGCTTTCTTATGCGCATAAGCGGCCGGCATACGATACATGTCAGAGTGGCAAAGTCTGTCCGTTTCGGATCGGCTCTGCAAGCTGGGTGGTAACACGGTAACGATCGTCCCTGTCCTGACAAGCATTTCTTGTCGGGGCAGGGATTTTTTTGCATGTAAATATTACAAGGAAAGGAACAAACCACATGAATATCATTGAAGAATTGGATTGGCGCGGTGCCATCAACCAACAAACGGATGCGGAAGGCTTGCGGAAACTGACGGAGGAGGAGCAGATCGGGCTGTATTGCGGCGTTGACCCTACCGGCGACAGCCTGCACATCGGGCACTTGATTCCCTTCATTGTATTGAAAAGATTCCAGTTGGCGGGCCACAGACCCGTCATCTTGATCGGCGGCGCTACCGGATCGATCGGTGATCCAAGCGGAAAGAGCGAAGAACGCGTGCTGCAATCGATGGATCAGATTGTCCAGAATGCGAATGCCCTGACTGCGCAAATGAAAAAACTGTTCCTGTCAGACAGTTCGGCGGACATCCGTCTCGTCAATAACTACGATTGGACAAAAGACTTGACTTTGTTGGATTTCCTGCGCGACTTCGGCAAAAATTTCAACATCAATACGATGTTGGCCAAAGACATCGTAGCCAGCCGTCTGGAGACCGGCATTTCCTTTACGGAATTCACTTACCAAATCCTGCAATCCATGGACTTCCTGCACCTCTTCCAGAATGAGGGCGTCAACCTGCAGATTGGCGGTCAGGATCAATGGGGCAACATCACTGCCGGCTTGGATCTGATCCGCAAAAAAGAAGGCGCGGAAGCAAAGGCCTTCGGTTTGACGATCCCGTTGATGCTGAAAGCGGACGGCACTAAATTCGGCAAGACCGCCGGCGGTGCGGTCTGGTTGGACCCGAAAAAGACAACGCCTTATGAATTTTACCAGTTCTGGGTGAACCAGGATGACCGCGATGTCATCAAATACCTGAAATACTTCACATTCCTGACGAAGGAAGAAATCGATGCCCTGGCCGAAAAAGTCGAAACCGAACCGCACAAACGCGAAGCCCAAAAAGTTTTGGCGGCTGAAATGACGCGTTTCGTCCACAGCGAACAGGCCTTGGCGGATGCATTGAAGATCACCGAAGCCCTTTTTACCGGCGAGGTGAAGGAATTGACAGCGGACGAAATCGCTGAAGGCTTCAAAAATATGCCTACTTTCGAATCCGACCTGAAAGAACAGGACTTGGTCACTTGGTTGGTGGACTTGGGCATCGAACCTTCACGCCGCCAGTCACGCGAAGACATCCAGAACGGCGCCATCTCCATCAACGGCGATAAAGTCACCGATTTGGATTTCGTCATCACTGCCGCTAATTCTTTCGAAGGCCGCTTCATCCTGGTGCGCCGCGGCAAAAAGAAATATTTCCTGGTAAAGTTGGTGGCGTGATATGACAAGCCCAGAGATTTTTTCGCGTGAAATGTCACTGCGACTGGAACCTGTGGAAAGCCTGGAGCAGATCAACGAGCTCTCCCGCTTGGCTGACATCATTTGGCACGAATACTATCTGCCGGTCCTCGGACCGGAACAGGTTGCCTATATGCTGGAGAATATCCAGTCCAAAGCCAACATGGAAAAGGATATCGAAATAGGCAAATTGGATTATTTCCTCATCAAAAGCGAAGGCCAATCAGCCGGGTATCTGGCGATTCAGCTTCGGCAGGATAACCTCTTCATCAGCAAGCTTTACTTGCTGAAGGAAGCCCGCGGGAAAGGGTATGCCTACCAAATCATGGAACAAATGGTCGAGCTGGCCAAAAAGGAAAAGAAAAAAGCGCTGGAGCTTACCGTCAACAAGCATAACGAAGGTTCGATCGCATTCTATGAAAAATACGGTTTTGTGCGTACCGAATCCATCGTCTCCCCTATCGGAGGCGGCTTCGTGATGGACGACTATGTCTATCAGTACCCGCTAACGCCAACAAATTGATCCATACAAATAGAGGACAGCTGAACATTAGCTCAGCTGTCCTCTATTTTTCTTGCGTTTCTAATCTGACCACTCTTTCGGGCTCCACATCCGCCCGTCCAGTTCGCCTTGCATCTGCTCTATCCGTTGGTACTGCTCTTGGAACAATTTTTTGGTTTCCTGGAAGAGCGCTTTTTGGCGGTAATCTCTGCTTGCCTCAATCAAACAATCCAGCCGTTCCTGGACCCAATTTTCTGTCTCCATCCATGTCCCCTCGCTTTATCTTCAGCCCAGCTGACTGCCGTCCATCTGCCCCAACGTCCATGCCAAATCATCCAGTTGTTCGCGGTTGTCTTCCATCAAGGAGACCAGCTGTTCCACCAACCTCTGATCCTCTTCGGAAAGTCCGGATTTTCCGACCTTCTGCAACTGGAGTCTGAACCAGTTTTCCGCTGTCTTCAGGCTCGCATCGTTTTCTTTGGACAAGTATTGTTGATAGGCAATCAGCAGTTCTTTCCTTTTGCTGTCGCTCAGATAACCGAATTGCGAAACGACGAGCGTCGGCAGATAGCTCATCCCGCATTTCCTTGCCATCGCCTGATAAGGCCGGGTCAGTTCCGAAATCGTGAACCCTTCCTTTCCACCCGCTTGGTATTCCCTTTCGTTCACTCCAAGAGCCACAATGAGGCCAAATTCTTTCCCTGACAGCCTACTTCTGTCCGGACCATAGGCAAACCCTTCCGTCAGGACAACATCCTGCCATTGCTTCAGCAACGCTGGCGAACTGTACCAATAAAACGGAAATTGGAAAATGATGCGGTCGTACTGGAGCAATTGTTGTTGTTCGGTTTCCCGATCGATCTGCCCATCCGGATACACCGATTCGAGATGGTGCCAGGTCGCTCCTTCAGCAGGCAGGCTTTCCCACAGAAACCGTTGCACGTTCGAATCAGCCAAGGCCGGGTGGCTGACTATCACCAATGTTTGCATCCTTTCACCTCATCCACTCAATCATTCTTCTACCGCATCATAACAAGCTGTCCTGCATAGTTCAAGCCACATGCTCAGTCATCCCAAAACAAAATCCCTTTCTCCGTCATCCGGACGATCCGGAGACAAAGAAAGGGAAATGGGTGTTATAACTTGGCGGTAATGTTCAGCGCTTGCTCTTGCGCTTTCAGGCAAAGCTCTTGTGCTTTGAAGATATGTTCCTGCGTCATCGCATTTTCGGTGCGGTTGATGCAATCCAAAATCATTTCGCCGAAGAACGGGAATCCGACTTCGCCGGTCAACGAATAGTGCTCCTCGCCATCCTTCGTCACCAGGAAGAGGTGGTCGCCTGTCTGTTCCGTCGCAACATTGATGTATTTACGGATTTCGATTGTACCTTCCGTGCCGGTGATGAACGTGCGGCCATCGCCCCACGTCCCGAGTCCGTCCGGCGTGAACCAGTCGACTTTGAAGATGAAGGTCGCGCCATTATCGCCGACCAGCGTGGCATCGCCGTAATCTTCCAGTTCAGGCGTATCAGGATTGTTGTAGTTGCCCACCTTGCTGTGCAGTACTTCGGCATCGGTATTCCCCGTATAGTGGAGGAATTGCTCAATCTGGTGGCTGCCGATGTCAGCCAAAATGCCGCCGTATTGCTCTTTCTTGAAGAACCAATCCGGACGCTTCGCTTTATCGAGGCGGTGCGGTCCGAAGCCGGTCACTTGAATGACGCGGCCGATCCGGCCTTCTTCAATCAGCTGGCCGGCGAAAACAGCACCTTCCACATGCAGTCTTTCGCTGAAATATACCCAATATTTCTTGCCGGTCTCGGCTACGATCCGTTTGGTTTCTTCAAGTTGTTCGAGCGTAGTGAACCCTGTCTTGTCGGTAAAGTAGTCTTTTCCTGCCCGCATGACGCGGTTGCCCAATGCGCTGCGCAGATTCGGAACAGCCGCTGCCGCTACCAGATTGATTTCCGGATCTTCCAGAATCTGCTCCAATGATTCAGCAACCATCACATCCGGGAAAGACTCAAGATAATTCGCTACCTTTTCAGCATCCGGATCATACACATATTTTATGGTCGCACCAGCTTCGATCAGGCCGTTCGTCATGCCGTTGATGTGCCCGTGGTCCAAAGCGGTCACCCCCACATTGAATTGGCCTGGTTCGACTACCCTGTTTATTTTCCCTTTTGGTGCATAGTTCATGCCATCTTTACTGCCCATTATTACGCCCTCCTTCATGATAAGAAAAGGTCCGAAGAGAATGATCTCCGAACCTCTTGTCGTTATTTTTAGAATAATTCTCCGTAACCCAATTCCAATAGGTGATCACGCGAAATCTTCAAGCTTTCGAACGGGTCGACGCCGTAAGTGTCATCTTGTTCCACCAACAAGTAGCGCGCGCCGGCTTTGATGCTTTCCTCAATGATTTCTTTCAGCGGCAGGCTTCCTGTTCCCAATTCAGCAAATTGGATTATGTTCGTGAAGTAGTCCATGAACTTAGCGACATCGCCAGTGTACAAAGCATCGAAGCCGTCTTGTGGGATTTCAGAAATCCGGTAGTCTTTCAAATGGATCAATTCCACCTTGCCTTTATAGTCCTTGATGACTTCCAGCGGATTTGCTCCGCCGCGTTGGATCCAGTGGACATCCAGTTCAAATCCCAATAGTGGCGCTTTTTCGCGGATTATATCCAACAAGAATTTGCCGTCATATTTGCGGAATTCAATGTGATGATTGTGGTAGTACAAAGTGATGCCGTCTTCTTTCAGTTTTTGCGTCACTTCATTGACGTCATGACAGAATTCCAACACTTTATCCAAACTGGCCATTGCATCGATCGGCAGCATGCCGATGCGCAAGAGATCAGTTCCGACCGCTTTGCAGTCAGCAACGATTTTGTCGTAGTGTGTCGTCAAAGATTCGCCATCCTTCACTTGCGGTTTCAGTGAAGCGGTCATCGATGCGATTTCCATGCCGAAATCGGCAGTCGCTTTTTGGATTTCGGCAATATTTTCAGGCGTAGTCGCCACTTGCGAGATTTCCACTGAGTTGTAGCCGATTTCGTGCAATTTCTTCAATGTTTCGTAAGGCCCTACTTCTTGGAAACTGTTTTTGATCGTTGATGCCTGGACACCAATTTTAACTTTAGCCATTAATGATTTCCTCCATTTCGATTGTACGGTTCTCTTTTGACGATGCTTTCATCGCATCGATCATCAGCATCGCCGGCAATGCCTCCTTGACGGTTACATAGTCATCCGTGTCCTGTTCGATTGCGTTGTAGAAACGTTGGATCAAGGCGGAATGACTCGGACCGTAATAGAATTTGGTCCCTTGCATCGGTTTGTCCTCCAGGAGCAGCTCTTTTTTACCCGAACTGTTCGTGCGGTACAGACAGTTATCCTTGATCGTGAACTTTTCATTTTCGGTGATGACCTGCAGTTCCACGCTGGAATTCTCGGCGTAGGCATTGGTTGACATGTAAAAGCCACGCGCGCCGTTTTTGAATGTGAAATTAGCCACGGCTGTGTCTTCGACTTCGATTTCATAATCCATGAGGTTCGATAGACTGGCTTTGCATTTGTCGATTTCCCCGCCCAGGACTTGCATCAGATCAAGCGTATGGATGGCTTGGTTGATGATGGATCCTCCGCCTGCAAATTCCATTTGGCCCCGCCAAGGTTTGGTGGTGTAATAGATTTCAGGGCGATACCATGCCACCAAACCTTTCACCGCAGTAACTGCTCCGACATTTTCTTCCGCCAGCACACGCTGCAGTTCCATAAAAGTTTCGTTGTAACGATTTTGGAAACACACGCCGACTTTAAATTCACTGTTTTCAGCCAGAGCGAGCGTCTTCAGGCCTTCCGTATAGTCCAAAGCCAGCGGTTTTTCCTGAAAGACATGCACACCTTTTTCGATGCAACGCTTTGTGATCGGGTAATGCAGATAGTGCGGCAAGCAAATATGAACGACATCCAAATTCTCTTTTTCCAACATCGCATCTACGTCTGTATAAAAAGACACATCCGGATATCTGGACTTCAAGGCTTCGTTCACGTCACAGACCGCCACCAATTCACCGTTGTGGCTGGCATCGATCGCATATTTGTGGACTGGCGAAACATCTCCCAATCCGATTATTGCCGCTCTTAACATTCCTGATCACGTCACTTTCTTATTTTTTTGTGTCGAATTTTCCTTCTTCAGCAATGCGTTTGTTCAATTCTGCCAGATACAGGTCGCCGTCCACGTTGTAATCCACTTCTTTATCCAACCATGAAGACAAATGCATAGCGTTCGCTAAAGTAACACCGTTGATACCTTCTCTGCCGTTAGCCAATAAAGGCTCCCCTTTTACGACATGGTCAGCAAAATTGTTCAATACAGAGATGTGTTGCAGACCTTGTGGTGTCTCGAACTCTTCTTCCGTCACAGTAACGTAATCGGACATATTGATTTGTCCCATGAATAATTTCATGACATCCTGCATATTCATGTTTTCGGAAAGTTCAGCTTCTGGGGCTACCAATTGTTTCACAACCAATTTTTTCGAATCCTCAACGATGATTTTGCCTTTCGTTCCGAAGATTTCGAAGCGGTCTGTTCCGACGATATCATTTGTGCAAGTGATGAATGAGCCGGTAGCGCCGTTACCGAAATCCAATAACGCGTTCACTTCATTTTCCACTACGATGTTGCGTCCTGCACCGTATTGCAGTTTCGCGTATACTTTTTCAGGTTTTCCGCAGATCCATTGCAGCAGATCCAATTGGTGAGGCGCTTGGTTGACTAAGACGCCACCGCCTTCGCCGCCCCAAGTTGCACGCCATGCGCTTTGGTTGTAATAGCCTTGCGGTCTCCACCAAGTCGTGATCATCCAAGTAGCGCGTTGCAGATCGCCGATCGCTTTTTCGTCCATCAGTTGTTTCACTCTGCGGTAAAGTGGATTCGTGCGTTGGTTGAAGAAGATAGCGAAGGTAGTTTCCGGATTTTCGTCAGCGACAGCAATCAAGCGTTCAACATCTTTCGTATAAACACCTGCTGGCTTTTCTCCCAATAAGTGGATGCCGCGTTTCAATGCGTCGATACCGATCACACAGTGGTCATAGTGAGGAACAGTCGTTACGATTGCGTTGACAACACCGGAATCCAAAAGATCCAAATAGTTGTCGAAGAATGGCAGCCCAGGGAAATCTTCGGCGACTTTCGCTTTTTTGGCAGGATCGTTGTCGCAGATTGCCGCCAATTCGATGTTGTCGTTCAGGCGTTCATCATTGTATTTGAAAAAACCTGCATACATGCCGCCTTCTGCACCATAACCAATAATCCCCAATTTCACTTTTTCTGTCATTCTCATCATTCTCCTTTTTCTATGCTGATTCTGCTGTTTTTTCTGTACGTGCTCGGTGTCATACCGATGATTTGTTTGAAGTACCTGCTGAAATGGGCATCGCTTTCAAAACCACATTCGCCCGAAATCGCCTTGATGGATTTTGTCGATTCCATCAGCAGGGCTGTGCAGGCTTGTGACAGCCGGTACCCCATCGCATAAGCCATGATGGTGTTTCCTGTTATTTCTTTAAATGCGTGGGACAGATAGGACTTGCTCAAATTAAGAGTAGAGGCGATATCATCAATGCTGAACGAGTCCCGGTAATGCCTGAAAATATACTCCGAAACTTTTTCCGCAATCTGCGTTTTTTCATCCACATAAACCTGCCCTTTTTCAACAATTTTGTCCGTCGCCGAATCGATCGACAGCAGCAGCTGTACGAGGGAAAGCTTTCGCTTTGCTTCATTAGCATAGGACTGATCCAACGTCTGCAGATGATTCATTTCGCGGATAGCGCTGTCCAACAGAATTTCATCCTTTTTGCGGAATCTCCTGATGAGCCCATTGCGATTTTCAGTAAAGAGTCGCAACAGATAGTCAATGTTAAGGTCTTTCAGCAAAGGGGCTATCCAGTCGGCATCGAAATGGACGATGCTGCGTTCGTAGGCCGCCTTATCTCCGATAACATAGGCGCGATGAACGGTCATCCCATCCATCATCAGCAAGTCTCCAGGCTGAAGATAATAAATCTTGTTCCCGACCAAGAAACGGCAGTTCCCGCCGTGAAACAGGAAAATTTCATATTGCTGATGGGTATGGAAATCCAATGCATATTTCTGTCCCTTCGCATGGTATCCGATCAATAATTTTTCAACGATAACTGCCATCCCCCTCTCTTTGACACTTCAGAGTATAAAATAACAGCGGTTACAATTCAATGCCCTGAAATGCTTATATTTTTCATTTTATTGACCGAGAGTGCTTTTTATTGTTCGAAAAAATAAAGTCGAGAAATGAACTTCTCGACTTTACTTGTTACAGCAGCGTTTTGAGGGATTTGTGAACAAAACAGCACAGTCTTGGCTTGCCTTTTCAGTGATCAACCCCTGAATCCCGTTAGTGCTCAAACTCTGAGCTCAGGATTCATCACATACTTTTTATAGTTGAACTCTGAAATGCATACAGATTGTGCTTCACTAGTCTTGGTGCCAATTAAGCTAAAGACCTCAAACGTCGCACCGTGACGTTTGAGTGCCTAAGTTGATATTACGTCACGGCCAAAAAGCGGCCGTCCTCGTAATATCCTCTTAGTGCTCGATTTCTAGAGTGGGATTCATCGTATCCTATAATTTAGCTTGCCATTTGTCGGTCCAGACTAGGTCGTTGTGGCCGCCTTTGAAATCGGTCTTGCCTTCCAATTTGTCGATGACTTGCTTGATCGTCTCTGCATTGTTGTGGTAAGCATTGACGAAAGTTTTCACCATTGTCGCATCATGCAAATGCGTCGTGAAGTTCAGAGAAACGAAGGCATGCGGAACTTCCCAGACGAACCAAGGAACTTCGTTGGCCATAGCAGTGCTCCATTGGATGCGGTAATTGTTTTGTGCTCCGTATCCGACGATATCGGCAACTTCCAGAGCAAAATCAACTTCATCGCGGTATTTCAAAGTCGGACCTTTTACGCGCGAGCCGCGTTCGTTGACCGTAACTTCATAGCCGCGCTTCGTCAGTTCGTCCACGAACAGTTGCTGCGCTTTCGAACCATTGTCGGTGATGCCGCCTTTTTCGCCTTCAAGCATGTACAGGCGGATGCGTTTGTGGTCAACAGGGTTGATCGGCAAGTTATTTTGGGTATCTTTGATCAAAGAGATCCCTTTATCAGCAGCTTCCGCTCTCCATTGCAGATGTTCTTCGCAGCCGATGACTTTCAAGTCTTCGCGCGTGCGCAGCAAGGTGCCGTTGGCTTGTTTTTCCGGCAAGTGCAATTTGGCTTTCAAGCCCAAAATACGGCGCAAAGCATCGGTCAATCGTTCTTCCGTGATGACGCCGTTTTGGTAGCCTTTCAGCATGAACCCGAAGTCCTCTTCAATGTTGTTGAAGAACAGGAACATATCGCAACCGGCAGCGATCGCTTTAGGAACGTAATCTTCGCGGCGCATAGCGGATGTCATTCCCAGCATGTGCGTTGCATCCGTGATGACCAAACCGTTGAAGCCCAATTCGCCCTTCAATTCATCCTGGATCAATTCTTCAGCCAATGTCGCAGGCATGATGTCTTTGTCTTCCAAGGCAGGGTTCAATTCTTTTTGCAGAGCAGGAACCGCGATATGGCCTGCCATGATCATTTCAACACCGCGATCGATGTGGTTTTGATACACTTTACCGAAAGAAGCGCGCCATTCTTCAGGGCTCAATTCATTGACGCCCAATACCAGATGCTGGTCGCGTTCTTCGGTTCCGTCGCCAGGGAAGTGCTTGATGCATTGGATCACGCCGTCTTCCATGTTTTCGCCGTTCTCGGCAGTCAGGCCATCCAAATATGCGTTTGTGTACTTGATGACTGTTTCTGCATCGGTACCGTATGCACGCGTATTGACGATCGTGTTTCTCCAGTTGTAAAGGATGTCCACACAAGGGTCAAAGTTTACGTTGACGCCTAGCGCTTTTTCTTCACGCGCGGAAACCAAACCAGCGTGGTAAGAGACAAGCGGATCGCCGGCAGCTTCAGCCTGGGCACCGGAAGCGATATACGTGCCTTCGCTGCAGGCGCCGTTTCCGCCTGAATCGCAGTTGGCAGCTACCAATAGAGGAATTTTTGACATCGATTGCAGATCGTTCAACAGATCCTGGATGTCCTCTTTCGAATTTCCGTGGTAGCGCGCAGCACCGATATGGAATTTTTCGATGATTTCTTTATTTGTGAAATCATTCCCCGAAAAGGCGTCATCGCCGAAGAAGAAAAGGTTCGTGAACAATTGCCCGATTTTTTCTTCATCCGTCATACCGGCGATCGTTTCGTTGACCCAATCGACCTGTTTGTCGCTCAGGTTATACGGTTTTGCTTTTAAATCAACTAATTTTGGCACTTTTTTTCCTCCTGATAACTTCATTTTCTATCTTGCATCGATTGAAAGGTTCTTAGTCGAATTGAGCCAACAAGGCATGGAATTCCCCAAGCACTTTTTCTTGGTAAGCCCCTGCGTATTCTTTGTTCAGGAATTTATCGATCGCTTCATTGCTCAAACGTTCCCAAGAGAATTCTTCTTTTCCGAAAAGGATCGGATAATAGAAGACGCCGTTTGCTGCTGCCGCTTGTTCGTCGCCAGGTGCGTCGCCGACCATCAGAATTTCGTCCGCTGCATAACCTTTCGTCAACAGGTCAGCAATCGCATCCGCTTTGCTGCCGATCTCCTGTCCATAGACTACGTCAACCTGTGGCATCAGATTGTGTCGGTTCCACTCGCTGTTCAAGGCTTCGCTGTTGGCTGAGCTTACAATCGCGACATCAGTCAAACCGTGGATTTTTGTCAAGCCTTCGAGAACGCCAGGGAACGGCTTGTCTTCGCCCGCCAATTCCGTTTCGATGCCTTCATTGACTTTTTTGCTCCATACCAACGCTTTTTCCAGGTCTTCGGAAGATGCTTTCGCGATTTCCGCTTCAAGGGAAGCATTGGATAAAGATGGCGCATTGTTTGCCCAGTTGGTCAAAGCAGTAATGTCGCCGATTTCTTCACCTTTTTCCTGTGCCTCGATCAACGTCAGGACCAACGCTTTAAAGCGGTTGATGCCGCGCGTGCTGGAGAACAGGTTGATGCGGTTCCAATCAGCCAAGAATGTTTCGCGATCCTTGATACCGTATTCATCAGCTGCCAAGGGTCCGAAGAAGCGTTCATGCTTCACGTTCATCGTATCCATTGCGCAGCCATCAGAATCGACACAGACTAAAAATTGTTTTTGTTTTGTGAATTGTGCTGGGTGTGTAGACATATTTTTTCTCTCCTAACTTGTTCTCAAAAAAACAAGGCAGATAGCTTTGAACTGTATGAAACACTTCGTTCTATCTGCCCTATTCTATTGCTTTAGCTTATACGCCTGAATACGCGTTGAAGCCGCCATCGATCGGCAATACGACGCCGTTCACGAAGCTTGCAGCTTTCTCGTCTGCCAAGAACAGCAAGCCGCCGATCAATTCATGCGGTTCGCCGAAACGGCCCATTGGCGTGCCGTTCAGGATCTTGCCTGTGCGAGGAGTCGGTGTGCCATCTTCGTTGAACAACAACGCTTGGTTTTGTTTTGAAACCAGGAAGCCTGGTGCGATCGCATTGACACGGATACCTACGTGCGAGAAGTGTACAGCCAACCATTCGGTCAAGTTGGAGATAGCAGCTTTCGCGCCTGAGTAAGCAACGATTTTGGTCAATGGTGTGAAACCGTTCATGCTTGAAATGTTGATGATGTTGGCGCCTGGGCGGCCAACCATGTCTTTGGCAAAAACTTGTGTAGGCAATACAGTACCCAAGAAGTTCAAGTTGAAGACGAATTCGATGCCGCTTTGATCCAAGTCGAAGAACGTTTTTGTTCCTTCAGGCAAATCCGTTTCGTGGTATTCGTTGTCGGTCGTTGCGCGCGGATTGTTGCCGCCTGCCCCGTTGACCAAGATATCCACTTCGCCTAATTCAGCTACGACCGCTTCTTTGGCTGCCTGCAAGCTTGGCAATTCCAAAACGTTGGCTTTGAATGCTTTAGCGATGCCGCCTGCAGCTACGATTTCGTCTGCGTAGCCTTGCGCATTGTCAAGGTTCAAGTCCAAAAGGGCAACTTTAGCGCCGGCTCTGGCGAATTCTTTCGCGAAGTATGAGCACAATACGCCGCCTGCACCTGTAACTACTACTACTTTATCGGTAAAATCATGAACGAATGGACTTGTCATGGTTGAATAACCTTCTTTCTTATTTTTGTTGTTGAGCTTTCAAGTTTTTCTTAACGGCTTCTTCCAAACCATTCAGGTAAGTTGCCCCTAATGCACGGTCATACAAGCCATAACCTGGTTTGCCAGTTTCGCCCCAAATCATACGGCCGTGGTCTGGACGGATTGCGCCTTCAAAACCGCCTTCAACGCATGCTTTAACGACTTCATACATGTCGATGGATCCCATTTCGGACAAGTGAGCAGACTCTTCGAATGAACGTCCGCCGACTAGTTTCACGTTACGTGCATGCACGAAGTTCACGCGTTTTTTAGCCAGCATATCTTTCAAGATTGCTACTGCATCGTTCTTTGGATCGGACGCGAATGAACCAACGCATAAAGTTACGCCATTATATTCGCTATCGTACAATTTGATGAAGCGGTTCAATGCTTCTCCACCTGTGATGATACGCGGCAATCCGAAGATGCTGTATGGAGGATCATCCGGGTGAATCGCCATCTTGACGCCAGCTGCCTCCGCTACCGGAATGATTTCTTTGATGAAGTATTCCAGGTTTTCCCATAGTTTTTCTTCGTCGACTTCTTTGTATTCATCCATTAAAGCGTTCATTTCTTCAGAAGAGTAGCTTTCGTCCCAACCTGGAAGAGAAAGCGTACGTGGATCCATTTTGTTTACTTCTTCTTCATCGAAGATCAACGCATTTGAACCATCCGGTAATTCGTATGCCAAGTTGGAACGCGTCCAGTCAAAGATTGGCATAAAGTTGTAGCATACAACCGGAATTCCGGCTTTACCCAGGTTACGCAAGGTTTCTTTGTAAGCACTGATGTATTGATCACGGTCTGGACGACCCAATTTGATGGATTCGTGAACCGGAACAGATTCGATGACAGAGATGTACATACCTTCTGCTTCTACGTCTGCTTTTAATTTTTCGATTCTTTCCAATGGCCATGGTTGGCCTACCGGGATATCGTAAACTGCTGTAACGATACCTTTCATTCCTGGGATTTGACGGATATTTTTCAAAGTAACAGGATCATCATGACCGTACCATCTGAATGACATTTCCATTGCAATGCACTTCCTCTTCTTTTGTATATTTTTTTATTTTTTAAATTCAAAGTATTCTACAGCGTTGTTGTAGCTGATGTTCGTGATCAGCTTTTCCAATAAAGCGTCATCATTCGGGATTTCTCCACGTTCAACCAGATCACCGATGAAATCGCACAGGATACGGCGGAAATATTCATGGCGCGTATAGGAGATGAAGCTTCTTGAATCCGTCAGCATGCCGACGAAATTCATCAATAAGCCTGCTTCAGATAAAGATTTCAATTGTTTCAGCATGCCGTATTTGGTGTCATTGAACCACCAACCGGAGCCCATTTGGACTTTGCTCTTGATGCCTTTATCGTTCGCTTGGAAGTTCGTGATTGCCGTTCCCACCAAGTCGAAGTAGGTAGGATCAAGATTATAGGCGATGAATTTAGGCAATTCGTTCGTCACATCCATAGCGGCCAAAAGATTGTTCAAAGCGTAAGAGACGTTCGGTTGATCCTGGATGGAATCGAAACCGGCATCTGCACCCAATTTGGCAAACATGCGTCTGTTGTTGTTGCGGATGGCGCCGAAGTGCAATTGCATCACGAAATCTTTGGCTGCATAGATTTTGCCCAGTTCCACCAACAAGCGTGTCTGATATTTGGCGTATTCCGCTTCAGAAATGTTTTCCCCGGCAAGCGCCTTGGCGTAGATGGCTTCGATTTCTTCATCGGTTGCTTCAGCGTAATAGATCTGGGACAAACCGTGATCGGAAACGTTCGAACCATGATCGGCAAAGTATTGGATCCGTTCTTCCATTCCTGCCAGCAATTCAGCGAATGAGGCCATGCCCTTGCCGGTCGCCTCTTGCATTTTCCCGATGAAGCCGGCAAATTTGGCTGGATCTTGGATTGCGAAAGCTTCATCCGGACGGAAACCAGGAACAACGGCAACATCGAATGTCTTGTCCTCAGCGATTGCTTTGTGCCATTCCAACGTGTCCGTTGGGTTGTCTGTTGTGCAGATGAAAGTGACATTGGAATTTTTGATCAATTTACGGGCTGTCAGCTTTTCTTCTTTCAGGATCCGGTTGCATTCAGCATAGATTTCCTTCCAGTTGGCGCTGGTAAGCGTTTCTTCAATATGGAAATATTTTTTCAATTCCAAAGCTGTCCAGTGGAACAAAGGGTTTCCGACTGCATTTTCAGCAGCGTAGGCCCAAGCTTCAAATTTTTCTTCGGGAGACGCATCGCCGGTGATCTTCTCTTCCGGAATCCCCATCGCACGCATCGCGCGCCATTTGTAATGATCTCCGCCCAACCAAAGTTCCGTAATATTTTCGAACTCATAATCTTCAGCGATCTGCTGTGGGACCAAGTGACAGTGATAATCGAAGATGGGCAGGTTTTCCGCATATTCGTGGTAAAGTTTCTTTGCCGTTTCGGACTGCAGCATAAAGTCGTCATGAATAAATGACATGTGATGAAATCCCCTTCCGAACTTAATTTTGAAATGCTATTGATTATTGCGCTTTGATTTCAGCCAACCGATCCGCAAATTCTTTTGCGGCAGCCGCTACACTGGCGTAGCCGCCTTCTTTAACGTTGCGTGTCAAAGCACTGCCGACACCGACTGACCAAGCACCGTTTGCGATCCATTTATCCATGTTTTCGATGCTCACCCCACCCGAAGGCATCACATCAACCCAAGGAATAGGACCATGAACGTCTTTGATGAATCCAGGACCCAACAAACCACCCGGGAACAGCTTCACTACTTCACAGCCAGTTTCCAAAGCCATTTGGATTTCTGTAACAGAACCGCAGCCAGGCAAGTAAGGGACCGTGTAAAGGTTGCACATTCTCGAAATCTTTTCATTGAAGGAAGGGCTTACGATGAATTTCGCTCCGTTCATGATTGAAATTCTCGCAGCGACTTCATCCAATACCGTGCCTGCACCTACAACCATATCCGTACCCGCGAATTCTTCAGCGAGCTTGCGCATAACGTTTTCAGCACCCGGAGTCGAGAATGTCACCTCGATGTTCTTGATGCCTCCTTGATATGCTGCTTTGGAAATCTCGTAGCCGTCCTCTTCGGAAGCCCCGCGCACTACTGCAAACAGGTAATTTTTTTGTAATTGAGCCAGGGTATCTCTCTTGACGCTCATTTGTCATCCTCCATTCGTGGTCTCGCATTGTGGAACTCAGTATCATAACTCGAGTTCATTATAGAATTTACCAACTTTGATGTCAACGAAATTCCATCAGAAATAAAAAAATGATTGGGCAATTGTGAAAAAAATGTGGCATAGCTTTGAGCCGCCGCACCAGTCATTGCGAAGGCCGCAAAAAAACTCCCCACAACCGCACGTATCATGCGGTTTGTGGGGAGCTCCTGCTGCGGTGACCACGCTCGGAAAAATCAAAAATGGCCAAGAAGATGTGAAATTTTTGTGGCATACTCCAAAATTTTCCCGGTATAAAAATCTTTGTCAACCATATCGGACAATGGCAATGAGATGCTTATCGCGCCTGCGGCAACTTCCCTCGCGCTGGAGAAGGCTGCAGCGATGCAGACGATGCCTTCCTCAAACTCCTCATCATCGATAGCGTAGCCATTTCTTCTGATTTCGTCCAATTCACTGATGAGCTCTTCATAGGTGGTGATTGTGCGCCCGGTCTTCTGCTCCGGAACGATGCTGTCCCAGTATTCACGGACAGACGCATTTTGGCGGGTGCTCAAGAGGGCTTTCCCGACGGCAGTGCAGTAGAGCGGCGCTTTTGTACCGATCTTTGATTGCATCCGCACACCGCGGGATTCACCGTACTTATCGATGTACAGCACTTCTTCGTTATCTTCCACAACCAGATGCACCGTTTGTTTCGTGTCATCCGATAATTGGCGGATCATGCTTTTGGCCACGTTCAAAAAGTCGATATTGTGGACCCGTTTATTCCCGAGATGGAACATTTTTAAAGAAATACGGTATTGCTTCGTGTAAGGATTGCGATCGATGTAGCCGTTCTCCATCAACGAGTTGACCAAGCGATGCGTCGTCGCTTTGTGCAGATGGACTTTTTCGCTTAATTCCATCAAGCTGAGGCTAGGATATTCCGCCAAAGTTTCCAAAATCGCTAAGGCACGGTCAATTGATTGCACTTTTGTACTTGGGTTGGATTCTTCTTTTTGTACCATTTTTCTGCTCATCCTTTTCTGAGTATAATCTTAATCTATAGTAGCCTTGAGTAACGTTCCATTTTCTTGATCGATCAAATCAAAAAATCAACGGTCGGATTCATCAAACGGGAAACCGTTTCACATTGTGATATTATAACAAAAAAAAACAGACCTGATAAGCCCCCTGAGTGGAATATCTGTAAATATTTCTTTTTGATCCAAAGGGGCGATTGTGCGTGACGGACACCTTTCGGTTTTTCTTCATGAAAGCAAACATAGGAGTCAGGGCGTCCGCGCGGCATTTTCCTGAAATTGCAGTTCTAAAGGACATCGGAACCGATCATCCGTGCTGCAGTATTATGGCGGAATTTTGACATTATCGCTTTGATTTTGGCTATTTCAGCCGATCCACTTTGACTTGAATGCGTTTTCTTACTATACTCATATCAGATTAAGAAAAGTATTTTCATATTGCGATACATAAATTTCCGTCATTATTGTTTTAGCTTTTCTGATCAAAAAAATCTTATATGGGAGGATGTTTTAAAATGGCTCCAAATCAGGTAACCGGCACTGCAAAGCGTCCATTCGGATTCCGTGATCTGCTGGGATATTTCATGGGCGACTTCGGGTGCAATATGAGCTTCACGCTAATTTCCAGCTACATGTTCATTTTCTACACTCAATATATCGGGATATCGCTGGCCCACTATTCCATCGTCATCCTGATCACAAAAATCCTTGATGGCATCAATGATCCGATCATCGGCGCAATCGTCGACCGCATGGGGGCAAACAAAAAAGGCGAAAAATTCAAACAATGGATTCTCCGGGGAGCCCCATTCCTGGCGTTGGCGGCTACCGTCATGTTCATTGATGCAGAGAATTGGTCTTACCCGGCGAAAATGGCACTGTGTATCGGCGGCTACATCTTATGGGATATCACCTATACAGTCGTTAATGTTCCCTACGGCGCTCTGAGCTCCGTCATGACATCCAAACCTTCGCAGCGCGCTGCCTTATCCAACGCACGTTCTTGGGGGTACATCATCGCCGGCGTCCCTTTAGGCATCCTGATTCCGTTGTTCGCGTACGAACAAGTCACAAAAAATGGCCAAACAGCCAGCATTTTCCGCGGAGAAAGGATGTTCCCGATCGCAATCATTTTGGGCATCGTTTCCGTCATTGCCTTCGCGCTCCTTTATCTGAACACGGAAGAACGCATCCAACAAGTCGAGGCGGAAGGTGAGGAAGTAAAATTCAATTACTTCACAACATTAAAAGACTTCTTCCATAACCGCGCCATTTTGGGCATTGCTCTCGCCTCCATCGCTCAAATCCTGTTCCTCATGGGCGGGAACCAATTGCACCAGTTGACTTACCAGATGTACTTTGGAGACGGAACTTTGAGTTCTTACTCCATCCTGACCCAAGTGATCCCGCTTCTTGTCGGTACAGCCATCGGAGGTGCCTTGGTGGGCAAACTGGGCAAAAAAGAATTGTCCACCTGGCCATTGATCGGTTCCATCGCAGTCTACGTGCTCCTTTACTTCGTCGAGATCAAAAATCCGATTCTTTGGATCACAATGCAGATCATCGCCAACAGCTTCGCCTTCGGTTTGACGATCTACACTTGGGGGATGGTTTCTGACGCGATCGACTATCAGGAGTGGAAGACCGGCTTCCGTAACGAAGGTTCCATTTACGCAACCTACTCGATGCTGCGCAAAGTCGCACAAGGTTTTGGCCAATCCTTCATTCCTGCAGCCATCGCCATCCTGATCCCGACACTGAACGTTAAGGATCCTATGACGTGGACCCCGGAAAACTCACTGGCTATCCGCGATATGGCTGCACTGTTCCCGTTGATCGGTTACATTCTCATCTTCATCTGCTTCAAATTCATCTTCAACTTGGACAGAAAAACAGTTGCAGAGATGCAAGTTGCTTTAGGCCGCGACAAGGGCTGAGAAGCTCATGCCAAACGAATGATCTGAACAAGTAACCCAACAAGGGACTGGGAAAAAAGCCACTTCTTATAATAATTTTTAAATCTGATTAGTTAAAAACACCGTCATATCAAGGATTAATTTTCCAAGATATGACGGTGTTTTCTAATTTAGTTAGTTATTTCCCAGCCCCTTTGTTGGATTATTCGTGTTCCGCAAAGAATTCTTCCGGTGTCTTCAGGACGCCGCCGGTATTGGCTGATGTAACCAGAGCGGTGTAACGGGCCAACCAGCCCGTTTTCACTTTTGGCACAAAGCGGGTCTGTTTTTTCTTTCTTTCTTCCAGCACTTCATCAGGGACGCTGACATTGATCGTGCGGTGCTCCAAATCGATGACGATTTCATCGCCGTCTTCGACAAGTCCGATAGGCCCGCCAGATGCGGCTTCCGGAGAGATGTGTCCGATCGCGATACCGCGGGTGGCACCTGAGAAGCGGCCATCCGTGATCAGCGCAACATCGCGACCTAAACCGCGGCCCACGATAGAAGACGTCGGCGCCAGCATTTCCGGCATTCCCGGTCCGCCTTTTGGCCCCTCGTATCGGATGACGACAACATGCCCTTTTTTGACCGTGCGGTTGTCGATCGCTTCCACCGCTTCATCATGACTGCTGAAGCAGATGGCTTTTCCGGTAAATGATTTGATGTCCGCGTCCACGCCGCCGACTTTAATGACGCCGCCGAAAGGAGCGATATTCCCGTTCAGGATGGACAAGCCGCCGACCGGGGAATAAGCATTTTCATATTTATGGATGACTGCCTCGTTTTTGATCTCATGTTCTGCCACATTTTCGCGTAACGTTTTGCCTGTTACGGAAATGCGGTCCGGATGCAGGCTGCCGTGTTTGATCAGCTCATTCATGATTGCCGGTACGCCGCCTGCCTCATGCACATCATGCATGGAGTAAGCGGATGATGGTGCGATTTTCGACAAATACGGTGTCGTTTCCGCAATTTGGTTGATGCGGTTCATGTCATAGTCGATTCCGGCTTCTTTCGCCAAAGCCAATGTATGCAGCACCGTGTTCGTCGACCCGCCCATCGCCATATCCAAGGCGAAGGCATCGTCGATCGCTTCGGCAGTGATGATATCGCGTGGTTTGATGTCTTTTTTGACCAGATCCATCAGCTTGAAGGCCGCTTCACGGATCAATTGTCTTCTTTCCTCGCTGACGGCCAACGCTGTCCCGTTATAAGGCAACGCCAGTCCCAATACTTCCATCAAACAGTTCATTGAGTTGGCGGTGAACATCCCCGCACAAGAACCGCAAGTCGGACAAGCATTGGCTTCCATGTCGAAGAATTCTTCCTGCGTCATATTGCCTTCCTTGAAAGCACCGACCGCCTCGAACATGGATGACAAGGTCAGAGCTTGCCCCGTGGCGGAAAGTCCGGATTTCATCGGGCCGCCGGAACAGAAAATCGCCGGAACATTGGTGCGGACAGCCGCCAACAGCATGCCCGGAGTGATCTTGTCGCAGTTCGGGATGTAGAAAACACCATCGAACCAGTGTGCATTGATGACCGTTTCGGCGGCGTCGGCAATGATTTCGCGTGACGGCAAGGAGTAGCGCATGCCGATGTGGCCCATCGCGATTCCGTCATCGACACCGATTGTGTTGAATTCAAACGGAATTCCGCCGGCTTCACGGATCGCTTCTTTGGCGATGTCACCCAATTCTCTCAGATGCACATGGCCAGGAACGATATCTGTATAGGAATTGCAGACAGCGATGAACGGTTTGTCCATATCCGCCTCTTCTTTGATTTGACCGGTTGCTCTGAGCAAGGAACGATGTGGCGCCTTGTCTATTCCTTTTTTGATTTTATCACTACGCATTGCTGTCTCCCCTTTTTCCCAAATATTTATAAAAAAGAAGCCCTCATATGATATAGGGCTTCAGCTTACGTCGAGCCCTGATTCAGTACGAATAGGACTCAACTAATTGAATAGTTTGAATCCTAGGGCATAATAATGACTAATAAAGTGTTTGCAGCATGGCAAGCTGCTGTATGGCGTGCATTCATCCTTCTCATCCTGCTGCAACTCCTTTCATTATCTTTCTCTAAATATTAAATCTAAATTAGAAATAAGTCAATGCTTTTATGGTATCTTCATGTTCCAAGCTGACATTTCGTCGTAAGATCTGCCGCATTCCGGAAAAGCTGTTCTTGTCGCCCTTCATTCGGGCTATGCCAGCACTGAAATCTTTGATAAGATAGAAAGTAAGCACAGAAGAAACGTTGAGTGAACTACCCCCACTTAGCTAATCCTTGCGGATTTGCGCTTGAAGTGGGAGCTTCCTACGAACTCCTTCCTTGCCTGCGGATGTCTTTGCAAGTAGAGGGAATGGATATGGTGTAGGCTCAAAAGGCAGTACCTGCCTCGTGTGTTTTCTTTTACTTGGCCAATGCCAAGAGGTTCCTGCTGGCGTTGATGTCCCGGTCGTGGATGGCGCCGCATTCCGGACAGGTCCACTCTCGGATGTGCAGGGCTTTCTTGCCGTCGCGGTGACCGCAGGCGGAACAGATTTGGCTGGAAGGATAGAACCTGTCCGCTTTGATGAGCGTCCGGCCTTTCCATTCGGCCTTGTAGGCCAGCTGTCGGCAGAACTCGGACCAGCTGGCATCCGCGATGCTTTTGGCCAACCGGTGGTTCTTCATCAGGTTGGAACTGCTCAACGTCTCGATAACGAGGACTTGGTTTTCGTCCGTCAGTTTGTTGGAGAGCTGATGCAGGAAATGCCTGCGTTGATTGGCGATTTTTTCGTACTTTTTGGCCAACGCCAACCGGGCTTTTTCGCGGTTCTTGCCGCCTTTTTTCTTGCGCGACAGTGCCCGTTGGGATTTCTTGATTTGCTTTTCCGTCTTGCGCAGATGCTGCGGGTTCCCGTATTTCATGGTTTCGCCCGCATCGTTGGTGGTGACAGCGAAATCGGAAAGGCCCAGGTCAATGCCGATTTTGTGTTCCGCCGGCACCCATTCGGGAACTTCCTGCTCAACCAGAATCGAAACGAAGTATTTGCCGGTTTTCGCCATGGAAACCGTGCAGGATTTAATGAGGCCCTCAAAATATCGGTGCTGTCTGATTTTGACGAAGCCGATTTTCGGCAGTTTGATTTTGTTGTCTTCGATGCGGATGTTCCCGCCCTGGTTGTTGGTGGTGTAGGAGGCGTTGGACTTGTGTTTGCTTTTGAATTTCGGGAAACCGACGGATTTGTTGCGGAAGAAGTTTTTGTAGGCTTTTTCCAGATTCTGTTGGGCGTTCGCCAAAGCGAGGCTGTCTACCTCTTTCAAAAAGGGGAACTCCTGCTTGTATTGGGCTGGGGTATTTTTCAGCATCTGCTTCGTTTCCTTGTAGTGATCGATTTTGTCGTTCAGCATTTGGTTGTAGACAAAACGGACGCACCCGAAACAGTTTGCGAAATATGCCTCTTGGATTTCCGTCGGATAGAGTCTGAATTTGTAAGCTTTTAGCATTTTGATTTCACCTCTTTAGCTTCATTATACACCTCCGAACATAAGTTCGGCAAAAAAAGAAGAGAAAGCCTTGCCAACAGAATGAAAAAGAAAAAGTAACTTTCACCGATGGTGAACCGAAATTCATCTCCCACTTTCACTGGTGCTTCGCACCAAAACGCTTAGAAGTGGGAGACTTCTTTCGGAAAAAACGTTAAAAGGAGCAAACATACATGTACCAGTGGTCTGAACTATCCAAAAACTATCCGGCATCCAGCATCCGAAAGATGGCGAAACTGGCTGCCCAATTCGATGACACCCTGATGCTGACGATGGGCGAACCGAATTTCGAAACACCGGAAGCCATCAAAAAAGCCGCGCAGGATGCCATTGCCGCCAATCATACGCACTACGGACCGAATGTCGGCGAGCTCGCTTTTCAGCAAGCCGTTGCGAAAAAATATACGGACCAGACCGGCATCCCCTTCGAACCGAATGAAGTCATGGCGACTTTCGGCGGCACGGAAGGCATCCTGCACGTGATGATGGCGATCCTCAATCCAGGCGACGAGGTGATCATCGCCGACCCGAGCTATCCGAATTATCTCGGCCAAATCATGCTTTTGGGAGCCAAAGTCGTCCCGGTGCCCGTCTATGAAGAGAATTCATTCAAGATGCAGGCTTCCGACATCGCACAGGTCCTGACCGCCAAAACGCGTCTGATCATCCTGAATACGCCGAATAATCCGATGGGGTCGATCCTTGACCCGAGCGATATGGAAGCCATCGTGGCATTGGCCGATCGCCATCAGATCGCGATTTTGTCTGATGAAGTCTATGAAAGCCTCATTTACGATGGAAAGAAACATTTCAGCCTGTTCCAGATTCCCGGAGCCAAGGACAATCATTTCGTGGTGAACAGCCTGTCCAAAACCTATGCGATGACGGGTTGGCGGATCGGTTACGTCGTCGGCAACAAGGAGGCCATCGATCGCATGGCCGAGTTCAGGGAAGGCATCGGCTTCTGTGTCCCGCCCTTCATCCAGGAAGCCGCCATCGCTGCGATCACCGGACCGCAGGATGATGTCAGCTATTTCCTCGAACAATATGACCGTCGCCGCCACATCATCGTCGATGGCTTGAACCAAATCCCGGGATTCCACTGTCTGAGCACGGAAGGCGCCTTCTATGCCTTCCCGAACATCAAAGCATTCGGAAAGTCCTCCTATGATTTTGCGATGGAAATTTTGACGGAAACCCATGTGGCGCTGACGCCGGGCTCCGCTTTCGGGAAAATGGGCGAAGGCTACCTGAGGATTCCGTTCGCCGAATCGGAAGAAGTCCTGCAGGAAGCCATTGACCGCATCAAAGCCTATATCATAAAGGCTTATCCGAATTTATAGAAAAAAAACGACGAGTCTCCTCGTCGTTTTTTTTGATCATCAGTTTTTGGTTTTGGCGGGCTTGTTTTTTTTCCATGCTTGCCGGACATGGTAGGCATACTGGGAGAACGTGATGACTGCCAAGCCCCCGACGAACAGTTGCAGATAGATCAACCCAGGCAGACGGAACAAGGAAAGCAGGATCGTGACAAAAATCAGGACGGTCGTAGCTTTTCCGAATACATTCGCCGGCACGATGATTTTCGGCTCGACATTCAGCAAAGCAACGCCCAGCAATATCTGCAGGCCATCCTTTATCAATACGATCAGGAAAAACCAGTTTTCGATATAACCGATGTCCATCAAGGTGTACAGGACCGAAATCTGCATCACTTTATCCGCAAAAGGGTCAGCCACCTGCCCGAATTTCGTGATGGCATCATACTTCCTGGCGATGTAGCCATCGATGATGTCGGTGAGGCTGGCGACCAGAAAAATGATCATCGCCCACCGGACCGGATGCGCCGCATCGGAATAGAAGACCATCAAATAAAAAGGAATCAAAAACAGACGTATCAGCGTCAGGATGTTCGGTACACGTTTCATAAATTTGGCCTCCCAGCTACCATTGGCGTTCTTCTTACATCCATTTTAATCCATACCGCGCTCTTTAGCTATTTTTTAGCAGAGGCGCATGAACAAAAAAGTTCAGAAACCAAACAACCGGATGGCCGCAGGTTTCTGAACGATTCTTAATAATGGATCACGTTGTCTTGATAATGGATGCCCGTTCCCGCCAGGAAGACGATTTCATCAAAGAAATATTGCATTTTCTGGGAGGAGGCAAGCATAAATTCCGGATGCCACTGCACCGCGAAGATGTTTTGGCTTCTTTCTTTTGCCTGGAAGGCTTCGATCAGCCCGTCTGAGCTCCAAGCGATGGCCTCAAAAGGCTCCGCCAGTTCCTTGACGCCTTGGTGATGGAACGAGTTGACGAGGTGCTTCTCCCCTAAAAAGGAACGCAGGAAATTATTCGGTGCGATCGAAATCGAATGGGATGCATACTGGATGTTCGTTTTTTGGTCATGTTGGACATCATACTCTTCCAGCTGGCTGATATCCTGATGCAGGCTTCCGCCAAAAGCGACATTGATCAGCTGCATACCGCGGCACACCGCAAAAATCGGCTTGCACTGGTTGTACGCCTCTCTCGCCAGCGCGATTTCGAAAGCGTCCCTTGCCGGATGCGTGACACCCAATCGGTGCGTCGGCTCCTCATCGTAAAGAATCGGTGACACATCCTGCCCGCCTGCCAAAATCAATCCGTCCACAGCGTTGATGTAATGCTCTGCATCCATCGGGTCGCTGATGGGAATCACGAGCGGAATCCCCCCTGCTACTTGTACACCATCGACAAAGCCTTGCGGTGTGTATGTTTTTTCCATCTGGTTGCCGAGTTCAGCAGTCAGATGGTTGCCGCCAATTCCAATAATCGGTTTCATCCATTGTTCCTCCCGTCACATTATTTTCTAATGAAGTACCACCGGAAAAGCGTTCACTTCGTTTTCAGGTCCGCTTTCGTACAAAAAAGCACATCTGCATCTATGATACACCCATGCGCATGGATCGTCGGATCTTATTTCAAGAAACTGGCAACAGCAGTTCTTTCTTAATTTCTTAGGTCAAACATTGCTTTTCGCTTAATTTTTTCACCAAATTCACATTTAAAATAAATTAATGCTATTGTAACGTGCTGTTATGCCCCTGTCAATGGCGATTTTCGGCGTTTTTCATTGCATCCTCTCATTTTTATACTCATTTTGTCATGATTATCCTTGATTTTTCTTGCTTTTTGGGAGTATTTGCTCTAGGATTCAATATAGAAAATAAAAATTAAAAAAAAATGAGAACGCATGCACCTTCATATATTTCCTAAGGATTGGGTGCCATCAAGAAAGGACGTGTACGAATAGATATGTTCAAGACCAATGAACAACGCATCAAGACCCAGATTGAAGCGATTGCCCGCTTTACTGCAACCCCCGGACAGGGCACGACCAGGCTTTCCTACAGCAAGGAAGACGAAGACGCTCGTCGTTACATCAAACAGGAGATGAGCGCTATCGGGCTTGCCGTGAGGGAAGATGCGGTCGGAAACATTTACGGGCGTTTGGAAGGTACGCTGAAGAATGCGCCCGCGGTCATCATCGGCTCTCATTTTGACAGCGTCCCGAACGGCGGCTCCTTCGATGGCCCTGCTGGAGTCGTTGCCGGCCTTGAAGTGGCAGCGTTGTTTCGGGAACAGGGCTTGAAACCCCGATATCCGCTGGAAGTGCTCGCAATGATTGAAGAGGAAGGCTCCCGCTTCGGTGGCGGCGTCTTGGGTTCACGCATGCTGGCCGGCCAAATCACCACCGCTGATCTGCATGAAATGAAGGACCATACTGGGGTATCCGCAGCCGAAGCGATGGCAATGCTGGGGTTCAACGCTGCTAAAATCGGTTTGGCCCGACGCACCGGAAGCGATGTAAAAGCCTTTCTGGAATTGCATATCGAACAAGGGCCGTTATTGGAAGAGACTTGCCTGGACGTGGGCATCGTCGATACAATCGTCGGCATGACCGAAATCCGCATCACAGCCCGAGGAAAATCCGGACATGCGGGAACCACCCCTATGGACAGGCGCGCCGATGCCTTGGTGGCGGCCGTATCGGTTCTGAAGGAGTTGCCGGGCTTAGTTCTGACTGAGCCGGACAAGCCGGTTCTCACCGTCGGAAAACTGAACGTCCTTCCGAACGGCGCCAACGTCATCCCGAACCAAGTCGATTTCACAGTTGATATCCGTTCCGCCAACGACGACACCCTCCAGCGAATCCTCAAGAAAATCGAGAAGCTTTTGACGGATGCAACGAGTCCGGGCATCACTTTCAGCACTGAGGAGTTGCTCTATGCAGAACCGGTCGCGATGGCAGTGGGCATCCAATCCCATCTGATCCGGAATTGCGAAAAAATGGGTCTGCATTATCGGAAAATGGTCAGCGGTGCCGGGCACGATGCCATGATATTCGCCAGTTTCACGGATACCGGCCTGATTTTCGTCCCAAGCAAAGACGGCATCAGCCATACACCGGAAGAATGGACAGATTATGCGCAATTGCAAAAAGGGATTGAACTCGCATTCGAAACAATTGTACAATTGACGGAAGCAAGCTAAGAACAGCACAATCACAAAATCGTAATAAAACACCATCAAAATGAGTCAGGGAAGCTGTTTGGTGAATCACACCGAAGGAAGCCCCTGCCGAGGAGGAAATTATGGCAATTTGGTCAAACAATTATCACGGTACCATGAATGAAAAGGCATTTGAATTCAATTCATCCATCGATGCGGATGCCCGCCTGGTCTATGCGGATATCGCCGGAAGTATCGCTCACGCAAAAATGTTGGGCAAAACCGAAATCATCCCCCGCGAAGAAGCGGATGCACTCGTCAATGAACTTGGAAAGATGAATGATGAACTGCAGGATGGCGATCTCAACATCGATTTTTCGGAAGAGGATATCCACAGCTTCCTGGAAGCGGAACTGACGCGTCGCCTTGGCGCCATCGGCAAGAAGGTCCACACGGGAAGAAGCCGCAATGATCAGGTAGCGACTGCCCTGAAGCTGTATTCTGTTTCTGCTTTGGAGCATCTCTCCGGCCTTGCTGCCAACGTTGCCCTCGCATTGAGCGAAAAAGCCGAACAGCATCTGGAAACGATCATGCCTGGTTATACCCATCTGCAACGAGCCCAACCCATCACTTTTGCCCATCACCTGATGGCTTACACCGAGATGTTCCTGAGGGACAAATCCCGTCTGGATGACGCCAAAGAACGGGTCCTGCATTATTTGCCGTTGGGCAGTGCCGCGCTTGCGACAACCACCTTGCCATTGGACCGCGCTTTCACAGCTGAAGCGCTCGGATTCAAGGATTTTTCCCATAACAGTCTCGATGGCGTATCCGATCGCGATCATTCCCTGGAAATGTTGGCGGATATGTCGATCATCATGGTCCACATTTCCCGTCTGGCTGAAGAAGTCATCATCTGGTCATCACAGGAGTTCGGCTTTGTGAAAATCCGCGATACGTTCTCCTCCGGCTCCAGCATCATGCCGCAGAAGAAAAATCCGGACATCGCGGAACTGCTGCGCGGAAAATCCGGCCGCGTCTTCGGCGATTTGATGGGCGTATTGACTTTGATGAAAGGTTTGCCGCTCGCATACAACAAAGACATGCAGGAAGAAAAAGAATTGCTGTTCGAAGCGATCGACACGGTCACATTCTGTCTGGAGATCCTGCCTGCGATGCTGAACGATATGGACGTGATTGAAACAGCCATGCTGACGGCTTCGCAAAAAGGCTACCTGAATGCCACAGACTGCGCCGACTTCCTGGTCGAAAAAGGCATCCCTTTCCGTGATGCTTACAAAATCACCGGAAATATCCTGAAGGAATGCGAAGAACAGAACCTGACGCTGGAAAACTTCCCGTTGGAGATGTACAAAAAGCACTCGGATGCCTTTGATGAAGCCATCTACAAGAAGGTTGACCTGAAGGAATGCGTCATCCGCCGGAATGTAGCCGGGGGTCCGGCACCGGAACGCGTGAAGGAGCACATCGAGGCAGTCAAAACAAAATTGGAAGACTACCAAATCATTTCGTGACCAAAAAGAAAAGCGGAACGGGTTCGTTCAGCCCTGAAAGAAATTTAGGAAATCGTGCCGACTGAGCATCGTAGAGCGCAATAGGCACGATTTATCTAATTTCCGAAGGGCTAACCCGTGAAGCTGGACAACGTTCTGGGATGCATAGAATATTTTGCAATACTGTAAACCACCTAAGTTGATGCACTTTTGAATACAGAAAATTTTATACATTCCTACACTATAGGAAAATGCGGGGCCGCCAAAAACCGGCGGCCCCGCATTTTTTTATTTCCCTTCAGAAAAACATCCCGATCAGTGCAGCGCAATCAATCGGGGATCCGTTCGATCTTCATCAGATTGGTCGTGCCGCTTTCTTTTATCGGCGTCCCTGCAGTGATGACGATGGCTTCTCCAGGTTGCGCAAAGCCCTTCTCGGTAGCCAATGCGGTTACCTTGCTCAGCATATCATCGACATTTTCAGGCTCTTCGATCACGAAAGCCTGAACACCCCAGACAAGCGCCAGTCCTCGCTGGACCCTTTCGCTGTAGGTTGCCGCCAAAATATTCGCTTTCGGCCGGTATTTGGAGATCATGCGGGCCGTATGCCCGGAGCTGGTTGCGGCTACGATGGTCTTGATGCCCAGATTCATGACGGTGCGCGCTGCAGCTTGGCTGATAGCTTCGGTAACGGATGCCTTATCGAATAAAGACATGGTGGACAGGTTGCCGCCATTTGCCTCTAGGGCTTCCTCCGTCCGTTCCGCGATCCGCGCCATCATCGCTACGGTTTCCACGGGATACTGGCCGACAGCGGACTCGCCGGAAAGCATGATGGCATCCGTCCCATCAAATATCGCATTCGCGACATCGCTCGCTTCGGCGCGCGTCGGCCGCGGATTCCATTGCATGGAATCCAACATCTGCGTGGCGGTGATGACTTGTTTGCCGAGCAGGTTGCATTTGCGGATCAGATCTTTCTGGACGATCGGCACGTCGCCCCCGTTGATTTCCACACCCAAATCGCCGCGCGCCACCATCAAGCCGCTGCACACTTTGAGGATCTCTTCGGCGTTCTGGACGCCTTCCTGGTTTTCGATTTTGGCGATGATCTGCGTGTCCGTCGCATCCATCTCTTCCAGGATTTTGATAATCTCCAGTATATCACTTGCCCTGCGGACAAAGCTGGCAGCGATGAAGTCCACTCCCTGCTGGACGCCGAAGCGGATATCCGAAGCATCCTTTTCCGTCAGTCCGGGCATGCTGAATTTGGCTTCCGGCACATTGATGCCTTTTGAATTCTTCAGGATGCCGTCCACTTGGACTACGGCGATGATTTCTTTGGCTTCATAATTGATGTCCGTGATCTCCAGAACCAAAAGCCCGTCATCGATCAAAATATGCATGCCGATCGTCACATCATTGACAAGTTCCGGATAGGTGACGGAGAACTTTTCTTTTGTTCCCAGTACGGGTTCCATGCTGATGGTTACCGATTCCCCGGAAACCAACGTAACGGCGTCATTTGTCATTTTGTTTGTCCGGATTTTCTGTCCCTGGATATCCATCATGATCCCTATATTTTTGTTCGCCAACCGTGCAGCTTCCCTGACATTATTCAGACTGGCCAGATGCGTTTCATGTTCCCCGTGCGAAAAATTCAGCCGCGCCACATTCATGCCGCTGTTCATCATCCTTACCAGCACATCGACGGAATCGCTGGCCGGTCCGATCGTGCAGACAATCTTCGTTTTTTTCACCATGTTAGCCCCTCATTTCTGAATTGACCATCCTCATAACCTGACGTTTACCTGTCTATATTATAGAACAAATGATCCTGTATAGAAATTATGACGCTATGGAAAAAAACGTGATGCTTTGAGGCACCACGTTTTTCCGGAATTCAGCTATTTGGTTCGGTATGGATAGCCTCGCTCGCGTGCACTGGCTTTGATTTCAGCGTCAGCAAGAACACTGTGGACAAGATCAGGGCGATGCCGAGCAGATCCGTCCAATGCAGACTGGTCCCGAGCCAAAAAACGGAAAGGAACGTCGCAGAAAGCGGTTCGGCCGACGAAAGCATGCTTCCGACAGTTGCACCGATGCGATGCACCCCTTCCAGGTAGAGGCTGAAGGAAATGACCGTCCCCAACAGGATGATGACCAGCAAGGCAGCAAAGGCTGCAGCATCCCAGGTGCCGATGATCCGCCAAGGCCGGTAGACCAGCGAAAGCAGAACACCGCCCAGCAGCATCCCCCATCCCAAAGCGAGCAGTGTTCCATAAGTTTTGATCAGACGGGCAGGCTGCAGATTGTAGATGACGACGGACACAGCTGACAAGAGCCCGTACATCAAGGCCTTCTGCGATATGGCCAGGCTGTCTAAGCGGCCGTGGGTGGCCAACAGAAAAATGCCGGCGACGGCAAAAACGATGGCTGCCATCTCGGCTGGCCTCGGCAATTTCCTGTTCTTGACGGACAGGTAAACCATGATCAGGACCGGAGCCAAAAATTGCAGGACTGTAGCCGTTCCTGCGTTCGAATGGCTGATGGTCGCAAAATAGGTGTATTGGCAAAAGGACAGCCCAAAAGCCGCGAACAGGAACAGATCCCTGCGGTCCCGCTTCTCTCTCCAGACCCGAAAGACGGCTCCCTTTTCTTTTTTGTAGCACAGCACCAACAAGATCAGGC
Organism: Trichococcus ilyis; assembly: GCF_900109135.1. Taxonomy (GTDB): domain Bacteria; phylum Bacillota; class Bacilli; order Lactobacillales; family Aerococcaceae; genus Trichococcus; species Trichococcus ilyis. Next base: position 9,886 of record NZ_FNYT01000013.1, on the reverse strand, counting down.
CGGCCATCAGCATTCTGACGGCGACCAGCCAGCTGGAGGTCAACCCGCGCTGCTGCAGCAGAAACTGTCCGCTGGTCCCCGAAATCCCCCATAACAGAGCCCCCACAACGGTAAACAGCACGCCGGATTTGTATTGAGACATGCGACCCCTCCATTCCTTTACGTTTTCAAATATCATTATTATATGCGATGGTCAGACAAATAGAAAGCTGATATTTTTGCTTTGTCCGAAAGGTGATTTTGTGGGATACTGATAAGCGTGAACGAAAACGGAGGTTGAACGAATTGATACGCATCAAAGAAGCCATATTACACATTTTTGACATCAACACGAATGAGCCGATCTATTCCTATGCCGGTTTGGATACATCGGAACGCATGATGATCGAATACATCGAAGCGATGGTCGCAAAGGTCGAAGATTCCGACAGCATGAAGGATGGATTTTTGGGAGAGGACAATCCGATGCCTGCCCTGTTCAGGAATTGCCAAAGCGACTTTATCGAAGGCACGAAAGCCTTGTCGGAAAAGTTCTTCAATCTGACCAAGTTGAATCCCGAGATCCCGCCCGCCGATCTGCTGATCGCGCATTTTGAATTGGACGAAGTGCCCTGCCTCGGGTTGTTCAAGCTGAATTACTCGGACAGCTATACGCACTTTGTTTCCTATGAGAGCGATGTTTTGACCAACCAGATCATCTTGAACCGTGCCATCCTGCCTTCGCAAAGGCAAGCCATCCAGGAAGGCCTGGTGGTGAACCTGGAGCAGATGGTCTATCATGTCATCGAGAAAAAACACATGATCGCGGAGCTGGGCGAAAAGGTGAACTACTTCACGGAAATGTTCCTCGAAGACACGCCGAAACCGAGCCTGAAGGAGAACATCTCGATCATCAAGAAGGCAGTCCAAAAGACAAGCAAAGCGTTCAATGACGAGGAATTCCAAGTATTGGCCGAAACGAAGGAAGCCATCGTCACCAGCATGCAGGAAGATAACCTCATCGATAACGAAAAAATCGCTGAGGCCTTGTTCGGCGACAACTTCGCCAAAAAACAGAAATATTTCGAACAGGTCGAGGAACTGGGCTATGTCGACCGGGCCCCGGCGGAAGCGGCGGTCGCCGGGCCGAAATATTCCAAACAAAAATTCCGGCTCGATAATGGCATCGAAATCAGCATTCCGCTCGAGCTCTACAAAGACCCGGACGTCGTGGAATTCATCAACAATCCCGACGGCACCACATCGGTCATCATCAAAAACATCGAGAAGATCAAGAACTTGTTCTGATCACGAAAGAACCGATGGCCTCGCATTGAGCGCCATCGGTTCTTTGCTTATTTCGCTTTTCTGGAGATGTTCAGGATGGACAGCCCGTAAAGCAACAGCGCTGTGCCGATCAGGATGAGGATGCTGGTGAAGGGTGTCACGGCGGTTTCACCGAAGCGGATGGTATGGCCCATCATCAGTTTGAAGGCATCCAGCGCTTCAACCGGAGCGCCTGCGAAGGAAATATCCAAAGGTTCCTCCATCATCACTTGCCTCATCAAGGAAGCCGAATAGGTCATCGGAAAAAGCTTGATGATCGTCTGCACGCTATCCGAGAACTGTCCGATCGGCACATAGACACCGGCAAGGAAGCCGATGATGGTGCCGATGATGGTGCTGGCTGTCGCGAATGCGTTTTGGCTATTGAAGAAGGAAGTCAGGAAATAGACCAGCGCGCTGCTCGTCAAGACCGTGAGCAGGATCAGGCCGAGCATCTTCAGCATGGCAAGCGGAGCCAACAGATTGCCTCCGCTTAGGAAGATGTATGCTTCAGCCAACACGAATGTGACGAGGCTCATGATGAAGCCCACCACCACTGAGCTCAGGATATAGGCTGCCGCCAATCTGCTGGAACGGATCGGCGAGACCGTAAAGTCCTTCAATATCTTATTGGCCCGGTCATCGATCATGACGGCGAATGCCCCCATCGTTGTCGTGACTCCAGAGACCGAGATGACACCGGACATGATCCAGCTGTCCATGACATACTGCGCGCCAACCGAGTCCCCAAGTGCGTTCGCCAAATTTTTTCCCAAGAAAAAGACGTAGAGTCCGATGATGATCAGCACTGCCAACAAGGAGAAGAAGACATTCGCCTTGTCCCTGAAAAAAATTTTGATGTTGCGGCCAACGATCGGTATCATTCCTGCACCTGCTTTCCGGTAATCGCAATAAAAGCATCATCCATGGAACCCGCCACCACTTCAAAGTATGTCAGATAGGCTTTGCATTGCTCCAGAATGGGCAGTGCATCCATCGTTTTGGCTAATTTCACGCGGAAAAGGTCTTGCTGCAGCTCGTACTGCATCAGATGAGCATCCAAAATGCGGCTCACTTCGGAAACTGCTTCAGTCCGCATCTTCAACAAGTCAGAGCTGTACCTTTCCCGCAGCGCATCCGGGGTCCCTTCCGCGATGATTTCGCCTTCGTCGATGATGACGACATAATCAGCGCTTGCCGCCTCCTCCATGTAATGCGTCGTCAAAAAAATCGTCATCCCGTGCTCCGCCTGTAGTTTCCGGATCGTATCCCACACATTCTTGCGGGTTTGGGGATCCAATCCGGTCGTCGGCTCATCCAAAAAGAGAATCTTAGGCGTGTTGATCAGGGCCCGCGCGATATCCGCCCGCCGCTTCTGCCCGCCGGACAACTTTCCGTACGGCCTGTCCAAAAACTCCGTCACTCCGGCAGCTTCGGTCGCTCTGAGGAATGCCGGTTCCCAATCAGCTTTGGGTAATCCATAGAAGCTCCCTCTCACCTCAAGATTTTCCTTGACGGTCAGCAGTTTGTCCAACAAATTTGTCTGGAAAACGACACCTATATCGGAACGGATCGCAAAGTCATCCTTCCCCAAAGTATAACCATTAATCCTGACTTCCCCGCTGTCCGCTTGCAGCAGCGTGCAGATGATGTCGATCGTCGTTGATTTTCCTGCTCCGTTCGGCCCCAAAAATGCAAAAAGCTGGCCGGCGTTCACATGGAAATCGATGTTCTTGACCGCCTGCACATCCCCGAAACGCTTCGATAAGCCTTTGACCTCTATGATTTTTTCCAACTGAAAACCATCCTCTCTGATAGCGAAGCGCTGCCCATCCAGAATATATAGTAACTTCTTCATATCCAGTGTATCAGAATCGGGAAGGGAGACAAAATAATTGTGTGCCGGATATCGGCGTTTATTTTTGGTTATTTTTGGTATCTGTGCTCCGGCCAGCGGAGGCTTCGCCGGAGTTCGGCCAACATTCTGCTGCCATCCTCCGATGAGGAAAGCTTGGCAGGAGGTGTGGCTGAAAGTTACCGGCGTACTCCGGCGGGCGGATCCTCGCCGGAGCTGGCAATCGCTCCGGCTGTTCTCCTCCGTCCTACGGCAGTTCCTCACATATTGACGATAGGCAACAAAAAGCAGAGGCCATCTCATCTAGAGACAGCCTCTGCTTGCATTTGTCACGCCCATCAAACGCGGTCTGATTCGCAGACACCGCTTGCGACTACAGTGCATCCAAAACTCTATCGACTTTTAACTAATAGATTGATCGCTTGTTGGACGCTTTCTTCTTTCGAAATGTTGTCCTTTTCCTGGTCATTAACGCAGGCGACCAGATTTTCCGCAACGATGATGCCCATGGCGCGGTCGATGCTGGATCGGACTGCCGACAATTGCGTCACGACGTCAGAGCAGTTTTTTCCGTCTTCCATCATGGCAAGGATGCCGCGCATTTGTCCTTCCGCACGCTTAATGCGGTTGATTATATTTTTGTTGTATTGGTTCACACAACTTCACCCCTCCAGGCCGAAATGCCTCCCATTACGTTCGTTACTTTGTAGCCCTTTGAAGAAAGATATTGGCAAGCTGCCATCGAGCGCGCCCCGCTCAGGCACATAACATAGTAATTTTCATCCTTATCCAGTTGATCCGCAGTGTCCTCCAGGCTGCTCAAAGGCATGGAGATGGCACCTTCGACGTGTGCATGTGCATATTCGTCCGCTTCACGTACGTCCACTAGTTTGACAGGAGTTTTTTTCCATAATTGTTCGAATTCCGGCATTGTAATTGATTGATACATTTTATTTTACCACCTTTTCTGGTCTGACGGTTGCATACAAGCTGAATGCACCATCTAAATTTTTGACTGTAAATCCGTTTTGTTTCAATACGCGTTCCGCGATATAGCTGCGCAAGCCGCTTTGGCAGCTGACGATGATCGGTGTTTCTTTCGACAATTCCCCGATGCGTGCGCGCAAGTCGTCGACAGGGATATTGATGGCGCCTTTCAAGGCACCCAGTCTGGCGATTTCGCCTGCACCGCGGACATCCAACAGTTGATAGCCTGCTTCCTGCATCTTTTCCAATTCATACCATTGGATGGATTCAGAAACGCCTTCGATGATGTTCATGGCTGCGTATCCGGCCATGTTGACTGGATCTTTGGCTGATCCGAACGGTGGAGCGTAGGTGAATTCCAATTCCGGCAGATCATGGACCGTCAAATTCCCTTTAATTGCTGTAGCGATGATGTCGATGCGTTTGTCTACGCCGTCCGCCCCGATAGCCTGCGCTCCGTAAATTTCCCCGGTTTTCGGATGGAAAACCAGTTTCAGGACGATTGCCGATGCGTTCGGATAATAGCCGGCGTGGCTCTTCCCTTGAATATGCACGACTGCGTATTCCTTGCCTGACAGCTGCAGTTGGCGTTCGTTCAGGCCTGTGGAAGCGCCGGCCAAACCGAATACACGCACGATTGCGGTTCCGATGCTGCCTTTGTTTTTTCTGTTCAAACCGCTGATGACATCGGCTACCTGGCGTCCTTGACGGTTCGCTGGTGAAGCCAAAGCGATCATTGTGTCCTCGCCGGTGATTTGTTGCTTCACGATGATGGCGTCTCCGACTGCATAGATATCTTTTTTACTTGTCTCGTAGTTCTCATCGACCAGGATACCGCCGCGCATGCCTGTTTCGATGCCCGCAGAAATCGCCAGGCTGTTCTCAGGTTGGACGCCGACTGACATGATGGTCAAGTCGCTTTCAAGTTCCACGCCGTTTTCAAGTACGATTGTTTTGCCTTCATTTTGGAAAGCTGTGGCGGCAACTCCTGTGTACAGCGTCACACCATTCGCTTTCAATTCATCCGCCAGGTAGGCAGCCATCTCTTCGTCGAATGGAGGCAAGACATGCGGCGCCTTTTCGACGATCGTTACAGCCAAACCGCGATGCGCTAAGCTCTCAGCCATTTCAAGACCGATGAATCCGGCTCCGATGACGACCGCTTTTTTCGGTTTGTTCTCAAGGATGAAGCCTGTGACAGCATCCACATCCGGTACGTTGCGCATTGTGAAAATGTTTTTGGCTTCGGACAAACCTTCAGCCGGCGGTACGAACGGTTTCGCACCTGGAGATAAAATGACTTTATCGTAAGCCAGTTGGTATTCGCCCTCTTTCGAACGGACAGTCACTTCTTTTTTATCCGGATCGATCGCGATCGCTTCGCTGAAAGGACGGACATCCAAGTCAAAGCGAGCACGCAGTTGCTCAGGTGTCTGGACAAGGAGAGCGCTGCGTTCCTGGATATCGCCTGAAACATAATAAGGCAAGCCGCAGTTCGCAAAGGAAACGAAAGGTCCTTTTTCCAAGACGATGATTTCAGCGTCTTCGTTCAATCTTCTCAAACGTGTTGCAGCGGACATGCCGCCTGCCACTCCACCGATAATAACAATTTTCATCATAGTTTTCCTCCTCTTGTCGGTCCTGACCATGCGGACATGCCGCCTTTGACATTGACTACATCGTAGCCTTTGGATTTTAAGATAGTCGCTGCACGCTTGCTGCGTGCACCTGATTGGCAGATCACATAAACTTTACCCTTAGGGGCATACGATTCCGCTTTTCTCAACGGAACATTTTTTGCTCCTGGTATATGTCCCGCGATGAACTCGTTCGGTTCACGGACATCGATTATTTGTGGTTTTTCGGTTAATTTGGCTTCCAATTCCTTTGTGGAAACGGAAGGCATACTGTTGAATAAATTAAATAGCATACTTGGCTCCTTCTTCGTAAGTAGTATAAATCGCTTATGGACCTATAATACCCCATAGGGTATATTTTGTAAACCATTTTTATTTGAAAATTGTAAAAAAGTTCAAATAACCTGGTACAGAGCCATTCTGCTTCCAGCGAACAAAAGAAACGCGCAAAAATCCTGTGAGGCTCTGCCTGAGGATCTCCGGTGAACCGGCTTCCCCCGGAGCTGATGCCCCCCTTGGTATCCGATTTCCCGGTGAAACAGTCCTCGCCGGAGATTTCGCCCCGATCCGACCGCGCTTTCCCGGTTAAACACCACTCACCGGCAAAACGCTCCTTTCCACAGCCAGTGAGCAAAAAAAGACCGCAAGGGTTGCGTAGGAACGCAACCCTGCAGTCTTTCTCCTTATTGATTGCTTTTCTTCTCTGCACGTAGGCGTTCGATAAAGCTTTTTATGTGTCCGAAGGCTTCTTTCAGCTCTTCGATTGAATAAGCGTAGGAAACGCGGATGAAGCCCTCACCGCTTTCGCCGAAGGCTGATCCCGGCACGACGGCCACTTTCTCCTCCTGGACCAAACGGGTGGCGAACTCTTCCGAAGTCAAGCCGAATTCGGTGATGTTCGGGAAGATATAGAAGGCGCCATACGGCACAAAACACGGCAATTCCAAATCTTTCAGGATTTTCATCAAATAGCGGCGGCGTTGATTGTAGCTTTCACGCATTTCCGCAACATTATCGTCGCAGTTCCGCAACGCGACGATGCCGGCGTACTGACTTGTCGTCGGTGCGGCCATGATGGCGAATTGATGGATTTTGATCATCTGCTCCATAATGATTGCCGGAGCGTTTGCGTAGCCCAAGCGCCAACCGGTCATCGCGTAGCCTTTCGAGAAGCCGTTGATGTACACAGTCCGTTCCTTCATCCCCGGCAAGGAGGCAATGCTGACATGCTGCCCATTGTAGGAAAGTTCACTATAGATTTCATCGGTGATGACGAACAGGTCGTTGGCGATGATGACTTCAGCGATCGCTTCCAGATCCTCTTTGGACATAACAGCTCCGGTCGGGTTGTTTGGATAGGAAAGGATGACCACTTTTGTTTTCGGAGTGATCGCCGCTTCCAGTTCTTCTTTCGTCAAACGGAATTGATTCTTCTCCTGCAAGGGGATGGCAACAGGTACTCCGTCAGCCAACACGATGCACGGAAGATAAGAAACGTAGCAAGGCTCCGCATAGACGACCTCGTCGCCCGGATCCAGCATGGCACGCAATGCCAGATCGATGGCTTCGCTTCCGCCTACCGTAACGACGGTTTCATTTTCGGGGGAATAGTGCAAATCATAGCGGCGTTCCAGGTAGCGGCAGATTTCCTCGCGCAGTTCGGCCAAACCGGCATTCGCCGTATAGAAGGTGCGCCCTTTTTGGAGGGTATACATGCCTTCATCACGCACAATCCATGGAGTATCAAAGTCGGGTTCGCCTACCCCCAATGAAATGACTCCGGGTATCTCGTTCGCAATATCAAAAAATCTCCGGATGCCGGAAGGTTTGATTTCGCGCACCTTAGCATTTATCGGATTTCTCATGGAGTCAGCACCATCCGTTTGTCCTCATCCTCATCCACGAACAACGTGCCATGGTCTTTATAACGTTTCAATACGAAATGAGTAGTGGTTGATTGTACTTCATCGATGACTGAAAGGCGTTTCGCAACAAACAAAGCGATTTCCTTCATCGGAGCTTTCTTCAGCTGAACCATGAAATCGAACCCGCCGGACATCAGGAAAACGGTCTCCACTTCCGGGAATTGGTAGACTTTTTCTGCGATACGGTCGAAGCCGGACCCTCTTTGCGGATTTACGCGCAGCTCGATGATGGCAGAAACTTCATCATCGCCGGTCTTGTCCCAGTTGATCAAGGTATGGTAGCCGCAGATGATTTTGTCCGCTTCCAGCTCCTTCAGGGCAGTCGCCACTTCTTCTGTGGCAACGCCCAGCATGACCGCAACTTCTTCATCCGTCAGTTTGTTGTTCTTTTCAATAATCTTCAGAATCTTTTCCTTCAATTCGTTATACATCGTTTTGCCTCCTCTGGCTTTACGCATTCGGGCCATTTTCAGGCTCTGATATTCATTTTTTGATAAATGAATTTTCTTTCATTTTATCACCACTACCAGGCACTTGCAAATAAGTTTTCGGGAACGGCGGCTGTCAGGATGGCGCATCAGCATTGACAAAATCGCAAAAAAACCCCACAAGCTCGCGAGTTGCGAACTTGTGAAGTTCTTTCTTATCGACTCAACTTTCGCAGCTCAAAATAGGCAAGTATGCCTTGATATAATTGGGCAAACTTGCAAACCATTGCTGTAGTTGACTTTTGATGAAATTTTTAAATTTTTTCGATGTTTTTTCCAAAGCTTCTTCAAGAATTTCGACTAACTGCTGTAATGCTACAGCCCAATCAAGTTCTTTCAATTCATCACAAAGTTCATAAAACATGCCACCCAATGTCCGCTCATCCGTGTTGCATCGGTTCTGCCAAGACAACACAATGTACCGTGCGAACACAATTGTTGTGTGGCTGACGAGAGAATCATACGATCTACCTTGCACTTCTTTCTGCAGTTTCAAAAGCGATTTTGTCGCCTTGAAGAACACCTCAATGTCCCAACGCATACCGTAAATACGGACAATTTCCTGTTCCGTCAAGGAACAATCCGTGCTTAAGATAGCCAGCCAGCGGCTGTGGTTGTTTCGGTTTCGTATGAAGACAACCTTTACGGGAATCCCGTTGGCCATTGTAGTATGGACGGACCGTAAAATGTCCTTGTGATGGTTTGTAGGTGTAGCGAGTTTATAAAGGTTCTTCAGATCAACCCATTTATTGTCCACCGAATAGCGCTGGTTGGTAGCTTTGACCATTCCAATTACATCAATGCCTTGTTCCGTAATGGATTTAATCAAGGGCTGTTGTGTGAACCAGGTGTCCATCAGGACGTAGGAAGCCTCAACGCCGGAATTCAGGGCGCGTTGAATCATACCAGGGATAGCGGATGGCGCAGTTTCAAGCGCTTCTTTCCGTCTTTTATACCCGCAGGTGCGTTTGTCAATCCTTTCATCAATCCCGTTAATGTTGGCTTTGGTTGAGCTTAACAGGGAAAAATCAATGGGCATGAAGGTAGCCCCATCGGACCAACCAAGCGTAAGCATCCGGAAGCCTTTGTAAAAGCGCATTTTCTGTGAAGAATGATCAAAACAGCGCGCAAGCAATTCTACTTTTTTGCTGCGATTTCTCTCGTAGGCAGAATCATCAATAATCAAGACCTTTGGTCGATGATGAGTGGTCAATACACTGACTTTAGAGATTGTGGCCGCACTTAAGGAAAGTAGAAAACGGCGCCAGTTATAGGTTGGACTGTTCAAAAAACGATAGACAGCGTCCTTGCAGGGCAATCCAACGGATTTCTTGCTTTCAAGCATTCTGAACCAATTTTTGCCTTCAAAGATGAAGCAGAAAACCAGCTGGAACAAATACCCGCAGGAAAAGCCGTTGCCTTTCTTGATTCCAGCATTTCTCAAGTGTTTTAGGATTTGAAGTTCTTCGAATACAGTTTGTAATGAATTTGGTAGTTGATTGTTTAGGCCATTATTGGTTATCATAGTGATAAGCACCTCGCTATTGGTAGTTTTTTTGTGGTAATTAAACTATACCAAATAACGAGGTGTTTTTCTTATGCATTCAATTGTCAAGGTACCTAATCAACAACAGATTAAAGCAACACACGTAAAGTTTCACTCAACTTTTTCTACTGCGAAAGTTGAGT
>NZ_FNYT01000026.1 GCF_900109135.1 Trichococcus ilyis | reverse complement strand
AGTCTGCTTACTTAAGATATTGAACCGCCGTGTACGGAACCGTACGCACGGTGGTGTGAGAGGTCGGAGCCTGTTGGCTCCTCCTACTCGATTTGAAAATGAAACCGCCATCTATATGCAATCTTAACACCGCTGTATATTTCCTTTGCACTTTCTTAACGCGGTTTGGCAGTATGATGGACTTATGAAAAAACTTTAGTATAAAAAGTTGGGAGTGGGAATAGTGGGTATTGTGTCCATCTTTGCCTATTTATTGGGAGTGAGCTTATTGCTTTATTTATTTTATGTCTTGTTTAGGGGTGAAGATCTATGAGTTTCATAGTTGTGCAATATTTCGTTTTCTTCGTATTGTTGGTGTTGCTTGCAGTTGTTGTCGGAAATGGAATCTATAAAGTGATGGCAGGGGAAAAAATGCTACTCACGCGGGCCCTTGCACCGATAGAACAGGCTGTATACCGGCTCATCGGAGTCGATGAAGAAGAACAGATGGACGCGAAGACCTATGCCCTTGCAGTCGGCCAATTTTCGCTTGCTGGGTTTGCCGGTTTATGGATGCTTTTGATGGTCCAAGGTTTCCTGCCGTTGAATCCTGAAGGGAACGCCGGGATGTCCTGGGATTTAGCGTTGAACACCGCAGCCAGCTTCATTACCAATACGAACTGGCAAGCCTACGCCGGGGAAGCCAGCCTTTCCTATCTGTCGCAGATGCTCGGGTTGACGGTACAGAATTTCCTTTCTGCAGCTGTCGGACTTGCTGTTCTTTTTGCAGTGATCCGCGGATTGGTTTTAAAGGAAAGCGAAGCAATCGGTAATTTCTGGAAGGATTTGACGCGGGCCATCCTGTACATCCTGCTGCCATTGGCTACCGTCTTGGCTGTTTTACTTGCATCGCAGGGCGTCATTCAGACTTTTCAAGGCGCACAACAAGCAACCGCTTTGGAGACCGGAAAACTGTTCTCTATTTCTTTAGGACCGGTAGCGAGCCAAGCAGCCATTAAGGTGCTGGGGACAAATGGGGGAGGTTTCTTCGGAACGAATGCAGCCTATCCTTTGGAAAATCCGACAGCCTTATCGAATGTACTGCAGATGCTTTCCATCTTGCTGATACCTGTATCTTTGCTTTTCACTTTCGGCAAAGCCGTGAAGGACAGGTTGCATGCACGGGCCCTTTTCATCACGATGGCGGCATTATTCGTGGGTCTGTTGGCTTTGTTGACCTACAGTGAATGGTCGTTTGGCCCCATATTTGAAGGCGTGCAGGCTGGCGGAAACATGGAAGGGAAAGAAGTGATCCATGGAATTGGCGGATCGGCGCTCTGGACTGCAGCAACAACAGCGACTTCCACGGGAGCGACCAATTCCAGCTTGTCCAGCTATACCGCATTGGGGAGCCTAGCGCCCTTGTTCTTGATGCAGTTAGGCGAAATCGTCTTCGGCGGCATCGGCTCGGGTATCTATGGGATGCTGGCTTTTGTGTTGCTGACTGTATTCATAGCGGGATTGATGGTCGGACGGACACCGGAATATCTGGGCAAGAAAGTCGAACCATTTGATATGAAGATGGCCAGCATTATCATTTTGACGCCGTCGCTGTTGAGCTTGATCGGAACGGTCGTTGCCAGTGTGCTGCCTATGATTACGGAGTGGCTGCATACTTCTGGAGCGCACGGTTTTACAGAAGCACTCTATAATTACACCTCACTCGCCAACAATAACGGGAGCAGCTTTGCGGGCTTCGAGTCGGATACATTATTCACCAATTTGGCTGGGGCAGGCATCATGGTGATTGCGCGCTTCGTGCCGATGATCGCAGCCATCTATTTAGCAGGCAATTTCGCTGAAAAAAACAGGTCGCTGTAACCGAAGGGACGCTCTCCACAAGCGATGGCCTGTTCACGGCTTTCCTGTTGGGTGTCATCCTCATCATTGGGGCGCTGAGCTACTTGCCGGCATTGACGCTGGGGCCGATTGCAGATTTTTTTGCCACACGATAACGATGAGGGGAAACTAAAAAATGGAAAATAATGCCATATCAAAAGATATATTATTGGATGCAGTCAAACAGTCATTCAAGAAGCTGTCACCGAAAATACAAGTGCGCAATCCGGTCATGTTGGTCGTATACTTGGGCGCCATCTTCACTACTATCCTGTATTTCCTGTCGTTGGCGGGAACAAAGGATGAGTCTTCGGGCTACACGTTCATCATCACGCTGATACTGTGGTTCACGGTGCTCTTTGGGAATTTTGCGGAGTCGATAGCTGAAGGCCGCGGCCGCGCACAAGCGGACACACTCCGCAGCGCCCGCTCCGATGTCCAAGCGAAAAAGTTGCGGACGAAGGAAGACCATGACAAGTTTGAGTGGATCATCTCAAGCAGCCTGAAAAAAGGCGATTTGGTCTTCGTGGAAGCCGGAGGTCAGATCCCCATGGACGGAGACGTCGTGGATGGAGCGGCATCCGTTGATGAGAGTGCCATCACTGGCGAGTCAGCACCGGTCATCCGCGAATCCGGTGGCGACAGAAGCGCCGTGACGGGCGGGACAACCGTTTTGTCCGACTGGCTGGTCATTTCAGTGACGGCGGAAGCCTTTCATTGCAAATGGACAGCTGTCCATGTGGCGACTGGAGACGAAAGCAGGCTGTCTCCGCAACAACAGAATGACTTGGAGGAAAACATGAATTTGGCGGAAAAGTTGGGTGCCAGGACATTGATTTTACATGGAAATGACGTTGCTGAAGCATTGGCGGAATTTGCCAATATGTCGGGGATCACAAATATCGTTATCGGGAAGAGCAAAAAGAAGAAAAGCATCCACAGTTTATGGGAAAATGATTTTGAGGACAGACTCATTTCCTTGTTGGACAAAAGCGAGATCCATATCCTTTCTAACAACGACCCAGATGGTTCCCAAGGGAGGGCGCTCCGCAGTTTCCCATTCAAGCGATGGTTGAGTTGGTGGACCTTATCCAGCACGCAGACGAGCAAGATGTTGGGTATTTTATTTGTGACTACCGTTATTTCTTATCTGTTGAAATCCTGGGGGGTGGAACAGCATAATCTGGCAATGATTTATCTGCTTGCAGTCATCCTGACTTCGCGGGCGAAGGATGGATATGCTTATGGAATTGTTGCTTCCGTGGTCAGCGTGCTTTTGTTCGATGTCCTTTTCGTAGATCCGATTTTTCATTTCAAAACAAATGATCCATCTTATTTGATCACCTTTTTGATATTATTGATCATCGCTCTGATAACCTCAAGCCTCATCACGAGTTCGCGGAACCAAGCCAGTCTGATAGTGGAGCGGGAGCAGCGTCTGCAGGTCTTGTATGATATCAACAGACAGTTGCTGAGAACACGAGGACTAGACAGCATCGTTGCCAGTGTGAATGACTATATCAGCCGTTCGTTCAATCGCCCGGTTGTTTTTTATGCCGGCGACGAAAGGGGAGGCATCCCTAGGATCTCAGTCAGTAGCTCAAATAGAGCAGAGGCGGACTACCTGCTCACCCGGGACGAGAAAGCGGTCGCCAATTGGGTGTTTTTGAACAACAAAATTGCCGGATCAGGTACGGATACGCTGAGCGGAGCGGATGGTTTTTACATGCCGATTGCATCCGAAGGGAACGTCTTGGGCGTAGTCGGCATCGGCTGCAGAGAAGGTGTCGTGAACCATGAAAGCCGGTCGACACTCCAGATGATTTCTTCGCTGATAGCTTTAGCTGTTGAGCGTCAACAGTTGTCAGATCAACAAAGGGAAACGATTGTGGAAAATGAGAGGGAAAAGATGAGGAGTAATTTGCTCCGCTCCATTTCCCACGATTTGCGGACACCGTTGACTGGTATTTTTGGGGCAAGCTCAGCCATGCTGGAAAACGAAGGGGATTTCGACAAAGAGACTCAGCATAAGTTGCTGTCTTCGATCCAGAGCGAAGCGCAGTGGCTGATTCGGCTTGTGGAAAACCTTCTATCGGTTACCCGTATTCAAGAAGGTTCGGTGTCCGTAAACAAAACGGATGAACTCGCTGAGGAAGTCATTTCCGATGCGCTCAGCCGGGTCAAGAAAAGGTTTCCGAAACGCAAGTTCAGAGTCAGCATTCCCGAAAAAGCGCTGTTTGTACCAATGGATGCCACGTTGATCATGCAAGTGTTGATCAATCTGATGGAGAACGCCATTACGCATTCCCCGGATGATTCTGTCATCGATTTATTCTTGCATAAAAAGAACGGGGATGCCGTTTTTGCTGTTGTCGATTACGGAGAAGGAATTTCGGATGAACAGCACATTACGGATTTTTTGACCGCTATCCTGCTTTCAAATGATTATTCTGTCCTGAAGGCGGCGAGAGGTAAGGAAGGGATGGCGCTGATGACCTCATATAATCCGGATTTGGTTCTGTTGGATCTTGGCTTGCCGGATATGGATGGGATGGAGGTCCTGAAAAGGATCCGTACCTTCTCCGCTGTCCCTGTCATGGTCGTATCCGCGCGCGGGAATGAACGGGAAAAAGTTGAGGCGCTGGATTGCGGTGCGGACGACTATGTCACCAAACCATTCAGCACTTCGGAATTGCTGGCTCGCATCCGCACTGCCTTGCGGCATAGCCTGCATCAGATGAACAATCCGGCATTGCCAGAGGGCAGTTTCAGTGTCGGAGAATTGACGATCGATTATGAAAAGAGGAAAGTGACCGTGAGGAAGAACGAGGTCCATTTGACTCCCAACGAATACAAAATAGTTGTCCTGTTGTCGCAGTATGCGGGAAGGGTACTGACGCATGATTTTATCACGAAGGCGGTTTGGGGGCCGTATATGGATGAGAACCGGACATTGCGGGTAAATATGGCCAATATCCGCCGGAAAATAGAAAAAAACCAAGCGCAACCGGAATATATCCTGACTGATATTGGAGTCGGTTATCGCATGGTCGAAGAATTGGAAGAATAAGAAAAGATACGCCTCTAAAAGCGCTTATGCGCAAAAGGGCGTATCTTTTTTAATTTCTGGATGCTGCATCCTTCGTCAATAAGGCTTTGTAGGTCCGGTCGATGAAAGTGGCTCCAATCGGTGCGGTCAGGACAATCGCCAAGACAGCAACGCTCAAAATGATGCTGCCCGCTTCGACTCCGGCCGCCAAAGGAATCGATCCGATGGCGGCCTGGACCGTGGCTTTCGGCGTATATGCCATCGCGGAGAAAAGGCGTTCCTTCGCATTCAGGCTCGTCCCCGAAACCGCCAGGAAAACTGCCAGCATCCGGAAAATCAAGGCTCCGAAAATCAAAGCGACAGCCGCGAAGCCGGCGCCTCTCAAGGCCGTGATGTCGACGGCGGAGCCTACCAACACGAACAGGAAGATTTCCGCTGCGGACCAGATTTTCGAGAATTTGCCATTGAGGCGTTTGGCCAATTCCGGCCGTTTTTTCAACAAGGTGGCCCCGACAGCCATGACCCCGAGCAAACCAGAGAACGGAATGAATTTGGCGAACGAATCTTCCGCCGTCACCAACAGGAAGCAGGCGCTCAGCACCAGCATGACTTTCATCGTGTCGCGGATGTGGAATGCCTTGAAGAGCAACACGAGACCCAAGCCCACAAGCAAGCCGCCCAACAGACCCAATACGATGGAGACCGGAACGGAAAGCAGCGTAATCGCCTGGAAACCGCTGCCGGTGTACATGCCCATGAACGAGGTGAACAGGACGATGACATAGACGTCGTCGACGGATGCGCCGGCCAGGATCATCTGCGGAATCCCTTTGGCTTTGCCGTAGCCGCTCTCGATCAGCATGATCATGCGCGGGACGACGACCGCAGGCGAAACGGCCCCGAGGACAGTGCCGAGGATGGCGGCCTCCAACAGCGTGATGCCCAACAACTTAGGCGCCAAAAGTATGACTGCCAGGATCTCGAAGGTTGCCGGCAAAAAGGTCATCAGCAAAGCGGGGCGGCCGATCCTTTTGAGATCCGCGAGTTCCATCGTCAGACCGGCGCGCACCAAAATGACGATCAAAGCAATTTTGCGGATGTCCGCGGAAATGGCCAGCAGTTCCGGCGCCATCAGATCCATTCCGTAGGGACCCAACAGGATGCCGGTCAAAATCAAGCCCAACAAGCCAGGCAGTTGGAGCCGGGTGAAAAGCGAACTGAGCAGAAAACCAAGGATAAGAACAAGAGCGATACTGTAAATCAAAAGTTACACCTCCAAATGGTTGCCGCCAAAAAAAGCCGATGACGGACTGCGCCTATTGCGCAGAAGTCATCAGCTTTGATAAGCGGTTTAAGCGATTGGCTAGGGGAGACACTCAATTCCCTCGTTTATAGATAAAATGATAGCATGTTTTCGGAAAGCAGACAAGCGGAAACAGAATCCGCTTACTTTTTCGGCCCCTGCTTTCACTGCTGAGACGGATATTGTCAAAATTGCGATAATGGGCTAAAAATGATAGGATAAAAGTAAGCAAATTGCACAATTCAAGTTTGGGTACCGGCGGTGAGGAACTCAGTATATTTCCCAATCTGCCACTCCGGTCCGTTTTTCAATCGAAAAATATGAGGTGACGTGTGTGAATGAAGTGAACAGAGAGAAGCTTGTGGGTGAGTTGAGGAGTGTTTCTGGCTTGCTGGGTATTGTTTTCTGTGAAGAAGGGGAGCGGGGATCGGAACCCGTTATCTTGCTGTACCATGTGCCCGAAGAACTTTTCCGGCAGGAATTGGAACAGGCAATCCGCCGATTGGGTGATGGCGGTATGCTGATCGATTACAATTTAAGGGAAATCGGACTTGTGGATCAGGCCATCGTGGAGTGCCTTGAAGGAAGGATCACTGTCCAGCACGTCAGCGGCCATCCTTTCGGCATTGTGAACAGCAGCTATGCGGCTGAAATCCATTACGGCCAGATTCTCTGGGAAGCACCGGATCATGCGCTGTCAGCGTTGAAGGGAAAACTTGCGATGCAGGAATCGTATCCGGAAAAGTTGCGCCAGGCGACAGTCACTTATTTCATGAAAGAAGCATCGTTGCTGCTTGCAGACGGCCGGAATTCCGCCTTGCAGGGGGATATCCACTTCGTCAGCGCCAGCTTCTCCCATGCGGTCAGCTCCTGGGTGCAGGTCATCCATGCCTTGAAC
Source organism: Trichococcus ilyis (assembly GCF_900109135.1). GTDB lineage: Bacteria > Bacillota > Bacilli > Lactobacillales > Aerococcaceae > Trichococcus > Trichococcus ilyis. The sequence goes on along the minus strand of NZ_FNYT01000026.1, from coordinate 35,464 downwards.
GGGCAGTTCCTGCTGGGCGAAAAGGGCGGCCTGAAGCGCGCGAACCAGTTGCCGATAGGCCCGAAACAATTCCGCCTGCGTGTGAATCAGATCTATCGCTATTTCGCCGCCAACAATCCGAGTCTTGCCTATTGCGAAATCGATATGCTGGAAAGCGAAATGAATACGTTGGTCAGACCTTTTGCTGGACCTAGGGAGGGTTGATTATGAAATTTTACGATGATCATCAGCAAAAAGTGAGGCATCAATTTGGCTATTACAGTGTGCTGGTGATGACAGCGCTGCTGCTTGTTTATGTCTCAATGCCGGAAGACCAATTCGGCGGGATTTCCTCCCAGAATGCGATCAAGATCATCATCATGATCACTGCCCTTTTCTTTTCGGTGAATGTTGTTTATCGGCACGCTTTCTTTGACCAATATACGCGCCGACCGTTCTGGAGCAACGCTTTCTTTTTGGCGATGGCCGGGCTGCAGGCGCAGCAGGCTTATCAGCTGTATCAGCTGGGCAGGGCCCTCCCTGAGCCGATCAATAAAATGGAATTTTTGATGCTGCACAGTCTGCAGATAGCCCTGTACCTTTCGATCCCTTTGACGTATGGCGTGCGCAGGCTGATCGATCGGCTAGCAGCAAAGGAACAGAATAAGGAAAAATCCCGACAGTCGTCCTGAACGGCTGTTTTTTTCTGCACGCAGTCATTGATTTTTGCGAAACCTTTCTCCGCATGCTAGGCTTAAGGAAATGAAACCAATCGAAAAGGGGACGACTCAAATGGAAACATCAAAAATGACTGTCAAAGGCAAGGGCTTCGCCAGCGCGCCGCCGGATGCCATCGCCATCTCGCTGCAGTTGGAAGGCATCAAGGACACGTACGAATTGGCGATGCAGCATGCCGCTTTGGCGCTTGAGCAAGTCCGGGAAACACTGTTGCCGCTCGGATTCCCGAAAAAGGAGATCCGTTCCACGCACTTTTCGATCGACAGCGCGTATGAGCACCGGAACGATTTCCGCGGCGAAAGCAAGCGTTACTTCCTCGGTTACCGCTACCGCAACGACCTGAAGATCACTTTCGGGAACGACAGCAAACGCCTCGGCGAAATCCTCTTGGCGCTGTCAAGCTGCGAAGCGGACCCGGAATTTTCGGTCTATTTTTACCTGAAGGATCGGCAGGCGGTCGAACAAGCTTTGCTGGAGGATGCCGTGCGCGACGCCAAGGAAAAGGCCCGGATCTTGGCTGCTGCAAGTGGCGTCCTGCTCGGTAAGATTTTGGCGGTCGATTACGATTGGGGCGAGATCGAAGTGCGCTCCCGTGTCTATGCGGCCTCTTCGAAGATGGCCTACGAAAGCGCCCCGATGATCGATCTCGAGCCGGAAGACATCAGCAACAGCGATACGGTGACGGTCGTCTGGGAAATCCTGAATACGCAAAAGGGCTGACGGACATGGCTTGTGTAATCGCTAAAGCATATTTGAAAGTCCGAAAACTATCCTAATATTTTTGCGCCTACCCAGTGGATTCTGCAACATAGCATTATCGGAAAACGCCCCTGATGTTGTATCCTATACAAAGCAACGCGTGTTTCTTATGAAAATTCATAAAAACTTCGCATTTGGTAAGTATACTGAAACCCGCCAGAAACAACATCAAAGGAGCAAGTCCATGAAACTGAAAGAAATGTTGTCTGATTATCAGCTGGGAGAGCAGCCGAGGTGGGATGGAGAACAAATAATCACCGGCATCACCGACAGTTCCAGGGACATCACGGAAGGAAGGGTATTTGTCGCCATCGCCGGCTTCGAGCAGGATGGCCATGATTATATCCGGCATGCAATCGAGCAAGGGGCCGCTTTGATCGTCGGCGAACATGATTGCCCGGAGACTCTGCCGATCCCATACCTGAAAGTCGCCAACAGTCGTCAAACGCTGGGGCAGTTGGCGGATAAATTCTATCGCCATCCTTCCGGCAGGAAGCGTATCATCGGCATCACCGGCACGAACGGAAAGACGACGACCGCTTTTTTCCTCAAGCGCTTGCTGGAGCAGCAGGGGTTTGGCGTTTCGATGATCGGCACCATCTATAATGAAATCAACGGCATCCAATATCCGACGCTGAACACAACGCCGAATGCCGAAAAAGTGCACGAGTTGATTGCAGCGTCAAACGATGACTTCGTCGTCATCGAGGTGTCTTCGCACGGGCTGATCCAGTACCGTCTCGAAGGCGTCGCATTCGACTACGCCCTGTTCATGAACCTGCAGCATGACCATCTCGATTACCACAAAACGATGGAGGCTTATTTCGAAGCCAAGGCGCTTTTGTTCGCCAAGCTGAAGCCGGATGGGAAAGCGGTCGTCAATACCGATGATGCCGGGGGATTGGAGTTGGCGCAGCGTCTGGTCGCCCAAGGGATACCGGTCATCACCGTGGGCCATCAGGAAACATCCGTTTTGTCGATAAAAAAGATGACGAATCAGGCAGTCACATTGGCCGTTTCGGACGAGACGGCGGCGCTGGATCCGCACATGCCCGGCGAACACAATCTCTATGATATCGCGATGGCGGGCGCCGTGATCCGGGAACTCGGCTATCCGTTGGCGGATATCACGGAACAGATGCGCTCTTTTGCGGGCGTGCCGGGGCGTTACGAAATCGTCCATCTGAAGAACGGTGTCCATTGCGTCATCGATTATGCGCATACGCCGGAAGCGGTCCGCTCGATCCTGACCTCGATGCAGCAGGAAGGCGCGGAGCGGATCACGCACATCTTCGGCTTCCGCGGCGGCCGGGATGCGTCGAAGCGGGATGAAATGATCGCGGCTTCGGCCGGCCAGAGTGCGCGTTTGGTCTTGACGACCGATGATCTGAACGGCATTCCGGAAGAGACGATGGAACAGGAGTACTTGGGTTACCGGGAAAGTTCCGCAGGGCTGAATAAGGTCGATGTCATTATGGACCGGACATTGGCAATCCAAACTGCAGTAGCCGAGGCTCAAGCAGGCGATTGGATCCTTTTGACCGGGAAAGGCCATGAGAAATACAAGACCGCCCATGCTTTGCCGACTTCCTCCGACAAGGAAACGGTGCTGTACCTGAAGAATTCAGAATAAATAGAATAGATGATACCGGAAAGGATCGAAAAGCACTGTGATAATGGGTGTTTTTTCGATTCTTTTTTGTGGAGAAGGAGCCGAAAAACGGTGAGGGCTGCTTGGTCGGGAAACAGGTGCAGAACGACTGTTTAATTCCCGGCGAAGGCCCCCTCGTCGGGAATAAAGTGCACGGGTGTTCGATTTTTCCTATCAAAACTGTTCGGAAATGCGAAATATGCCAATCCGCTTTGAAATGGTAAGCTAGCAGAAGCTAATTTCTGTTCATTTTGAACGGAAATTCGGACATAAATTGGGGGAGGAATCAGACAATGGCATCACATGTGATAGATATGATCATGATGAGGAATAATTTCGGGACGGAAGCGATGAGAGGCGTCTGGTCGGAGGACAATCGGCTGCAGAAGCATCTGGATGTCGAAGCCGCACTGGCGCTTGCGGAAGGGGAACTGGGCTTGATTCCGCAAGCTGCGGCCGAAACAATCGCTTCGAAAGCGAAAGGCGAATACGTCAATCTCGAGGCGCTGGCGGCGAGCGGGGCGAAGCTGAAGCATTCGCTGATGCCGACAATCAATGCCTTGCAGGAATTGAGCGGGGCTGACGGCGAATACGTGCATTTCGGTGCGACGACGCAAGATATCGTCGATACGGGGACAGTGCTGCAATTGAAGGAAGCGCATCAAATTTTCATCAGCGAACTGGAAGAAATCGCAAGCGAATTGGCCCGTCTTTCCGAAAAATACCGCACAACACCGATGGCCGGACGCTCGCACGGGATGCAAGGCTTGCCGACGACATTCGGCTTCAAGATGGCGGTTGTCCTCAGTGAAGTTTTGCGCCATCTGGATCGCTTGAAGGAAAGCGAAGACCGGATTTTTGTGGGCGGCATCGCCGGAGCGGTCGGAACCTATGCCTCCTTCGGCGACCAAGGTCCGGCTGTCGAAACCGCTGCATTGAAGCGCTTGGGTCTGCATACGCCGGACATCTGCTGGCAGTCCTCGCGCGACCGCATCGCCGAGTACGCCAGCATCATCGGCCTGATCAGCGGCACGCTCGGAAAGGTCGGCAATGAATTCTACAACCTGATGCGCACGGAAATCGATGAAGTCGAAGAACCTTTCACGGCCGGCAAAATCGGCTCCTCGACGATGCCGCACAAACGCAATCCGGCGGCATTCGAAGGCATCGCCAGCCTGACGCGTCCGATTTTGGCGAATGTGTCGCTGATCCAGCAGTCGACGATGGTCGAGCATGAACGCGATGCGATGACCTGGAGGGGCGAATGGATCGCTCTGCCGGAAATCTGCATTTACCTTTCCTCGCAATTGGCCAACACAAAAGCCGTCCTGAAAGGCTTGGTCGTGAAGCCGAAAAACATGCTGCGCAATCTGAACCTGCAAGGCGGTCTGCTGCTGTCGGAAAGGATCATGTTCATCCTGTCCGAGCAGTTGGGCAAACAGACGGCACACCATCTGGTCTATGAATTGTCGATGGCGGCGGTCGAGGAGGAACGTTCTTTCCGCGATGTGCTCGTCGAAAATGAAACGGTGCGCCAGCATCTGAACGAGACTGCTATCGCTGACCTGCTCGATCCGGAGACCTATCTCGGATCGGCGCCGCAGAAAGTCGATGAGGTGCTGAAGCGCTTCGCAGCAACCGGTTTGGGAGCCGCTGCAAAAGGAGCGGATGCAGTATGACGCAGACTTTCCGTTTGGCGCAGGCAGTGGACGCACCCGCATTGGCGGAACTGCTCAGACAAGCCTACGTTTCCAACACCGAACTGGGCATCCATTTCGCCGCTGCGCACGCGGACGCGCAAGCCGCAGAAAAACACATTTCCAACAACGTCTGCTACTTTCTGGAGGAAGGCGGCCGCTTGTTGGGGACGATCTCTTTGCGGATGCCTTGGGGCCCGAATCCGGGTCCGGCCGGGCTGCCGCACATCGGCTGGCTGGCTGTCTCGCCCACTGCCGGGAAAAAAGGCATCGGCAGCCGCCTGTTGGACTTCATCGAACAGGACATCGCCCGCGACCAGCTGAAATGCCCGGCGCTTACCTTGGGAACGGCGGTCGAGCATCCGTGGCTGCCGCAGTTTTATGAAATCCGGGGCTACGAAAAATTCGCCGAGGCCGACCTCGGTTTGGGGCACATCACCGCTTATTTCAAAAAAACAATCATAAAATCTTTCAAATAAAAGGGGTAATAGAAATGAAAAAATTGATGGCATTGGCATTTGCAGCGACAGTCGTACTGGCTGGCTGCGGAAACGGCACGACAACGGACAGCTCGGCAAGCAGCGCAACGAGTTCCCAGGCAACGACGGAAGAAAAAGTGCTGCGCGTAGGAGCAACCGGTCAAAGCTATCCGAACGCATACCGCGAAGGCGAAGAACTGGTCGGCTTTGATGTGGAAGTGATCGAGACGGTTGCAGAAAATCTGGGCTACACAGTGGAGTGGACACTTTCCGACTTCAGCGGCGTGATGGGGCAATTGGAAACGGACAAAATCGATACAGTCGCGAATTTCGTGGCGAAAACAGCGGAACGCGAAGAGAAATTCCTCTTTTCCGATACGTATGCGTATGCCGGGGCAACGATCGTGACGCACACGGACAACGCCGACATCAATACGCTCGAAGACCTGAAGGGCAAAACAGTGTCCGGCGTATTGGGTTCGAACAACGTGAGGAACCTGCAGAACTTTGACACGAACGGTGAAATCACGATCCGCACTTACGAAACACGCGACGGCGCAATGAGTGACGTGGTGGCCAAACGTGTCGATGGCTATGTGAATTCCAAAGCTTCCCTGATCGCGGAAATCGAAAAGAACAGTCTGCCGCTGAAGTTCGTCGGCGAGCCGTTCGTCTATGAAGACATCGCTTTCCCGTTCACGAAGACGGCGCGCGGCGAAGAACTGCAGTCCGAAATCAACGCCGAAATCGCCGAATTGCGCGAAGACGGCACACTGAAAGAACTATCCGAAAAATACTTCAGCCAAGAAGACATCACCGTCAAAGCCGGAGAATAGGAAGAAAAGCGGAACGGGTCCACCCACCCCTGATGCAGTCATATATTTTGAATATTGTGTACGTTCATGCACACCAAAGAAAAGAGTGAAACACAGATGAATTTTGATTTTGCCTATGTCCTGGAAGTGATCCCTGCGATCATGAAATACGTTCCGTTGACCCTGTTCATGTCAGTATTGGCGATGGCAGTCGCCATCGCGATCGGTATCCTGTTGGCGGTCACGAAGGAAAGCAAAACGCCAGTGTTGCGCGGCTTCACGAGCCTCTACTTGTCCTTCTTCCGTTCCGTTCCGACATTGGTGCTGCTGTTCATCATATACTACGGCATGCCGCAACTTTTCCCTGCCTTGACCACGATGCAGGCCGTAACAGCGGCCGTCATCGGCTTAGGCATCAAGCAGGGGGCGTTCCTGGCGGAAATTTTCCGCGCAGCCATCATCTCCGTCAACAAGGGGCAGATGGAGGCCGGCATTTCCGTGGGGATGTCAAAATTCCAGACAGCCTACCGGATCATCCTGCCGCAAGCCGCCGAAAACGCCTTGCCGGGGACAGGCAACACCTTCATCAGCCTGATCAAGGAAACCTCGCTGGCGTTCTCGCTGGGCGTCACGGAGCTCTTTGCCGAGGCCAAGATGATGGCCTCATCCTCCTACAAATTCCTGGAGAGCTACTTGGCGGTCGCGTTGGTCTATTGGGTGCTGATCATCCTCTACACCTATCTGCAGCGCCTGTTGGAAGAAAAACTGAGCAAACCGTACCGGACCTAGGGGGGATACAATGATAGAAGTAAAAAGTTTGAAGAAAAAATTTAACGAGTTGACCGTGCTGAATGGAATCGATATAGTAGTGGAACGAGGGCAAGTATTGGCGATCATCGGCCCTTCCGGTTCCGGGAAATCAACCTTCTTGCGCTGCCTGAATTTCCTTGAGCAGCCCGATGCAGGCTTCATCAAAATCGGCGAGGCGACATTGGACGCGGAAAACTACACCAACAAAGACGTCCAGCAGCTGCGCCGTCAAACGGCCATGGTCTTCCAGAACTACAACCTGTTCCGGAACAAAACCGTGCTGCAGAATGTGACCGAAGCATTGATCGTCGCCCAAAAAATGCCGAAAGCCGAAGCCGAAGCGACTGGAATCGGCTTGCTGGCGAAAGTCGGCCTGAAGGAGAAAGCCGACAATTATCCGGCGACGCTTTCTGGCGGACAGCAACAGCGCGTCAGTATCGCCAGGGCTTTGGCGGTCAATCCGCACGCCATCCTCTTCGATGAGCCGACCTCCTCGCTGGATCCGGAATTGGTCGCCGAGGTGCTGCAGGTGATCAAATCGATCGCCGACCAGCAGACGACGATGATTATTGTGACGCACGAGATGGACTTTGCCCGCGAAGTCGCCGATCACGTCATCTTCATGGCGGACGGCAACATCGTGGAACAAGGGCCGCCGGAAAGCCTGTTCGGCGATCCGCAGCAGCCCCGCACCAGACAATTTTTGAAACAACTAGGAAACAACGAAAGCTGAACGGGTTCGCTCAGCCCTGAATCAGTCAGTGAACCATCGAAAGGGAGAATGATACCATGACTGCAATGCAAACAGAAACGAACACCGCAACGGAACTCTATAAGAAGCTGGTCGCTTACCGTCGCGAACTCCATGTACACCCGGAACTTTCCGGCAAGGAATTCGCGACGACCGCGCGGATCCGCCGCTGGCTGGCGGAGGAAGGGATCACGATCCTGGATTACCCGCTGGAGACGGGTCTGATTGCGGAGGTCGTGGGCTTGCTGCCTGGTCCGACCATTGCGTTGCGCGCGGATATCGACGCTTTGCCGGTAAAAGAAGCGACCGGTCTGCCGTTCGTTTCCGAAACGGAAGGGCTTATGCATGCCTGCGGACATGACTATCATACAGCTTCCATGATCGGAGCGGCAATCCTGCTTCAATCCAAAAGAGCGGCTTTGAAGGGGACCGTCCGCTTCATTTTCCAGCCAGCCGAAGAAATCGCGCAAGGGGCGAAATGGGTCGAAGAAGCCGGCGCACTCGAGGGCGTCTCCGCCATCTTCGGCATGCACAACAAGCCGGATCTGCCGGTCGGAACGGTCGGCATCCGTGAAGGCGGGCTGATGGCCAGCGCGGACCGGTTTGAGCTGGAAATCCACGGAGTCGGCGGCCATGCCGGCATACCCGATTCGGCCATCGATCCGATCGTCATCGCCAGCCAGATCATCACCGGCCTGCAGACGATCATCAGCAGGAATACGAGCCCTTTCCATAATGCCGTCATCAGCATCACCCAGATCCACGGCGGCAACTCATGGAACGTCATCCCCGAAAAAGTCTATATGGAGGGGACCGTCCGCGCTTTCCAGAAGGAAGACCGCGAGAAGATCCCGGCTTTGATGCGCCGGACAGCGGAAGGGATCGCGGCCGCATTCGGCGCCATTGCCGATTTCCGTTGGCACCCGTACGTTTCCATCGTGGACAATGATGCCCGCTTCAAGGCGATCATGGAAGAAACGGCTGCCGAACAGGGCTACCGTTGGGTAGAACCGAAACCGGTAGCCGGCGGAGAAGATTTCGCGCATTACCAGACGCTCATCCCCGGTTTTTTTGTGTTCATGGGTGTCGAGGGTACGCGCGAATGGCACCATCCTGAGTTCAATCTCAAGGAGGAAGCCTTGGCGGTCGCCGCGGACTATTTCTCGGCTTTGGCGATCAAGGCGCTGGAAAGATGGGAAGCTTGATCGGATCCACGGAAAAACTGGTTGCTGAAGTTCTGAAGGCGACGCCGACAGCCGATGTAGCCGCTTTGCGCGAAGCCAAACGCGGCATCCTCGATTATCTGGCCAGCGCCTATGCCGGCAGGGACGATGCAGGTGCAGTCAAATTACTTGGCGCCATCGAAGCGGAAGGCGGGCGTCCCATCGCGGCTTTGATCGGCCAAAACAAGCGGGCGAACCGGCGGCAGGCGGCTCTCGTGAACGGATTCTTGGGCCATGCCTTGGATTATGACGACGTCCATTCCGACGTCCGCGGCCATCCCAGTTCGGTCATCCTGCCGACGCTCTTCGCCTTGGCTTCCGGCCGCGAAATTTCCGGCAAACAATTTCTCGATGCCTACATCCTCGGCGTCGAGGTCATGGCCCGGCTTGGCCGAGCGATCGGAACGGCCAGTTACCTGAAAGGATGGCACAACACCTCCTTGCTCGGGGCCGTTGCTGCTACATTCGCGGGAGCGCGTCTGCTCGGATTCACAGCTGAACAGACACAAAATGCCGTTGGGATCGCCGTCAGTCAGGCTGGCGGACTGCGGGTCCAGTTCGGCACGGAAATGAAGCCGTTGCATGCCGGGCTTGCCGCGCAACAGGCGGTCCAGGCGATTGAATGGACCCAACAGGCCTTCCGCGGAACCGATGCGGCGCTCGACTCAAAAATCGGTTTTCTGCATGTGTACGGCGGAAAAGCAGCGGATGAAGCCGCCCGGACCGCATTGACCGAGGATTGGGGGAAAACTTGGCGGATAGCCGCTCCCGGTCTCTGGTTCAAACGCAACCCGTTCTGCTCCGCTGCCGCCCATGGCGCGGACGCCGCGCTGGAGTTGGCGCAGCTGCACGTGGATGCCGCAGCTATCGAAAAGATAGACATCGTTTTTCCGCCCGGCGGCGATGCGGCTTTGATCCATACCCGCCCGCAGACCGGCGAACAGGGGCGCTTCAGCATCGAATATGTCGTCGCCTTGGCGTTGCTGGGTCAGCCATATACGCTCGCGAATTTCAGTTCTGCCCCTGTCTCGTCTGAAGCCGGAATGCTGATGGAAAAAATGTCCAGATGCTACGATGCGGACCATAAACCGGATCCGCAAGCCATCCCGATCGGCCGCTTCACGATCGTCAGGATCATGCTGACGGACGGAAGTGTCCACAGCCGTGAAGTGAGCGTGCCGACGGGTTCTCCGCAGGCGCCATTGACGGATGCGGAGTTGGAAAACAAGTGGCGCGACTCCGCACCGGATCAGGATAAAGCCGAGCGTTTGCTGCAGGCGATCCGCGGTTTGGAGAATGCTTGGCTGAGCGGATTGGAAGAATTACTGTAGAGACCAAGGATCCTCCGGAACCACGCAAAAGCGCTGTTCCGGAGGATCTTTTTTTTTCAGGTCGGGGAACCCCCACTGCTGATAGACCCAGCATCTGTCGACTGGAAGCCCAGGATGGCACTTTGAATACCCGAGAGACCAACCATCTGTCGACTGGAAGCCGGGAGAAGCGTTCGGAACGACCGACACGAACTCCAGACCGGCCCAAAACAAAAACAAAAACGCGTCTTTCAATAGTCCGCGGATATTTCTAATGCACCGCAATTTGCGTTATAATGAAGGGGTAAGCTGCCGATCCGAAGGCCGACCAGGCGGCAGTCCACACATTCGAAAAAAGAAAGGATCCTCCCTATGGCAGACATCACCTTTGAAATCGTCGAAGAACTCGGCGTACTGTCCACATCCGCAAAAGGTTGGACGAAAGAATTGAACTTGGTCAGCTGGAACGGCCGGCCGCCAAAATACGACATCCGCGAATGGAGTCCCAACCACGAAAAGATGGGCAAAGGATTGACGTTCAGCGAAGAAGAGATGGCGGCCCTCGCCAAACTGCTGAAATAACCAAAGAGGCTGCACCGCACGTACGGGTTGGCGAAACCAACATGAACGTGCGGTGCAGCCCTTTTGTTCGGGCACTGCACTTCTGATCAGAATTAGCCCGCCAAAACCTTGCTGGCGGGGAAACACAGTTCGAATCCTACTCAGTCTCCCCGCCAAAATCAGCTTGGCGGGGAAACACAGCTACGCACGACACGAGATTCCCCGTCAAAACCGTTTAGGCGGGGACTGCCTTCGCTGTCGCCGTCTCCTTCGCAAACCCGAACGATTCGTATGCAGCGCTTCATTAAGCACGGTTTTCCTCGTTGCGTTTCCCGCGTCGATAGAAAAGAAACATCAAAAATGCCGAAAGCAAGGCAGTGACCGCACCGAAGTAGAAAGGCACCCGATTGTTGAACGTATCATAGAGCCAGCCGCCGATCAGGCTGGCCGGAAGCAGCGTCATTCCCAGAAGTGCATTATAAAGGCCCAGTCCGGTGCCTTTCTTTTCCTTGCCGATGATGTCGGAGACCAACGCTTTCTGGATGCCGTCCGTCGCGGCGCTGTAAAGTCCGTAAAAAGCGAACAGGATGACGATCGCAAGCGGAGTAGCGGCTTTGCCGAATCCGAAATAGATCAGCGCGAACATCAGATAGCCGCCGATGATGATGCGTTTGCGGCCGATTTTGTCGGATAATTTCCCGAGCGGTACGGAGAAGGCGACCGAAACAGTATTGAACACCAGGTACATGATCGGGATGAAGGCATCGCTGACGCCGACGTCACTTGCCTTGATCAGGAGCAAGGCATCCGTCGAGTTCCCCAGCGTGAAAAGAAAGACGATCAGCAGAAACAGATAGAAATCCTTAGGGAAATCGCGGAAAGCCAATTTCCCGAGCCGCTCCGACTTGGCGCGTTTGGCTTCTTTCACAAAGAAGATGATCGACAGCAGCCCCAGCAATCCCGGGATGGCTGCAATCAGGAAGACGCGCCGATAATCGCCGGGGAAGGCAGCCAATACGGCAAAGGCGATCAGCGGACCGACGATGGCGCCGCTGTTGTCCATCGCCTTATGGAAGCCGAAATTCAGGCCGGCATTGTTGTTTTCCTCAGAAGATCCGGCTACAAGGCTGTCACGGGGCGCCGTGCGGATGCCTTTGCCGACGCGTTCGATGAAGCGGATCGTGAGGACCTGCAGCGGGGTTGCAACGAAAGCGAACAGCGGGGAAAGGATGGCGGTGATGCCGTAGCCGATGATCATGAACGGTTTGTTGCGGCCGATTTTGTCGCTCCACCAGCCGGACAGCGACTTCAGGACCGAAGCGGTGCTTTCGGCAATCCCCTCAATCAGGGAAATTTCCGTTTTCGAAGCTCCCAATGTCGTCAGGAACAATGGCAGGATGCTGTAGACCATCTTTGTCGTCGTATCCGTCAGGAAACTGGTCAAGCCGACAAAGAAAATATTGCTTTCGACACCGAGGATCCTTTTATGCTTGTTCTGGTTGTCCGCCATTTCGAAAACCTTCCTTCCGTGTATTTCGTCACCTTCATTTAATTCCTTTTTTTCGCAAAAGTCTAGCGGAGCGACCGCGCGTAGCCGACCGTTTTGGATGATTCGGCCAAATGGATAATCCGCCGGAATTTTGTTAAAGTGTACTTGTCGAAATGTCCAGACTGAATGGGTTCTGAGGGAGGAATCGAAATGAAAGATTTGCAGATCAATCAAACGAATTTGCGCTTGGCAAAAGGGGACATCACCCGCTGCGAAGTCGATGCCATCGTCAATGCCGCCAACGAAAGCCTGCTCGGCGGAGGCGGCGTCGACGGGGCTATCCACCGCGCCGCCGGGCCGGAACTGCTGGCTGCGTGCCGCCTTTTGAACGGATGCCGTACCGGCGACGCAAAATTGACGCCAGGCTTCCGGCTCAAGGCGGCTCATGTCATCCATACGGTCGGTCCGGTCTGGCGGGGCGGAACGCACGGCGAAGCGGAATTGCTGGCATCATGCTACCAAAAGTCGTTGGAATTGGCGGAGGCCAACGGAATCCGCACGCTTGCCTTTCCGGCGATCAGCACCGGCATTTACGGCTACCCGCTGGATCGGGCGACCGCAATCGCTGTCGGGACCGTCCGAACATACTCGGAAAACCATCCGCAGACGATCATCACTGAAATCACTTTCGTTTGCTTTGACGATGCGACGTTTCGTGCATACGAGCAGGCATTCGAAGAATCAGAAAGGGGAACCGATTGATGTTTTTATTTTTTGACGTGTTGCCGTTCCGCAAGCAACTTGAATACAGCCAGACGATCACATGCAGCCGCTGCGGCCATTTTGGACGCTATGAAGTCTATCTCGTGGGCAATCGTTTCCGGCTTTTTTTCATTCCGATTCTCAGCTTCGGGAAAAAATATCTCGTCCGTACGACCTGTTGCGACACGTGGTATTTGCTTGATCCGAAAATCGGCAAAGCGATCGAACGGAAGGAAACGGTCTCGATCCGGGAAAGCGATCTGCAACTGTACCAGACAGGCGAACCGATTGAGGGCAGATGTCCGAACTGTGGTGCCTCCTATCCGCAAGGCGCGCATTTTTGCCCGAATTGCGGAGCGAAAGTCGACGAACACGAACGCTGACGGATTGTTAAGGAAATAAATGAAAGGCAATTATCTGAAAGCGTTGCAAATTGTTCAATTATGGTATACTAAAGTTATCGAAATTTGTAAGGGGTGGTCATAATTATATGCTAACGAACAAAGAAATCAGATCCACAGCTCGAGAATATCTACGCGGCAATTATAAAATGGCAGTCATCAACCTGATCCTCATCACGATCGCGAACAGCGTGCTGCAATCGGTGGTCAGGACGTTGACCGGAGAGAGCGCCTTGAACATGCGGATGACAGGAGAAACCTTGCCGAATTGGGATTCTGTCTTCTCGATGCAGTATTCGCCGTTCCAGACGACCCTGAATGTGGTTCTTTCAATCATCGTGGCGCTGATCATCGGCTCCATGCAGATGGGGAATGAGTGGGGCTACCTGGATATGCTGGACGGGACGCCGCTTTCGGCAGGCCATCTGGTCAAACCGTTCGAAAATCAGCTGTCCAAAACGTTGGGCGTGCTTGCGCTGCAGGCCGTCTACGTCATTTTATGGTCCGTGCTGCTCGTCATACCGGGCATCATGAAGCTCTATTCCTTGGCATTGTCCAACTTCATCTATTTTGATAATCCGGATATGAAGACGACGGACATCCTGAGGCAGAGTGAAGCCTTCATGAGAGGCAAGAAGATGAGGCTTTTCCAATTGGATCTTTCCTATCTGGTCGTCTACCTGATTCCGGTTGCGCTTTTCTTGGGGATCGGGGTCTCCGCGTTTTCGATGTATGCCGGAGCGGCGAACGCTGATTCCGATGCGTTATTGTACCAAGCGTTATTGCTGGTAGGGTTGATGCTGGCGGCTTTCGCGATTTTCGGAATCCTGACCTTCATCGTGGAGCCAAGAAGAAAAGCCGCACGCGCAGTGTTCTATTCGGAAGTCCTGAAGGAAGAAAACCTCAGCATCGGCTGATTTGCCGTAGATTTCGACACATTTTTCAGTAAAGGAGCGAAACAATGGAACCAAGAGTCAAACGGGAAGCACCCAGCATCACAACCGATTTGCGCAGTGACACGGTCCAAGTTCCTAGCGTGATTCGGAACTGCTCCGGTATCCGGATTTTCGGGAAACGGATCAAATCCCTGATTTTTACGACGGATATCGCGATCATCCTGAACAACGATGCGGATGCCGTCATCGCGGTTTATCCATTTACCCCGCATCCGGCGGTCATCCAAAGTATCGCGAATGTCTCAACGATTCCGATTCTGTCCGGTGTCGGCGGCGGGACGACCCAAGGCAAACGCAGCGCCAATATTTCCTTGTTTTCGGAGGCGCAAGGCTCCTTGGCGGTCGTCGTCAACGCGCCGACTCCGATCGAAACGATCAAACAGATCGAAGAAGCGGTCGATATCCCGATCGTCTGCACCATCGTGACGGAATACATGGATATCCAAGCCCGGCTGGATGCCGGCGTCGATATCCTCAACGTCAGCGGCGGGAAGGACACGGCCTACATCGTGAGCCGCATCCGCGAAAATTTCCCGGATGTTCCGATCATTGCGACGGGCGGCCCGACGGATGAAACCATCTTGGCGGCGATTGATGCGGGGGCTAATGCCATCAGCTGGACGCCTCCTTCCAACGGCGAACTGTTCCGCCGCAAGATGGACAAGTACCGCAACAAAGAAAAAGAACGCTACATGCAGGAACACCAGGGCTTGACAATCGAAGAAGTCGAAAATCTGGAAGAGCATAAAGATTAGGCAAGAGACTGGGACTAAACTCCCAGTCTCTTTTTGTATCCGAACATAGTGTGCGTAAACGCGGGACAGAACGCAGCCCCTGGCTCCACTTCACGAACAATGCTCGAATGGCCTGCAGCCATTCTGCGCTTGTTCGCTCCAGTGGTCCGGAGCTAAACGCGTTCTGTCCTGCTCTCTTTTTTTGCAGTCCTCCGATAAATGGAGTTGTAGGGTATCTTGCAGCATTATTGGAAGCAGAATCCGCTTCGGAAACGAGCCGCTTCAGGTGTATTTTTTTTAAATTATCCGCACATACTATATAATGAGTGTATCAAAGCAATCGATTTTCGGATTGGGGCAAAGGTCAGATGAATTTGCTGAACTTCAGCCACCGATGCGAAAAATAGAATATTGGAGGTATCCTTATGAAGTGGAAGGGTGGAAGGAGAAGTTCGAATGTTGAAGACCGACGCGGCAGTGGCGGTTTTTCGACGGGTGGCGGCGGTCTGGGCATGAGCGGCATGGCAGGCGGCGGAATCTTTGGGATCATCATCATGATCATCATCGCCCTCTTTGGTGGCGGCGACCTGTTCGGCGGTGGCGGCAGTACGCCGACTGAAACACCGCAGACAGGCATCACCGAAACAAGCAATAAGACCGAGGACGAGATGGCTGAATTCGTATCCGTCGTATTGGCTTACACGGAAGATGCCTGGACACAGGAATTTGCCAACAACAATATGGCGTATGTCGAGCCGACATTGGTGCTCTTCAGCGGTCAGGTCCAATCAGCCTGCGGGGTGGCCGGCTCCCAGGTCGGACCGTTCTATTGTCCGGCCGATCAAAAACTGTATATCGACTTGAGCTTCTATGATCAGCTTTCGCAGGAGTACGGCGCGTCCGGCGACTTTGCGATGGCCTATGTCGTCGCCCATGAAGTCGGGCACCATGTCCAGAACTTGCTGGGCATCATGGATCAGGTACAGAGCGCCCGTAACCAGCTCAGCGAAACGGAATACAACGAGCTGAATGTGCGTTTGGAATTGCAGGCCGATTATCTGGCTGGCGTTTGGGCAAGGTATGTCCAGGATCAGGGGGTTCTTGAAGAAGGCGACTTCGAAGAAGCCTTGCAGGCAGCTTTTGCCGTCGGGGATGATACCTTGCAGAAACAGTACCAGGGCTATGTCGTGCCGGACAGCTTTACGCACGGTACTTCCGAGCAACGGATGCGTTGGTTCACGAAAGGCTTCGAGACTGGCGATCTGAGCGCTGGAGATACATTCAATATCGGCTATGACGAACTGTAGGGAAAGAAGTCATGGGGCTGTCTCGTAATGAGATGGCCTTTTTTTGCGCACGCTGACAGGAGGAGCACGGTGAAAACTTGGCAACGGATCCATCTGTTTGACAGGGATATGGACGAGGGCTATAATATGGGTTACACATGAATGGTTGTTCATATGTAATGCGGAATCATTCCGTTTTTCGGATAAATGCAAATCAGGACAAATAACCGGGGAGGGATCGGAATGTCTGGAAAGGTAAAACAAGTAGAATGGTATTTGGACGAATTGGATTGTGCCAATTGCGCCAGCAAAGTCGAGGCGGGCATCGCGAAAATAGAAGGGATCCGTGAAAGCAATGTGAACTTCATGACGAAGACGCTGCGGATCGAAATCGAAGAGGGACTCGAGGCTGAAGTATTGCCTAAAGTGAAACAAAAGCTTCGCGTTCTGGAGCCGGATATCCGTCCGACTCTGAAAAGCAGCGGTGCGCCTATCGGAGAGGACGGATTGCCGATCGCTGTGCTCCAATCGGCTGAAGGAAAGCACGCCGAAAATGTGCACAACCATCACGACCATGACGCCGATCACGAGGATCACGCGCATGGGCATGGCCACAGTCATGCGCACGGAGCAGGGGATAAGAGCGGAATCCGGAAGTCCCTCCTCCGCCTAGTCGTCGGCTTCGGGATTTTGCTGGCCGCCATCTTCGCTCCGGTCAGCGGAACGGTTTCATTGGCATTGTATGTGGCCGCGTATCTGGTTGCGGGTTACGACATCGTTTGGAATGCGCTTCTGAACATCAAGAATGGGCAGCTGTTCGACGAAAACTTCCTGATGACGATCGCCACACTGAGCGCTTTCTACATCCAGGAGTATCCGGAAGCAGTGGCCGTCATGCTGTTTTACCAGCTGGGGGAACTGTTCCAGGATATCGCGGTCGATAAATCCCGCCGCTCCATCGCCGAACTGATGGACATCCGGCCTGATTACGCAAACGTAAAAACAACTGCCGGCATCGAAAAAGTGGCACCGGAAACCGTCCAAATCGGCGACATCATCCTGATCCGTCCCGGCGAAAAAGTGCCTCTGGACGGGAGAATCGTGAACGGAGCCTCCGCTGTCGACACCTCGGCATTGACCGGAGAATCGGTGCCGCGCAGCGTCAAAGTCGGTGACAGCATTCTGAGCGGCTTCCTCAACAAAAACGGCGTCATCGAAGTTGCCGTCGAAAAGCCCTTTGCCGAATCCACCGTCGTCAAAATTTTGGATTTGGTGCAGCATGCCAGCGGCCGGAAAGCGCCGACGGAAAATTTCATCACCAAATTCGCCCGCTACTACACGCCGATTGTCGTAATCGCGGCCGTATTGCTGGCGGTGCTGCCGCCGCTGTTGTTCCCGGGCGAAAGCTTCCAGGAATGGCTTTACCGGTCCAGCATTTTCCTGGTCATCTCCTGTCCGTGCGCCTTGGTCGTTTCGATCCCGGTCGGCTTCTTCGGCGGCATCGGTTCGGCCTCGCGCAAAGGCATCCTCGTCAAGGGGAGCAATTTCCTCGAAGGCCTGAATGATGTCAAAGCGGTCGTGATGGACAAGACCGGCACCTTGACGGAAGGCAAATTTGCCGTAACCCGCATCGAGAGTGCCGGTGACTTGACCGCCGAGCGTTTGCTGGAACTGGCTGCTTATGCGGAACTGCACTCGAGCCACCCGATCGCCGATTCAATCAAAGAAGCCTATGGCAAACCGATAGCTGAAGAGCGGATCGCCGATACCAATGATATAGCGGGCCATGGTCTGCAGGTCTGCGTCGATGGGCAAGTGGTCCTGGCCGGGAATAACCGTTTGATGGAAAAATTCGGCATCGCATACACGCAGGCCCCCGAAACCGGGACGGTTGCGCATATCGCTGTGGATAAAAAATATGCCGGCTACATCCTGATCGCAGACGCCATCAAAACGGATGCGAAGGACACGATCGCCGGCCTGAAGGCGAGAGGGATCCGCACCATCATGCTGACCGGGGACTCCCGTGCGGTAGGCGAAGCGGTCGCCAAAGAGATCGGCATCGATGAAGTATATGCGGAATTGCTTCCACAGGACAAAGTAACGAAACTGGAGCAAGTGTTGGCAAGCAAACGTAAGGGCGAAAAAGTCATCTTCATGGGCGACGGCATCAATGATACTCCGGTGCTGGCCCGTTCCGACATCGGCGTGGCGATGGGCGGCTTGGGTTCCGACGCCGCGATCGAAGCGGCCGATATCGTCATCATGGATGACCAACCGTCCAAAATCTTGACTGCAATCAACGTGGCCAAGGAAACGCGCAAAATCGTCTGGCAGAACATCATTTTCGCCATGACGGTCAAAGGTCTGTTCCTGATCCTTGGTGCATTCGGCGTCGCAACGATGTGGGAAGCCGTCTTCGCCGATGTCGGCGTGACCGTGCTGGCAGTGCTGAACAGCATCCGGATCCTGAAGAAATAAGCGATCTTATTGGGGGGCCGTGAGCGGCCCCTTTTTTGCTGCGTTCCCATATCTGTCGGCGCCCGCCAAGGCGTCACAAGCTGCATATCCGCGTGCGTGTGCTACAATGAAAAAAGAAAAAATGCGAAAAGCGAGTGATGAGATTGGAAAATGGAATCCGCAATTTTGAGTTTCAAAATCCGACCAAAATAGTTTTCGGCAAAGACCAGATCAAACGCATCGATGCGCTGATCCCGCAGGATGCGAAAGTATTGATTTTGTACGGCGGCGGCAGCGTGAAGAAATTCGGCACCTTTGACCGCGTCGCCGAAGCCTTGGGCAACCGTGACTGGGCCGAATTCGGCGGCATCGAAGCCAATCCCACCTATGAAACGTTGATTCAGGCAGTCGACAAAATCAAAGCGGAAGGCTACGACTATCTGTTGGCGGTCGGCGGCGGCAGCGTCATCGACGGCGTGAAATTTGTCGCGGCTGCGGCGGTGTTCGAGGGCGAACCGGTCGATATGTTCGGCAGCGGCGTCGGCAAGGGCCTGCCGGTCACGCGGGCTTTGCCTTTCGGTACCGTCTTGACTTTGCCGGCCACGGCATCGGAAATGAACAACAACGCGGTCGTGACTTTTGTGGAAAAACAGGCGAAGATCGGCTTCGCCAGCCCGCATACTTATCCACAATTCTCCGTTCTGGAACCGGAACTGACTTACAGCCTGCCGAAACGCCAACTGGCCAATGGCGTCATCGATTCTTTCGTGCATGTGATGGAAGCTTACCTGACCTATCCGATCGATGCGAAAGTGCAGGACCGTTGGGCAGAAGGCTTGCTGCAGACGCTAATCGAAATCGGCCCGGACGTTGTCGATGAGGATAACCACGACTATGCCACCCGCGCCAACTTCATGTGGACGGCCACGAATGCGCTGAACCGCTTCATTTCCCCGGGTGTGCCGCAGGATTGGGCGACGCATGCACTGGGCCACGAAATGACGCTGGCGTTCGGGATCGACCATGCGCGCACGCTGTCGATCGTGCTGCCGGCGATGATGAAAGTCCGCAAGCAGCAGAAATGGGACAAATTGCTGCAGTATGCGGAACGCGTATGGGATATCCGCAGCGGTTCCGATCTGACTGATGAAGGAAAAATCGATCTGGCGATCAAAAAGACCGAAGACTTCTTCGCAAGTTTGGATGCGCCGATCCGCTTGGCTGATGTCGGACTGGATGAAACTGTCATTCCGGGTTTGGTGGAAGCACTTGTCCGCCACAAAAAAGAGAACATTTCCGAACGCGGCGACTTCACTGCCGTGGATGCCCAAGCCGTTTACACGGCAGCGCTTTGATAAATTGTACAGCAAACCTGAACTCCCTTTTGAATAGGGAGTTTTTTTATGCATTTCGCTCAGGTAAATTTAATTATTTTTTAAATGAACATAGTGACACCCCATAATATATGGTAAGATTGAAGGAAAGAAAGCCTTTTAGCGAACAGGAAAGAAGGGGTGCCATTTGGAGAATAAGCAGAGCATTTTCGAAACGATCAGCCGGCTGCGCGAAGAACAGCCTGGTTTGCCATACCGGTTCCAGGATGAGCGGACGGCCGGGCAAAAAGACGTGCTGTATGTGCTCGCATCCGAAGGGATCCCTTTTTGGCGCAAGGAGGACTTGGCGAAGGAATGCTGCGGCATCCTGAAGGACCTCGTCAACAAGGATGACACTGTTCTGACCGATCCGGTCCTGCGCCATTTCCTGGAGCAGTATCCGATCTGCAGCTATTTCATCGAATTGCGCGAAAGGGTGCGCATCACTTTGGAAGCGGAATCAGCCGCAAGGGAGCGGCTTTATCACTTGGGGATGCGGTTGGCCCGCAGCGGCTCCAATCCGGAACAGGTGAAATTGGGCATCATCCTTTTGGGCTTCTTCCCGTACGACACGACCAAACAGATTATGCGCACACTCGGCTATCACAGCGACTACACCCTGTATGTGCTCGAGAGCATCCAGTACGTTTTTCCTTTGCAGAACAATTTCATTTTTGAGTTGGCCAAGCACACGGTCGGATACGGAAAACTGGCGGCGCTTTTCCTGCTGAAGCCGGTCACTTGGGAACAGCAGCACTGGCTGCTGCATGAAGGCATCAAGAGCGATTTCCTTGCCAATATCTACGCAAACCTCTGCATCCAGAAAACCGATATGCGCGCCTACTTCAAGAAGACGGAAATCACGGCAGCCAATTTCACGGATTTCGCTTACCTGATCTGCTACGCGGATTACAACAACGATAGCCTGACCATCGATGCCCAACTGGACTTCCTGTACAAGTTCATCGACAAGCGCGATTATGCATCAAGCTTCATCGATCTGGGCGCGCTCGTCAGCGTTTGGTATCAGACAGTCGAGTATTGGCAACAGGATTACGACTTCATCAGTCAAAATGAAACGAGATACCGCCGCACCAAAACGATGTGGGATACCCGCATCGCGCGCTACGAAAAGCTGGTGCATAAAGTGGAGAGCTTCCTGCACCAACCAAAATGGCGCCACATCGTCTATCAGGAAATTTCTGCCCCTCAGGAATCGGATAATCTGATCATGAAAGTGCTCGTCTATCTGAACATGCATCCCGATTTTTCCGCCTTCATGGAAGTGCTGAGCCGGCAACCGCTGGGCTTCAATATGCTCGACTTTTTCCTGAAAATCAACCCGGAACTCTACTTCGACGATGTCTGCGAATATCTGGAAGCCATCCTGAATCCGGATCTGTTCACACTCCCGCTGGAAACGGAGGAGCCGGTCAATCCGAGCGTAACCGATCTGATGCGGGCCGACGAATGGGTGCTGCGGCTTTTCGAAGTGATGAGCGAAAAACGCAAGTACAATGAAGCCTGGTGCATCCGCGGCATCCATTACCGCCATGCCGGCGTGCGCAAGAGAGCAGCCCAAGTGCTGCAGCTGCACAAGAAAAAATGGTCCGGCCAGGTGGAACGCGAACTCCGGATTGCGCTCCAAAAGGAACCGAACATCAAGCTGAAACGGCAAATCGAACGACTGTTGCTGCCTGAAGATGGGAAGGACCAAAAGGAAAGCCGCTATCTGAAAGTGAAGCACCCCCCGTTGAGCTATGCCCATACGGACAAGGAATTGCTGCACACCTACATCGCCGGCACGCAGTTCCATGAGCTGGGCGGGGTCGCTGATTTCCTGAAAGCGGGGGATCTGCTGCAGCTTGTCCGCGAGGCCGATAATGCCTACGATCCGAACGCCATCGCCGTTGCGACCCAAGCCGGCTACATGCTGGGCTATGTGCCGCGGTCGGAGAATCCGGTGCTGGCCAAACTGATCGATGCCGAAGAACGGCTTTATGCCGTCCTCGAATCGCCGACAGTCGAGATGGAACGGCCGAAAATCACGATTGTGCTGAAACGCACTTTTTTCCAGGCGCAGCCGAACGGGCAAGGCCAGGGTCAGGGCGTCATCCTGCCATTCCCGCCGCCCAAGAAAAAGAAATACGAATGATAAGAAAAGTTGCAAAGGAACACCGAAAGAACACGGGGTTCCTTTTTTTATGCTCAAATGAACTTGACTATTTCGGCGGAAAGCCGAAAATGAGAAGAGAGTATTAAGTTGACATGAGGGAGAGCGTGAGGATATGAATATTGGGAAATTGTTGGGTACGTTGCTCGTGGCATTCATCGGAGGCTGGGCCGGGATCCGTTTCCGCATTCCAGCCGGAGGGATGATCGGTTCGCTGGTCGCAGTTGCGATCTACAATTATTTTTCGCAGATGGGCTATATGCCGGCCAATCTGAAGATCGTCGGCCAGATCATCATCGGCGGGACGATCGGCATGAACTTCACGAAGAGCAGCTTGGCGGAAATCAAGCAAGTTTTCCTGCCTGCGATCGGTTCCGTATTCCTGCTGTTGACGGTGGGCATGGTGATCGGGTATGTCCTGCACAAGGTTACGGGCATCGATCTGATCACCGCCTTTTTGGGGACATCACCGGGAGGATTGACGGATATGACCATCCTGGCGGCAGCCTTCGAAGCGGACACGATTGTCGTATCCTCGATCCATCTCGTCCGGATCTTCACGGTCATCTTTCTGATGCCGATCTTCGTCCGGATCCTCAGCACGTTCATCAACAGGTAGCCCAAACAATGGGCCGGCCGGAATCGGCCCTTTGCTCCGGCGAAGGCTGCGCCTGCCGGAGCAAACCGGTAACCTGCGGCCTCAGCTCCGGTGAAGCCTCCTTTATCGGAGCACGCCAGCGGAATGTGGGCTGAACTCCGGCGAAGCATCCGTTCCCGGGAGTTGAGGCCGCCGCCACCGATAAACCCTCTGATCTTATCGGTGTTTCCATTTGAAATACGCCCAAGCGGCAACAAAAAAGCGACCGTCTCATTTTTTCGAGACGGCCGCTTTTTTGCATAAAGACATAAACTATCATTCGTATTTCTTCAGGAAGAACAAGCCCAGCGTCCCTAGCCCGGTATGCGAGCTGATTGTGGCGCCGATTGTGTTCACGTAGATGCGGCGCGGATGGAAATTTTCTTCGATATACTGGCGCATTTCCTCGATCGCTTCCGCATCGTCGCTGTGGCACAGGAAGACGTTCTGTTCCTGGATCATGTCCGCTTCATCGCGCAAGCGCTCGTACATCCGGTTCATGACCTTTTTGCGTCCGCGCAGTTTTTCCACGGGCACCAACTCGCCGTTGATGACTTCCAACAAAGGCTGGATATTCAGAAGCCCGCCGAAAAAGGCGCTGGATTTCGAAAGCCGCCCGCCATCTGCCAGGTAATTCAGATCCTTGACCGTAAACAGGGACACGACGTTGGCTGCCGTGAAACGCACCCGCGCTTCGATCTCATCCAGAGTGAAGCCGGCATCGCGCATTTCGATCGCCTCGACGACGGACAATCCTTCACCGACGGAAGCGCTCATTGAATCAACGAGCCGCAGATCGAAGTCAGGGAACTCTTCCTTCAGTTGCTGATAGGCCAGAAAGGCGGCTTGATAAGTGCCGGAAAGCTTGGCGGAAAGGGAAAGGTAAATGCCAGCTTCGCCGGCTTCGGCCGCTTTGCGGAAACCGGTAAGGAATTTTTCCAAGGAAACTTGGCTCGTTTTCGGGTGGCCGCCGCGTCCGATCATTTCATAGACTTTGTCGGCTTGGATTTCGATCATGTCTTCGTACTCGCCGGTATCCAGCAAAGTGGTCAACGGGAATACTTCCACATCGTTCTCCTGCAGATAGGTATAGGACAGATCACAAGCACTATCGGTAAATATTTTCATAATAAACGCCTCCTCCAGCGCAAGTTCTATCACGGGATATTCCGTGGACTACTCTACAGTATAGCACAGTTCGGCCTTTTGGAAAATTTCAGCGCCGCGGCCGCCGAAGCAAAAGCTCAGTCGTTCAGTTCCCCGAGCTCCTCCTTGATCAGCAGCGCGGTCTTTTCCGGGATGCCCAGCGCTTTGATGTCTTCGCAGCTGGCTTCGCGGATGTTCTTCATCGTTTTGAAATGCTTCAGGATCTTCGTGCGCGTTTTCGGTCCGACCCCTTCGATCTGGTCCAATTGCGATGCGATGCTGTTCTTTGCGCGCACTTGGCGGTGGAAGGTGATCGCGAAGCGGTGGACTTCTTCCTGGATCCGCTGGACAAGATGGAAAGCCTGGCTGTTCGGATCCAGTTCCACGATTTCATCCTTTTCGCCGAATATGAGCGAGGACGTTTTGTGCTTCGTGTCCTTGACCATGCCCGCCACCGGGATGTCCAGGCCGAGTTCATCCTCGAGCACTTCCTTGGCGGCGCGGACCTGGACTTTGCCGCCGTCCATCAGGATCAGGTCAGGCATGGCGCGGCCTTCGCGCAGCAAACGGCTGTAGCGGCGGCGGATGACTTCCTGCGTCGTCGCGAATTCATTGCTGCCTTCGACCGTCTTGACTTTGTATTTCCGGTAGTTTTTGCGTTCCGACTTGCCGTCCTTGTAGACGACCATCGCCGAGACCGGGTTGGTCCCCTGGATGTTCGAATGGTCGAACGACTCGATGATTTCCAGGTATTCGATGCCGAGCGCTTCGGAAAGCTCCTGGATGGCGCCGACCGTCTTGCGGTTGTCGCGCTCGATCAGCATGAACTTTTCCGTCAGCGCCAGCTCGCTGTTCGTGATCGCAAGTTCGAGGATGCTGCGTTTGCTGCCGCGGACAGGGGTGTGCACTTTCGTCCCCAAAGCTTCCTGCAGCAGTTCCGTGTCGACGCCTTTCGGCACAAGGATCTCCTTCGGCAGGATGTGGTTTTGATCCTGATAGAACTGCATGATGAAGGAAGCCAGCTCCTCTTCCGGTGTGTCGTAGCAAGGGAAAAGGGCGGCCTCGCGTTTGATGATCGAGGACTGGCGCAGCAGGAAGACCTGGATCGACAGCCAGCCTTTGTCCATATGGAAGGCGAAGACGTCGCGGTTCGTGTAGTCCCGCGACATGACCGTCTGCTTCTCGACGGTCGCTTCGATGTAGCTGATCTGGTCGCGGTAATCGGCGGCCTGTTCGAAATTCAGGCTGTCGGCGGCGCGGTGCATTTTTTCGCGCAGATCCTTCTTGATTTCCCTGACTTCGCCGTTCAGGAAAGCGGCGATGCGTTTGATCTGGGCATCGTATTCCTCTTTCGAAACCTCGTGGTCGCAGCAGCCGATGCATTGGCCCATATGATAATAAAGGCAGGCGCGCTTGGAATTTTTGGCGCACTTGCGCAGCGGGTAGATCTTCTGGATGAATTCCTGCGTCTCCGAAGCCGCGAAGACGTGCGGATAGGGTCCGAAATAGATGCCGCCGTCATCCTCGACCGTCGAAGTGATGATGAGCTGCGGATCCTTTTCGTTCGTGACCTTCAGATAGGGATACATCGTCCCTTGCTTCAGCTTGATGTTGTATTTCGGCTGGTAACGCTTGATCAGGTTGATCTCCAGCAGCAGCGATTCCTTGTCCGTTTTGGTGACGATCGTTTCGAAGCGCTCGATGTCCGCGACCAGCAGCTGCGTCTTGCCTTCGTGCTTGCTGTGGAAGTACGATTTCACGCGGTTTTTCAGATTTTTGGCCTTGCCGATGTAGATGATTTCGTCATCCTTGTCCCGCATGATGTAGCAGCCGGGCAAGTCGGGCAACAGCGCCAGTTTTTGGTTGATTTCTTCTCTGCTCATAAGTTCCAATCCTTTTACTTTTTGTCGTGAATAGTATACCATGGATGGAAACGTACGTTCAGTTATTTGATTCGGGGAGAGGGCCGAATGCTTGCTTCGGAAGGCAGTGGAGTGGCCGTTCCCACAACAAGGAAGTGAAAAATGATGATCAAGAAGATGAGATATGAAAAATGGCAGCGTCAAACTGCGCTCTTTTTGGGCAGCCAGACGATTTCCCTGTTCGGCTCGTCGCTCGTCCAATACGCGATTTTCTGGTATCTGACCCTCGAAACCAAATCCGGCTTCATCATGACGCTCTCGACGCTTTTCGGTTTTCTGCCGACTTTCTTCATCTCGCCGTTCGCCGGGGTATGGGCTGACCGGTACAACCGCAAGCGCCTGATTGTCCTTTCCGATGGCATCACCGCACTCTCGACCTTGGTGCTGTTCCTGCTGTTCCTGGCGGGGCGGCGCTCGATCTGGATCCTGTTGGCGACTTCGGCCATCCGCGCATTCGGTGCCGGCATCCAGATGCCGGCGGTGGGGGCCATCCTGCCGCAGATTGTACCGGAAAAGGAACTGACCCGCATCAACGGGCTCAACGGCAGCATCCAGGCAGTCGTGATGCTGGTGTCGCCGATGATCAGCGGTGCGCTTTATCAATTCGCACCGATGGAGGGCATTTTTCTGATCGATATCGTGACGGCGGCGTTGGCGATCGCCATCTTGGTGTTGCTGCTGCAGGTGCCGACGCACGAAAAGGCCAGCCAGGAACAGGTCAGCGCTTATCTGCAGGACATGAGACTCGGTTTCCGCTACATCCAAAATCATGCCTTCATCAAAAGGCTGTTCCTCTATTTTTCGCTCGCCTTCTTCATGGCGGCTCCGGTGTCATTCCTGTCGCCTTTGCAGGTGGCTCGTTCTTTCGGCGATGAAGTTTGGCGCTTGACGGCGATCGAGATCGCTTTTTCCATCGGCATGATCGGCGGGGGGCTCTGGATCGCGTCCTGGGGCGGCTTCAAGAACCGGATTCATTCCATCGCGGCGGCGATCGCGGTCATGGGCCTGTGCACGTTCGGAATGGGTGTCATTCCCGACTTCTGGATCTATCTTTTCCTGATGGCGATCGTCGGGCTCTTTATCCCGTTGCTCAACGCCCCGAGCATGACGCTCTTGCAGGAGAAGGTCGAGGAGGACTTTCTTGGCCGCGTTTTCGGCGTCCAGAGCATGGTCGCGAGCTCGATGATGCCGTTGGGGATGCTGATTTTCGGACCGCTGGCGGACCGGATGGCGATCGAGATCCTGATGGCCGTTTCCGGCGTACTGCTGATGGTCGTGGCCTTTTTTGCCTTCCGCGACAGCGTGCTGCTGGAAGCAGGAAAACCGGAAGAATCGGACAAGCAGCGCTAAGAATGCATAGGGGTTGTCCGATTCCTCGCACTAATCGGACAACCGCAATCCGAAAGCAACCACAAAAGACAAGCTGAATGCCAGCAACACCAAAAGAAGGGCCGTGCACATCAAATGTGCCGGCCCTTCTTCGCTGTCTTCAATTACAATCCGCATTTCAGCTGCGCGCCGCAGTTGGTGCAGGTGTTGCAGCCGCCCAGATCTTCGACCGTACCTTGACGGCAGATCGGGCAGGTGTCGCCGATCTCATTGCCGATTGTGACGTCGGTCGCTTCGAGAGTGGCGATCGAGTCGACCAGGAAGGTTTTGTCCTTGTTGATCTTGACGTGCTCTTTCTCTTCCTCGAGCTTGGCTTCCTCGTCCCAGACGTTCTCCTCGGCTTTCAGCGTCAGCACCTGCGAATCACGGCTGCCGTCGACGTAGACGGTGCCGCCCTTGGCTCCGCCCAGATAAAGGCGCTCATAGATCTTCTCGACCTGGTCGACGGTGTAGCCTTTCGGTGCGTTCACCGTTTTCGAGATCGAACTGTCGACCCAGCGCTGGATCGTCGTCTGCACATCGACATGTTCTTCAGGCGAAAGCGTCATGGCCGCCACAAAGTAATCCGGCAAGTTTTCTGGATCTGCTTCCGGATGGCGGTCCAGATATTCCTGGACGATTTCCGCCTTCACCTCGATGAATTTGCCGAGACGGCCGCTGCGGTAATAAGTGAACGAGAAGTAGGGCTCCAACCCGGTCGAAACGCCGGCCATCGTGCCCGTCGATCCGGTGGGTGCGACAGTCAGCAGGTGCGAGTTGCGGATGCCGTACTTCAGGACACCTTCGCGGATATGCTCCGGCATTTTTTTCATGTAGCCGGTGTTGATGAAACGTTCGCGCAGGATTTGCGTTTCTTTCCCGGTCTTGCCGATCAGGAACGGGAAGCTGCCGCGCGTCTTCGCCAGTTCGATGCTCTCTTCGTAGGCCGCCACGGCGATCGTTTCGAAGACTTGATCGATCAGCTGCAGGCTTGCCAGCGAACCGTAGCGCACGCCGCAATAGATCAGCATATCAGCCAAGCCCATGATCCCAAGTCCGATCCGGCGTTCGCCGAGCGCTTGTTTTTTGTTCTCCTCCAGGAAGTAAGGGGTGGAGTCGATGACGTTGTCCTGCATGTGGATGCCGGTGCGGACGGTCTGTTCCAGTTTGGCGAAATCGACCATCTGCAGGTCCTTGTTGACCATCTCGGCCAAGTTGACTGCGGCCAGATTGCAGACGGAATAGGCTGCCAACGGTTGCTCGCCGCAAGGGTTGGTGGCCACGACCTTCTGACCGTAGGCGACCGCGTTCGTCATTTTGTTGGCGTTGTCGATGAAGAAGATGCCCGGTTCGGCCGCATAAGTGGCGCAGACATTGATCAAGCGCCACAATTCGCGCGCCTTGACGGTCCGATAGGTGCGCACGGCATTGCCGGCAGCTTCCCAATCGCGGACATCGCCGCAGTTGGTCCATTCGGCGTCGTAATGCGCCATCGCTTCGGCGTCGTAATGCTCGACATCCGGGAAGCGCAGCGCATATTCTTCGCCCCGCATCACGGCATCCATGAAGTCGTCGGTGATGCAGACGGAAATATTGGCGCCGGTCAGGAATTCGGGATTGTTGACGGTGTAGGTGCCGCCGTCGCGCAGTTTTTTCTCGGCTTCATGGATGACCGAGGCATCGAAGCCGCCGTGTCCCGGGATGTGCTTGTAGTTGACGATGCCGGTGTACATGTTGATGTCTTTCGGCGAGAACGGCGTGAAATGCAGTTTTTCCTTCGCCAGCATGCGGATCTGTTCATCCTCGAAATTTTCGATGATGTAGCGGAGGATGCGCGGATTCTGCATCTTCGAAATGATGAATTCGAAGATGTCCGGATGCCAGTCGGCCAGCATGATCATCTGCGCGCCGCGGCGGGATCCGCCCTGTTCGACCAGATGCGTCAGCTTGGCGATGTCGTCCATCCAGGAAACGGAACCGGAAGAGCGGCCGTTGACGCCTTTCACGATTGTGTGGCGCGGACGCAGCGTCGAACCGTTCGAACCGACGCCGCCGCCGCGGCTCATGATTTCCATGACTTTCTTGCGGTGGTCGGATATGCCGCCGCGCGAGTCGGGCACGAAAGGCATGACGTAACAGTTGAAGTAAGTCACATCGGTACCGGATCCTGCGCCGTAGAGCACGCGCCCGGCCGGGATGAAGTTCAAGGCTCTTTGTTCTTCGTAGAATTTCAGGAAAGCTTCCTGGCGCAGTTCCGGCGTGATTTCGACCTCGGCCAGACCATGGGCATTGCGCATCGCGATCTGTTCGTAGAAAAGCTCCAGGGGTTTGTCCAGTGTCAGGATCCGGCGCGTCACGATGCCGCCTTCCTCGACCTCAAAATCGTCGATGTTGTGCTGGTACTCCTCGGAAACCTTGATGCGGACAGTCTGATCTTTGTGGTTGATGGAAAGGACGGTGCCGGTACCGCGAGCCGGATATTTCGGGTCCTCTTTCACCGTCAGAATCACGAGATCTCCTTCGGAGAGGGTTTCCTTGGTGGCATCCTTGTAGGAGTAGCGGTCCAGCATGACGAGGCGGGAAACGCCCTCATAGGTGACATGCATATCCTCCGTGATCGGAAACACTTGCGGGAACCGCTCGATGTCCTTGTTCAATTTTTCGAATCCTGCTTTAAATGTGGTCTTGATGGCATCCACAATAATCACTCCTTCATTTATGGGGAAACACTAGATGTTGTGTTGTTAGTTTGTTCCTCGCACTATATATATTAATTATGTTCACCGGATAAATCAAGGAGAACAGGCGCAGCATCGGTTCATGCAAACGGATGAAAACGCTGTTTGGATGGGAATGGACGCTTTTGTAAAAATATATCGGCCAATAAGAAGAGGGACGCCGAACGTCAGAATGGAGGCGTCGGCTATTGGGCCGGAGACGGGTGCCTAACAGCCGAGAGGCCAAGCTGTTATCTGGACCCCAACGCCGCACCAATCAAACCCACCGCCGTTGCTGCATGCAATGCGAAATAGTACCCGCTAACCCTTCCCGAAAGCTATAATAAAAGCAGCAAGAACCAGAAACGAAAGGAGGCTCAAGCATGAACGACAACGACAAAGAACGTTTCGCGGACATGATCCGCCATTCGCAGCGCATCGTCGCCTTCACGGGGGCGGGCATCAGCACGGAAAGCGGCATCCCGGATTTCCGTTCGGCGGGTGGATTGTTCGACAGGCTGAGCGGCCGTCATTTCAGCGGCGAAGAAACACTCAGCATCGGTTTCCTGGAGATGTACCCCAAACTTTTTTTCCGCAATTATGCGGAGCATTTTGATTTTTCGCAGGCGCTCCCGAATGCCGCGCACCGATTCTTTGCGGCGCTCGAACAGACCGGAAAGGAAGTCACCATCGTCACGCAGAACATCGACAATCTCCATCAGTCCGCCGGCAGTAGCGATGTCATCGAGCTCCACGGAAACGGGACGAGATGGCGAACATTCGACACGGCCGAACCCGCCTATGCTGCCGAAATAAGGATGGATGCGCAAGGCATCCAACGCGATCCCCAAGGCAGGGTGGTGCGCCCCGATATCGTGCTCTACGGCGAGATGCTGGACGAGCAAACGATGGAGCGCGCGGCCGCAGCGATCGGCGCAGCTGACATGCTGGTCGTCATCGGCACCTCGTTGGCCGTCTATCCCGCCGCGAGCTTCGTTCACTATTTCAAAGGGCCTTACGCCGTGTTGCTGAACCGGACACCCGTGCCGCAGTCGCTGTCGTTCCAGCTGGCCATCCGGACCGATGCGGGCGCCTTTCTGGCGGATGTTTGGCAAGAATATTTTGCAAAATGAACAATGAGGCGCCGGAAAAAAAAGGAAGCTCCTGAAAGGGGAAATCGTTATGCCGAAGCTGAAACAGCTGGCGAACTATCTGGTCTATTCCTATGAAAACCATACGGCAGCCCGGTTCGGCGACAATGAACTGAAGCTGCAGATGCTGCTCTATTTTGCGCAACGCGAATGTCTGGCGCTGGTCGGAGAGCCGTTGTTCGAGGAAAACTTCGAAGGATGGGAAGAGGGGCCGGTGCTTCCGGAACTGCATTTCTTCTTCGAGGAAGACTATGATCCGTTCGAACCGTTGGAAATGAAAAAGTTGACGGAGCGCGAACAGTTCATACTGGACCGCACCGTCTTTGCCTACGGACAGTACGAAGGCTGGTATTTGTCCGAGTCGGCGCGCCGCGAAACTTCCTGGCGCAAGAGCAGAACGGGGCTTGCACCGGCAGCTGCCGGACCAAATTTGCTGGAACTAGGGGACATCCGCGAAGACGCGAAAAAAGTGCGGCTCTATGACACAGTGTTTGATGTTTATCTGGACGAACTGGAGGAATTCGAAGGGGAGGTGCTGAAACCATGAACGAGACGCAAGCCTACATCGGAGCCATCGTGAAGACCCGCTTCGCCTACCATGATTTGGAAACGGACAAAATCGCCTTCAAATCGCGCCCGTTCCTGATCGTCGGCGCGGAGTACGATACTTTGCCTTGCGACTTCACGGCCTTTCCGATTTCGAAAGTTTCGACCGCGCAGAACATCGATCTCGCCTATGACATCAAGGTTGAAAAGGAACGCTATCCGAAACTGAGCCTGAATGCCGAGATTTCCTACATCCGCATCCATAAGATCCAGACGATCAACAGCTCCCAGCTGGCGATCGGGATCCTGTCATCGTTGAGCGAAGCCTACCCGGATCTCTATGCGGAAGTGAAGGCAGCTTACCGGGATTTTTCTGCGGAGCTGTTCTGACTGGGCGGAGCCGTGCCCCCTGGACTGGACTCGAAACGCACAAAAAAACACCCCTGCACAGCGGAGGTCCATGATGGGCCTCCGACTATCCAAGGGTGTTTTTTACAACAGCATATGCAAACTGAGCGACGTACGCTTAAGCTTCCACTGCAAATTGAAATCTTTTTTTAGCAACAACAGCTGCTCCAGCTGCGGCTACCAGCAAGGAGATTCCACCTGCCAAGTAGAGCTTATTTGCTCCAGTCTATTTGATGCCATTTCCCTTTGTTGGGAAAATGGCAACAACAGTGCCATTTGCATCACTGAAAACGACTTCTTTTGAAGTCACTGAAATGGTGATATCCAATACGGCAGCAGTTGCAGTAAGCTCAGCCAAGATGGCTTGTTTATCAGCTTTAGTAAGCTGGTTCATGCTTTTCGCGCCGCGTGCGTTCACGACAACCTGTGCATTATTGATGTGGGCAATGATCTGGTCTGCTTCTTCAGCAGTCACATCATTGGACTTCAAATAATTTTTTGCTTGCTGCACATAATTGGCTGGTAAGCTAGTAGCCACCAAAGTTTTAATGATATCATTTTCAGTTGCTGCAGCAACATTCGCTTGCGCTCCGAAGAACAACACGAATGCAAACAAAAGAGATACGATGGTTTTTTTCATATCATATTTAGGTCATGCAGAGCTTGCAAGTTCCGTGAAAAATAAGCAGACCAACACGCAGTACTTACGTGAGGTGACGCTTTATTTTCGAATGAGATTATATTATTCCATGGACATCACGAATCCCCCGCCTTATAGTCTTATAAGACTACAGACGACTTCCGCCTTGAACAGCCTATTGAAGATAGAAGGCCAAAAAAGAGCGCACTGTAAATCAGATAGGCTGATTTCAGTGCGCTCTTTCATTTGCATGTGTGGGTTCCAATCTTAACTGCGGGAAGGGGATCATTGCTTTCAGGCAACAACGATTTCGAGTCTGGCGCTGATGGCATTGCCCGCATTCGCCAGATGGGAGAGGATATCCTCATTTATGTCGCCGAGGTGCATAGCCTCGTAGGGATGCACCGGCACATCCTGGAAAGGAATGGACAAGACGCCGAAACCTTCATAGCAATAGAGACCGCCCGCATGGACAGTCGTTGTCGTAGGCATGCCCGAAATAGGCAATGGATTCGGCAGGGGGGCGTAATATTCCTGCCCGGCATATCTTTTCAGGAGCAGCTCGATCGGTCCTTGCAAAACAAGCATGTCCGTGACCGTATTTTCTTGGAGCGTGGCTGTATAGGCGATGCCGTCAAGCTGCAATTTCATTGTTTTTGCCATTGCGGTACCTTCTTTCGGAATGAGTCTGGGGAACGGAAGCGATCCATTTTTTATCAGACTAACACTTGAAGTGGACTCCAAGTCAACAGCTAATGAAACACAAACGGCGTACAGCAAAAAAACGGTCGGCATCCCAATTAGGAATGCCGACCGTTTTTCGGACAATAGTTAGAGCTTTTAAGGAGAATGGGGGATTCGAACCCCCGCGCGCCTTTCGACACCTAACGCATTTCGAGTGCGTCCTCTTCAGCCGGACTTGAGTAATTCTCCATAAATGATATTATAACGCTTTTTGGGGAATCGGGAAAGAGGATTTTTCAAAAAGTTCAAAAAAGGCCGATACAGCTTTGGCAAGAGGGCTCTTTTAGATGTGTCGCCTTATTTCTAAACCGGAAATGGAAAGGTTTTGTCCCTGAATAGATTAAATTATGGTAAAATGAAATTCTGTGCACTCATCTATTTGTCACTTTTGTATATATCAGGAGGAATTTGAATTGTATAAACTATTGAATAACTGGTACAAGCTGAGCCTTGTCAAACGTATCATTATCGGCCTCATTGTCGGCATTATCCTTGCGCTCCTTGCACCGAACGCGGCTAAGCCGGTCACAATCTTTGGCACCTTGTTTGTCGGTGCCCTGAAAGCAATCGCGCCGATGCTGGTCTTTTTCTTGGTTTCATCGGCCATTTCACAGCACAAAAAAGGCCAGGAGACGAACATGAAATCGGTCATCGTGCTCTATCTCATGGGGACTTTCTTGGCGGCACTTGTAGCCGTCATCGCGAGTTTCCTGTTCCCGGTTACTTTGACGTTGGGCGCCGGAGCCGAAGATGTCGCCGCTCCAGGCGGCGTTGTGGAAGTCCTGAAGGCCTTGCTGCTGAACGTCGTGGACAATCCGGTCAAAGCGCTCTACAATGCCAATTATATCGGCATCTTGTCATGGGCCCTCATGCTGGGCTTTACGCTGAAGAATGCCGCGGCTTCAACCAAACTGATGCTGTCCAATGTTTCTGATGCACTGACGGAAATGGTCAGGATTGTCATTGCTTTCGCTCCTTTAGGTATCATGGGGCTTGTGTTCGATGTCATCGCGACAAGCGGAATCGGCGTTCTGTTGAGCTATGGCAAACTGCTCGCAGTTTTGATCGGCTGCATGCTGTTCGTCGCTTTGGTCGTCAACCCGATCATCGTCTACATCTATATCCGTTCCAATCCATTCCCGCTCGTCTTCAGATGCTTGAGGGAGAGCGGCATCACAGCTTTCTTCACAAGAAGCTCCGCTGCGAACATCCCCGTGAACATGACGCTGTGTGATGACTTGGGGCTGGATCGGGATACTTATTCCGTATCGATCCCGCTTGGTGCGACCATCAATATGGCCGGGGCGGCGGTAACGATTTCCGTCCTTACCCTGGCGGCGGTAAACACCTTGGGCATCCAAGTGGATTTCGCGACAGCGTTCATCCTCAGCGTCCTGGCAGCGATCAGCGCTTGTGGGGCATCGGGTGTTGCTGGTGGGTCCCTGCTGCTTATCCCGCTGGCGGCCAGTCTGTTCGGCATCCCGAATGATGTGTCCATGCAAATCGTCGGGGTCGGTTTCATCATCGGCGTCCTGCAGGATTCCTTCGAGACTGCCCTCAATTCATCGACGGACGTCCTCTTCACCGCGACTGCCGAATTCGCGAAACGCCGCAAGGAAGGCAACAAAGCCTGACTGAATATCAAATAGAAAGAAAACCACTGCTCCGTGTGTCGGGCAGTGGTTTTTTTGTGCGCCCGGCATGGGTGATAACTTGGTGGTGAAAGTCCACTACAGGCTTTGCAGTAGGAACTGTTAGCGAAAGACAAGGGTGTCCAC
>NZ_FNYT01000003.1 GCF_900109135.1 Trichococcus ilyis | reverse complement strand
ATCGAACGCGAAAACGGAGACGATGTATTCGTACACTTCTCAGCTATCCAATCTGAAGGTTTCAAATCTTTGGAAGAAGGCCAAGCAGTAACTTTCGACGTTGAAGAAGGTAACCGCGGACCACAAGCAACTAACGTTGTTAAAGCTTAATTCAAATTAAACTTATAGGAACCTGATCTTCGGATCGGGTTCTTTTTTTGAATCAGGCAGGATCAGGTCCAGCAGGGGAAAAAGTTTCTGAAACAGTCTGTCCTCCGATTGTGGGGTTCACATCGGAGAAGCAGCTCAACCGGCTGCCTCATCTCCGGTTAAGCTGCTATGGCCGGAGATGAGCATATCGTCCAACAGCCGCCCTTCGCTGGAGCCCCGGCCCACCGGAGCAATGCGAACAAAATAAGCCGCCGGAAACCAATTTAGAAAAGGATTCCGGCGGCTTATTTCGTTTCATCAGTAATTTTTCTTCGGATGGCGGTCGACAACTTCCGGATGTTTTGCCAAGACTGCTTCGCCTGCCGGGGTGATGCGGTATCCTCTCACTGCAACCTGGGAATCCAACTGTTCTTCGCTCAATTCCTGTTTCGCGAGTGCCATCAATTCCGGTTTCTTCATCTTGGAATAGCCAGCCACTCCGTAATGCTTCAGGATGGCTTTCAGGCTGGCGGCATTGAGGTGATCCAGCGAGTCAGCCGCAGAAAGCTCCACTGCATAGCCTTTTTCCATCACTTCAGCCAATGCCTGCGGGCCGTTGATGCCGTAGTTGTATTCAAAATATTTCGGATAGACGCTTTCGCTTGTGAATGTGCCGAATTGGATGCGCCACAACAGGATCAGATGCCCCGGCAAAATGTCTTCTTCGAAACGAATCATGTTGCGTTTTGGGACCAGTTGCTCCGAACCGATGTGGACTGCATTCAGCCAGCTTTCCTTGTCGCGCTTGTCGGAAATGTATGGCACTTCTGCGTGCTCTTTGTAAAGTTCAAAAATTTCCCTTACCGTTTTATCATGCAAGTCCAAATGACTGTTTTGTTTTTCGACGTTATTCGTGTTCATGGGAATCCTCCTGACGAATTCTGGATTTGACCTGACTGTGCTTGTTCCTGCTTCAGGTATACAGTCATTATAGCACCAATTTTGGCGGCAATAGGAATTCCAGCTATTGCTTGAGGCCAAATTGAGAGCTGCAACCGTTTGTGTTATGAAATTTAAGCAAAATCATTTCAATTGGCATGCATTTTTTGTTGTTATATACTGAGGACAGTTGTCACAAACAAAAATGAGGTGATTGAGTATGGTGGGAAAATCAGAGGAAGTGAGGATCCCGAAACCGGAATCGGTCTTCTATGCGGGATCCGGACTGCTTGAAGGACCGCACTGGGATGCAACGAACAATTTGCTGTATTGCGTTTCGATCGAGGACAGCATGATCTATGCCATCGATCCGGAGAGCGGCGAGGTACGGACTTATTTGACAGACGGACCGGTCGGTTGCGCCG
The DNA here is from genome assembly GCF_900109135.1 of Trichococcus ilyis. Classification (GTDB taxonomy): domain Bacteria; phylum Bacillota; class Bacilli; order Lactobacillales; family Aerococcaceae; genus Trichococcus; species Trichococcus ilyis. The sequence continues at coordinate 159,113 of NZ_FNYT01000003.1, read as the reverse complement.
TCCTCGATCGGGATGGGATGATCCTCGAAGCAGAAAGGAGCGGTATTTTCCGGAATCATATCCTGCCTTCGTCCGGCTGATCGAAAGTACGGAACAAGCGAAATAGCATATACGCAGATTCATGCCCATTCTCAGAATATAATGTGAGGATGGGCATTTTTTGCTGTTCACCCTCTGCTATAATGGAAACAGACAAATCAAAAAAGAAAAGGGTAAACAAATGGATAAACAGACCATGCAACCATCGCTATTGGATAGATTGAAAGAACATGCAGCATCCGGCAGCATCCCGATGCACATGCCGGGGCACAAGCGCAACACCAACCTGCTCGGCGCGGATCTCCCCTACGCCATCGACATCACGGAAATCGGCGGCTTCGACAATCTGCACGGCGCGAGCGGCATTCTGAAAGAATATATGGAAGAAATCGCGGATTTCTACGGCACGAAGCGCTCGTTTTACCTTGTCAACGGAAGCACCTGCGGCATCCTGGCGGGAATCCGGGCCGCGACGGGACGCGGCGGCAAGATTGTGATTGCGCGCAACAGCCACAAATCCGTCTATCATGCGATCGAACTTTTCGGATTGGAGGCGGTCTACCTGGTGCCGGAAATGGAGGAAGCATTCGGCATTCACGGCGCCATCTCGGTGGCAAGCATCGCCGGAACGCTGGAGGAACATCCCGATGCGCAGCTGGTCGTTTTGACTTCGCCGACCTACGAAGGGGTGGTCAGCGACATCGCAGCGATTGCAGAAATTTGCCATGCGCACAGCATCCCGTTGCTGGTCGATGAAGCACACGGCTCGCACTTCAATTACTCGCAACAGTTTCCGGACAGCGCGATTGTCCTCGGAGCCGACCTTGTGATCCAGAGCCTGCACAAGACGTTGCCTTCCTTGACGATGACATCGTTGGCCCATCTGACCGGCGATCTGATCAGCCCGGAAGAACTGGCCCGGCAACTCGCCATCTTCGAAAGTAGTTCGCCGTCCTATGTGCTGATGGCATCGATCGATCGCTGCTTCCGGTTGCTGCGCGATGAAGGGGAGCGGCTGTTCGAAGACTACAATCAAAGGCTGTCCGTTTTTTCGGAAAAAATGAAGCAGCTCCAGCATCTCAAGGTGCTGTGCCACGGCAACGACAGTCCGGTGGTGCACCCGAGCTTTTTCGCTTTCGACCAAGGCAAAATCCTGATTTCTGCGCAAGGTACCGGCTTGAGCGGACAGGGACTTGCGGAAATTCTGCGCAGCGAGCATCAGCTCGAAATGGAGATGGCTTACGGAGACCATGCGTTGGCGATGACGAGCGTCTGCGATACGGCTTCCGCGATGACGGTTTTGGCTGCTGCACTGTTGGCCGTTGATCGTTCGCTTGGATCCGCGGCTGGAGAGCAGGCTTCGAATGATGCGACACTCCTTTTCGCCTTGCCCGAAAAACAATGCAGAATCTGGCAGGCGCTGGAATCGGGAAAAGCCGCATGTCCGCTGGAGCAAGCGGTAGGCCAAACAGCAGCCGAATATATCTGGGCCTATCCGCCGGGCATCCCATTGCTTGTTCCGGGAGAACGGATCAATAGCGGATTTATCCGCCAAATCAAGTCGTTGTTGGAAAAGGGGACGCAAGTCCACAGCGATGCCGAGGGGCTTCCGGAAACTATCCGGATCATTAGGCAGAAAAACCTTGCTCATTAACTTACATTTAAATAGTTATTGACCGGATCACGATATCGATAAAAACGGTCACTATGCTGATAGATAGGCAGATTGACGGACTAACAATTTGTTGGTAAAATTATTCACAAAGGAAGTGTTTTTCTGTCAAGCAATATGCTTCCTTAACCTATTTCAGAGGAGATGTCGTTATGAAAAGAATCGTAACATTAAGCACCCGCAACCTGAAGGATACTGCCAAACACGGCGGCTGCGGAGCATGCCAAACATCTTGCCAATCCGCATGCAAAACTTCTTGCGGAATCGCCAATCAAAGCTGTGTGAACCCTAGACAAGCAGCGAAGTAAAAAAGAGTCCGCCCGACTGATTCCAGTTGGGCGGCAATTTTATGGACAAAGAGGAGTTTGAAACCAACATGATTCATCAATATAAACTGAACGGATACAATATCGTCATGGATACCTACAGCGGATCCGTGCATGTCGTCGACGATCTCGCTTACGACATTATCGCGCTCTACGAAGCGACGCCGGCCGAAGATATCGTCGCAAAGATGCTGGAGCAATATGCGGATGATCCTGAAGTCAACGAAACGGAAATCCGCGATACGCTGTCGGATGTCGAAGAACTGAAGGCCAACGGGGAACTGTTCACGGAGGACATGTACCAAGACCTTTCCATCGACTTGAAGAACCGCCAGACATTCGTTAAAGCTTTGTGCCTGAATGTGGCCCACACCTGCAACCTGACTTGCGACTACTGCTTCGCCAGCCAAGGCAAGTACAACGGCGACCGTGCGATCATGAAATTCGAAGTCGGCAAACAAGCGATCGATTTCCTGCTTGAGAACTCCGGCTACCACCGTAATCTGGACGTCGACTTCTTCGGCGGCGAGCCATTGATGGCTTGGCGCGTCGTCAAGCAGATCGTCGAGTATGCCCGCAGCAAGGAAGAGGAGTACAGAAAAACTTTCCGTTTCACCTTCACGACGAACGGGATGCTTTTGAATGACGAGATCAACGAATTCCTCAACAAGGAAATGTACAATGTCGTGTTGAGCCTGGATGGACGCAAGGAAGTTCATGACCGTCTGCGCCGTACCGTCAACGGAAAAGGCAGCTACGACTACATTTTGCCGAAATTCCAAAAATTCGTGGAAGGGCGCGGCGACAAGGAATACTACGTCCGCGGCACTTACACGGGCAACAATGTCGATTTCACGAATGACATTTTCCACGTCGCGAATCTTGGCTTCGACAAACTTTCGATGGAACCAGTCATCTGCGATCCGAACGAACCTTACGCATTGACGGAAAAAGACCTTCCGGCACTGTATCGACAGTATGAAATCCTGGCGGAGGAAATGCTGAAGCGCGGCGAAGAAGGCAACGACTTCACCTTCTACCACTACATGCTGGATCTTTCTGAAGGACCATGCATCCAGAAACGCATCTCCGGCTGCGGGTCGGGAACGGAATACATGGCTGTCACGCCTTGGGGCGAATTGTTCCCTTGCCATCAGTTTGTCGGTGATGAAGAATTCAGCCTGGGCAATATCTGGGATGGCGTCACCAAACCGGAACTGCAAGGCCAATTCAAGGAAGTCAACTGCTATTCCAAACCGGAATGCCAGAGCTGCTGGGCGAAATTGTACTGCAGCGGCGGCTGCCCTGCAAATTCGCTGCATGCGACCGGATCATTGAAAGGCAACTACGAGTTCAGTTGCGACTTGTTCCGCAAACGCGTGGAATGCTCAATGATGGTGAAAGTCGCCGAACAGATCCGCGAGATGGAAGCCGAAATGGCAGCTGAAATGTAAAAAAACGAGACAAAATTAAAGAAGTGCGCGCCGGATTGCTGCCGGTGTGCACTTCTTTTGTCGTGGAGGAGGGCAGCACCGGTTTTTCCTCCGGTGAAGGGGATGGTGGCCGGAGGAAAACTTGGAATTCGGGCTCCAACTCCGACCAAGCCGTCCCAACCGGAGGAACCGTCAAAATATCGGCTCCAACTCCGGCGAAGCAGCCCTAACCGGGGGAACCATCCCAGAATGCGGGCCGGATCCCCGGCCAAAAAAGAACAGAAAAAACCGCACAATCACCCGATTGCACGGTTCAACAGTCATTCCTTTATTTCCCGTTCAACTCATCCAGAAACGCGACGATCCGTCGGCAGCCTTCGCTGACGTTTTCATCGCTGGCGGCGTAGCTCATGCGGAAGTAGCCGACGCCGGCTGGACCGAAAGCCGATCCGGGGATGACGCCGACTCCGGCTTTGCGGGCCAAGTCGATGCAGAAGTTCCAGTCATCGTTGCCGTACTGTTCCGGAATGCGCGGGAACAGGTAGAAAGCGCCGTCCGGATTGTGGATCTGCAGCCCGGCAGCCGTAAGGCCTTCCAACAGGATATCGCGGCGTTTGCGGTAAGCGGCCTTCATCGTCGCGGTGACTTCATCACCATCACGGAAAGCAACGCCAGCTGCGGTCTGCGCAGGAGTCGAGCCGCAAGTGACCAGGCTTTGATGGTATTTCAGGATTTCGCGGGTCAGCTCCGCTTGGGCGGCGACGAAGCCGACGCGCCAACCGGTCATGGCGTAACTCTTCGATGTCCCGTTGATGACGATCGTCTGCTCCGGGATATACTTGGCGATGGAAGTATGGCTGCCGTCATAGGTCAGCTCGCTGTAGATTTCGTCGCTGAGCACGAAGACATCATATTGTGCGATCACTGCCGCCAAGTCCTCGACCTCTTCCTGCGTATAGGTTGCACCGGTCGGATTGCTCGGGTAGTTCAATACGATCATTTTTGTTTCCGGATTGGCATCCAGCGTAGCCTTCAGATCCTCGGGTGTGATCAAAAAGCCCGTTCCGGAAGTGTCGATCATGATGCTCTCGCCGCCCGCCAGATGCGCCACGTATTCGTATTGCGGGAAGGCCGGAGATGGGATGATCACCTTGTCCCCCGGATTCATCAGCGTGAACATCGAAGCGGTGATCGCTTCCGTCGCACCGACCGTCAGGATGATTTCGGTTTCTGCGTCGAAATGCAGCCCGTATTTCCGCTCCATGAACTTCGCGATTTCCTTGCGGGTCTCGAGGACCCCGGCGGAAGGCGCATAGTGGGTCTGGTTCAGTTTCAGCGCCTCTTCGGCTGCCGCTTTGATGAATTCCGGCGTATCAAAATCAGGCTCGCCCATCGTGAAACGGATCAGATCCTTTACATCGCTGATGGCAGCATCGAAGTTGCGGATGGGTGATCCCTTCAGTTGTTTTACCAAACGGTTCGTTTCTCTGCTCATAATTTGTCTCCTCTGGATGAACTATCCTTGATGATTTCTAGTGGAACGCCCACTCTATATGGAAGTAACATAACACGATTGCGGACCGATTTCTATATAAAGATGGAAGCAAAGCGATCAAAAATTAGAAAGCCGCTAATTTGATGAGCATTTTCACATATAGGAGGCCACTCATCCCGGCACTTTCCGACCCGGAGCGGTTGACAGCCCCGCCGGATAAGTGTACGATTAGAAAAATGAATGAATCGCCAAGCAAAAAGAGGTCGCGGCTGGTCAAGAGTACCGCAAGGGAAAGGGACGGTCGCCGAAGCATGCGAATGCTGGACCCAGGTTGAACAAATGTGGGGCTGTTCCCTTGTCGTTGCCCGATGACACTGGATTGCGCTTTAGCTTGGTTGGGCGAATGCAGGTCTCCGTAGCCGTAAGCACTCGCTTACCGCTATTTTTTTTGTATTTCAGGAACAAACGGTGACCCACCGCATAGGGCAAAAACAGGCCGGCATGCTATAATGGGCATGTCATAAAAAGAAAATGATCGGGAGGAAACATCAAAATGAGCGAACTATTGTTGACAGATGCTTACGAAATCGCGGCTTACATCAAAGCTGCCGAAAAGCAAACACCCATAAAACTTTACATCAAAGGGAATTTCGATAATCCGAGCTACGAAGGCTTGAAATTCTTCGGAAGCGGAGACAGCTACACCGTCTTCGGGGATGCTTCGGTGATCTATCCTTTCTTGGAAGCGAACAAAGACAAAATCAAAGACCAGGTCATGGAATACGACAGACGCAATTCCGCGATTCCGTTGCTGGACACAACAAAAATCGATGCCCGCATTGAGCCGGGTTCATTCATCCGTGATCACGTGACGATCGGCAAGAGCGCGGTCATCATGATGGGTGCGGTCATCAACATCGGTGCGGTCATCGGCGAAGGCACGATGATCGATATGGGCGCCGTAGTCGGCGCGCGCGGCACGATCGGCAAAAACTGCCATATCGGAGCAGGCGCAGTGGTTGCCGGCGTTCTTGAGCCGCCTTCGAAAGCACCGGTCATCATCGAAGACGGTGTTTTGGTCGGCGCGAATGCGGTCATCATCGAAGGCGTGCACATCGGCGAAGGCGCTGTTGTCGCAGCCGGCGCGATCGTATTGGAAGACGTACCGGCTAACGCTGTCGTTGCGGGATCCCCTGCGAGAATCGTGAAGATGAAGGACGAGCAGACAAGCGAAAAAACCCAATTGTTGGCTGATTTGAGAGATTAAAGAATACACGCGGAGGGACCAGGTGAACAGCATGCAGATTGCAGAATTATACGAAACGGTGAAGACGATGCGAAGGGAGCTCCATCAGATTCCGGAAATCGGCTTCGATCTGCCGTTGACTTCGGAATACGTCCGCCAGAAATTGGTGTCGTTCGGTTATGAACCGATCAGCACAGCCGAAACGGGCTGGGTCGCTGTCCTGAAGGGAAAGAAACCGGAAGCGATCGCCTTCCGGGCGGACATGGACGCGTTGGAGGTCACTGAGGAAACGGGCGCGGATTTCGCTTCGCTTCACCCGGGCAAAATGCATGCGTGCGGCCACGACGGGCACATGGCCTTGTTGTTGGGTTTTGCAAAATACCTGAAGACCCTGCCGGTTTTGGAGAAATCCGTTGTGCTGGTTTTCCAGCCGGCTGAAGAAGGACCGGGCGGCGCCAAGTGGATCATGGATTCCGGCATCCTGCAGGAGCTGCGGGTCGAAAAGATCTACGGCTATCACCTCTATCCGAGCCTGCCGGAAGGCATTTTCGGCTTGGCGAAAGGACCTTTGATGGCGCGCAACGGCGAATTCGACATCACGCTCGAGGGCGTCAGCTCGCATGCCGGGCAGCCGCACTTCGGCAAGGATGCCTTGGTTGCCGCCGCACAGATCCTGCTTTCGGTCCAGAACATCCTGGCCCGCGATCTCGATCCGCAGCAGCCGGCGGTCGTGAACATCGGCACGCTGCACGCCGGTGAAGCCCGCAACATCGTGGCGGGAAAAGCCGAGTTGACCGGTACAATCCGGAGCTACGACAAGGCGGTCTATGCGTCCATCAAGGAACGCCTCGCCGATATCTGCGCCGGCATCGAGCGCCTGAGCGGCGTCATCTGCAGGTTGGATATCCGCGACTTCTATCCGGAAGTCACGAACGATGCGGAAATGATCGGTACACTGATGGACGCGCTGCCGGCCGGTGCTTACGAAGTCGTCAAACCGCTGATGTTGGCCGAGGACTTCGCTTTCTACCAGGAAAGCATCCGCGGCGCGTTCATCCTGCTTGGATCCGGCCGCCCCGACCTGGGCTGGACGCACCCGCTCCACAGCAGCCGCTTCAACTTCGACGAGAAGGTTCTCCTGAAAGGGATCGAATGTTACGACCTGATCCTGGAAAAGGAAGGGCTGCAGGGGTAACCAAGCTGCTAAAGTCACCGAAAACACAATAGAGACAGAAAGGCACTCCTGGCGGGGTGCCTTTTTGCATTCGTGGCGAAATAACTGAAATATCGAGCTGTTCTCCGGCCAAGGGCGGCCTGGCCGAAGTTCCTGTCCGCTGCCGGATGGTCAGCTCCGGCGGACGAAGCTTCCCCGGAGGAAACCCGACGAATTACCGTTCAACTCCGGTGAACAGAGCCTCACCGGAGTTGCGGTCAACCTCGTGTTGTTCTTCCTCGGCGGACGTGTGTTCAGCATCGGACGCTTTGCCTCAATATTGGACCCTACACAACAAAATTGTAAAGGTTCGATTAAGCTGATGGATTGGGAAAGCATTTTTCCGCCAAAAAAGGTACAATGGAATCACAAACTGTATGGAAGAGGGAAAACTATGCACAAGAAAAAATTATCCGGATTTCTTTTAGTCTCAACTGCATTGCTTCTTGTCGCGTGCCAAAACCCGGCCACGGACACGACAGCGACTGAAGCGGCGACAAGCTCGTCACAAGTCCAATCGGCGACCAGCAAAGCGGGCGAACAAGCAGCTTCAAGAACGAGCAGCCTGGAAGCGGCCGAGAGCGCGCAAGCACAATCCGCCGCAAGCAGCTCCACGACGGATGCCGGTGCAGCAGCCGATGCAGCCCAGACCGCCGAAGGAACGCTGATCGAGCAGGCCAAACAGACCATCACGCAATTGACGGGTTATGTCGAAAGCGATGTATACCTGTTCATCGTGGAAGAGGTCGAAGGCAATGAAGTCACCATCAATGTCCGCGAAAACGGCCCCGAGACAGCAAGCTCAGTCGGTTTTTACCGCTACGACGGATCGACCGGGGAATTGCTGGAAATGGATGTTGTAACCGGAGAATACACCCGCCATCCTGCCCAATACTAAACGATTGGCAAAAGAGATTGATGAGGAGTGATGATGATTTTTGATTTGGAACTACTGGCGAAAGTATTCGCGATCAATCTGAGCTACGTCACCTTGAGCACAATCCGCTTCATGCTGACGATGAAAGGTTACCGCGTTTTGGCCCCGCTATTGAGCATGGTTGAGATCGTCATCTATGTCTTGGGCCTGTCGATGGTCATGAGCAGTCTCGACAATCCGCTTAATCTGGCGGCCTATGCGCTCGGCTACGGCGCCGGCATCGGTATCGGCATCAAAATCGAGGATTGGCTCGCGCTCGGTTACACGATGATCACCGTGATGACGCAGGATGTGGACAGCCCGATGCCCAACCAACTGCGCAATCTCGGTTATGGCGTTTCCAGCTACCGGGCGAACGGCAGGGACGGTGAGCGGCTTGTGCTCGAAATCCTGCTGACGCGGAAAGCTGAACGCCACCTGCAGAACAAAGTGTTGGAGATCGATCCGAAAGCTTTCATGGTTTCGTACGATCCGAAATACATCCACGGAGGCTTCTGGTCCAAACGCGTCCACCTCGGCAAATAAAGGCAAAAGCCAATGAACAAGACAAGGAAAGGGGAAACGATATGACTGAACTTGTGAAATTGGGCAGGACCGACCTGCTGATCCATCCGATCGGGCTTGGGGCGAACAAAATTGCCGCAGCCGATCCGGAAACGAACACCGAATACGGCGGCGATGTGCTGCTGAGCGCAATCGATAAAGGGCTGAACTTCATCGATACGGCCTTTCTGTACGGGATGGGCACTTCCGAAGCGATCATCGGGAAGACGCTGAAGGAGCACAAGCTGCGGGACAAAGTGGTCATCGCGACAAAAGGCGCGCACCAGGTGACGGAAACGGGCATCGTCCTGAACAACAGTCCGGCTTTCCTGACGGAGCAGGTCGAGAACAGTCTGAAGCGCCTGCAGACCGACCATATCGATCTGTATTACATCCATTTTCCGGATGAAACGACACCGAAAGCCGAAGCGGTCGGCGCGCTGCAGCGACTGAAGGAACAAGGAAAGATCCGTGCCATCGGCGTCTCCAACTTCAGCCCGGAGCAGCTGAAGGAAGGCAACGCCAACGGCTACATCGATGTTGTCCAGGATGAATACAACCTGCTGAATCAGTCGGCAGAAGAGAAGCTGTTCCCCTATTGCCGCGAACAGGGCATCTCCTTCATCCCGTACTTTCCGTTCGCTTCCGGTCTGTTGGCGGGCAAGTACACCGAACAGACGGTCTTGCCGGAAAAACAGCGGAAACGCCCGCAGTTCCAAGGGGCTGCCTATCTGGACATCCTCAAGCGCGTTGAGCGGATACGGCCGCTCGCCGATAAGCACCGGACCGGGCTGCAGAATGTCGTGTTGGCTTATTATCTGTCCAAGGACGTTATCGACGCGGTGATTCCGGGCGCGCGTAACCGGCAACAGGTGCTTGAGAATCTCGAGGCAGCTGAAGTCCGTTTGGAGGCGGAAGATGTCGCACTGATCCAACAAGCTTTTCCGGCCTCGTACCGGTTACCGAATTGATTTTCTGATTGTTGAAATGCTCTTTTATTATAAAATGATGAAAAAAGGGTTTGACATTCATTAACATCAGGCATAGAATTACATCATAATCTAACAAACAGAAAGGGGAGAATGGGAATGGATGCGACTTGCGGAATGGGCACACGCCACAACAAAAAGAACACAGCCTTCTCATTCGATGCCCTAGTCATTCTAGAAGTGATTTAGCCCAGGATTCTTACTTACTATAAGTAGAGTCCTATTTCCGTTTCACTGGGCTCTCATAAAGAATGAGCCTGATCACACAGGCTCATTCTTTTTTTTCACCATTAATTCTGATAAATAATTATAGATATGGAGTGGTTTGGATGACAGAAATGACACAGACAGAAGAACAAAAAGCGTTGAACATCGATTGGGAAAATCTAGGCTTCAGCTACATCAAGACGGATTACCGCTTCATTTCTTATTGGAAAGACGGAAAATGGGACGATGGCGAACTGACGACCGACAACAAAGTCCATATCAGCGAAGGCTCTCCGGTGCTGCATTACGGCCAAGCCTGCTTCGAGGGGATGAAGGCATACCGCACGAAAGACGGAAGCATCAACCTGTTCCGTCCCGACGAAAATGCCAAACGGATGATCCAAAGTTGCCGACGTCTGTTGATGCCCGAGTTTCCGGTGGAAAAATTTGTCGAAGCCGCCAAGGCCGTCGTGAAAGCCAACGAAAAATGGGTGCCGCCATACAATACCGGCAGCACGCTTTATCTGCGCCCGTATCTGATCGGGGTCGGAGACAACATCGGCGTCAGCCCGGCTACCGAATACATCTTCTCCATCTTCGCGATGCCGGTGGGCCCTTACTTCAAAGGCGGATTGACGCCGACGAACTTCATCGTGTCCGATTACGACCGTGCCGCTCCGCACGGAACGGGTGCAGCCAAGGTCGGCGGGAACTACGCCAGCAGCCTGCTTCCCGGCAAGGAAGCCCACGACCGCCATTTCAGCGACTGCATCTATCTGGATCCGGCTACGCACACGAAGATCGAAGAAGTCGGCTCCGCTAACTTCTTCGGCATCACGAAGGACAACCGTTTCGTGACGCCGAAATCACCATCGATCCTGCCGAGCATCACCAAATACTCGTTGCTTTATTTGGCTGAGCACCACCTGGGCATGCAAGTGGAGGAAGGCGACGTCTACATCGACAAGCTGGATGAATTCAGCGAAGCCGGCGCCTGCGGTACCGCAGCCGTCATCTCTCCGATCGGCGGCATCCAGTACGGCGACAAGTTCCACGTCTTCTATTCGGAAACGGAAGTCGGACCGGTGACACGCAAATTGTATGAAGAACTGACCGGCATCCAATTCGGCGACAAAGAAGCGCCGGAAGGATGGATCGTGAAAGTGGATTGATTTGATTGAGAGCGGAACAGCCCTTTTCAGCTTAATCGCTGACTAGGGCTGTTTTTTGATTTGTAGGTAGGCAGCCGCAGATTCTGCACCGCACTGTTCTCCGGGGAGCGGGGCGCTCCCCGGAGAACAGTGTCGGAGCCGTCGACCAGCTCCGGCGAGCACATATTGGCCGGAGGTGACAGCCATCCGGGACCTTTTCCTGCGGCGAGGGCCGCTTCCCCGGAGTTGGGCACCAGGTACCTTTCTCAATGCATATCGGTGGCAATTGCGGCCGCTTTTGTCTATGATTAAACTATAGAACTTGGCGGGAGGAGCCAATATGAACGTACTCAGAAAATACATCAAGAATCCAAAAATGCGCCAAATCATTGTCTTGTTCCAGCAACATTGGGGCCGACTGGAAATCGGGCGGCAGTCGGCGGAAATGGCCTATTATGTGCTCTTGGCGCTGCTGCCGACACTATTGTTGCTGGGGAACATCATTCCATTGCTGCCTTTCCCGCGGGAGCAGGTGCTGTCCTACGTGGAGATGGCCTTGCCGGAGGAAGTAAGCAGCACAACCACGCCGATACTGGAACAATACTTAAACAGCGGCAATGGCGGGGTGGTTTCATTCGGGCTCTTGCTGTCGATCTGGACGGCTTCAAAGGCGTTCAATGTTTTTCAGAATGTTCTGAACCAAGTCTACAATACGAAAATGCGCAAGAATTTCATCGTTCACCGGATCTTTTCCTTCGTGATCGCTTTCCTGTTGGTCGGCATGATTGCGCTGGTCGCTTTCCTGTTCATGTTCGGCAGGTACATCCGGGATTTCTTCGAAGAGTTTTTGAATATCCAATTGGACTTCATCACCGCTTTCGACAATGTCCGTTGGATTGTGGCTTCCCTGATCATCGAAATCATTATGACGGTCATCTATTATGTGGTGCCGAATGTCCGCTGGTCCATCAAGTTTGCGCTGCCGGGCGCGGTATTCGCGACCACCGGCTTCCTCTTGATTTCGCAGCTGTTTTCGATCTATGTCGGCGTCGCCGGCAGCCAGGCCATCGGAAACGGGGCGCTCGGGGTCGTGATCACCCTGCTGCTGTGGCTGTATCTGATGGGGACGGTGCTGATTCTGGGCGGCTTCCTCAATGTGATGCTGTACCATTATTTTCGGCCGCTGCCGATTGCCCTGAAGGAGGAAAGCCGTTACGCGATCCGCTATTCGAAGAACGCGCTGGCGCTCACGGTCAAAGAGCAGGCGCTGAAACGGCGCTTGATCCGCAAAAACCTGCGCATCCAGTCAAACAAGCAAGCGGAAGCGGTACTGAACCCGCAATCAAAAGGCAAAGAGGTTTAGGTTTTTTTAAACCTCCTCGCCTTTTTTTTTGGGTGAAGTTTCTATATAATGAATAGATAGCACGCCCCCCATTGTTTTTGAAAGAAAGGATTTAATCATGCGAAATCAACAAACTACGCAGAATGCGGATGTTTCGAAGATCGATTACGGCATCATCCTGTCCGTCTTCCTTCTGGCCATCATCAGCGTCCTGACGATTTATTCCACTACTGTCCTGCAGAACAACGGCGGACTCGACGCGACCATCATGCAGCTCGTCTGGTACGGCATTGGCATCGTCGCCGCGGCCATCGTGATGCGCTTCGATTCCGAACAACTCTGGAAGGTCGCCCCGCTCGCCTACGGAGCCGGCGTCCTGCTGCTGTTTCTGGTACTGATCTTTTATGACCGCAACACTTATGCGCTGCAAGGGGCGAAGAGCTGGTTCCGCTTCGGTGGCGTCACCTTCCAGCCCTCGGAGGTCATGAAGGTTGCCATCATTATCATGCTGGCTCGGGTCATCACCGAGCATAATATGCAGATCGATGACCGGACCGAAAAGACCGACATGAATCTGATTATGAAAATCGCCATGTGGTCGGCACCCCCGCTGCTGCTGGTCATCCTGCAGAATGACCTCGGAACGACGCTTGTATTCCTGGCAATCATCATCGGCATGACGTTCCTTTCCGGCGTTTCCTGGAAAATCCTGTTGCCCGTATTCGGGACAATCGCGGCCCTCGGATCGCTGCTCATCTACTTGGTAGTCTACAACCGCGAGGTGCTGCTGAATTTCGGCTTCAAGAATTACCAATTCGCCCGGATCGACTCCTGGCTCGATCCGTTCGGCGACAGCACCGGAGATGCCTACCAGCTGGCGCAGAGCATGAAAGCGATCGGGTCGGGCAGGTTGTTCGGCAAAGGCCTCGGCGTTTCCGAAGTCTACGTGCCGGTGCGCGTGTCCGATATGATTTTCTCAACGATCGGCGAGAATTTCGGCTTCATCGGTGGCTGTTTTCTCATTTTCATCTATTTCCTGCTCATCTATCAGATGATCCGCATCTGTTTCGATACGAAAAATGAATTTTATGCCTACATGGCGACGGGTGTCATCATGATGATCCTGTTCCACGTGTTGGAGAACATCGGCATGACGATCGGGCTGTTGCCGATCACCGGTATCCCGTTGCCGTTCATCTCACAGGGGGGCTCGGCGCTCCTCGGCAATATGCTGGCGATCGGGCTGGTCATGTCCATGCGTTATCATTACCGCAGCTATATGTTCTCGGAAGAGGACGAACATTTCGGCATCTAATTACTAGGAGGCACATGCATGATCACCATTTACCAACATCCCAAATGCTCGACCTGCAAAAAGACGCGGGCTTGGTTCGACGAAGAAGGCATCGCTTACGAATTGAAGGACATCCGCGAGGAGCACCCGGACCGGGAAAGCATCCGCCAAGCGATCGAAACCGGCAAGCTGACGCTGCGCCGCATCTTCAACACGAGCGGCAACCTGTACAAGGAACTGCAGCTGAAGGACAAGCTCGACAGCATGGACCTTGAGGAAGCGCTAGACTTGCTGGAATCGGACGGCATGCTGATCCGCCGGCCGTTTGTCACGGACGGCACCCAGATCACGGTAGGCCACGACGAAGAGAAATTAACCACTATCTGGAAATAAGCGAAGGAGAAAAACAACATGATTGAAAATACCGTGAAATACAGCGAGAACGGCTTCTGGATCAAGAAGGAAGCGGACAAATACATCATCGGCCTGTCCGAAAAAGGTCAGGATGACCTGGGCGAAGTCAGCTTCATCGACCTGCCGGAAACGGGAGCGATCAAAACGACCGACACCCTGATTGGCGTCGAAGCCGCCAAAGCGATGACTGACTTGGCATCGCCGCTTGCCGGCACGATCACAGCCGTCAACGAAGCATTGGAGAACAATCCCGAGAACCTGAACAGCACCGATGCAACAGTGAACTGGATCGTCGAACTGACGGACGTATCGGAAGAGGCTTTCGCAGCGCTGCAGAACGAGTCCGGACTTGAATAAATGCGGAAAACCAAAAAGGCAAGCGGTTGGATTTTGATCCGACTGCTTGCCTTTTTGACTTTTATGCGGCTGCATCGCCGCCTGACATGCGCCTAGCGCGATGCCCGCGCCACGAAATCTTCGAAGAACAAGCGCATATTGCGCGCTTCCGGTATCATCGTCTCCGGGTGCCATTGGATGGCGAGGATGCTTTGTTCCGGATCCGTCGCTTCGACGGCTTCGACAAGGCCGTCCGGGCTGTATCCGACCGGCTGCAAGCCCTTAGCGACTACTTTCAGCGCCTGATGGTGGAAGGAATTCACCGACAGCTTCCCGCCTACGAGGCTGTGCAGATGGCTGCCTTCCGTCACGATGACGGAGTGGGTCGCATATTTGAAGTCGGTCTTCTGCTGGTGCTGAACGCTCATTTCCGCGTATTCATGGGCAAGGTCCTGGTACAGGCTGCCGCCCATCTGCACGTTCAGCAGCTGCATGCCGCGGCAGACGGCCAGGATCGGTTTTTTCTGTCTCAAGGCTTCTTCCACTAGCGCCATTTCGAAGTCGTCGCGCAACGGGAAAGTCGCGCCGATGTGCAGGCTCGGCTCCTCGCCGTAAAAGTACGGGGAAACGTCCTGTCCGCCCGTCAACAATAGCCCGTCGATCTTGGCGATATAGTCCGCCGCTGTTTCGGGGGCGCCGATCGGGATGACCAAAGGATTGCCTCCAGCGGCCTGGATCCCTTTCACGAATCCGATGGGTGTGTAGGCGACGGAGATCCCTGAGAAAGCAGGAGCTGCTTCCAGTAATTGGTTGCCGGTGATGCCGATCAATGGTCTCATATAGGTTTGTCTTCCTTTCTCTGGGGACTGATTTTTACCATTTTACACCACAATCGGGAATATGGGAAAGAATCGTTCTTCTGATTGGACAAAACCGATTAATAGATTATAATGATTATAATTAAAAAAAGAATATCGTTGATTGATTGGGTTTTCATAAGGATTCCATTGCGAAACATTTTCAATTGGTTTAAAATAGTCGTAGTGTCAATAATGAAGTTTCGATTAAAATACATAGATTGTGAGGAGTAAGTTTATGTCTACATTAGAAATAATAGATCTGCATGTCTCCATCGAGGATAAACAAATTTTGAAGGGTGTCAATCTGGTGATGAACACCGGCGAAATCCACGCCATCATGGGGCCGAACGGTACGGGTAAATCGACTCTTTCACAAGCGATCATGGGCCACCCGAGCTACACGATCACGCAAGGCCAGATCCTGCTGGACGGAGAAGACGTAACGGAGATGGAAGTCGATGAACGCGCCCGCGCCGGCCTGTTCCTGGCGATGCAATACCCGAGCGAAATCACCGGCATCACGAACGCCGAATTCATGCGCGCAGCCATCAATGCCCGCCGCGCGGAAGACGACAAAATTTCGGTCATGAACTTCATCAAGAAACTGGACGAAAAAATGGAAATCCTGAACATGCCGGAAGAAATGGCCGAGCGCTACCTGAACGAAGGCTTCTCGGGCGGGGAAAAGAAACGCAACGAAATCCTGCAGCTGATGATGATCGAACCGAAATTCGCCATCCTTGACGAAATCGACTCCGGCCTCGATATCGATGCTCTGAAAGTCGTTTCCAAAGGCGTGAACCTGATGTCCGGACCCGACTTCGGCGTCCTGATCATCACCCATTACCAACGTCTCCTGAATTATGTACACCCTACATTCGTGCATGTCATGATGGACGGCCGCATCGTCAAATCCGGCGACGCCAGCCTGGCAAAACGTCTGGAAGCGGAAGGCTACCGCGGCATCCGCGACGAATTAGGACTAGATATCCAGTTGGATGAAGAATAGGAGGACGTCACATGCTGAACGAAGAAAAAACGTCCTTGTTGGATGCGGTTCGCCTGTTTTCCATCGAAAAGGAAGAACCGGAATGGATGCGCACCAAACGTTTGGAATGGCTTGAAAAATACGAAGAGCAGTCTTTGCCTTTGATGGAACGCATCAGCTACCACCGTTGGCCGCTTTTCGATACGACCATTTCCGCCGGTGCATACGGCGAGGAATTGGTGAACAGCCAAGGTCTCCAATACGACTTGGGCGACACCCCGAAAATCGTGCAATACGGAAACGTGACGCTGATGGAACAGTTGCCGCAGCATCTGATCGATCAGGGCGTCATCTTTACCGATCTGCATACGGCCGCTCAGGATTATCCTGAACTGGTCCAGGAATACTACATGACGACAGCCGTGAAGCCGGAAGAGGACCGTTTCACCGCTTTCCACACGGCCTTCATGAACAGCGGCGTCTTCCTGTATGTGCCGAAGAACGTCGTCATCGAAGAACCTTTGGAGGCTCTGTTCATCCAGAATGCCCACGTGAAGGAGAGCTTCGTCAAGCACGTGCTGCTGGTCGCTGACGTGAACAGCTCGGTGAAATATGTGGAGCGCTACGAGACCGACGGCAATGAAAAGAACAGCGCCAACATCATCGTCGAAGTCATCACCAAAACCGGCGCGCAAGTCAAATTCTCTGCAGTCGATACCTTGGGCGAAAACACATCGGTCTACATCAACCGCCGCGGCCACCTGTTGAAGGATTCCTCCATCGACTGGGCGATCGGCGTCATGAATGACGGCAACGTCATCTCCGATTTCGATTCCGATCTGATCGGCGACGGCTCCCACAGCGAAATCAAAGTCGTGGCAGTTTCAACCGGCAGACAAGTGCAAGGCATCGATACCCGCGTCACGAACTACGGAAAGCACTCGATCGGCCACATCCTGCAGCACGGGGTCATCATGGACCGTTCGACATTGACCTTCAACGGCATCGGCCACATCATCAAAGGCGCGAAGGGCGCTGACGCGCAACAAGAAAGCCGCGTCCTGATGCTGTCCGACAACGCCAGGGGGGATGCTAACCCGATCCTGTTGATCGACGAGAACGACGTCACTGCAGGCCATGCCGCCAGCGTCGGACGCGTCGACCCGGAAGAGATGTTCTATCTGCTGTCGCGCGGCATCCCGAAGGCAGAAGCCGAGCGTCTGGTCATCCGCGGATTCCTGGGTACGGTCATCGCGGCCATCCCGGTCAAAGAAATCCGTGAAGGCCTTGTTGAGATGATCGAAAGGAAGCTGATGAAACTTTGATCGATGCAAATAAAATCAAACAGGACTTCCCGATCCTTTTCCAGACCGTGAACGACGAGCCGCTGATCTATCTGGACAACGCGGCCACTTCACAAAAGCCGAAACAGGTGCTGGAGGCCATCCAGCATTACTATGAGCATGACAACGCCAATATCCACCGCGGCGTGCACACGTTGGCGGAACGCGCGACTTCGGCCTATGAAGCCGCCCGCGAAAAACTGCGCCGCTTCATCAACGCCGCTTCGGTGAAGGAAGTCCTTTTCACCCGCGGCACGACGACCGGCCTGAACTGGGTCGCTGTCGGCTTCGGCGATCTGATCGTCGAAGAGGGCGACGAAATCTACATCACGCCGATGGAGCACCACTCCAACGTGGTCCCTTGGCAACAATTGGCGAAACGCAAAAAAGCCAAATTGGTCTACTTGCCGCTGACCGAAGACGGCTTCGTCGATGTCGAGAAGTCGGCCGAAGTGATCACCGCAAAAGGCAAAATCCTGTCGGTCTGCCATTCCTCGAACGTCCTGGGGATCACCAATCCGATCAAGGCACTGGCTGCATTGATCCACGAGCACAACGGCTACATCGTCGTCGACGGCGCGCAATCGACGCCGCACATGAAAGTCGATGTGCAGGCATTGGATGCCGACTTCTATGCCTTCAGCGGGCACAAAATGCTGGGGCCTACCGGTTCCGGCGTGCTCTACGGCAAGGAAGCCTTGCTCGAAAAAATGGAACCTGTCGAATTCGGCGGCGAAATGATCGATTTCGTCTACGATCAGGAAAGCACCTGGAGCGTCCTGCCTTGGAAATTCGAAGCCGGGACGCCGAACATCGCCGGCGGAATCGGCCTCGGCGCTGCCGTCGACTATCTGGAAGCGATCGGCATGGACGAAATCGAAGCCTACGAGAAGGAACTGGTGCGCTATGTGCTGCCGAAACTGCAGGCTGTGGAAGGCATCACCGTCTATGGGCCGGCCGATCCGGAAAAGCACACGGGTGTCATCACCTTCAATCTGGAAGGGATCCATCCGCATGACTTGGCCACCGCTTTCGACATGGAAGGCATCGCCGTCCGCGCCGGCCACCACTGCGCCCAGCCGCTGATGCGTTACTTGGACGTATCTTCGACAGCCCGGGCGAGTTTCTATTTCTACAACACATTCGAAGAGGCCGATCAATTCATCGCCTCCTTGCACACCATAAAGGAGTTTTTCAAAGATGGCTTTATCTAAACTAGAAAACCTGTACCGCCATGTCATTCTTGACCACTCCAGCCATCCGCACAACTACGGCACCCTGGAAAACGCCGACGAACAGATCGAGCTGAATAACCCGACCTGCGGCGACGTCATCACGCTGCAATTGGCGATGGAAGGCGACACAATCACGGCCGCAAAATTCTCCGGCCACGGCTGCAGCATCAGCACAGCCAGCGCCAGCATGATGACGGACGTGGTCATCGGCAAGACGAAAGCAGAGGCTTTGGCCTTGGCGGAGGAATTTTTCCTGCTCGTCCAGGACAAAATCGAGCCGAATGAGCAGCACCTCGGCGAAGCGATCGTCCTGAACGGCGTCGCCAAATTCCCGGCCCGCATCAAATGCGCCACTTTGGCTTGGAAGGCATTGGAAAGAGCGATCCTCCAGGACAAAAAAGAAAATGGGGAAGCAACAGCGGAATCCCCGCATGAAGGAGAGATCATATGAGTGAAGTACCAGTAGTTGACGATTATAAATTTGGCTTTCATGACGACGCAAAAATCATCTATTCGACCGGAAAAGGCCTGACGGAAGAAATCGTCAGGGAAATATCCAAGTCAAAGGAAGAGCCGGAATGGATGCTGGATTTCCGTCTCAAATCATTGGAAGCCTACCAAAAATCGAAGTTGCCGAATTGGGGACCGGATCTTACCCACTTGGACTTCGATGACATCACCTATTTCCAGAAGGCAACCGACAAAGTGGCCCGGACCTGGGAAGATGTGCCTGACGAAATCAAGGAAACCTTCGAAAAAATCGGGATCCCGGAAGCCGAACGCGCTTACCTGGCCGGCGTAACGGTCCAGTACGAATCGGAAGCCGTCTACCACAACATGAAGGACGAATTCGAGAAACTGGGCATCATCTTCACCGATACGGACACGGCCCTGAAGGAATATCCGGAAATCTTCAAGGAACACTTCGCCAGCATTGTTCCGCCGACCGACAACTTCGAAGCGGCCTTGAATTCGGCCGTCTGGTCCGGCGGCACGTTCATCTATGTGCCCAAAGGCGTCGTCTGCGAAGTGCCGCTGCAGACTTACTTCCGGATCAACAACGAAGGCTCCGGCCAATTCGAACGCACACTGATCGTCGTTGACGAAGGCGCCAGCGTCCACTATGTCGAAGGCTGTACAGCCCCGACCTATTCGGCCGATAGCCTGCATTGCGCAGTGGTTGAGATCATCGTGAAGAAGGATGCTTACTGCCGCTACACGACCATCCAAAACTGGTCAGGCAATGTTTATAACCTGGTGACGAAACGCGCCGTAGCTCAGGAAAACGCAACGATGGAATGGATCGACGGCAACTTGGGGTCAAAAGTGACCATGAAATACCCGAGCGTCATCCTGAACGGACGCGGCGCCAAAGGAACGATGCTTTCCGTCGCTTTCGCCGGCAAAGACCAACAACAGGATACCGGTGCGAAAATGATCCACAACGCACCGCACACGTCCAGTTCGATCGTCTCGAAATCGATCGCCAAAGACGGCGGGGCCGTGAACTACCGCGGACAAGTGAAGTTCGGCAAGAAATCGGAAGGATCGATCTCGCATATCGAATGCGACACGATCATCATGGACGACATCTCCACTTCCGATACAATCCCGTTCAACGAGATCCACAACGGCAACGTCTCCCTGGAGCACGAAGCCAAAGTTTCCAAAATCTCTGAAGAGCAGCTCTACTACCTGATGAGCCGCGGCCTCAGCGAGTCCCAAGCGACAGAAATGATCGTCATGGGCTTCGTCGAGCCATTCACCAAAGAGCTTCCGATGGAGTATGCAGTCGAACTGAACAGACTGATTGCTTATGAGATGGAAGGGTCAGTGGGGTAATACACTAATACAGAACCGCAAACGTTGATTCATTAGCGTTTGCGGTTTTTTTGCGTTCTCCAGACGGTGTTGATGGATCACCGGATAACAGCAAACTGGGCCGGAACTCCGGCCGAGGACCGGCCTGCCGGAGTTCAGCACCAAAAACGGATCTTCATCTCCGATGAAGCCCGTCCAACCGGAGGAAATCGGCAAAAGCTGGAGCGGATCTCCGGCGAGACCTGCTTCACCGGAGGAGGGCCTCCTCAAACCCTCCAAAACTGTTCCTCCGAGCCCAAACCAGATTTCCCCCACAAAATAAAACAACCATGGTTGCGCTTCATTTTTTATTTTCATAATCAAAAGCACGATATTTACGAATTAAATTATAGAAAAGCCCCGGCATATTGTGGAAGGGCGGGACGGTAAGGTATTCTATTGGAAATTCAGAAAGTTCAAAACGATCTGGATTACATAAATAAATAGGAGAGGAGGAAATACAATGTCAAGTTTCTTTAGTTGGGATCTCGTCTGGGAATACTTTCCCAAAATTCTCAGTGCGTTGCCCGTGACGTTGATGATTGTGGCGATCGCGACGCTGGTGGGTCTGGTGCTCGGAAGCCTGATCGCGTTCATGCGGGTGGAAAAAATACCGATTTTCAGTCAGCTGGCCGCCGTCTTTGTTTCATTCATCCGCGGGACACCGATCCTTGTACAGCTGTATGTCGTTTATTACGGTGTGCCGAGTTTGTTGCAGGCGATCCAGATCGATGTGTCATCCTGGGACAAGATCATTTTCATCTACATCACCTACGGATTGAACACTGCGGCTTTCCAATCGGAGACCATCCGCGCCGCGATCCTGAGTGTCCCGGTCACGCAGAAAGAAGCGAGTATCGCTTGCGGGCTGACCAATTCGCAAATGTACTTACGTGTAATTCTTCCGCAAGTGGTCCGCGTGGCATTGCCGTCATTCGGAACCACCACCGTCGCTTTGCTGCAGGACACATCCCTGGCTTTCACGATCGGGATCGTGGATGTGGTCGGGAAAGCGCGGGCCATCGGTGCCGTCACCTTCCATACGTTGGAGGGCTATGTAGGGGCAGCGGTTCTGTTTATTACCTTGAGCGTCATTCTTGAAAGAGTCTTCGCCCTGTTGGAAAAACGGATGAGCTTCACGCAAGCGAAAACAACGCCGTTCCGACTGCCAAGACTGGCAATCATCAGAAAGAGTCAGAAAATCCAAAAAGTCCAAAAAATCGAGATAAATTGAAGGAGGATTCATTTATGAAAAAATCAACATTCGGATTCGGAGCAAGTTTATTGGCAGCAGGTGTTATCTTGGCTGGGTGCAGCAGCGGTTCGGCTGATACTGCAAGTGACGCGGACAGCGGAGCGACAGAGATCAAAGTCGGCACAGGGAACGAAGCCTTGCCATATGCGTATCTAGATGAAAATGGCGAATACGATGGCTATGATGTCGCGGTAGTGAGAGCCATTGATGAAAAATTGACGGACTATACGTTCACTTTTGAAGGAGCCGACTTCCCGACGACATTGTCCAACCTGGAAAGCGGCAAGGTGCAGATGTCAGCCTTCGAATATGAAGTGAATGAAGAGCGCCAGGAAAAATTTGTCTACGGCGATGTCGGCTACGTGGTATGGGATACGTACATCGTTTCGGACCCGGACGCAGGAACGGTTTATAACACTTTCGACGATCTGGCCGGCAAAAAAGTCTACGCAACGACCGCAACGAACCAGGCAGCAATGGCTGAAACGTACTTAGCAGAAAATCCGGGGGCTTTCGAATTGGTTTATGGGGAATACAACAACGAACAAATCGTCCAGGCGATCACGTCCGGAGCGGTGGATGCCTCTTTGGCTCCGAAATATCAAGTGGACAACTGGAACAAATCGTTCAGCGAAAACCTGGAAGTCGGCAGCGAACCGGTCCATAATTCGGATGCCTACCTGTTGTTCAACAAAGAAACCGATCAAGCCTTCATCGATGCCGTGAATACAGCTTTGGAGGAACTGAAAGCGGACGGAACGATAAAAGAACTTTCCGAAGAATATCTAGATGGTGATTACGTGCCGGAATAAGAAAGGATGAGAGCCATGAGTTTCAAATTTGAGGTGATGATCGAATCATTGAAAGTAGCGAGCCAATACATCGGCACAACATTATTCATGGCAATCACAGCTTTGGTCATCGGCGTTGTTTTGGGATTGGCCATTGCGCTGATCAGGCTTTACCGCATCAAAGGATTGACCCAATTTTTCCAGGTGGCAGTCACGCTGTTGAAAGGCATTCCGATGGTATTGATCATTCTCGCTTTGTATCTGGTTTCGTCCAAGCAGTTCGATGTTTGGGCGGAATCGATGAATTGGTCGCTGCGGTTCCGGGATTTCAACATGGTCTGGATCGCCGTCGCCGCCTTGAGCCTGTTCGCCACAATCAACAGCAGCGAAGTGTTCCGCGGGGCATTCGCGGCCATCAAACCGGGGCAGTTCGACGCGGCCAAATCGATGGGCATGACCAATCTGCAAACGATTCGCCGGATGCTGTTGCCGCAAGCGATTCCGATTTCATTGCCGATGTTCAGTAATTTGTTGATCACCTTGGTGAAGGCTTCTTCCTTGGCCTCGATGGTCAGTGTCGTCGATGTTTTTGCGGCTGCGAAGATCACCGCCCAGCAAAACTATCGCTTCCTGGAAGCCTATGTGGCGGTTGCTGTCATCTATTGGGGGATCAGCCTGGTGATCGAAAAAACTGCGCAACTTCTGGAGGAACGCATGACCCGCAAATTGAGGAGGGCGATTTTATGATGGAAGTACGCAATATCCACAAGCGCTTCGGCAAGCAGGAAGTACTCAAAGGCATCGATATGGATGTCGCCAAAGGGGAAGTCGTCACCCTTCTGGGGCCAAGCGGTTCCGGCAAAACGACCTTTCTCCGCTGCCTGAATTTTTTGGAAAAGGCGGATGAAGGCAGCATCCTGTTGGGGGAAACCGAAACGGTCGTCAACAAAGCCAATCCGAAAGAAATTTTGGCGCACCAACGCCAAACCGCGATGGTCTTCCAGAATTATGCGTTGTTCCAAAACAAGACGGCGCGCGAAAACATCGTGATGCCGCTTGTTCTGACGAAAAAGAAGACGAAAGAAGAGGCTTACGTATTGGCGGATACGCTGCTTGAGCAAGTGGGCTTGTCCGAACGCAAAGATTTTTATCCGAGCCAATTATCCGGCGGCCAGCAGCAACGGGTCGGCATCGCAAGGGCCTTGGCCTTGGATCCGAAAGTGATCCTGTTCGATGAACCGACTTCCGCCTTGGATCCGGAACTGGTGGGACAGACGCTGACGCTCCTGCGCGACATCGCCGAAACGGGCGCGACGATGGTGATGGTGACGCATGAGATGAAATTCGCTTATGAAGTGTCGGACAAAATAGTCTTCATGGAAAATGGCCAGGTCGTTGAACAAGGGAGCCCGAAAGAAGTGTTCGAGCAGACCAAAGAGGAGCGCACCAAAGCCTTTTTGGCCCGATTCATGACCCAAATGGCAAGATAGACAGAAAGAATGGAAGAGGAGGAGATCAGATGGCATATCGTTTCGCAAACCGTATCAAGGAATTGAAAACATCCCCCTTGCGGGAAAATGCAAGCAAAAACATGGAACTCAAAGATGTGATCTCATTTGCTTACGGCTTTCCGCCGGTTGAAGCTTTCCCGATGGAGACACTCCAAAAAATTTCGCAAAAATTATACACAGAAGTCGATCCGGAAACGTTTTTGCAATATGGCGCTTCCGAAGGTTATCCCTTGCTGCGTAAGCTGGTCAAAGAACGCTTGGCGAAAACCGCCAATCTTCACAATGAGGAACAGGTGCTGATTACATCGGGTTCCACCCAAGCAATGGATATTGCCGTGAAAGTCCTGTGCGATGAAGGAGACATCGTGCTCTGCGAGGAACAGACCTTTTCGGGGGCGGTGAATGCGATCAAAGGGTATGGCGCCATTCCCATACCGATTCCGATGAACGTTACGGAAGAATCCGTCGATCTGGAAGCGCTGGAAGAACTGCTGCGTTTCGAGCAACGCATCAAGTTCATTTACCTGATTCCGACATTCCAAAATCCGTTGGGGACATCGATCCCGCTGGAAAAACGCCAAGCCATCTACAGCTTGGCCCAAAAATATGATGTGCTGATTTTCGAGGATGACCCTTATGGCGACCTGCTGTACTATGGCGAACCGATCATGAAGCTGAAGGAGATGGACACGGACGGGCGCGTCATGTATGCGGGTTCGTTTTCCAAAATTTTGGCACCCAGCGCGCGGTTAGGTTTCATTATGGCGCCGGATGAAATTATGGAAAAATTGGCTTTAGCCAAGCAAGTATCCGACTCCCACACCAATTTCTATTGGCAAGTGATGCTGGCGGAATTCATGCAGAATCACCAGTTTGAAGAACATGTCTCGGCCTTGAAGCTGTATTACAAAGAAAAGTTTGAAGCGATGATTGCGGGGCTTGAAGCGTTGCCTGAAGACAAAATTCAGTTCATTAAACCGACCGGCGGCTACTTTATCTGCTGCAAGATGGCCGATGATCTGGATCCTGAAACATTCTATACGGCATTGGACGAAGCCAAGGTTGCCGTCATCCCCGGCAATGTGATGAGCGTGGCGCAGGAAGGTTATGAACGTTCTTTCCGTTTGAACTTCACAAAACCGACACTTTCGGAAATCGTGGACGGTGTGAAAGTAATCGGTGAAGCGTTGGAACAAGCGACACCCGCATCCTGCAAACAAGTGATCTGAGGAGGGAAAGTATGAGATTGATTTATTATGGCGTCAGCGCAGATGAAGAAAAGTTCATCAAACGCTGGAGTTTCAGCAACAAGATACCCGTGACCATCATCAACGAAGGCATATCCAGCGAGAATGTCCATTTCGCCGGCCCGCATGATGGCGTCTGCCTGTATCCGAGCCCGGAAATGCGCCAAAGCGAGCTGCTCTACCGCAAATTGCGGGAACAAGGGATCCACCAATTGTCGGTCAAATCGACCGGTGTGGATGGCATCAACTTCGAATGGGCCCAGAAATACGGCTTGACCGTGACGAACGTGCCTTCCTACAGTCCCACATCTGTCGGCCATTTTGCGATCATGTCGATATTGATGGTGCTGCGGAATGTTCCGGCAGTGCTGCAGACAAAATCATCACGCAAAGCAGCGATCGGCAGGGAATTGCAGGATGTGACGGTCGGAATACTGGGAACCGGCCGGATCGGTTCTGTCGTTGCCGAAGGGATCCATGCTTTAGGCGGGCGCGTGATCGCCACCAGTTCAAAAGAAAATCCGCGCCTGAAAGGGAAAGTCAGCTATGTTCCTTTTGAAGAACTACTGAAGGAATCGGATGTTCTGTCCATCCACATCCCCTTATCCGAAAAGTCCACACATCTTTTTTCTAAGGAAAATTTTACAAAAATGAAGCCCGGCAGCTGTCTTGTGAATACGGCGCGCGGAAAAATTGTTGATACCGAAGCGCTGATCGAAGCGTTAGCAACCGGGAAATTGGCTGGTGCAGCATTGGATGCATTGGAGGATGAGGAAAAATATTTCTCCGTCGGTTGGGAAAAGAACCCGTATTATTCGCGCTTGACGGCTCTACCTAATGTCATGATCACCCCACATATTGCCTACCATACAGAATTGGCCGTGCAGGAGATTGTGGAGACTTCGTTGACCAATGCGCGGGACATCATAATCGCAGGTAGTTGCCGCAATACGATTTCACTTTGAGAATCCAAAAAAGAAGGAGGAGATGACGATGATCCAGGCACAAATCAGTGGACTGAAAAAAAGTTTCGGTAAGAACGAAATATTGAAAAATGTAGGGCTGACCATCCATAAAGGCGAAGTTGTCTGCATTATCGGTCCAAGCGGCTCCGGCAAAACCACCTTCTTGCGTTGCTTGAATCTCTTGGAACAACCGGATGCGGGCATGTATGAACTCGGCGACCTTCGCTATGACCTCAGCCGTATCGGAACCCATCAGAGCCGGGAAATTGCCAGAAAAACAGCGATGGTTTTTCAATCCTATGAATTGTTCAGCCATATGACGGTCCTGCAGAATGTGATGGAAGGCTTGGTTACACCTCGGAAAGTCCCCAAAAAGCTGGCGGAAACAATCGCCACTTCCGTCCTGGAAAAAGTCGGCATGGCAGACAAAGCAGGGATGTATCCGATCCAACTTTCAGGAGGGCAGCAGCAACGGGTCGGCATTGCCCGAGCGATGGCGTTATCTCCGGAATTGTTGTTATTCGATGAACCCACATCCGCGCTTGATCCGGAACTTGTCGGGGATGTGTTGAATGTGATGAGGCAATTGGCCGACACGGGGCAAACGATGATCATTGTTACCCATGAGATGCAGTTTGCGCAAGAAGTGGCGGATAAAGTAGTTTTCATGGCGGACGGGGTAGTCGTTGAAGCAGGGACACCTGCAGAAGTGTTTGAGGATCCGAAACAAGAGCGGACAAAACAATTTTTGATGCAAGTCCGTTTCAATACAGCAGTCTGAGAGGGATGACACGTGGAATATACGGAAGTGAAAAGCAAGCTTTGGACAAAGGATTTTCTCCTGGTGAACAGCATCACCTTTTTGGCGATGACGGCAATCACAACCCAAATGGGAACGTTGCCCCTATATGTGACTGCTCTTGGTGGTTCGAAAGCGGTGGCTGGGAGCATCGTAGGGATTTTAGGCATTGCGGCTTTGTTTTTCCGCTTGCCGATCGGAATCTTATTGGACCGGTACGGTCGCAGACTGCTGCTCACGATCGGTCTGGGAATCCTGTTCCTTGATTTCGCTTTGCTGAATGTACTGCAGACGTTGGTTATGCTGTTTGCATTACGTTTGATCCAAGGAATCG
This sequence comes from Trichococcus ilyis, assembly GCF_900109135.1. Taxonomy (GTDB): domain Bacteria; phylum Bacillota; class Bacilli; order Lactobacillales; family Aerococcaceae; genus Trichococcus; species Trichococcus ilyis. The sequence goes on along the minus strand of NZ_FNYT01000003.1, from coordinate 131,288 downwards.
GCAACAGCATCCAAGCGACTAGCGCCGCGACCATGGCGGCAGATTTGATCCCCAAGGAACAGCTATCTGTCGGTTTGGGCTACTTCAGCATCGCCCAAGCCGTCCCTGGCGCAATCGGACCTTTGTTGGGGTTGGCCGTTGTAGAAGCATACGGATTCGAGGCCTTATTCCGGGTGGCGTTTTTATTGACAAGTTTGGCTTTTGTTTTGAGCTTTTTTATAAGTACGGAATCGCCACGAACGCTTTTTTTCGGAGAAAAAGCAAAGCCGAAGGGCGGAGTGGCTGAAGCGTTGTCCCTCATAAAGAATCGGGGCGTAATGTTTCCAAGTCTGATCATGTTTCTGATTTGCTTCGCGAATTCCGGAGTCATCGCATTTATCGCGCAGTTCGCGATCGAAAAGAATATAGACGGGGCTGGCTATTATTTTACTGTGATGACAGTCGTCACGGTTCTGATCCGGTTTCTCTTCCCGCAAATGCTGAATCTGATCAATCAAACGTTTTTGATTTGCGGGAGCATTCTGAGTATCAGTGCAGCGTTTGGCCTGCTTGCTTATGCCGATGATCTTGTCCATCTTCTTTTGGCGGCTGTCCTATATGGAATCGGGTTTGCAAGTCTGCTGCCGGTCATGAATACGATTGTTTTGCAAAGCATTTCCGATCAGGAACGCGGACGCGCGATAGCGATTTTCTCGGCTGCTCTGGATGTAGCGTACGGCGGCGGGGCGATGCTTTGGGGCGTGATCGCCAGCTTGTTTGGTTTTCAAGTCATGTATCTCTTTTGTGGAGGATTCGGACTGGCGGCGCTGTTTGCTTACCTTCTGTTTGCTAGGAGGAAAAAGCAAATGTCATAAAGCCTGACACATCTTGTGAGCCCAACCTTGCAACTCTTATCCTTTCTTACTAAAATTAAGAATATGATGAGAGAATGGAGGGGCCATTATGGATGTTTTAGATCGGAAAATTTTAAATATTATGCAAAAAAACAGCCGGATTACTGTCAAACAAATTGCCGAAGAGTGTTTTATTTCGTCTCCTTCCGTATCCGTGCGTTTGCAAAATTTGGAAGGTATGGGGTACATCCGTACGTATCAAGCTGTTCTTGACCATCAGAAATTGGGCTTTTTGATCAAAGCCTATGTGAATTGCGCGGTCAACGCAAAGGATAAACAGGATTTTTACCGATACATCGAAGAAATCCCCAATGTCGTAGAATGCGACTGCATCACCGGGGATTACTCGATGCTATTGAAGGTATACTTTACAAACACAATCGAGTTGGATGAATTCATAACGGACCTGCAACGCTTTGGCGATACCAAAACGCATATTGTCTTCTCAACAAATGTCGGTCCCCGCGGCCTGCAAATCCAAATAAACGAATAAGCAAAGACGCCGAGAATTATTTCCGGCGTTTTTGCTTATTTTGTGTGCGGGGGAGAGCGCTGAGTAGAGGAGCCGTATCTCCGGCGAGCGATCGGTTGGCCGGAGAACAATACCGAAAATAACATTCATCTCCGATGAAGCCCGAGGCACCGGAGATGGGCGGTAAACGGAATCGGATCTCCGGCGAGGGCTGCTTCGCAGGAGGAGAGCCTCCCCCGAATCGGGCGATTATCAGCAACGGACATACGCACTCAAAGGATGCTCCATCAGTCGGATGTTTTCGGCAATAATCCGCGCAATCTGATGAGCGCCATAGTCATTGAAATGCGTATTATCCGCAATACCAGCTGGATAGTTGGGATGCTGCCCAGTGGAAAGGTGCAGATGTAGTTTTATTGTTTCCTCCATACCCAATCTCTGATAGTAGTCTTGCGTCAGACGATAGACATCAATAACGGGAACGGCCAGTCTCTCCCCCAAAGCAATCATTGCTTCAGGGTAGTCGCCAAGTGTTTCCGGATTGAGTCGACCATCAGGTAAGTTATCTCGTCTAGTAACGGACGTCAGCAGTAAGGGAAAAGAATTCTTAGCCAACGCAACTTCCACAAACTGAGCGAGATTCTCCTGATAATCTTCGTAAGGCATCGTCCCTATCGGCAAATCAATCTTCTGGTCGTTGTGCCCGAACTGGATAAGCAGGAAATCTCCTGGACCGATTTCCTTGGCAATCTGATCGAGCCTTTTTTCGGTGATGAACGATTCGGTGGAGCGGCCGTTTTGGGCATAGTTGCGCACTTCGATTTCGGATGAGAGGAAGCAGGAAAACTTTTCCCCCCAGCCGGTCTCAGGCTTTGCTTCGCCGGATTTTTGCGCTGCCGTCGAATCGCCGGCGATGAACAATTTTTTCTTCATACTTTGGTCTCCTTTATGGTTATGCTTTCATTGTAGTTATGGCAGACTTGACATACAAGCGCGGATTCTCGACATTTTTCGTGGAAATCTGATTTCTTTTGCGGGTATTGCCCTTCATTTTGATAAAAAAATTGATATAATCTGCTTAGCTCGCCAATAAACACTGTGCTGACAAGGTTTTTTGACTCCAGTAAAAACAGTCAATTGTCGGAAATCAGGTAATTGATTATGATTTAATCATGAAAGCGGTTAACTAACATGCTTCAAAATTAAAGGAGGAAAAAAGATGCAAAAGAACAAAATCTTTTCGGTATTCGGAGTGGCGATGGCAGCTACCACTATACTGGCGGCTTGCGGAAATAATGAGGAAGGGGAAACGGCCAGCGCGACGACGGACACAATCACAATCATGTCTCCTTTTATCGAAACTGATCCCCCAGAAGGAGAAAATAAAATTATCGAACAACTGGAGGAACTGACCGGAAAGGAAATCGAAATAACCTGGGCACCGAATACTTCCTATGAGGATAAGATGAATATTACCCTTGCTTCCGACAACATCCCGAAAGTCATGGTCATCCAAGGAAAATCGGGTGGCTTCATCAAATCCGCCGAGAATGGCGCTTTCTGGGACCTGACCGATTACTTGAAGGACTATCCGAATCTGTCGCAAGCGAACCCTGATGTTCTGCGCAACTCTTCGGTGAACGGGAAAATCTACGGCATCTATCGGTCGCGTGATGGCATGCGGACCGCGGTGATGATCCGCAAAGACTGGCTAGAGAATCTGGGCTTGGAGTTGCCAGAAACGGTTGACGATCTCTTCGCTATCTCCCAAGCTTTCACGGAAAATGATCCGGACGGCAACGGCGAAGCAGATACATACGGTTTGATCGTGCCGCAATGGCCGGCATCCATCAATACCAATAGCCCATACGACACCTTGGCAACTTGGTTCGGAGCAGGGAATGCTTGGATTGAAAAAGAGGGCGCATTGGAACCATCCTTCATGCAGCCTGAATATTTGGAATCGATGCAATTTATGCGCAGCATGGTCGAAAATGGATATGTGAATAAGGATTTTGCGACATTGACTGCCGACAAATGGGATGAACCGTTCTTGAACGGCAAAGGCGGTATTATTGTCGATACTTATTCCAGAGCAGATTCCATCAGCAACAAAATGCGCCAGGCGAACCCTGATAGTGAAGATATCGTTGTCTTCACCGGTAACCTTGAGAACGCAGAGGGAGAACTGAATGCTTTACCGACGGACGGGTACTCTGGCTTCTTGGCGATTCCGAAAACAAGCGTTAAGACCGAGGACGAGCTGAAGGAAGTATTGTCATTCTTGGATCAACTCAATGACGAAGAAGCTCAGATCCTATTGACGAACGGCCTTGAAGGCGTGAACTTCAATGTTGTCGACGGCATGGCGCAAGCAATCAAGGAAGATGCCGAAGCCGAAAAATATGCAAACTATGTCAAGAGCTATTCGCAGATCGGCATGAACGTGACCGAAGAAATCTTGTTCTATCGTGCCAAACCTGAAACGGATGAAATGACGCAGAAATTCGAAAGACGCCTTTCCCTGATGGCAGCAGATCTGGAATCCGCGGTCTACAATCCGGCTTCATCCTATATCACTGACACTTATGTCACTAAAGGGGCACAGCTGGATCAGATCATCAGCGATGCGCGCGTCAAATATGTTGCCGGCCAGATCGATGATCAAGGCTGGGCCGACAGCATCGAGCTTTGGAAGAACCAAGGCGGCCAAGAGTTGATCGACGAAACGAACGAATTGCACAAAAACTAAATGATAAGAGCGTCGAATTGCTTTCTAAGAAGCAGTCCGGCGCTGTTTTTTTTTTGAGAGAATAACTGTTCGGCCGGCGCGGCCGTCTTGAGACAACTCCGCTCCTCCGGCGAATCCGTCCATCCCCGGAGGTAACCTCAGGCATTGGTCCTGTTCTCCGGCCAGACCAACTTCACCGCAGGACAGACTAGGAAAAGGACACCAACTCCGGCCAAACAACCATTCACCGGAGTTGCGCAGGATGCATCTTTGCAACCGCATAATTTCCAAATCCAAAACAGTCTAGCCCTTTTTTGAAGCACCTACAGAAAACCCTTTACCTGTAGCCTTTTCTAAGGAGAAAAACAAAAAATGTCAATTGAGGGAAACCCAGTGCAACTATAAGATAAGAGCATAAACATGAAAACGTTTTAACGTTGGAAAGGACAATGATATGACGGAATACAGACTGCTTTATGAGAATCCTTTGACTGGGCCGGAGCATCTCACCGATTTCGTGAAGGAGGGAAATCCGGCAATCGCATTCGACGGAGACGGTATCATCCTCGCGAATGCGGATCCGGAAGAACTGGGCGATCATGCCCACTGGGTTTTGTGGTTGAACCGGGTTTTTCCGGCTGACATTAAGATCGAATGGGAATTTCAACCTTTGCGGGAGCCAGGGCTGTGTATGTTGTTCTTTGCCGCACTCGGCAGGGAGGGGCAACTGCTCTTCAGCCCGGAGCTTCAGGAACGGGATGGCTATTACCCGCAGTATCATTCAGGCGACATCAATGCCTACCACATCTCCTATTATAGGAGGAAATTCGCCTCGGAGCGCTATTTTGAAACATGCAACCTTCGGAAAAGTCATGGATTCCATCTGGTTGCCCAAGGTGCTGATCCGCTCCCGGCAGTGGCTGACGCGATTGATTTCTACAAACTGACGGTAGAAAAGCGACAACAATGGATCACTTTCAGCATCAACGCTCTCGTGTTGTTCCGTTGGGAGGATGACGGGACGCTGGGCCCGATTCTGAAGGAAGGCTGCGTTGGCTTCCGTCAGATGGCGCCGATGATGGCCAAATACCGTAACCTAAAAGTGTTCGGAATCGAGGAGGAAGGCATATGAATTGGGACAAACTCTATAATGGAACCGAAAAAATATATGACTGCCTGCGCTTGAACAGCGCAATTATACTAGGAACGCTGCTTGGGTTGGGCATCTTCGGATTGGCACCGAGCCTCCAAGCAGCACATCATGTGGCGAAAGCGCTCCACCGTCAGCAAGGTATGAATTTTTACTCAAGCTTTTTTTTCTATTACCGCACGCACTTCATTTCATCTAACCAAATTTTTCTGGCAATTGTAGCTCTCTACGGTTTGCCGATGTTGGCGGTCCAGCAGTTGTTCTTGCCGCATCTCGGAACTGCAGCACTGCTTGTTTTCCTGGTGAGCCAAGGGGCGATGTTGGCGACTGTGAATACGCTATTCGCGATGTACGAGTTTTACGAGTTGCCGCTCCGCAGCTATTTTCCTTCCGCATTGAAATTTTTGACCTATAATCCATTTGGCTGCTTGTTGGCGCTCCTCTGGCTGGGCATCTGCAGCACGGTCTCGTATATGTTGCCCGGCTTGTTGTCGTTCCTCAGTGTCGGCGTGTGGGTCTATGGAAATATGGGACTTTACCTGAAGTATTTTGAAGACAACGAAGAAAAATTGAAAGGAGCACAACTGAAAAATGACACTGAAATGGCTTGAAAAACAACCTGGAATTAAACGAGGCATCAACTGGGGAACTCCTTGGAAAAAGGGGGAATTAACAAAAGAGACATTACAATCCCAAACCTTCTGGCTCGATGGAACACCGCTGCAGACAAAAGCGCTGGCTTTCTGGCCGGACGGCAGCATCAAATGGACCGGACACGCTGGTATCTTTGACAAAACAAGTACGCTGATCGATTTGCAACAAGGCAAGCAGCTTTCCGGTAATATCGCCGAATCACGCTATAACGGCATCTATATCGATAACGGTTCCCTGAAAGCTTTCTTCCCGAAACACGGGGAAGGGAAGAACTTACTGGATTGGGTAAAGATTGCCGGTGAAGCTAAATTGACAGATCTGCGGATTGAAGCAAAATACGCTGAAGGAACGCTCTCTTCAAAAGTTACTGATTTGATTCTGGAAGAAAATGGTCCGCTCAAAGCTGTTGTGAAGGTCAGTGGCTATATCTATCAGGACAATACAGAGCTACAGCAGTTCATCGTACGCTTCCGCTTTTACCACGAAGTCAACAGATTAGATATTGTACATACCTTAATCGTGATTGATTCCAAACCAATCAAAGGAATCGGTATTGCGTATGAGACCACGCTGACAGGGGAAAGTTGGAACCGCCATGTGAAATTCGTCGGTGAAAGTGGCGTCTATGCCGAACCAGGTCAATTGTTAATGTCCCGCCGTTTTTATGAAAAACATCCGCAATACGCCAAACAGGCGGCCGGCGAAATCGTCCAGCTGACCGAAACGGACAGACCGATGCTGATCCATGCCAAGGAAAATGCGGTCTGGAACAACTTTTCGCTGACCCAAATCAACCACCGCTCCTATACGCTGAAGAAACAGACCGAGCCGGGCTATGCACCGCTATTGATCGGGGATGGTAGCCGTTCCTTGGGAAGCGTTTATGCCGGCGGGGAAACAGGCGGGGTTGCCTGTAGCATCGAAAAATTCTGGGAAAAAGCGCCATCCGCAATCGAAGTCAGAGATCTGACCGGTCACCGCACCAAAATGATTGCCTGGCTTTGGAGTCCGGAAGCAGGTGAGATGGACTTTTCGCATTACTCGCCGCGTGATCATATGCTGAGCGCCTATGAAGGGATGGAGGAAATTCGGTCTACTGCTGTGGGTGTCGCCAATACGACCCGTTTGTGGCTTGACCTCTGTGCGGAACCGCTCAGCAATGCCGAACTCTTTGAACTAGCCCTAGAGAACCGAAACCCAGCGTTGATCGTGGCTACTCCGGAAGACTACCGTCAGACAAAAGTATTCGGTTCCTTTAGCCTGCCGAACCGCACCAATCCGAAAATGGCCCGACTTGAGGATCAGATGCTGGCGTTACGGAAATTCTACGTGAAGGAAGTCGATAAGCGCAGCTGGTACGGCTACTGGAACTACGGAGACGTCATGCATACCTACGACCGTTACCGCCATCAGTGGCGCTACGATTTGGGCGGTTATGCTTGGCAGAACACCGAGCTCGTGCCGAACATGTGGCTATGGCTCGACTTCCTGCGCACGGGCGATCCGGAAGTATTCCGTTTCGCAGAGGCGATGACGCGTCATACCTCCGAGGTGGACCAGTACCATGCCGGGGAATACAGAGGGCTCGGATCGCGTCACAACGTACTGCACTGGGGTTGCCAGTGCAAAGAAGTGCGTATTTCGATGGCTGGATTGCACCGCTATTATTATTATTTAACGGCGGATGAGCGGATCGGCGAAATCATGGAACAGGTGAAGGACAATGAAACGTACGCCTTCGAAGGCTTGGCACCGATGCGCGAGTTCTACGAACGGACCGAGGAATGGGTACCGATCCGGGTCGGTCCGGATTGGTCGGCGCTTGTTTCCAACTGGTTCACGCAGTGGGAAAGGACAGGCGACGAAACCTACCTCGAAAAAATCAGGACCGGGATTGCCTGCATCAAAGCAACGCCGGACCGGTTGCTGTCCGGTCCGACCTATCTCTTCAACCCAAAAACGAAGGAACTCCAATACATGGGGACAGGAAATGCAGGTGGTTATCATATGGTCATTTCGTTTGGAGCTCCGCAGGTCTGGCTGGAATTGGCGCAGAACTTAGAGGATCCCGAATGGAACCAGATGCTCGGTGAATTCGGTTGGATGTATAGTCTCACTCCCGAAGAGAAGCTTCAGGCATCCAAAGGGAAGTTGTCGGAACCGCATTTTTCTTGGCCAATGTTCGGGACCACGATGATGGCTTACGGGGCAGTCGTCAGAAATGATAAAGCCATCGCCAACCAGTCTTGGAAGATTCTCACAACGAATGAACTGTCCGGTGTACCGCTACCGGTTGAAGAAACACTGAAACAGACAGACATCTGGAAGCCGGTAGAAGAAATGCCTTGGATTTCCACAAATGTAGTGTCGCAGTGGTGTCTGAACACAATAGGTTGCTTGGAATGGATCGGCGGTCACATGACCGACCGGAGCTGAAGGAGGAAACGGAATGGAATCAACAATCAAAGAAATACCGAAAAAGAAACAAATCAGTGCTTTAAATCACATCAAACAGAATAAATGGCTCTATATTTTAACGATACCCGGCTTATTGTATTTCGCGATTTTCAAATACGCCCCGATGTATGGACTTATTATCGCGTTCAAGGATTACGTGCCTTTCCTCGGAATCGCGGAAAGCAAGTGGGTAGGGTTGGAGAATTTCCAGGATTTCTTCACCAACCCAGATTTTTTCCGGATATTCTGGAATACGCTAGCGATTGCTTTTCTGAACATCCTGTTTGCGTTCCCCGCTCCGATACTTTTGGCGCTCCTGTTGAATGAAGTACGGCTGAAAGTTTATCAGCGCACGATTCAGACTTTCGTCTATGTGCCACACTTTTTGTCATGGACGATCGTCGTCAGTTTATGGCATATTCTTTTCAACCTCGACCATGGGGCCATTACGGAAATCGTGCTGAGTCTGACCGGAAAGGAAATTGACTTCCTAACGGATCCCACATGGTTCCGCCCGATGATCATCCTCCAGTCGATCTGGAAGGAAATGGGCTGGGGCACAATCATCTATCTTGCCGCCTTGGCCGGGGTCGATCAGGAACAATACGAAGCGGCCATCATGGATGGCGCCGGAAGATTCCGCCGGGTTTGGCACATCACTTTGCCGGCGATCCGTTCCACGATTATCATTATGTTGATCATGAAAGTGGGTTCGATACTTTCAACCGGATTCGATCAGTTCTATTTGATGACGAATCAGTTGAATCGGCCGGTTGCGGATGTTTTTGATACCTATGTCTACATGATGGGGATCACGAACGGTGCCTACAGTTATTCGACGGCAGTCGGGTTATTCAAATCAGTCATCGGCATCATCCTAGTCTTTTCTACAAACCGATTAGCGAAAAAATTTGGCGAAAGCGGCCTTTACTAAGCCACGGAAGGAGAAAAACACATGAAAAATATGCACAATACAAAGGGAGGGCGCATCTTCGATGTCCTGAACATAATTTTTTTGGGACTGCTCGGCATCTTGATGGTCCTCCCGTTTATTTACGTGGTTGCTGGATCCTTTGCTACCGAACACGAATTGTCTACGCGGGCATTCTTTCTTTGGCCGAATACCTTCAGCCTGGAATCCTATAAATATATTTTTTCAACGCCGGCCTTTATGCGCAGTTTGTTCGTCACAACCGGTGTGACGGTAGTGGGAACGCTCGTGCAACTATTCTTCACGTTCACATTTGCTTATCCGCTATCAAGGAGACACCTGAAAGGCAGGAATGTGCTGTTGAATCTGGTCATCTTCGCGATGCTGTTTTCAGGCGGGATGATCCCTACCTTCATCGTCGTGAAGAACCTTGGATTAATAGATTCCTATTGGGCATTGATCCTGCCGATTGCGATTAATCCATTCAACCTGATGATCATCAAGAATTTTTTCCAGGAGATGCCGATCGAGCTGGAGGAGTCCGCGAAGATGGATGGTTGCACCGAGTTGGGCATTCTTTGGAAAATCATGCTGCCACTTTCGAAACCTGTCATAGCGACTTTCACTTTGTTCTACGCAGTCGGAATCTGGAACGACTTCATGAGCGGACTGCTGTACATCAATGATTCCTCAAAGTGGCCGATCCAATTGCTGCTGCGCCAGATCACGATGTCTTCGAGCGCAAGCAGTGCCTTGAGCAACTTGGACCCGAACTACATTCCGCCTGAACAAGGCATGAAATTTGCGGTCATCATCGTGGCCACATTGCCGATTCTGATTTTTTATCCGTTCCTGCAGAAACACTTCGCAAAGGGCATGTTGGTGGGTTCCGTGAAGGGTTAAGCATCACTTTTTTGAGTGTGTGAAAAAATTGATAGTGGCGCATCTTTCATTTCTGTTTTATGATGTTGGAGTATGAAGGAGACGCCTTTGACTAGGAGGATCTTATGAAACAGTACTATATTTGTTATCCGGAAGGTAAATTTAAAGCGCTAACATTCAGTTATGACGACGGAAAGGAGAGCGATCGCCGCTTGGTGGAAATATTCGACCGTTACGGTATGAAGGGGACTTTTCACTTGAACGGCGGACGCTTTTCAGATCCGGAACGCATCCCGGAAGAAGAAGTCGCGGCTCTTTATGCCGGCCATGAGCTAGCTTGCCACACGTATACGCATCCGACCATCGCCCGTTGCCCATTGGACAAGGTGATGGAGGAAATACTGGAGGACCGCCGCGCGTTGGAAGCGTTGGTTCCGTATCCGGTGCAGGGCTTTTCCTACCCTAACGGCTCCTATACGGAGGCGATCAAGCGCTTGTTGCCAGCATTGGGGATCGAATATGGGCGCATCGTCGGCAGCAGCCATAACTTTTCGTTGCCGAATGATTGGTATGAGTGGCAGGCAACCTGTCACCATAACCATGATTTGCTGAAGCACGGCGAAACATTCATCGGCCTATCGAAGAAGCAGTATCTGCACCTGATGTATGTCTGGGGCCACAGCTACGAGTTCGACAATGATGGCAACTGGGATCTTATAGAGTCTTTCTGCAGAGCGACGGGTAACAGGAGGGATATCTGGTACTGCACGAATATTGAATTCAAGAGGTACATGTCCGCTTCCCGGCGGCTTGTCTTTTCTGTTTCCGGAGAAACTGTCCTGAATCCTTCCGATCAACCGATATGGGTAACCATCGATGGTGAAATCAAGAAACTTCATACTGGGCTAAATACACTAGCGTAAGGATGTTGCATGATGATTTTTTTTAAGAAGGGCGGCTATCAACGCCGCCTGCAAATACTCAGCCTATGGGTGGCGCTGCCGATTCTTTTGGTCGCGATTCTGCTGCATTTCTACCTGATAGAGCCAATACAAAAAGCCTATCAGGACCAGCACACCCAGCAAGTCGAAGGTGTCGTCGAGAACATCAACCAGCAGCTTTCCCAGCTGGAAGTGTCACTGAGTGTCTGGGGCCAATCCTTTCAGGAACGCTACCAGACCGAGAACTACTCGCTGACCACCGATTACATGACCCTCAACCGGATATCCGAAGAATTGTTTTATTTGACGAACAGTTCGAACTACGTAAAGAATATCGGCGTCTATTCCTTCGGAGACCAGCCATTCGGGTTGGAAAGCGGAGGTACGTTTGAGTTCACAGATAAGGACGCAGAGAAATTCAATGAAAAGTACCAGATCGATAATGACCAGGACTACCAGTGGAAATTCAACAGTGATGATGAGCTCTTATTTATTCAGAATATCGGTCATCTGGACCGGAACAATCCTTCAATCTATATGGTGGCAGTCATCGATCAGAAGAAGCTGCTGAATTTCTTCGATGACACCAAAATCGACTACAGCGCGACTGCGATTTCCTTCGATAAAGGACGTTTCTCGGCCGCCAGCGACAGCAGTATGATCAAATACTTGGCTGAGGAGAAGAAACAGAGCGGGTCCTGGATCGAAAGCCATGGCGGGGACCAATACAGCGTGACCGCTGTCCCATCGGAACGCCTGAATCAGACCTGGATTTTTTATTCCATGGTCCCGATGGCTGCTATCACGCAGCCCGTCAGCAAATTTGCCAGTTCCTTGGTGGCAGCTAGCCTGATCCTGATTGTTGTTATGGTCTTTTTGAGCCAGTTCTTTGCCAAAAAGCAGTACCAACCGTTTGGAAGAACGATGGAGAAAATGTTCGGCGACAACTGGGATGGCCAGGATGAACTGACCTTCCTGGCGGAACGTTGGCAACAGATGACGGACGAGCAGGGCAATCTGAAGAAAATTGCGGCGCGTTCATCGTTGACCGAGAAGCGGTCGATCGTCCGGCGCATCCTTGAGGGATATTACGGTTATCTGCCGGAAGAAGAGCTCCAGCGCCTACTTCGCAAGAAACATTGGAATCTGGAGTATGCCGGTTATCAGCTGTTCTTTATCCAAATCAACGGACCGATCCATACCGACGATAAGAGGCGCGAAGATGAGTTCACGCTGTTTGCGCTGGACAATATCGTGAACGATGTAACTAGTCTGCATTTCGAAGACGGGGTTGTGATTCCGTTCGACGGCCTGACGATGCTGACATTTGCCATGGTCTCGGACCAAAGTAAAGGGGATGCCTATATCCAGCATCTGTTCGAACAAATCAATCGGGTCGCCGGGCGTTATGTGACAATCGTGGCGACACCAATCACACATCAATTCCGTCAGATTCCTGAATTGGTGGAAAAGTTGCGCAAGAATATCGATTATCAATATCTGAAACTGGAAAACCAACAATTGGCGCTCGAAACGGGACGGATGTTGCCGCCGAAATACCCGATCAGCTCTGAACGTAATCTCATCACGGCGCTCAAGAGTTGTTACTTTGAGGAACTGCAGGAAAATATCGGCGTGTTCATCCGTCAGGTGACTGATGAACAACCGCGCCAATTCGCTGTTCTCGTATCGGTTGAGCGGCTCTATGATCATATCGAATTCCAACTGAACGAAAACGGCGTCTCCTCGAGCGACTATCTGTCGAAAGACGTCATCCTCAAACGGATTCGACGGATGCTGGATCCAGATGAAATCAGCCGCTTCCTTTTCGCTGATTTCCTAAAGCCCATTACACTGTTGTGGCAGGAAAAAATCAGCGATACCGCAAACGAACTGATCCAAGACGTCGCTTTGTACATGCAGCGGGAATTCCAGAATGAGCAGATCTCTTTGGAGACGGTCGCCGACCAATTCAAGATTGATCCGGTTTATCTGAGCAAGGAGTTCAAGCGCATCAAAAAAGTCAATTTCATCGATTACCTGACCGACATCCGGATTGCAGAAGCAAAACGTTTGTTGCTGGAAACGGATGAGCAGATCAATCTGATTGCGGAAGGTATCGGTTACAATCCAAGTTACTTCAATCGGTTGTTCAAAAAAATAAATGGTATGACGCCTGGACAATTCCGCAAAGGCAGAATTTAGAAAAGCGGCTTTTGTCCGCTGAACATCAAATTTAAGGCAAGTCGCATTTTGGGAACTTGCCTTTTCTTGTACCCAAAACTCAGAAAATTACGGAGGTTAAGACATGAAAGTTTTACTTGCCGGCGACTCTACAGTCGCTACTTATAGCCAGGAATTTGCGCCCATGATGGGTTGGGGGGAAGCGTTGGTAGCGCAGCTGGGAGATACAGCTGAGGTGATCAATTTTGCCAAGCCTGGTAGTACGACGAGGTCCTTTATGGAGGAAGGGCTATTTGAGCAATTATTGGAAAAGGTCGATGAAGATGCTTTGGTCCTGTTCCAATTCGGTCATAACGATCAGAATCCCGCTAATGGGGTGAAATTAAACGAATATTATCTTCGGCTGCAACGGATGATCGCGGAAGTGAGGGTGAAGAAAGGACAGCCGATCCTGTGCACGCCGGTTGAGCGCCGGGTGAATGGAAACGGCAGGGCGGTGCAGACTTTAGAGGCCTTTTTGCCGATCTGCCGCAGGCTTGCGGAGGAAGCGGAGATTCCTTTGCTCGACTTGAATCGCTATACGTTTTATCTGTACCGAGAATATGGCCTTGAAGGAGCGAAACAATTATTCATGTGGTTGGGACGGGGCGAGCAGGCGACGTATCCGATGGGCAGTATGGATGACACGCATTTCCGGGAAAAAGGGGCACATGAGATTGCACGTTACGTGAAAATCAGGCTGCAGGAATTTTTGCGGCAAGGACCTCTGTTCAAAAAGCATTATTACGGTGCTTGCATGTATCCAGAAGTCTGGAGCTGGGAAATTTTTGAACAGGATGTCGTGCACATGCAGGAGATTGGCATGAATTTTGCACGTTTTGGAGAGTTCGCCTGGAAGACAATCGAACCGGAGGAAGGGCGCTTTGACCTTTCCTTGTTCGAACGTGCGCTAGAGACATTTCAGAAGCATGAAATCGACGTCTGCCTGTGCATTCCGACCCCAACCCCGCCGCGTTGGTTCACGCGTAAATATCCGCGAGCTCTTATCAAGAATGCCGACGGGACGGTGATGGTGCATGGTTCGCGGCAGCACGTCTGTACGAATAATGAGGATTTCCGACGTTATGCCTACCGGATGACGCGCAAGGTGGCCAGCTTGGCTGAAAAGTATCCGAACGTCATCGCCATCCAGTTAGATAACGAGTTCAAATGCCACGTCGATCTCTGCTATTGTGATACCTGCAGGACGCGTTGGCATAAGCACCTGGAGGAAGCCTACGGAACGGTGGACAACTTGAACCAACTGTGGGGTACGCAAGTCTGGAGCGAGGCGTATGATTGTTTCGAAGACATCGTACTGCCGACGCGGACACCGTTCCTTCACAACTCATCCTTGATGAATGCCTTCCGTAAATTCACTGCATTGACGCTCAATGAATTTGCCCACGATCTGGGTCATTTCGTCCGGATGGAGACAGCTGTCCCAATCACACACAACTCGGCCTTCGGGTTCAACTTGATGAATGACCATCTATTTGCGGATCTTGATGTTGCGGGCTTTGACACTTACCCATCTGCGGATAATTACCCAGCTTTTCTGTTGAATGTCGATCGCTGGCGCAATGTGCGGAAGCACAGCAACGAATCTTTACTTTTGGAGACGACAACAGCGCATACCGGCCATCTGGAGAACCATGTGACACCGCATCCGACCGGTTTCATCACGGCTGAAATGTTCATCGGTTATGCCGGGAACCTGAAGTCGTTCAGCTATTGGCATTTCCGCAGCCACCGCCACGGGGGTGAACAGCCTCACAGTGCAGTCGTGACGGCTTGGGGAGAACCGGATCTGGGCTACGATGATGTCGTCCGGAGCGGCAAGTTGGCCCAGGAGATGCAGCCGCATCTTGTGGAGAGCGAGTACCGGAAAGCGAAGATTGCGTTCATGTATTCAGACCATGCTAAGCGCTTTTTCACGATTGATCACGGCGGCTGCCAGGATCACCGCGAGCTCGTCACGGATTACTACAGCTCTTTGATCAAAGTCGGCATCCGGCTCGAGGTGATCCAGGAGAACAGCGATTACACCGGCTACGAAGTCCTGATCGTTCCTTTCGTCCGTTGGATCAGCGCGACTGTTCTGGAGAAACTGCAGGCGTTTGTGGCAGGCGGCGGGAAGCTGATCCTCGGGCCGATGACCGGCGACCGCACGGAGGAACTAGCCTGGCCGGATCGGAACGGACTGGATCGGATCGGTGAGTGGTTGGAATTTTCCGGGGTCCGGCAGTTCTCGGTGAAAAATCATGCTTATCCGGGAACTTATCAAGGCATGCAAGGAAATATGGATCGGCTGGTGACTACTTTCCGCTGTCCGAAAGGTTGGGAGCCATTGATATCCGGTCCGGATGGCGAGACGTTGGCTGCTAAAATGACGTTGGAGAACGGTGAAATCATCTATCTGGGCGGTCTGCCGCAGGAATTGAACGGAAGTACGCTCTGGAAAAGTTTCATTTTGGATGAAATAAATCCGTACGAAACGGATCGACATCTGCTTTCTGTCAGTGAAGGAATCGTTAAGTATCGGCGCGAAACAGCGGATCAAGTACAACTTTATCTGACTAACATGACGAGGACGGAATCGGAATTTACGCTTCTGCAGGAGACGACGGACCTGCTGACGGGAAAACTGTACGCTACTGGGAACCATCTGCTCGACAGCTACAGTTATGTCATTCTGGCATTCCCTAAAACTGGAGAATCCGATCAATAATTGAATCTGGAACACCCTGTCCTCTCAAAAAATCGACCGCGGTAACATGCTCCGGTCGATTTTTTTGTATGTGTTCATAATTGCGGAACAGATACGAGGAGAAAAACGGATATTTTAGGATGAAACCTCTCTGAAAACAAACCGGTAAGGCTATTATTCGAATTATATGTTGCATCTCCAGCTGAATCCGCATACAATGGGTGTGCAACTTTAGACAGTTTTTGTTCAATAACCGCCATTTTTTTCGGAATCATTGCTTGCTATCATTAGTTCATCAAATGAAAGCGATTCATAATTCTGAAAAGGTGGTAAAGCAATGGTGATAACAGAACAATTATTTGTGACGAAAGAATTGGTCGAGTCGAAAATCGACTTGCTGATCGAAAATCTGACGACGATCAAGGATACGAGCGGGGAGTTCCTGCTGGATTTCGATGGGCTGAAAGTCGACGACAAAAGCTGGACAATCTGGAACTGGCCGCAAGGCGTCGGTTTGTACGGCATATACAAAAACTACCGCAACACAAAAAATCCGCGCTCGCTGGCGGTAGTCGAAGAATGGTTCGAAGCACGCATGGCCGAAGGAGCGCCGCCGAAGAACGTGAACACGATGGCACCCCTGCTGACGATGGCGTACCTTTACGAAGACACGAAAGATTCGCGCTACCTGCCTTATCTGGAACAATGGGCCGAATGGGTCATGAAAGACATGCCGCGGACGGAAGAGAACGGGCTGCAGCACGAAACCTACGGACCATCGAACACGAACCAACTGTGGGATGACACGTTGATGATGACCGTATTGCCGCTGGCGAAAATCGGCGTCCTGCTGGACCGTCCCGAATATCTGGAGGAAGCGCGTTACCAGTTCCTGCTGCACATCAAATTCCTGATGGACAAGAAGACGGGCCTCTGGTACCACGGCTGGACGTTCGAGGGCAATCACAACTACGCCGGAGCGTTCTGGGCCCGCGGGAACTGCTGGCTGACGATCGCGATTCCGGAAATCATCGAGATTCTGGATCTGCGCGAAGGAGACGGATTCCGCGCATTCCTGATCCAAACGCTGGAAGCGCAGGCAAAAACAATCGCAGTATTGCAGAATGAAAGCGGTCTATGGCACACCTTATTGGACGATCCGACTTCCTACATCGAATCATCCGCGACGGCCGGTTTTGCATACGGTCTGCTGAAAGCGGTACACAAACGCTATTTGCCGCAGGAATACAAGGAAGTCGCCTACAAAGCGATCAGCGGCTTGTTGGAACAGATCGACGGAAAAGGCGAAGTGAAGAACGTCTCGGTCGGGACCGGCATGGGCGATTGCCTGGAATTCTACAAGAATATCGACAAAACGGCGATGCCGTACGGTCAGTCACTCACAGTGCTGTGCCTGACGGAGCTGCTCGTATCCTACTGCTGATGAGATAAGGAGATCGATTGAAATGATGAAAAGAAAACATTTATTATCAGTTGCTTTGATGTCTATTTTGGGCAGCGGACTTATGGCCGGATGCGGCAACTCCGAGGCGTCAGCCGAGGAAGCCATCGTCCTGCGCTATGCCTACGCCAGCAACAGCCAACCGGTCATCGATTCGATGAAGGAATTCGGCCGTCTGATCGAAGAAAAAACCGACGGCGAAGTGGTCGTCGAGTATTTCCCTGACGGCCAGCTCGGCGGGGAAACCGAATTGATCGAATTGACCCAGACCGGCGGGATCGACTTCACGAAAGTCAGCGGATCGGCTTTGGAAAGTTTCTCGAAGGACTACTCGATCTTCGGGGTGCCTTACATTTTCGACAGCGAGGAGCACTTCTACGCGGTGATGGAAGATCCGGAAATCATGGAAGGCATCTACAATTCGACAGCCGATCTTGGCTTCGTCGGCCTGACTTATTACGACTCCGGCCAGCGCAGTTTCTACATGACGGATGGACCGATCAATACGCCTGAAGATCTGAAAGGCAAGAAGATCCGCGTCATGCAGAGTGAAACGGCGATCAAGATGGTCGAGCTGCTCGGCGGTTCGCCGGTTCCGATGGGAAGCGGGGAGGTCTACACTTCGCTGCAGTCGAACCTGATCGACAGTGCCGAAAACAACGAATTCGTCCTGTACACAGCCGGCCACGGCGGCGTCGCCAAGTACTATTCCTATGATGCGCACACCCGTGTTCCCGATGTCGTGATCATGAACGACTCCGTCAAAGAACGCTTGAACGAAGATCAATACAAAGCGGTCCTGGAAGCGGCGAAAGAGTCGACAGAGTACGAGAAGAGCGTATTTAAGGAAGCAGTCGAGAAAGAGAAAGAGATTGCCGTTGCCGAATACGGCATCGTGTTCAATGAAGTGGACATCGCGCCGTTCCAGGCAGCCGTACAGCCGCTGCACGAAATATTCAAAAACAATGAAACGTACAGCGAATTGTACCAGATGATTCGCGCGCACGCAGAAGAAGAGTGAGGAAACCGACATGGAAAAAATCAGAATGACGCTTGATAAACTGCTGGAGTTGGTCTGTTCCGCCATTTTCGTGGTCATGATCGCTACGGTACTTTATCAAATCTTTACAAGAACGGTTTTGAACAATCCGAACACCTTGACGGAGGAATTTGTCCGCTTCGGTTTGGTTTGGCTGTCGATGCTGGCGCTGGCATACGTTGTTGGCAAGCGCAGCCATATGTCGGTTACCTTATTGAGCGATAACCTGAATGAAGCAAATCAGCGCAAATTGGAAATTGTTGTTCAAGTATTGTTCTTGATCTTCGCTGCTGTCATCATGGTCTACGGCGGATGGAAAGCCATGTCCGTCACGATGGGTCAGATTTCGCCGTCGCTTTCCCTTCCGATGGGTTATGTGTACCTGGCTGTTCCGGTTGCGGGGGGCTTCATGTTCATCTATAGCTTGTTGAATCTGCTGCAAGGAAAAGAACTGAACGAGAATGCAGAAGAAAGCGGGGGAATGTAATTATGGCTTTGCAGGCAGGTTTGATATTATTCGTCGTTTTTGTAATCTTGCTGATTGTCGGGATGCCGATCGCAATCAGCATAGCGGTCTCCTCGATCGCCACCTTGCTTATGGTTGTTCCCTTTGATATTGCCGTCTTCACTTCCGCGCAGAAAATGGTGTCCAGCCTCAACAGTTTCTCGCTCGTCGCCATCCCGTTCTTCGTGCTCTCGGGCATCATCATGAATAATGGCGGGATCGCCGAGAAGCTGGTGAACTTCGCGATGTTGTTCGTTGGGCGCATCCCGGGCGGCTTGGCCCATACGAACGTGTTGGGGAATGCTTTGTTCGGTTCCATGTCCAGTTCGGCGATCGCCGCTTCGACCGCTATCGGCGGGGTATTGATCCCGCAACAGATCAAAGCAGGCTATGATCGCAAATTCGCGACAGCGGTGAACATTGCCTCCGCGCCGACCGGGATGGTTATCCCGCCGAGTACCGCATTCATCATGTTCTCGCTGGTTGCAGGCGGAGCTTCCATTTCCTCGCTGTTCCTGGGCGGGTATCTGGTAGGGGCTTTGTGGAGTCTGGCGATCATGCTGGTCGCTTATATCCACGCTAAAAAAAATAATTATAAGACCATCAATGGTGTCAACAGAAAAGAAGCTTTCAAGGTCCTGAAGGAAGCCATCCCGAGCGTGATGCTGATTGCGATCATCATCGGCGGTATCCTGACGGGTATCTTCACAGCCATCGAAGCCTCCGCCATCGCAGTTGCCTACTCGCTGTTGATCGCAATGTTCTTCTATAAAACGGTGACAGTCAAGGACCTTTTCCCGATGCTGAAGGAAGCGGTGCTGACGACCGGTGCGATCACGTTCCTGTTGGCGACTTCTTCGATGATGTCCTTCGCGATGGCCTTCACCGGCATCCCGCAAGCAATCAGTGCGGCGATTCTGGGCTTGACGACCAATAAATTCCTGGTGCTGCTGCTGGTGAACGTTGCGCTGCTGATCGTCGGCATGTTCATGGACGTCGGTCCGGCGATCCTGATTTTCACGCCGATCTTCCTGCCGGTCATGACCAGCATCGGCGTCGATGCTGTCCACTTCGGATTATTCTCGATCATGAACTTGTGCGTCGGCTCGATTACGCCTCCGGTCGGAACCGGGTTGTACGTCGGAGCCAGCGTCGGCGGGGTCAAAGCCGAGCAGATGCTCAAGCCGCTGGTGCCGTTCTACTTGGCGATCCTGGCCGTGCTGTTCCTCATCACGTATTTCCCTGGTTTGGTGATGTGGCTGCCGAACATGGCGGGGTAAGCGAATATGCTGAATCTGACGATACGCGGCCATGACCTGTCCGGTGTGAAAACCGTGCAGGAGCTGGCCGGGCAAACGAAAAAACAAGGTGTCCACAATCTGCAGCTGGCGCTGGGCATGTCCTTTCCGGACATGCCTTCCGGCGCTGGCAATCTCAATCCCGGCATGGGCGCGGCATTCAAGCGCGAGTTGGCCCGGGCGGATGTGCAGGTCAGCATCCTGAGCTGCTACATCAACATGATCCATCCCGATCCTGAGATCCGCGAAAGGCTGCTGCAGAAGTTCGAAGGCTACCTGCGCCATGCCCGCCATTTCGGGGCGGCGATGGTCGCCTCCGAGACCGGATGCGTCCTGCCGGAGATCCAGTACACAGAAGACAATTTCACCGATGCAGCCTTCGCCGATCTCGTCGGGGTCATCCGCCGCCTGGTCAAGGCCGGCGAAGAAGCCGGCATGCTGGTGGGCATCGAGCCCGGTCTGAACCATCCGCTCTACTCTTTGGAGCGGGTGGAGCAGCTGCTGGCGGCGGTGGAATCGGATCACCTGGGGATCATCTTCGATCCGACCAATCTAATCACGAGCGAGGATCATCAGCACCAGGTCGCGCTGGTCGAGCGGGCTTTCGATAGCTTCGGCGACAAGATCGTGGCGGTCCATCTGAAGGATTTCAAAGTCGAAGCTGGCCAAATCATCCCGGTCAACCTCGGGGAAGGCCTGATCGATTACGCGGCGATCGCCGCAATCATCGCCAAGCACAAGCCGCTTTCCTACGTCGTCCTCGAAGAAACGAAGGATGGGCATATCGGAGAGGCGCTCAAGCTTTTGGGAGCAAGCGAAGCCAGACCATCATTTCATTTATAATATAGAAGAAACACGCAAGAATAGGTGAGGAGAATTGCCATGGATACGGATAAACAACTTAAAAAGTCCTCAAACGTGAATACGATGGCTTCGGATCAGTACGAGGTCTATCACGTGAAGGATGTCATCAGCCAGGAGAAGACGCTCTACCACTACCATGACTATTATGAGGTGCATGCGACGTTGGCGGGGGAAGCGACGTTCTATCTGGATGGCAAACAGTTCGATATCGAAGCGGGGACGATTCTCCTCATCCATTACAATGATCTGCACCGGATCGTCAAGCAGAACACGGACTTCTGCGAACGGGTCTACATCTTTTTGACGCCGGAATTTCTGCAGGGCAGTTCCACGAAATGGACGAATCTGGAGGACTGTTTCAGCGGGGGCGGCGAACGCCGCAGCAAAGTCCTGAAGATCGATGCTGATTTGCTGCGGCAAAAGCTTTCCTTCATCGACCATCAGCCGGATGCATCGATCTACGGGTCGGACATCAAGTATGAGCAGAACCTGATCGAATACTTGTTGTTCCTGAATCAGCTAGTGCAGTCGGAGGAGAATGAGGAGGAGCCGAAAGTCGTTTTGCAGAATGAGCGGATCGAGCAGATGATCGACTACATTTCCGCGAACTTGAGCAATCCGTTGACGCTGGAGGAGATGGAGAAGAATTTCTTCATCAGCAAATATTACATCACGCGCGAGTTCAAGAAACATACGGGCTTCACTTTCCATCAGTTCGTGATGAAGAAGAAGCTGCTTTATGCGAAACAACTGCTGAAGACTTATCAGAGTTCGAACGTCGTCTATAATCAATGCGGCTTCGCTTCGTACCCGCATTTCCTGAAGGCGTTCAAGAAGGAATTCAGCATGACGCCGAAAGAATTTTTGGCGAAAAACAAGGAAAACCAGAAAATCCACTATGAGCATTTTGAAGCCTGAGTTCAGGCATTGCAGAGGAGGGAAGGCATGATCAAGAAGGCATTCGCCATGAAAATCTATCCCGATCAGCACGAAGAATACCGGCGCCGCCACGACGAACTGTGGCCGGAAATGCGCACGATGCTGAAGGAGCACGGGGCTGGCCAGTATTCGATCTTCCTCGATCCGGAGTCGAGCGAGCTGTTCGGCTATCTCGAAATCGAGGACGAAGCGCGCTGGAGCGGCACGGCCGCCACCGCCATCAACCAAAAATGGTGGCACTACATGGCCGACATCATGGAAACCAATCCGGATGACTCACCGGTATCGAAGGAACTGGTGCAGGTTTTTGAATTATAATCGAACATCAGAAAAGGGGAAACGGATGAAACGCGTAGCTATTTTGAATCGTTTGGAAAAAACTGGGGTCGTGGCGGTCGTCCGCGGCGCCACGAAGGAAGAAGCGCTGCAGGCCAGCCACGCGATCGTCGCGGGCGGGCTGAACGGCATCGAATTGACGTTCACGGTGCCGAATGCGGATGAAGTCATCCGCGAACTGGCGGCAGTGTATAAGGACCAACCCGAAGTCGTGGTCGGAGCCGGGACGGTCTTGGATGCCATCACCGCCCGCCTGGCGATCCTGGCCGGTGCCGAGTTCATCGTCAGCCCGAACTTCGACAAGGAGACAGCCGAGCTCTGCAACCTGTACCAGATTCCGTATCTGCCGGGCTGCATGACGATCACGGAAATGAAGGAAGCACTGAAGAGCGGCGCCGACATCATCAAACTGTTCCCGGGCAGCGCCTACGGACCAAGCATCATTTCCGGTTTCAAAGCGCCGATGCCGCACCTGAACCTGATGCCGACAGGCGGCGTCAGTCTAGCGAACATGCAGGAATGGTTCGATGCAGGCGTCATCGCGGTCGGCGTCGGCGGCAACCTGCTGGCGCCCGCAGCAACCGGCGACTTCGCCAAAGTGACCGAAGTGGCAAGGCAGTATGCGGACAAGTTTGCCGAGATCAAAGGGCAATAATATCTTCATCAATCAAGCAAGCCGAAATACAAAACAAAGGGGATCATCACATGCAAAACATGGAAACACGTTACACACACAGTCCGGAGGATATCCGTCATTATTCGACAGAACAACTGCGCAAGGAATTTCTGGTCGAGCAAGTATTCGTACCGGGCGTAATCCGCCTGACGTACACGCACAATGACCGCATGATCTTCGGCGGCGTCACGCCAACCGATAAAGCATTGGAGATCGTCCTCGACAAGGAATTGGGCGTCGACTACTTCCTCGAGCGCCGCGAAATGGGCGTCATCAACATCGGCGGACCGGGCTTCATCGAAATCGACGGCCAAAAAGAAGCGATGAAAGAACAAGACGGATACTACATCGGCAAAGGGACGCGCCAAGTCGTCTTCACGTCCGAGGATGCCGCCAATCCGGCCAAATTCTACGTCAGCTCCGTGCCGGCGCACCACAAACATCCGAACGTAAAAATCAGCATCGACAGCATCAAGCCGATGGAAACCGGGGAACCATTGACGCTGAATCAACGCAAAATCTACCAATACATCCATCCTAATGTGTGCGAAAGCTGCCAGCTGCAGATGGGCTACACGATTTTGGAGCCGGGCAGCGCTTGGAACACGATGCCGACGCATACGCACGAACGCCGGATGGAAGCCTATGTCTATTTTGACATGCAAAAAGACACGCGCATCTTCCATATGATGGGCAAACCGGATGAAACGAAGCACTTGGTCATGGGTAATGAACAGGCTGCGATTTCACCGAGCTGGTCCATCCACTCAGGCGTAGGGACCAGCAATTACTCATTCATCTGGGCGATGTGCGGCGAAAACATAACGTACACCGATATGGATATGGTTCCGATGGACCAATTAAAATAAACGGAAACAAGAAAGAGGGATAAAGATATGGACTTCAACATGGATATGTTCCGCCTGGACGGAAAAGTGGCACTGATCACAGGTGCCGTGTACGGGATCGGTTTCGAAATCGCGAAATCGTTGGCTGCCGCAGGCGCGACGATCGTTTTCAATAATTTGGACCAAAAATCGGTGGACGACGGGATCGCCAACTACAAAGCGATCGGCATCGAAGCGCGCGGCTATGTCTGCGACGTGACCGACGAACCGGGCGTGCAAGCTATGATTAAACAGATCAAAGAGGACGTCGGATCGGTGGATATTCTAGTCAATAACGCTGGCATCATCAAACGCACGCCGATGATCGAGATGGACGTGGCCGACTTCCGCCAAGTCATCGACATCGACTTGACTGCGCCGTTTATCATGGCCAAAGCCGTGCTGCCGGATATGATCGCAAAACGCAGCGGCAAGATCATCAACATCTGTTCGATGATGAGCGAATTGGGTCGCGAAACTGTCAGCGCCTATGCAGCCGCTAAAGGCGGGCTGAAGATGCTGACGAAGAACATCGCTTCCGAATACGGCCAATTCAACATCCAATGCAACGGCATCGGACCCGGCTACATCGCAACGCCGCAAACCGCACCGCTGCGCGAACTGCAGGAGAACGGGGAACGCCACCCATTCGATCAATTCATCGTCGGCCGCACGCCGGCCGAACGCTGGGGGGAACCGATCGACTTGGCCGGCCCATCGATTTTCCTGGCGTCCAGCGCTTCGGATTTCGTGAACGGCCACGTGCTGTACGTCGACGGCGGCATCCTGGCCTATATCGGCAAACAGCCTTAAGAAAACATGTGAGGCACCTCTGCTGGCAGGGTGTTTGGTGTTGTTCAGTGCCTATTGTTCAAATTCCGTAAATAGCTTATACTCGAAGTCATATTCGAAAATTGAACAAATTGAGGTGCCGAAAAATATGAACAAACTGTCTTTGAGGAAAGCGACTGCCGATGATATGGAGGAAATCCTTCGCCTGCAGGTTGAAACTTTCCACGGCGAGCAAAAAATTCCGTCAGAAGGCATACCGTTGCCGGACGAAAAGTCGCCGCAGTGGTGGTGCGCAGTTCTGGATGATGTTCTTGTGGGTGCGGTTGCGGCATGGGAGGAAGACAAGCAAGTGCATTGGGGCAGATTTGTGACGGATCCGACTCACAGAGGGTTGCAGATCGGCACCAAGCTGGCTCGTTTTTCTCTGGATGACCTGTTCTCCAGCCAACAAGTCGACGAAATCCATATGGAAGCAAGGGAAATCACCGTCAAAATGATCTGCAGAATGGGCGGCAAAATCATTGGAGAACCGATCCCGTTCTTCGAAGGGACCGTCACGCCGCTGGTATTAAAGAAAGTTGACTATCTGCATTGACATGAAGTCCACTCGAAGGTGTATGCTTATTTCAACAACAACGGAAGGATGATCATGCATGGGAAAAGTGGGGGAATCACATTCGTTTTCAGCAGACTCAAGCAGTGGCGGCAGTGCAGGCGGCAAAACGGCCATCGTCTTCTATTCCTTGAGCGGCAACACCAAGAAAGTCGCGGAAGAGATCCGCAGACAAACCGGAGGCGACCTGTTCGAAATCCGGACGGCGGAGCCGTATCCTCAAAGCTATACCCGCGTCACAGAATTGGTGCAGGAGCAGCGCGGTTCGGGGACCTTGCCGGATGTGCAGCCGATGCCCATCCGGTTGGGTGACTACGATACGCTGTTCATCGGTTCCCCGATTTGGTACGGGGACAGCGCGTTGCCTTTGCAGAAATGGCTGGAGGAAAACAGCCTGGCCGGCAAAAAGGTCGCGGCCTTTTTCACCAGCGGCGGCAGCTCGACAGCGGGTGCGATGGCCGATCTGCGCGGTAGGGTCAAAGGCGCAAAAATGTCGGAAGGGCTGTGGATTCTCGATGCCCGATCGAAGAATGTCTCGCGGAAAGTAACGGATTGGCTCGGAAGAATCCGATAATACAATCAGAAAAAGCATCGGGAAGTCCGCCGATGCTTTTTCTGTACCATATCATACCATTGTTGTCCTATTACCAGGAAGAATCGGACAACCGAATCACCGGTAACATTGATTCAGTCCGTCAAATTCCCGGCGAGCGCCACCTTACCGGGAATTTTGACCCAGACAGACATTCGCTCAGTCCGCCGATTCCTCGGTGCGCCCGCCAACTCCCCGGCGCCGCCCCAGCAGATACTTCGCAGGCAGCGCCTGCAGGAAGGTTACCGAAACGATCAGCAGCGAGCCGACGATTTCCGGGATGCCGAACGCGGTGCCGAGGAAGACGACCGAAAGGATGGTGGCCGTCATCGGTTCAAAGGCGCTCAGCATGCTGGTGGTGCTCGGCGCGATGTACTTCAGGCTCTGGATATAGAAGAGATAAGCGAACATCGTACCCCCGACGACGATGAAGGCCAGGGAAAACCAGCTGTTCCGGGTCATTTCCGGCAACTCGGTCCGCGCCAACACCGGCAGGAAGGCACTCCCCGACAGCACCATCGCGACGCCGGTCACGACTTTGGCGTCGAAATGCTTGAGCAGTTTTCCGGGCAGCAGCGTGTACAAAGCCGCGCTGACTCCCGCGAGCACGCCCCAGAACAGCGCGCGGGGCGAGAGCGCCAGCTGGTTCCACTGTCCGCGCGTCACCAGCAAGTAGGTGCCTGACAGCGCCAGCGCAATCGAAAGAAAGTCGATCCGGCGGGGCAGCCGGGCATGGCGGACGGAAAGGTACACCAAAATGAACAACGGACTCAAAAATTGCAGGATGGTCGCAGTCGGCGCATTGCCCAGGCGGATCGCCATGAAATAGGTGAATTGCGAAGGCAGAACGCCCAGCAAGCCGAACAGCAGCACTTGCAGAAAATCGGCCGGACTTCTGAAAATCCCGGCCACTTCGCGCGGAATCGTCAGCAGGCACCAGACCAACAGCAGCAACCCGGCAGTCGACAGCCGGACGCCGACCACCCACTCCGTCGCCACGGCATTATTTTCGAAAAAATATTGCGCGACCGTCCCCGAAGCCCCCCACAGCAGGGACCCCGCGATCGCATAGAAGAACCCTTTATTTTTGTCAGTCATGATCGAAACGCCTCCAGAATGTCTAATTGCTCACCGAAAAACAGCAGTTATGTTATTATAATGAGGAAAAACGTTGCGCCGCTACCACTATCCGCCTTGTTTTCATCATTATTATGTAAAGGAGTGGTTTTTTTGACATTTCTTATCCAATCCGACTTCGAAGAACAGACCGAGCATGCCACCGATGGCCAGCCGATCGCAATCTACCGGAAGACCCTGGAAAAGCGGCGCGGAGACAACCTGCCACTGCACTGGCACGAGGAATTCCAGCTCGTCTGGGTGACCGAAGGGGCATTCGCTTACCAAGTCGAAAAGCAGCGCGTCCAGCTGCATAAAGGCGAGCTCCTGTTCATCAACAGCGGCCGTCTGCACAGGGCGGATCTGTTGGACGAGCGGGTGTCCTATCTCTGCATCGATTTCTCGGCCCGCTTCCTGAACGAAAAACTTGCGGCGGACTTTCTGACGCCCTTGGCCGAACAAGCCAAAATCGATTACCGCCTTTGTACGCCCAGCCCTGCGATGAGCGATAGGATGGCCAGAATCGAACGGGAGCAGGATTTCGAAAAAATCATTTTACCGTTGTACCTGCTCATCCTGGAAACGATCGAAACGGTGCAGGCGGAAGCGGCCGAACCCGCTTCCGCACGCGATCCCGTCATCCAGACCTTGCTTGATTTTGTCCATCAGCACTACGCGACCGGCCTGACCGTCTCCCAGCTGAGCGCGCACGGGCACATCAACAAAAACAAATGCACACAGCTCTTTAAGGCATACACCGGTCTGTCGCCGGCGAACTACATCCTCGCTTACCGGCTGCAGCAGGCGAAAGGATTGTTGCTGCACACCCAGCTGCCGGTTTCCGAAATCTGCTACCAAGTCGGCTTCAACCATCTGAGCTATTTCATCGAACGCTTCAAGCGACGCTACGGTTCCACCCCATTGGCGTTCCGGAAAAGTTTCAACCGGGAATAATTTTTCCGCGGCGCTAATTTTGCTTTCATTGGAAAATGTTACTCAGCTCCGGTGAGGGGCGGCTGATCGGAGGTGGGTGTGGGAAACGGGTGCCAGCTCCGGGGAAGCTAGCCTCCCCGGAGAAGGGCAGAACGAATCCGACTCAACTCCGGCGAAGCTTGCCTTACCGGAGTTGAGCCGGAAAAAAATGATTTTATGTGCGGACAGGCAGGCCCATTTTTCCGGTTGTCAGCTCTTGACTTCACCTGAAGGTTAAGGTGTAAGGTTCAAATAAGCCTATAATGGGCACCCGGTGCTATAATAGGGATGAAATAACAGAAGACAGCTGTTCAATCTTTATGGATACTCCGGGCAATACGGAAAGGATGAAGAAAATGGCAATCAAGGATAAAGTAGTGATCATCACGGGTGCTTCTTCAGGGATCGGCGAGGCGACAGCCCGACTGCTGGCGAGCAAAGGAGCCAAATTGGTTCTGGGAGCGCGCAGGGAAGACAAATTGCGAGGATTGGCGGATGAAATCGTCCAAGCCGGCGGGGAGGCTGTATACCACGTCACGGACGTCACCAAAATCGAGGACAACAAAAAATTGGTCGAGCTGGCGAAAGAAAATTTCGGCAGGGTTGATGTCATTTTCCTGAATGCGGGTCTGATGCCGAATTCGCCATTGTCGAAGCTTAAGACAAAAGACTGGCATGACATGGTGGACGTCAACCTCAATGGCGTTTTGAATGGAATCGAAGCGGTCCTGCCGGAATTCACGAAACAGAAATCTGGCCATGTGATCACCACCTCGTCCGTCGCCGGACTCAAGGCTTATCCGGGCGGAGCGGTCTATGGCGCCACCAAATGGGCGGTCCGCGATCTGATGGAAGTGCTGCGTATGGAATCCGCGATGGAAGGCACGAACATCCGGACAGCGACGATCTACCCGGCCGCGATCAATACTGAATTGCTGGAGACCATCAGCGACGACAAGATGGCCAAAGACATGGGGATCATCTACAAACAATACGGCATCAGTCCGGATCGTGTAGCCAATGTGGTCGCCTTCGCGATCGACCAACCCGAGGACACCAACGTCAGTGAATTCACAATAGGGCCGACGATCCAACCGTGGTGACAAAAGACAGTAAAGTGAAGCCCTGTGCATCGTTTCTATCCGGCGCACAGGGCTTTTTTGTTTTGACTGATTGTGTAGGCGCTCCTCCGGTGAGGGAATGCCCGGCCGGAGGAGGGCAGCCGATCACGAACTGTCCTCCGAGGAAGGTCTCCCGACCGGAGCAGAGCGACGTCACCGGTATCCTATCTCCGGTCAAGAATCTCTAGCCGGAGAACAGCATCCGCAAGCCAGACCACCTCCGGCCGCCACCCAACATCAAAACCCGACAAACCACAAGAATGAAAGTAAGCAGAAAATATTTCGCAAATTAATTGACAAGCCCACAGTATTCTTGTATATTAATTAAAAATATATGAAACTTTGATGAGATAAGTAGCCGGGAAAGAAAGCACAGAGAGTCTGCGGATGGTGAGAGCAGATGTTTCGGAATCAGCGAAAATGGTCTTTGAGTTATCGCATGTGAGGGAAACTTAGCAGGTGACGGGTACGCCCGATAGCGCGTGGAGGGATGACCGTCCCTTGCTGAGATAATCTTTTGATTATGAACAAAGGTGGTAACGCGAGCACTCGCCCTTTCAATAGGGGGAGTGTTTTTTTATATATTTTTATTACATTTTTGGAGGGAAAAATATGGAGCAATCATTTGTAAGAGAAATGACTTCAAAGCATTTAGTTATGCTTTCATTGGGTGGAGTAATCGGAACCGGAATCTTTTTGAGTTCGGGGTATCTAATCCAGACGACGGGTTCGATCGGAACCATCATTGCGTATCTGATCGGGGCGTTTTTGGTGACGCTGGTCATGATGTGCCTGGGCGAATTGTCGGTCCATGAACCCAGCACGAGTTCGTTCCACAACTACGCTTCAAAATATATCCATCCCGGCGTCGGTTTCGTGGTGGCGTGGCTCTACTGGTTGACGTGGACCGTGGCGTTGGGCTCGCAATTCATCACCTTGGCGATATTATCGCAGCGCTGGTTTCCAGGCATTCCCGCATGGATTTGGTGCATCTTTTATATAGGCATTATTTTATTATCTAATATTATCGATGTGCGTTGGTTTTCCGTCAGCGAATTTTGGATGTCGCTGATCAAAGTGCTCGCACTGGCAATTTTCCTAATTCTGGGTCTTGGTGGCATTTTCGGCTTTATTCCGATTCAGGGAAATGAATCAGCACCACTGTTTCATCATCTGACGGAAAATGGCTGGTTCCCGAAAGGGGCCGGCTCCGTTTTCTTGGCGATACTGTCGGCCAACTTCGCCTTTTCCGGTGCGGAACTGATCGGCGTGGCCGCTGGCGAAACGGAAAATCCCAAGAAAAATATCCCGAAAGCGATCCTGCAGACAATCGTCATTTTGGTGGTCCTTTTCATCGGCACGATTGTCGTGATCGGGGCCTTGCTTCCGGATACTGCGGCCAATTTGGATGAGAGTCCGGTGACTGTTATCCTGAATTTGATGGGGATTCCTTACGCCGCGGACATCATGAACCTCGTCCTGATCACCGTGGTCCTGTCCGGCGCCAACTCCGGTGTTTACGCCGCATCGAGAATGCTCTGGTCATTGGCCAATGCAGGGACGCTGCCGAAACGTTTCGCCAAATTATCCAAACGCGGCTTACCGGTCTATGGATTGCTGCTGACAATTCTGGGCGGATTGCTCTCGCTGTTTTCCAGCATCTACTCCGCGGACACGGTTTACCTGGCTTTGGTGTCCATCTCTGCCTTTGCGGTCGTGGCTGTTTGGTTGAGCATCGCGTGGGCGCAACTGAATTTCCGCAAACACTATCTGAAATCGGGTCACAAGCTCGAGGATCTGGGATATCAAACACCATTCTATCCGATCGTGCCATGGCTCGTGATCATCCTTTGCTCCGTGTCGATCATCGGCATCGCCTTTGATCCGAACCAGCGGATTGCCTTGATCATCGGCATCCCATTCACGGTCCTTTGTTTCTTCTATTACCAATTAGTTTTCAGCAAAAAAGCTTACGATGCGTTTGAAAATCAGGAAGTGGGGGGAGCTGTCGGATGAATTTTAAGGACTGGCAAAACAACCAAAAAGTGATCCTTATCGATGGCTCGATGTCCGTGGGGCTTGAGGAACAGGGATTGGACCTGAACGACGCATTGTGGACCGCGAAAGCGTTGGTGAACGAACCGGATAAAATCGAAAAAGTGCATCAGAATTATTACGATGCCGGAGCGAACATCGCCATCACATCGAGCTACCAAGCGACGGTAGCCGGGTTCGAACGACTGGGCTACACAAGCGAAGCAAGCCGGCACTTGATCAAACGGACGGTCCGACTGGCGAAACAAGCAAAGGCGAACAGCCAAGGCACGCAAGCCAAATGGGTGGCGGCTTCGGTCGGGCCATACGGTGCCTATTTGGCGGATGGCTCCGAATACCGCGGCAATTACGGACTGGCGCAAGCCGAATTGGTGGCTTTCCATCGTGAAAGGTTGAAACTGTTGCTGGAAGCGGAGCCCGATCTGCTGGCAATCGAGACCATCCCGGATCTGACGGAAATCCAAGCCCTGATCGAATTGCTAGCCCAACATCCTGAGGCGGTAGCTTGGCTGACAGTCACTTTGAAGGATGCCCACCATCTGTGCGACGGCACTGATCTGCGTGCTTTCCAGCAACTGGTGGAGTCATCCGACCAGATCATTGCCTACGGCGTCAATTGCGTGCAGCCTGATTTGGTCCAGCCCGCCCTGGATTATCTGGAAGAGGCTGCGACCAAGCCGTTGGTCGCCTATCCCAATTCAGGAGCGGTCTACGATCCCACTACAAAAGTATGGACGCATAGCCATGCAGTTGATGACGTGTTCACCCGGCAAGCCTTGCAATGGCACGAAGCAGGATGCAAATGGATCGGCGGCTGTTGCTGCACCTCCGCCAAAGAAATCAGTTTGCTGAAGGAAACATTCGCTGCTGTTCTTTAAACGAAAACAACCAAAAAACCTATCATCCCACAAACAAAAGGGTGATAGGTTTTTGTGTTTTGACTGTTGGGGTCCTTGTTCTCCGGCGAGGGTGGCTTCGCCGGAGAACAGCCAATCCGAATGTTGTTCAACTCCGGTCAGGGTCGGCCAAACGGAGCTGGGCAATGATAACGAATCCCAACTCCGACGAAAGCAGCCTGACCGGAGAAGGACAGCTGAATAAGCAGATCCAACTGTTGCTTTCGTTGACGAAAATAAGATTTAGAAGTATTATTTTTACGAAAGATAATTTCAGGAGGTTCTTATGGAAAATCAGACGATAATTGATACCATATATAGTCAATTTGATCAATTCTTTGATTCGGAAAAAAAAATAGCAACCTATATCATTAATAATCATAAAAAAGTGATTGATATGACAATTGCTGAACTCTCCAAAAACTGTGGAGCAAGTGAAGCTTCAATTTCAAGGTTCTGCAAAAAGATTGACATGAAAGGGTTTCACCATCTGAAAATAAATTTGGCACGCGAAATGGTAGAGACCGATAAAACAATAGCCGTCTCCAATGATGTCTCCATCGGTAATATCGAGCAATCTTTACAGAATATTTTAGCCAATAAAGTAGCCGAACTCACCGCTACTGTGAATATGATCAATGCGCAGGAGTTAGGGGAAATAATTGAACTGATTCAGCAAGCCCGGCTGGTACAGCTGGTGGCTGTCGGAAACACTATCCCTGTAGCGTTGGATGGATCCTACAAATTTAGCGAGATAGGCATTCCAGCAGTTTCAGGAACGATTTGGGAAACCCAAACAGCGTTCAGTTTGACGCTTACCAAAGATGACGTCCTGATTGCAATTTCGAACTCAGGCGAATCCAGCAAGATACATACCATGATCAAATCCGCCAATGAAAGAGGCGTAAAAACGATCGGCATTACAAATAACAAAAATTCGGCAATTGGTATGGAGAGCAAGTACCATATCCAGACAGCCACAAGAGAAAAACTGTTTTTGGATGAATTCTATTTCTCTCGAATTTCAGCCTCGACAATCATTGAAATCCTATATTTATTCTTAACAATCGGACAAAAAAATAGCTACGAGCAATTAAGCAAAAATGAGGAAATATTTGCGCAGGAAAAATTGTGAAAAACCGAAAATAATAAATTTACCTCCTATTGATTGGATACAGATCGCGTATCCAACCAATAGGAGTTTTTTTTGAATGGAATGCCTTCAGGTTAAAATCAACCGGTAAGAAATTTAATTTCACAAAAAATGTGTTGACGGGTAATTATTTCGTTGCTATACTACGTTCAAAGGAAAATAATTTCACGATAATTAGTTTGGGTGGAATAAAATTTCCTTAGGCGTGAGTTCAGGTGTGACGTTGCAAAATAAATGAAATGGATAGGGGTTGGAAATAGTGAGGATTAGGGAGTTGCTTTCAGTAAGCGGTATCGATTTGAATGTAGATGTTTTGACAAAAGAGGAAGCCATTGACCATCTTGTTGAATTAATGGATAAAAGCGGAAAACTAAGCGATCGGAAATTATTTAAGGAAAAGGTTCTGTCCAGAGAAACCCAATTTACCACAGGCATAGGCGATGGGATTGCGATCCCACATGCAAAGACTACCGCGGTTAAGGAAGCCGGGCTGGCTGCAATGGTCGTAAAAAACGGAGTCGATTTTGATTCGTTGGATGGCAAACCTGCTTACTTATTTTTTATGATTGCCGCTTCGGAAAATGAAAATAATCTCCACCTTGATGCGCTGGCAAGATTATCGGCAATGTTAATGGATGAAGTTTTCAGAAAGCGTTTAATGCAAGCGGAAACAAAAATGGAATTCTTAACGCTCATCGACGAAAAGGAAAGTGCCATAGCTAAAGATAAAGAAAATTCATCTTCAGAATCTTATCGGGTCCTGGCGGTGACTGCTTGCCCAACCGGCATTGCTCACACTTATATGGCAGCTGAAGAGCTTGAGAACAGAGGTAAGCTGTTAGGCATTCCGGTAAAAGCAGAAACGCAGGGAGCGGATGGGGCAAAGAATGTTTTGACTGCTGAAGAAATTGCGAAAGCGGATGGCATCATTATTGCCGCAGACAAAAATGTTGATTTATCAAGATTCGATGGTAAGCCGGTAATTGTGACCAAGGTTTCAGATGGCATCCATAAATCGGAAGAGCTGATTAACAGGATCGTAAATAAAGAGGCAAAAATCTATCACAACAATCAAAATGAAAATGCTAAAGAGGAATCAGAAAGCTTGGGCCATGGTATTTACAAACACTTAATGAACGGTGTGTCCCATATGTTGCCTTTCGTCATCGGAGGAGGAATCCTGATTGCATTAGCGTTCCTGTTCGACGATTACACGATTGATCCAAGTAATTTTGGGAAGAATACTCCGGTTGCAGCGTATTTGAAGACAGTCGGCGAATTCTCTTTTGGAATGATGTTGCCCATTTTAGCGGGTTACATTGCAATGAGCATTGCAGACCGACCAGGCTTGGCTGTTGGTTTTATCGGCGGTATGGTGGCGAATGCGGGTGTTACTTTCAGCAATCCTGCTGGTGGCGATGTGAATGCTGGGTTTTTAGGGGCTTTATTTGCGGGTTTTGTGGGCGGGTATATTGTGTTGGCTTTGAAAAAAGCATGTTCGAAAATTCCCCATTCACTTGAGGGGATCAAACCAATGTTGATTTACCCGGTGGCAGGAATACTGCTAACAGCAGTAGTTACAACGATGATAAACCCATTTGTTGGTGCGATTAACGACAGTCTAAATGGTGCGCTTAACGGAATGGAGAGCAGCAGCAAAATTTTATTAGGGATAGTAGTCGCTGGTATGCAATCCACTGATATGGGTGGCCCGATCAACAAGGCATCGTATGTATTTGCCACTTCTCAATTAGCTGAGGGTAATTTTGAAATAATGGCGGCAGTTATGGCTGGCGGCATGATTCCGCCATTGGCGATCGCGCTTTGCACGACATTCTTCAAAAATCGCTTTACGGAAAAAGAACGTCAGTCGGGCATGGTCAATTACTTGTTAGGGCTGTCTTTCATCAGTGAGGGCGCTATTCCTTTTGCGGCAAGTGATCCGTTGCGGGTCATTCCGGCCTGTATTATCGGAAGTGCTACAGCGGGTGGTTTATCCATGCTGTTCGGCTGTACGCTGCGGGCACCACACGGAGGCATCTTCGTCCTGCCGACAATGGGCAATCCTCTTGCATATGCCCTAGCGATCGTTATCGGATCTTTTGTTGGATGTTTTGTATTAGCTTTGTTGAAAAAACCAAAAATGAGTGAGGAAATGCAATGAAAAAGAGATGTGCACTGCGAGCGTTAGACTTGATTGAAGACGGGATGACGATTGGACTTGGCGGCGGCAGCACCATTTCATTCCTGATTTCCTTCATCCGGGACACCCAGCGGGCTGTTCAAATCGTCACGCCGTCTTATGCGACAGCAAGCTTGTGCGCAAAAGCCGGATTGACGGTCATTCCCACACACCTTGTCCCACAAATTGATCTGGCTTTTGATGGGTGCGATGAGGTTGATCAGTCACTGAATGCATTAAAGAGTGGCGGGGCGATTCATACCAAAGAAAAAATAATCGCATCTTTGGCAAAAGAATACATATTGTTGGTCGATGAATCGAAAGTGTTTCAGGATCTGCGCTTTGATGTGCCGGTTGCTCTGGAAGTGATTCCGGAAGCCCGTCTTTATGTCGCTAACGAAGTCAAAAAACTGGGTGCTGAAGTTGTCGAAAGAAACAGTTCGGCAAAAGATGGCATCACAATGAGTGACAACGGCAATCTGATAATCGATGCCTATTTTCAGCCAACACCGAAGTTGAAGGATTTGAATACGCAATTGAAGCAGATAGTAGGTGTTGTGGAAACATCGCTGTTTTATCAAATAGCGACAAAAATGATTGTTGCAACAGAAACGACAACCAAGATAATCGAAAGGAATGCTGAAAATGAAATATAACTGGGGAATCATTGGAACAGGCTGGATAGCGCATGAAATGGGAGATGCCCTAAAAAATGTCAATGGAGAAATTTATGCAGTTTGTGATGCGAATTTAGCGGGAGCTCAAAAATATGCGGCAGAATATGATGTGAAACATGCATACGGCAGTTTTGATGAACTGCTGGAGGACAGCCAGATTGATATTGTATATATTGCTACCCCCCATAATTTTCATTATGACATGATGAAGAAGGCACTGGAAAAGAACAAACATGTCTTTTGTGAAAAAGCGATCACCGTCAACGACCGACAATTGGAAGAATGTGTGGCAATCGCCAAAGAAAAAAACTTGATCATTTCTGACGGGGTCACCTTGCTGCATATGCCTTTATACAAAAAATTGAAAGAAATTATCGGCAGTGGCAAACTAGGCCGTGTCAAAATGGTCCAGGTGAATTTCGGGAGTTGCAAAGAGTATGATGTAACAAACCGGTTCTTTTCCAAAGAATTGGCTGGAGGCGCCTTGTTGGACATCGGCGTGTATGCGACATCTTTCGCTCGGTTTTTCATGAGCAGCAAAGCGAACGTGGTGTTAACGACGGCTAATTTTTTTGAGACTGGCGTGGATGAGTCGTCGGGGATCATCCTGAAAAATGGCGATGGTGAAATGGCGGTAATGGCATTGACTATGCGCGCGAAACAACCGAAACGCGGAGTGGTTTCCTGCGAAGAAGGATACATTGAAGTAAATGAATACCCTCGGGCAGCTTCGGCGACGATAACCTACACGAGCGATGGCCATCAGGAAGTGGTGGAAGTCGGCGAAAGCAAGAAAGCCTTAGAGTATGAAATCCAAGATATGGAAGACTACATCAGTAATCAGTCTGGCGAAGAGAATCTGCAGTATATTCGTGATGTGATGGCGACACTGACATCCGTCAGAAACCAGTGGGGAATGGTGTATCCTTTTGAATAAGAAAT
The DNA here is from genome assembly GCF_900109135.1 of Trichococcus ilyis. GTDB lineage: Bacteria > Bacillota > Bacilli > Lactobacillales > Aerococcaceae > Trichococcus > Trichococcus ilyis. The sequence goes on along the minus strand of NZ_FNYT01000003.1, from coordinate 94,127 downwards.
ACTTTTTCTTTGATATCGATGGAACACTGACAGACCATAGAACCAAAGAGATAGTGCCGTCTGCCCAAACGGCACTGGATAAGCTAGCAGCAGCCGGGCACTTTGTCGGAATTGCGACAGGACGTGCGCATTACAAAGCAGTCAATTTTATGCATGAAATTGGGTTGGAGAATATGGTTTGCAGCGGCGGGGCAGGTTTGGTGATCAAGGGAGAGATGATACAGAATTTGCCTTTGGATTTAATCAAAGCCAAAAATATTCTTCGGGAAGCGGAACAATTGGGATATGGCATTCTGCTTATGCTGGATGATTCCGTTAAAGTCCATGCCAAGAATGATCTGTTTAGGGAGCAAGCAGGGCCACGCAAAGAACCGACTGCCTATATCATCGATCCGACACTGGATTTCGAGGTGCTCGAATCGATCTATAAAATCTATGTTTCTGTCCCAAGCGAGGAAGAAAATCTATTGACCTCAAAAGGCACATTGGGACACCTGCGCTTTGAACCAGAGTATCTGATGTTTCAGCATGATCAAAAGAATCAAGGCATACTCGATTTGATGGCATACCTGGATGCGCCATTAAATGATGTTGTGGTATTTGGGGACGACTACAATGATCTGGTCATGTTCGATTCAGCATGGACGAATATTGCGATGGGAAATGCTTGCCGGGAATTAAAAAATAAAGCCTCCTATATCACGGCTTCAAATGTCGAAGACGGAATATATAAGGCATGTGAACATTTCGGCTGGTTCTGAATTTTCGTTGTTTGCTACCTTTAAGACCTGATGACCGAGTGGAATGATAAGATAAAAAATCCTCGCTAAGCTTCGAATATCTGGTTCGCCATCCAATATTCAAAGCTTAGGAGGATTTTTGTCTACTGTTCCATCGGAAATCATCAGCCCAAACAAGGCTGGACATCCTTCTAGGCCTGCTTATTACGAACATACAGCTGTTTAACGGATCTGCAGCTTTTCCTTTAGCACTTCCGTCAATGTTTGCGAAAAATTGATGCCTTCCTTTTCTGCGAGAGCATTGACATAATTCGGTATCGTCAACGTTTTTTTGATCATTTTTGTGTTTTCCTTGAGTCTGGCAACTTCCAGGTTCGCCTCGATTGGAATCAGCAGGTCTCCCTTAGACAGAGAAATTTCATCATATTCGGATGTTGGAGGGAAAGGCTCGTTTTCATCCTCTAGCCAGAGGAGATAACCTTCCAGTGCATCTTTCGCCATATGTAAGGCATCCGTCATATTTTTTCCACTGGTGAATAACTCCGGCAAATCAGGGAATGATACGTTGAATTGTGGACCCTCCGGATTAAAAATCGCATAGTATAGAACCATTAGGAAACTTCCTTTCTGTTGTTGGATAAGTGAAGGCAACAAGAAGTTAGCGCAATCCCGCTTGCTTTAGAATGCTGTGTACTGTCCCCTTTGGCAAATCTCTTTTTGGATGAGGAACCGTCACGCGCCCTGACTTTTGTGGGTGTCTGAATTGATAATGGCTGCCTCTCGCGTTGACGAGCACCCAACCGTCTTTCATAATCATCGAAATCAATTGCCTTGAATCCATAGCAAACCTCTTTCTTAATACGTAATATAATACGTATATTTCTTGGTGTCAAATAGAACCTATCCTCAATATACGAGGTCCGCCGAAATCTGATGCTAAGATCTATCAAATCTTGATGCTCAAAAGCACAGCAAAACCCCACCGGAAATGCTTATCCATCAAGCATTTCCGGTGGGGTTCAAATTATTCGTAATAGTTAATCCGCCGGCACGAACTGGCTCAGCGCCTCTTCCTGTTCCGCAAGCGTCCGTCTGTAATAGCGGAAGCCCTTGTCCAATCGGCGGATTTCGTTCATTTCATCGTCCGTCAATGCGAAGTCGAAGATGCCGAAGTTCTCTTTGATGTGGACCGGGTTGGATGATTTCGGAAAAACGATGATGCCTTCTTGGATGTGCCAACGCAGAATGATCTGGGGATTCGTCTTGCCGTATTTCCCAGCCAATTTGGCGAAAACGGGCTCGTCGATCAAAGCCGCATCGCCGTGGCCCAAGGGATACCAGCTTTCGATGACCGTTCCATAAGGCGCGACCCGCTTCTTCAGCTCGTTTTGTTGATAGTAGGGATGGCATTCGACCTGCAGAACGGAAGGGTTGATCGTCGCGGCAGTGAGCACTTCTTCCAGCCGCTCGGATTCGAAGTTGCTCAAGCCGATGCTCTTCACTTTGCCTTGGGCGACCGCCTTCTCCATGTCTTTCCAGGCGCCCAGATAATCGCCGAACTGCTGGTGCAGCAGCAGGAGGTCGATGTAATCCGTCCCTAGACGCTCCAGCATTTTGTCGATTGCTTTTTCGGTTAAACCCTCGCCGTATTCGCTCGGCCACAGTTTCGTTGTGATCCAGATTTCCGCTCTCGGAATGCCGCTTTCCTTCACGGCCTGCCCAACACCGCGTTCGTTTTGGTAAGCATGCGCGGTATCGATGTGGCGATAGCCCAATTTAAAGGCTTCCAGGCAAGCTTTACTAGTCTCTTCGTCCCCCGGAATCTGGAAAACACCCAGTCCGAATTGCGGAATTTTGTTGCCGTCGTTCAAAGTGATGTACGTTTGTTCCATAGTCATTTCCCTCCGATAAATTATTTGTATGGATCCACTGTAAACTATGGAGTTGACTCCAAGTCAAGCGCGAAGAATATTAACCTTCATAAGCGGTGAAGTGGAAGGAATTTTGGAGAGGAATTTGGTTCTCCATTCAAGCCTCTTCCCTTGCAAATTTCCCTGATTAGTCATACAATGATAGCGATTACAAAATTCGAAAGGGCGGATTGTATGACTCAAACAGTGTATACCAACTATTGGCAGAATCGGATCGGCAACATTCGGAAGGAACATGGCAGCTACAAAAGCGAGGAAGAGGCGATAGCGGGGATCAAAGCCTGGTGGGAACTGCACAAGGAAAATCACAAGCATGTGCAGTATAACCGCACCAACAGCGGCGCTCTCGAAATCGTCTACGACGACAACAACTATGTCTATCGGATCGAGAAACGCACAATTGAAGGTGCCTTGCCCAAACGAACGTACCGACTGAAAAAAGCCGGAGAAGTGGAATCACTGCGCGGGAAATACAATCTCAACAAAGAATCGTTCCTGTTCGACGAATTACCCGAACCAATTCGCGACAGGCTCATCCTTGCGATGGCCGACATCAACAAAGCCCGCAACCATGTCTACGACAGCGAAGGCCGCCTGATCCGCGGACTTGAGGACAAGATCCGGACGGACAGCACCATTCCATTTCGAAAGAAAATCCCTAATCTGAATATATGAAAATAATCAAACCAGCACAAACGCCAAAACGTTTGCACTGGTTTTCATGTTGCGCCTAAGTTGTGCTAATATGTGAAGTGTAATCAATTGACTAAGTGGGTGATGAGATGATAGATAAAGAAACGGCCCAAAAAATTCTGGATAAATATGACCGAGACTATGCAACCTTTTCTGAAAAAGCAACGCGTAAGGAATTTCATACAGTTTTGAAATATGTCGCGGATGAGTCTAACAGAAGACAACGGAAGCAAGTCGGGTTAGACAAATAAAAGACAGCATAAAGAGAATTATGATTACATGAAAAACCAGCACAAACGCCTAAAAACGTTTGTGCTTATTTTATTGCCGACTTCCCAAAAATGCTTATAACGGCTTGCAAATGATTATAAGTGCTTATATAATTAAGCAAAAAGGTGGTGGGATGGTGTATCAGGAAGAGCGGATTCAGCAGATGCAACGGCTGCTGGAGGATAAGAAAAGACTTTCCAAAAAAGAAATAATGGCAGCATTCCAGATTTCGTCCGACACTGCGCGCCGGGATATCCTGGAATTCCTGAAAACCGGGATGGCTGTCCGCACGCATGGCGGCATTATGCTGTCTGAATACAGCCCGAGGATTCTCACTTTTGGGGAGCGGATAGGCATCCATAAACCTGAAAAAGAACGGATGGCTGCCCGCGTTTTGGAAGAAATTGCAGAAAACAGCACGCTATTTTTGGACGTATCGACCACGTTATTGTTGGCAGCGCAGAAACTGAACAAAGCGTGTACGGTTTTTACGCATTCGTTGGACAATGCCTTCGCCTTGGGAATGAATCCCAAAATCAAGGTCCATCTTTTGGGCGGGGAATTGAATCATGAAGACAGGTTTTTCTTTTCGGTCCGCAGTCTGAAGGAAATGGATGCGATAAAATTTGACGTTTGTTTCATCGGAGCGGCGAGTTTGGAGGAAGAGGGCGTCTTCTTTAAGGAAGCGAACAATGCCCTGATCAAGCAAAAAGTCGTGAAGCAAAGCCGACAAGTGGTGTTGGTGGCTGAAAATCAAAAATTCAGCAAAGAGGCGCAGTTCAAAGGCGCTGCTTATCAGGACGTCGATTGCTTCATCACCGATAAAGCTTTGACAGCAAAGCAGCAGACTTATTTCGAGGATCAGACCGAAATCATCTTTGAGGAGGAAACGATATGACAAAAGTCGCGTTGGTATTCAGCGACATAGATGGCACGTTATTGGATTCGAAGCACCAGGTTTCACCCGAAGCCATTCAAATCATTCAAGACTTGGTTAAGCAAGATACGAAAATTATTCTCGCATCCGCCAGACCGCCAGGTGCGATGATTGCCATTGCCGATGAAGTCCAGTTGTCCTCCCCGCTGGTTTGCTTCAACGGGGCGTTGATCACGCAATATGCAGACGGATCCTTCGATGATTTGTACAGCCTGACTTTGGAGCGACCGGCCACCGTGCAGCTCTACCAAACCATATCCACAAAATTTCCGGAAGTAAGCTTCAATATCTATTCCGGCGATCGCTGGTACGTCGAACGCGAAGATGCCTGGGTGAAGCAGGAAGCGGCTATCACCCGGATGGATCCGGAAATCCTCTCAATGCAATCTTTCCTGAACGAGCAGCTGCCTGTCCACAAAATACTGTGCATGGGCAATCCGGATGACATCCAAAAACTGGAGGATGAATTGGAAGGGGCAAACCTATCAACTATTTCCTACTACCGATCAAAAGACACCTACATGGAAATCGTCAATAACCAAGTATCAAAATTAGGAGCCCTTGACTTTTTATGCGAAAAATATGGCATTGCCTTGGAGAACACCTTAGCAATCGGCGACAATTTCAACGATATGCCGATGATCGAACACGCAGGCAAAGGAATCGCAATGGGCAATGCCCCCGAGGAAGTAAAACAAGCTGCTGATTATGTAACGGACACGAATGATGAGAATGGGTTTTATAAGGCTCTGGCACTCGTTTTAAGATAATGAAACCAAAACCAGCACAGACGCCAAAAGACGTTTGTGCTGGTTTTTTTGTATAGTCATTGCAGCTCAATATGATACTATATAACTATTAGTAAATTGGAAGAGGGACAGTCATGAAAAAAGAAATCCACGTAGTTGGGGCAGTCATAAAAGCAAACAATAAAATCCTTTGCGCACAGCGGGGACCAGGGAAATCTTTGGCTTATTTATGGGAATTTCCTGGAGGGAAAATCGAATCAGGCGAAACTGATAAAGAGGCTCTTGAACGGGAAATTCGGGAAGAGTTACTTTGCAAAATTGAAGTGAAAAATAAAGTCACTACTACACGTCACGAGTATGATTTTGGATTTGTAAATTTAACTACATTTGAATGTGATTTGCTGGAAGGGGAGCCTTCGCTGACTGAACATGTTGCTGTGAAATGGTTGGCGGTGGAGGAACTAGCAACGTTAGAATGGGCACCTGCTGATATTCCAGCAATAGAAATTTTGATGGGACAAACAATTCGATAGCAGAGAGAAGGCAGTCACGTGTATACATTAGTGAATAATACGAGCCAGAAAAATTTGCTGGATGAGCTGACACAATCTTTGGAAGGTTGTAGTCGTTTTTATTTTAATGTTGCCTTCGTAAGTTATTCTGGTGTCCAGTTATTACTGGATAGTTTTAAACTCGCAGAGAGCAAGGGCATCACAGGTAAATTTATTACGGGAACTTATTTAAATTTTACGGATCCAAAAGCAATTCGAAAGTTAACGACTTTCAATGATTTTGATGTGCGCGTATTTTTGGCTACTGAGATACAAGGATTTCATCCAAAAGCGTACATTTTTGAATACGATGACTTCTACAAAGTGATCATCGGCTCCTCAAATTTAACGAATTATGCATTGAAAAGTAATATTGAGTGGAATCTCCAAGTCATTGCTAAGAATGATGATTCTAATGAAGAGTTTTTAACCTACTTAAAAGATAGTTTTGACCAGATTTGGGATTGTAGTTTAGAAACAACTGAAGATTTCTTGCGTCAATATGAAAAACACTACCGTGGCGTTCGTTATCAAGACCTCGTTCATTCACCAAGTGTTGATACGCGACAAATCTTTACTTATCCCTTAGGTCCACGTTTAATAGCTAACAGTATGCAAAAAAGTGCAATGCAGGAACTTGCTCTATTGCGTGAAACAGGAAGCAAACGTGCGTTGGCGGTTGCGGCTACCGGAACGGGAAAAACCTTAATGGCAGCATTTGATGTGCAGCAGGTACAACCTAAGAAGATGCTGTTTTTAGTTCATCGGGAAATGATTTTGGAAAAGGCGATGGAGTCGTTTGCGAGGGTTGTAAGCATCCCTAAGAATAAAATGGGGCTTTTGACCGGAAATAAGAAGAGTTATGATGCTGATTATTTGTTTGCGACGATTCAAACGATGAAAAAAGAATTTTATAGTTATCGTCCGGATGAGTTTGAATACATTGTTGTGGATGAGGCGCATCATGCCACAAGTCCTTCTTATCAAAAAGTGTTAGATCATTTCAATCCGAAGTTCCTTTTAGGAATGACAGCTACTCCGGAACGTTCCGACAATGGGAATGTGTTTGATCTTTTTGATAACAACTTGGCTGTTGATATTCGTCTGCGCCAAGCATTGGAAGAGAATTTACTCGTTCCGTTTCATTACTATGGAATTACTGACCAAACCGGAGTCGATTTAAGCGATGAGCGATTGACACCAGAACAAATTGCTGAAAAATTAAATGTTACAAGCCGCGTTGATTTCATAATCGAGAAAATGAATTTCTATGGTCATGATGGTCCAAAACGAAAAGCTCTCGGTTTCTGCATCACAAAGAAACATGCCGAATTCATGGCGGCTGAATTTAACAAACGCGGTATTCCAAGTACATACTTGACGGGGGAAGACTCAGAAGCGGAACGGGTACGTCAAATCCAACTACTTGAGAGTGACACGGATAAGTTAAATGTCATCTTTACCGTTGATATTTTTAATGAAGGAATTGATATTCCGAGTGTTAATACAGTTTTGATGCTACGTCCAACCGAATCCGCAATCGTATTTACCCAACAATTGGGCCGTGGCTTGCGTAAAGCGGAGCAAAAAGAATTTCTAACTGTCCTGGATTTTATTGGAAATTACAGTAAGTCATTTTTAATCGCCATTGCGCTTTATGGATCCCGTTCGGTGACAAAGAAAGAAATCACCCATGCAGTTCGTAAAGGCTTTCGAAACATTCCGGGTCCAACCAATATTCGGATGGATGAAATTGCTAAGGATCAAATTCTAGAACAATTAGAAAGTGAAAATTTCTATGCGCTTAAATATTTAATAGAAGATTACCAAACTTTTAAAGGTGCCTTGGCAGGGAAAGTTCCTTACCGTCTTCAAGATTATTTGACGTTAGAAGGTGCGCCGGATCCGGTGTTGTTCTTTAGTAAATCCGTTAAGACTACCAAATCAGATAACTACATTGCATTTTTACAAAAGGTAGAAAAGGATAATGAATTGGTTCAAAAATTAGCTTCTAATAACAGCTTCATGGGAATTTATACCAAGCTACAGAGTTATTTACCTTTGAAACGTCCACATGAGTTTGCGATTTTAGAGCTGTGCTTTAACCAAGAGCGCTTTACTAAAGAAGAAGCAATCCAACAAGTAAATCGCTATGTTGATGGTGATCAAACAGACACCACGGCACATGCATTAGAGACCTTTAACCTTAACTACGCGGATAAGAATGAAATTCACGGCATCAAAATTGTTGAAGAAGTTGCAGGTAATCTTTATGCTTTCAACAAGGAATTACTCACCTGTTTAGAAGATGAAGAAGCAGGTCCGTTTCTTAGTGACGCTATCCATTATGGTTTGATGCGTTACAAAAATGAATTCGGTCATGAGAACCTGGGCTATCCATTCCTGCAACTCTATAGTGAGTATTCGCAACGAGAAGTCGGGATAATGACGAACTTTCGTAATACCCATTCATCCTTTAGGGGAAGCACTTTGCAAAATGAAATAGGCGGCGCTCATTATTTCCTATTTATCGATTTGCATAAAGAAGCTGATATCGATGAAAATATCAACTATAAGGATAAATTTATTTCGCAAAAACAGTTCCAATGGGAGAGCCCTAACAGTACCAATGTGGATTCTGACCGTGGCAGGGACTTAACTCAAAATGAAGCATATGGAAAAACCATTCACCTATTTGTGCGCAAGTATAAAACGGTGAATAAAGTGACACAACGATACACGTATATCGGTCCTGCAAAGGCAATTTCACATCAAAACGAAAAACCAATTGAAATTCAGTATCTATTGGAAAATAAAATGCCAATTGATCTGTACCAAGAGTTTGAACCAGAGAAAGCAGTCTTTTAGTTTCGGAAAGAGTTTTTAGGGATGACCAAATGATTCAAAGGCTACTGGAAATAACGCACCGCCTGATAGCTAACCATCAAATACACATAAATATTAATTGCATATAAACAAATGGAGCGCTTTTTATAATTGGCGCTCCTTTTTGTGCTAAAAAAGGGTTTACTTTAGTTGGGAAAAAGCGTATGTTAAGGTGTGATACCTAAAATTCAATAAATATAAAGGGAGTTTTGCTATATTATGGGAGCTGAACTAAATCAGAAGCTATTTAGCGCTGCAGACAATCTGCGCAGCAAGATGGATGCGTCTGAATATAAAAACTATTTACTAGGGTTGATTTTCTACAAATATCTCTCAGATAAGCTTTTAGAAAAAGTTGTTGAATTAGCTGGTGAGTCATTGGATGAATTTTCCAATGCGGATAAGCAGACGGTTTTGTATCGTCAGCTACTTGAAGATGAAGATACAAAGAGCGATTTGATCGAAACGTTAGTCGATACTCTTGGCTATGATATTGCAGCGGATCATTTATTCAATGTTTTGACGATGCAAGCAAATCAGAATACATTCCAACTGAACGACTTAAATAAAGCATTCATTGACTTGTCGACTAAGTACATTCAATTTAATGGGTTATTCGATGATGTAGATCTAAAATCCAAAAAATTGGGTGCAGACGATCAGCAACGTAACGTTACCATCACTGAAGTGTTAAAAAAACTCAACGGCATTGATGTGCTTGGACATAACGGCGACGTTATCGGGGATGCTTATGAGTTTTTGATCAGTCAATTTGCCTCCGAAGCAGGGAAGAAGGCTGGAGAATTTTACACGCCTCATGAAGTTTCGGATATGATGGCAAGGATCGCTGCTATTGGGCAAGAGGATAAGAAATTGTTCAGCGTATTTGACCCGACTATGGGATCCGGTTCTTTGATGCTCAACATCCGGAATTATTTGAATTATCCGAAAAGCGTGAAATATCATGGTCAAGAGCTTAACACGACCACGTTTAACTTGGCAAAAATGAATTTGATTTTGCACGGTGTCGACAACGAGGATATTCGTCTGCGCAACGGCGATACCTTGAATAAGGACTGGCCAACAGATGAACCATACACATTTGACTCCGTAGTAATGAATCCCCCATATTCTGCTAAATGGTCTTCAGATGACACGTTCCTGGATGATTCGCGGTTTAATCGCTACGGAAAATTAGCGCCGAAATCAAAAGCCGACTTTGCCTTCTTGTTGCATGGATTTTATCACTTGAAAGATTCTGGAACGATGGCTATTGTTTTGCCGCATGGTGTCTTGTTCCGTGGTGCAGCTGAAGGCGTGATTCGTAAAAAATTACTGGAAGATGGGAGCATTGACACAGTAATAGGGATGCCAGCGAACTTGTTCTTTGGCACATCGATTCCTACGACCGTTATTATTTTGAAGAAAAACCGGACTACTCGAGATGTTCTGTTCATTGACGCAAGCAAGGACTTCATCAAAGGCAAAAATCAGAACAAGCTATCGCAAGAAAACATCGACAGAATTGTTGAAACCTACAAAAAACGTGAAGATGTCGAAAAGTTTGCGCATGTTGCGAGTTTTGAAGAGATCAAAGAGAATGACTTCAACTTAAATATCCCACGTTATGTCGATACGTTTGAGGAGCAAGAAGAAGTCGATATTGTTGAGTTAGGGAAAGAACTTGTGGCTCTCAATCAGCAAATCAAAGCAGCTGAAAATGACTTCCTTTTAATGCTGGATGAACTGGCGGTTACAGATGAAACACGCGACATCATTGAAGCAACAAAGGCGGTGTTTCGGTGATGTCTGAGGAAACTAAAAAGGCGCCAGTTATACGTTTTAAAGGTTTCTTTGACGACTGGGAACAGCGTAAGTTAAAAGACTTAGCTCTTTTCAATCCTAAATCTATTTTGCCAGAAGAATTTGAATATGTTGATTTAGAATCAGTAAGTGGGACCACTATGGTATCCCATAGAACTGAAACAAATGGAAATGCACCTTCGAGAGCGCAGCGATTGGCTATTAAAGGTGATGTTTTTTATCAAACTGTGAGGCCTTATCAAAAAAATAACTATCTATTTGATTTACCTTATGATAACTACGTTTTCTCTACTGGCTATGCACAACTAAGACCTTATGGTGATAGTTATTTTTTATTAAGCAGATTACAAGAAGAACGCTTTGTATTAAATGTTCTTGACCGCAGCACTGGAACAAGTTATCCAGCAATTAATTCTAATGACTTAGCTCAAATAGAAATTAATGTTCCTTCCCAAACTGAAGAACAATCTAAAATCGGAGCCTTCTTCAAACAGCTGGACAATACTATCGCTCTTCATCTTTGTAAGCAACGAAAACTAAACCAGTTGAAACAAAGCTTGATGAGAGAAATTTTGCCTCAGAGTGACTCTTTTTCACCACACCTTAGGCTTGCAAACTTCAGAGATCCATGGGAGAAACATCAGTTAAAAGAAGTTCTTAAGGTTAATTCGGGGAGAGACTACAAACATTTAGATAAAGGTAATATACCTGTTTATGGAACTGGAGGATACATGTTGTCAGTTGATGGAAAACTGTCAGATATCGATGGCATTGGTCTTGGGAGAAAAGGGACAATTGATAAGCCCCAATATTTAAAAGCTCCATTTTGGACTGTTGATACTTTATTCTATCTAACACCGTTTCCAAATTATGATATATATTTCTTGTATACCTTGATTCAGAGCATTAATTGGAAATCTATGGATGAATCAACAGGGGTTCCCAGTTTATCAAAATCAGTTATAGAAAGGGTAACGCTAACGTTCCCTGTTTTAGAAGAGCAACAGAAAATAGGGTCTGTTTTTAAACAACTAGACGATACTATAATCCTTCATCAAAAAAAGGTTGCTCATCTAAAAACACTGAAATGTACTTTACTAAACAAAATGTTCATTTGAAAAAGGCACGCGAGGTGCCTTTTTTCATTTTATATCAGTAAAGCCAAGTGTTTCATTATCTTGTCATTGTCTTGATTTTCGAGTTCTTGAATGATGTGTAGATACGTTTCTTGTGTGGTAGTCATGCTGGAATGTCCCAATCTAGTAGCTACACTCGCAATCGAAACGCCTGCAAACAATAGTAATGACGCATGTGTATGTCTGAGGCTATGAATGGTAATGATTGGAATATTTGCATTTGTGCAAAGGACCTTCAGACGATAATTGATTGTTGAATTGAATACCCTGTTTTTCACAAAGATGGGTTTGTTCGGATCTAAATTTTTGATCAGTTGCGAAAATTGCATCGCAGTTTGCCAATCAATTTGCAGTGTTCGTTTTGAGGATTGATTCTTCGTAGGTTGAAAGTTCCCTGTAGTACCTTTATAGTTCCAGGTTTTTGTAATGCTTAGCTTTTGCTTTGAAAAATCGAAATCATTTGGAGTAAGTGCAAGAGCTTCAGAAAAACGCAACCCTGTTTTTGCCACCAATAAAATAAACCAATCCCAATTGATTTCAGATGATAAATCCAGTTGTCTAAGCAGCGCTTGAATTTCAAATTGGTTTAAAAACTTCGTTCGCTTCTCCTTAGGCTTTTTCCCCTTGATGATGATTTTTCGCGTGGGATTTGTGGCAATCAACCCCTCATCAACCGCATCCAGTATTGCGCCTTTTAATTGATGGTGAAAATCCATTGTGGTTTGTTTTTCATGGGTGAGTGCATAATCATTCAAAAGCTGCTGGTATTTCCGTCTGTCTATCTCCCCAACTTTTAAATTAGGCGCTAGCTCATACACTCGTTGGAGGGACATATTATATTTACTCAACGTTACGGACCGCACAGCCCCAACCTTGTATAATTCAATCCATTCCTTGAAATACTTGTAGAACAGTTGATCTGACTTCCTTTTTCTAACCAAAATAAAGACCTCCTGATAATAAATTTGATGAACATGTCATCGCTTAATTATCAGGAGGTCTTTTGGATGCTGCAAATAATATGACTATACGAACATTTTTGCTAATAGCACTTGCTTCAGATCCATTAATTTCTCTAATTTGCTTTGATGAAGAGCGATAGAATCATCAAGTTGTTTGAACAGGTTCCCAATTTTAGTTTGTTCGTCTTTTCCATGTGGATATTTGATATCTGTCTTTTTCAAAGCAGATTTTGAAATTGAACTAATCTTAGTTCCTTGTATTAACGGCAATAGTTGATCATGAAACGCTGAAGAATTCATGTAATAGCCAAGATATCCAGATGCAAAAGTCCAGTTTGGTCTGCTCGGAATTGTATGTAATCCTGCCAAGATATTTGCATCTTCTATCCCTCCTAATTCACTACATTTACCAACAGTTTCATTTTCGGCCGCATCAGCAATAACAATGTCACCATCTTTTAAAATTGAGGATTTGTATTTTTCTACAAGTTGCTTATTTGCAATCATAGGTAATTGATACTTTGAGACATCCAAATATTCTCCAAATCTAATTAAGATATCGCCATAATGGATATTCATAGCATAGCCACTCTTATAATTTAAATCTGCTCTGGATAAAGAATTATTCTGGACGTGAGAAAAAACTTCATCGAACTTACTCTGTTTCCAGGGCTCGGAAAAACCTGCAAATCTTAACGCCGGCATATTCTCCTTATTTTGCGGGAAAATTTGCTTCAAATACGTTTGTTTCAGCTGCTTTAGCAAGGTTAACTTTCGCTGATGAAGAGCGATAGTATCATCGAGTTTTTTGAAAAAAGTAGCGATACGTGATTGTTCCTCTGGTTTTGGTATGATAACCGAGTAATCATGAACGTCATTTCTATTTAATGTTGGCACACCACTACCTGTTCCAAATTTTGATAAATCTACGTGGTGATATAAGTAATAAACATATCGAGGGCAATTATCAAAAAAATTTGTAACCCATAAAGATGTGTTGTGGGGCCAATAGTTTTGTTCAATAAACACTACGTTCCCAATTGATCCGGAACGTCCTGTAATGACACCCGGAGCTTTGGCCTTGTATTCTGAATGCCATCCTCCAATCCCATTTGAAAAGAGAACTGGATAAGGTCCCTCACTAATTTCAGATTTAGGAAGATCAAAACCCCTTTGAAGGGGGGCAACGTCTTTCAACTTACGCTGTTCCCAATCGTAATTTCTCATAAATGTCACATTTAATAAAACAATCGTGATATAATTTAATAGATAATTTGTGGGGGAATTAAGTATATAGCTTAGGTGGGAAGATTATGTGCAAAATTCCAAGAAATGATGAGGCAACAATTGAAAAACATCTGATTGACGTTCTGGGTCAAGGACATAATCAGTGGAACTATCGTGAGGATCTTAAATCTGAAGAAGATTTATGGAAGAATCTTCGCCAAAAAATTACTCAAAATAACTTGTCTGAAATCAAGGAACATCCGATTACGGATAAAGAATTTGATTCGATAAAAATGGAGTTATTAACGCATACGAAAACGCCTTTTCATGCTGCCAAATGGCTAAAGGGTGAAAATGGCATTGCGCGCATCACAATTGAGCGTGAGGATGCTTCTTTAGGTGCCATGTCTTTGATCTTGTATTCCAATCAAGACATCGGCGGAGGCATTTCCACTTATGAAGTCGTTAATCAGATTGCCAAGAAAAAATCGGATGATGAACGTGAGCGACGGTTTGACGTAACCTTGTTGATCAACGGGTTGCCGATTGTGCAGATTGAGTTGAAACAAGCTGGTGCAAAAGACGGGTATTTCCAGGCTTTCAATCAAATCAAGAAATATGCTGAGGAAGGGATGTTTCGGAACAACATTTTTTCAACATTGCAGCTTTTTGTCGTTTCCAATGAAAAAACAACCCGCTATTTCGCGAATGCGCTTCCAAAGGATATGCATAAGAAATTCCTTTTTAGTTGGCGGACGACGGACAATCGTAAGGTGGACAATGTTTATGAATTTTGTAAGCAGGTGTTGAACATTCCGGATGCCCATCGTTTGATCGCGCATTATACGATTGTCAGTGAGGATCATGATAATAGAGCTTTAATGGTGTTGCATCCTTACCAAATCCACGCGATTGAAGCTCTATTTACATCTGCCATGAAGCACGAATCGGGTTATGTTTGGCATGCGACAGGATCAGGCAAAACGTTGACGAGTTTTGTAGCGACGAAATTGCTTGCGCGCAAGTCTGGTGTTGACCGTACCATCATGGTCATTGACAGGAAAGACTTGGATAGTCAGACTACATCAGAATTCACAAAGTTTGCCTCGGAATTTAATACAGGCATATCTTCTGGAAATGTTCGAGCGAACAGTTTGATTGTGGGTACGGGCAGTTCGATTGAACTCAGCCGAGCTTTGTTGTCGGATACGAACAATAATACAGTCATTATCACGACTCGCCAAAAACTGGAGTCCGCATTGCGCCATGCCCAAAAGCAAAAAGAGAAACGAAATGTGGAACGTTTCAAAAAGTTGTTGGGCCAACATATCGTTTTTGTCGTGGATGAATGCCACCGAGCTTTGAGTGCGGAAAATATGGATGAAATAAAGCAGTTCTTCCCAAATTCCACTTGGTTCGGCTTTACTGGGACACCTATTTTTGAAGAGAATAAAAAGCAAGCCAAAGGGCAGTTGGCTAGAACGACGCACGATCAATATGGGGAGAAATTGCATACTTACACGATCAAGGATGCTCTGGATGATGCCGCTGTCTTGGGATTTCAGGTAGAGCATGAGGATACGATTGAACAGACCTCCTTGAATAATCACATTTTCAAAAACCTCCAAGTCAATGAAAAATATGCAAGCTACAGCGTGGATGGCATCAATGACATGATCGATCAGATGCCTCCAGTCGAAAAAGAAGAGTATTTGGATGCAACGATCTATGAACAGGACGAGCATATTCAAAAGGTGCTACATAAAATTTTCCGGCCGGATAACGCCTATATGAAATTTGATTTTCAGAATGGCCGGCCAAGAAAGTCAGCGATTCTGACGACGAGTTCGATCGATATGGCAAAACGGTATTATCATGCCATCAAGGAAATGACGAAGGATCCCAGCTGGATTCAAAGAGAATTCGCCCACCATCCGATCAGGACAGGTCGCACGATTGAAGACCCAGATTTCCCGAGAATAGCGATCACCTATTCTATGCAGGAAAATGAAGTGGATTCAGCCCAAAATCAAAAAGAAATGAAAAAAATAATCAAGGATTACAACGCGTACTACGGTACCGCTTGGGGCATCGATGACATTGACCGCTATAACGGGGACATTAACAACCGGCTCGCGCGCAAAAAAGGGGAATTCAAAGTATTCGGGAAACAGATTGACTTGGTTATCGTCGTCGATAGATTGCTGACGGGTTTCGATGCGCCGACGATTCAGACCTTATTTGTTGACCGGAATCTTAGCTATGCCAACTTGATTCAAGCCTTTTCGCGTACGAATCGTACCTACCCGGATAAAACGAAAGGCTTGATCGTCACTTTCCGGAAGCCGCACTCCATGGAAAAAAATGTTGCAGATGCAACAAGACTCTATTCCGAAGCTAAAGAAGAAACCAATCTGATTTATCCAACTTATGAAAAATCGAAGAAGAGATTCAATGGCGGTCATAAGAAGTTCACTGGCATCGTTGAATCACATCCGGATATAGATGAGCACTCTCCGTTGGAATTGAGGATTGATTTTGTTAAAGCATTTCAGGAATTCACGAATTCGTTTGAGGCGCTTGTTACTTATGATGATTACAATGATGAGATGGAAAAATCAGGTAGCTTTAAGAAGCAAGTGATGGTTCTGGAAGAGAATTTAGGATTGTATCAGACGATAAAAGGGTCAATACTTGCAGATTTGCCTGTAGGACCGACGCCCCCAGAAAGTCTGTCAGAAATAGAATTCTATTCAGACAATGCGGTCAAACTGTATGATATCGACGCTACCTATATCGATCAACTATTGAACACGTACTCAGCAAACAATAAATCTGTGCGTGAAGATATTGAAAAAGCGATGCAGAAGTTGAACAAAGCAGAGGTTGTAAGGGAAGTTTACCGTGCCATCTTGAACGATATCGACTCAAAACGGGTTGATCCAGAGGAAGATATCTTTGTTCTCAAACGGCATTACTTTACTCTAGCTCGAGATCATGCTATCGCTCATTTTGCGAAGGAATGGTTTGTTTCATCCGATGAATTACATTCCTCGGCAGTACAATATGTTATCGGTGCAGACCCGATTCCAAATATAGGTGGTATCATTGACAGCAAAAACTTTGAAAAATATAAGGCAGTGCATCCCGAAGCCAAGCCACTGAGATACGGTCCAGAAATGAAACGACAATGGCGAAAGGTATTGGACGAGGTTGTTGTGCCGTTAGATAATGAGTTGAGATGATAATAAGTTTGCGACATTAAAGAGGAGGAATCAGTATGGTTTCAGTCACAAAAAGAATCGAGCAAATTAAACAACCAAGGGGCGGGTATATACCAATCAAATCATTTTCGTCAAAGGAATTGACATCATCAAATGAACTTAAACCTTCAGAAAATATTCCGCCAAATCTAATCGGAATAACCGTAGATTACTTGACTAGACTTATGCTGAATCCCGCTGAAGGCGCACAAGAAGCATTTAACATCTCTTTAATCGGTGCAAATAGAGCGAATAAATTAATGATTGCAAAAACGTTAGTAGGCCAGATCCATGACTTGGATGATGAATCAATAACCGCTGCAATTAATCTCGTGAAATATGACTCGGTATTACGAAGCGGCTTCATCCCAGAGGATACTATGCTCGTTCCAAATGAGGATACTCTCTTTAACGTCAAAGAAATGGTGACAAGAAGCCTTAACTTTTTTGACGAGTACGGACCAATAACACTTGATTCTTTTACTTTTCTTGGGGGTTATTCAGACAAAATTACATCAGGAGATGGCGACTTTCTGACGGCAGATACCTTATGGGATTTTAAAGTTTTAAAAGCTAATATCAAACCTCAACATACGCTTCAGCTGCTTGTTTATTATCTGATGGGAACAAACTCGATTCATGATGAATTTCAATCTCTAAAGAAACTAGGTATCTTTAATCCAAGATTGAATACTGTTTACTCGCTTGAAATCGAAACCATTCCCCAAGAAGTCATCATGGCAGTGAGCAAGGATGTCATAGGTTATTAGTGAAGGCTTTAATTCTTTAAAACAGCTATTCCGAGGAGGAAAATAGATGACCCTCATTAAACCCAAAAAGGCTGATGTTTCAAGAGCGATTGCTAAAGCGAAAGGAATTTATGCTGAAGCCAACGATTTGCAAATGCACTTTAGTCGGAAACAAAATGATTTGAAGAAATGCATTTCAAACGTAAAAGAGGAAACCATCAGAGAAGCGTTCGAAAATACAACAATTGAAAACTTCGCAAATGCGTATCCAGGCATTAAATTGTCTACCTTGCAAAGGAACGGGATAACAAATGTCCGTCAATTACAGAAGCGAATTTCAACCGCTAGAGGAATCGATGGCATCGGCGAGCGAACAGAGTCTGTGATTCTTCACTCCCTGAGCAACTATAAAAATGAACTAGCGAAAAGCTTATCCATTCGCTTTGATGTGGAGCGCAAAGATCCATCACATACTAAATTGTTACAATCTATTTATCCGATAGACAAGGAAAAAGGCATAAGTGAAGAAGCTTTTGTGATTTCGCAGTACTTTAATGGACATATAGATGATAAAATCCGAGTCGTCAATCCCAAGTGGAGTTGGACGCTTGAATGGTTTTTTAAGTCTGCAGATAAAAAAGCTGTTTTTTCAGTTGATTTAGAATTAATCCAATCATTCAACCAAAAATACGAGGAACAAACGAAGCAGCTACGTAAAAAACTATCGGAAATTCAATCTTTTTCAGAAGAAGAAATTTGGGATGATTTTAAGAATAATGCAGCACGTTATTATGCGGTTCTAGAACCATACTTCAGTATTGGTCTTGAAAAAAATCATCCAGCTTATTCTTTATCTGAAGAAATTATCGAGAAAATAGAAAATACTGAATTAATGCTAAGTAAATTAAAGGTGAAGCTGCGCGGGTGGCAGGATTTCGGAGCAAAATACGCAATAGTACAAAAAAAAGTCCTTATTGGCGATGAGATGGGGCTTGGGAAAACGATTGAAGCTATTGCTGTTATGGCTCATCTTGCGCATGGAGGTCAAAATGCCTTTATAGTTATATGTCCAGCTAGCATTGTAATCAATTGGGTGCGTGAAATTGAAAAGCATAGCGAATTGAAGCCATTTTTGGTTCATGGTCCTAGTCGAGAACGGGCTTTTGATCAATGGCAAGTTGAAGGAGGCGTAGCCATTACAACGTATGAGACAATACAGCGTTTGAAACATGAGAATTTAGACACAATAGACTTATTAGTTGTAGATGAAGCCCATTACGTGAAAAATCCAGATGCAAAACGATCACAGACTATCTATAGTTTGACTGAAAGAAGTGACAATGTACTTTATTTAACGGGGACACCTTTAGAAAATCGGCTCGCGGAAATGGTTAATTTGGTTGGTAAACTCCAGCCAGATATTACGAAGGAAATGGAGAATAGTGTGCAGTATATAGGCTCCAATATTTTCAAGGAAAAAATTGCACCCGTTTATCTGCGCCGAAATAAGGAAGATGTATTAACTGAACTCCCTGAATTGACACAAGTTGAAGAATGGCTGTCATTTGGTCAAGAAGAGGGTCAAATTTATCGTGAGGCAGTCAGAAACGGAGAATTCATGTTGATGCGACGAGCAGGTTGGCAAGGGATAACAAAAAAGAAAAGCCCCAAACTGAATCGGCTCATCGAAATTTGCGATGAAGCTGCTGCAAATGGGAAAAAAGTCATTGTCTTCAGCTTTTTTAAGAGTGTCATTAATACAATATGTTCGGAACTGGGCGATAAAACGCTCACCCCTATAACGGGAGCTGTGTCCTCCGCACAGAGACAGGAAATATTAGACATCTTTAAATCTTCAGAACAAAAACATGTGTTGGTTTCGCAAATACAAGCAGGCGGAGTGGGCTTGAATATACAGTCAGCCAGTATTGTAATTTTTTGTGAACCGCAAATAAAACCCACACTTGAGACACAAGCCATTGCAAGAGCTTACCGGATGGGTCAGACGCAAAAAGTCTTTGTTTATCGACTATTGACCGAAAACAGCATCGATGAGCGAATGATGGAGATGTTAGATACTAAACAACAAGTATTTGATGATTATGCAAAGGATTCATACATTACCGATCATACCGCTGCCGCGAAAGACATTTCTGAAAAATCCATGGTCAAAAAAATCGTTGATATGGAAAGAGAAAGGCTGCAAGTGGTCTAAATATCGTGATAAGTGATGCTGAAATGATTAATCATTTGTTCACAAGATAACGACGCATTGAAAGGCAGGTTATTTCACTTATGAGTACATTTGAAACAAAAAATATGGCTGTTTCTTCACTGTTAACAGCAATCCGTGATGGAAATATTGCTATTCCAGAAATTCAACGACCATTTGTTTGGGATGCTGTAAAAGTAAGAGACTTGATGGACTCGATGTATCACGGTTATCCGATAGGGTTCATTATTACTTGGAGAAATTCTGATACACGCTTAAAAGATGGGAGCATTTCGTCTGGGAAAAGCATTATCATCGACGGTCAACAAAGAATCACGGCATTGACTGCTGCAATGGTAGGGCAGGAAGTGTTGAACAAGAAGTTTCTAAAAAAGCGTATCAAAATCTCCTTTAATCCAATTGAAGAACGTTTTGAAGTCTGGACCCCTGCACTTGATAAAAGTAGTAAGTGGATCCCAGATATTAGTGTGTTATTTGCCGATACCTTTAATCAGTGGCGATTCATCAATGATTATCTTAGTAAGAATGAAAATACAGATGGGGAGTACGTTGATAAAGTTTTAGCTAAACTAATTGGTATAAAGAATATTCATGTCGGTGTTATTGAATTGAGCAGTGAACTTGAAATTGAAACAGTAACTGAAATATTTACAAGGATAAATTCCAAAGGGGTTAGTCTATCCCAGTCTGATTTTGTAATGTCAAAGATCGCATCTAACACTGATTATCAGGGAGTAGATATCCGTAAGGCTATTGATTATTTCTGTCATGCTTTAGCGAGTCCAAATGATTTTTTGAATATTAAAAATAACGATCATGATTTTGTAAACAGCCATCTCTTTGACAAAATTAGTTGGGTGGGGAACCAAAAGCTATATTCATACATTCCTAAGTATGCAGATATGATCAAGGTAATTTTCGCTTATAAATTTAAAAGGGGCAAAATTAGCCAATTAGTCCAACTGTTGTCAGGGAGAGATTTTGATGCCAAAGAAAATCGAGAGGAAATAGCCGAGGAATCTTTTAAAAGATTTGAAGATGGGTTAGTTGAATTCTGCAATAAGAATAATTTTGAAAACTATACGATGATTCTTCAATCGATGGGGATTTATAATTTTAATTACATACGATCAATTAACGCATTGAACTTTGGGTATGCTCTTTATTTGTTGCTGAAAGATAAGAAAATTGACGTTCAAGAGAGAGATTACATTGTTCGTCGTTTTGTGATGCTTTCTCTCCTAACACAACGTTTTTCAGGTTCTAGTGAATCTCAAATTGATTTGGATATTAGAAAGTTTGATGAGACGGATCCTAAAAAACATTTAGCTGATAGTGAAGCGGCTCAACTATCTGATGCTTTTTGGAATCATACCTTACTTCAACGTTTAGAAACAAATCAAATTGGCCCAATTCATTATATTTACTTATTTACTCAGATAAAAAATAAGAACATAGGCTTTTTATCGCAACCTACAACTGTTCAATCGATGCTGGATATGCACGGTGATATTCACCATATTTTTCCAAAAAATTATCTCAGGAAGCACGGCATAAACGACAAGAGGGAATACAATCAGATAGCAAACTACGCAATGGTTCAAAAAGAGATTAATATCAAAATTAGTGATAAGGCTCCGAAAGAGTATCTATCTGTACTTGGACTAACTAGGGATGATAATGTTGTAATCAAAAATTTCAAAGAAAATGCTGTTCCGCTTGAATTGTTTGACATGGATGTCAGTAATTATCAAGAATTTTTGACAATCCGTCGAAAATTAATGGCAGATAAAATTAAAGACTATTATTATAGCTTGTAGAATGACTTCAATCAGGAAATAAGTCCTAACGGAAAGGGATGACACACATGAACACAATGGACAAAATCAATAAATTCCGCGATGACCGCGACTGGCGTCAATTCCATAACGAGAAGGACCTTGCCATCTCGATTTCGTTGGAGGCCGCAGAACTGCTGGAACTCTTCCAATGGAAATCGCCCGAGGAAGTCAGAGAGACAAACATCGAACGGATCAAGGAGGAACTCGCCGATGTGCTGATCTATTCGCACATGCTGGCCAGCAACCTAGAGCTGGACATCGATGAGATCATCGCGGCGAAGCTGGAAAAGAATACCATCAAGTATCCGGTGGACAAAAGCCGAGGGAATAAAGAGAAGTATACGGAGCTGTAATAACACCCTGAATTATAAAAAAGGAGATTTATTATGGACGAACTAACAATCAAACAAGCAGCTGAAAGATCAAAAAAAATCCGGGAACATTACCGCGCATTGGAAATGAAGCACCATGGCAGCGAGTGGTCCGTGGAAGAGGATGCATTGGCGTTTTTGACCGATGCGGGCTTGGTCGGGCGCTTAACCATGGCGCAGCAGGGACGTTGGCCGGTTGGGGCGTCTAACGAATCCGGCTTGGAGCACAAAATCGGCGAGAGCATGTGGTGGTTGATGGTGTTGGCGGACCGGATGGGCATCGACAGCGAGGAAGCACTGGATAATTTCTTGAGCACGACAGAGAAGAGATTTGGCCTCTAACAGCAAGCACTTGCTGCATGCATGAATATCTGAATAGGGACTCAAGAACAACGGAAAGTTGTTCAAAACAGCCCTCATTTCTGCACAAAAAACAGCAGCCTGGAAACCACGACGATGGTTACCAGGCTGCTGTTTTCTTTGTGTGCTTTTTTTCAATTAATGCAGGAGTCGTTAAAAAGAGTGTTGCGGAATAAGAAGAAATGGGTTACCATGTTGTTTGTAAACCAAAATAAAATATAGGGTAACAATAAAAACGGTAGATACAGGAGGAGTTTAGTGGTCAACGACCCCCACTTAACTAACCCTAAGGGTCTTCACGTTTGAAGTGGGAGCTTGTGTAGGCGAAAAGCCCCAGCACCAACTTCGTTGGCACTGTCTACACTTATGCCTCACCAGTAGTGCGAGCGCCCTGACGGGCTCCTACCTTGATGTGCGGGCATGTCTGAGCCTCACGGCTCGCAGGGCGGTTGACTTCGCCCTTGCCACTCAAGTCATGCTGGAGTGGCACCGCTGATGGCTTCGATGCCTTTGCGGTGGAGGTTCATGGCGCCAATACGGTCATCGTTCGATGTGTACCGGCAATTTTTGCAACAGAACGTGTGCGTCTTCTTGTTCCGGTTTCCCCTCTCAACATGTCCACATTTTGGACACGTCTGGGAGGTATGTTTCGGGTCTGTCACAATGACGGTCTGTCCGTTCAGTCTAGCCTTGTATTCCAGCATATGACGAAACTGGTAAAAGGCCCACGAAACGGAAATATATTTCTGTTTCGTCCGGACTTTTTCGGTGGCGTTCCGGACGCCAGTCAAGTCTTCGAGAACAAAGCATGTCCCTTTAGGATTGCGTTCGACGAGTGCCTTCGTGATCTGATGATTCATGTCAGTCACATAACGGTTTTCTCGTGAACCAGTGGTTTTTATCCGTTTGCGGGAAGACGAAGTCTGCTTCTGTTGCAGCTGCTTGCACAGTGCCTTGCATTGACCCCGCTTATGCTTAACAGTTCTTCCGTTGAAGAAGAAGGTTTCCCCTTGACTATCGTAGGTGGTGGCAAGAAAATTGATGCCCAAGTCAACCCCCACAACATGAGTGACACCCGCCAAGTCCAATTCGGGCAGTTCTTTTGTCATTGGGATATGCAAGAACCATTTGCCGAGTTTGTGGACGAGCTTGGCAGTGCCTAATTTCCAACTGCCATCGAAGTAGCGTTCCATTGCCTTCTTCTCAAACTTGAATTTGAGGCGTCCGTCTAAGGTGTTGACGGAGAAAAGGTTTTGGTTGAGGGAGTAGTCACGATTCCAAACAAGGTCGTATTCGGGACGCTTGAATACCACCTTACGCCACTCGTGTCCGTTCGACCTAGCGGATTTATACCGGGCGATGACCGTCTTCATGACAGACTGTGCCATCTGACTCTTGAGACCGAATCGGTCCCTCAACTCGGAGTAATAGAGAGTGTTTAAGTTGCGTTGGTTCAGTTCCTCTGTTTGGAAAACTCTTTCGCTCAACCAGTTGCAGGATTTTCGATAGGCGTTTGTGGTGATACGGAGACTTTCCTCATCCGTTTTGGAAATATAGATTTGAATTTTGGCAGTAACAGTAACCAATGAGTTTCACCTCTTCTCACTAGGAAAATTATATCACTTTATTAGTGAGAAGCGAAAAAATATGATTTAGAAGGGAGATAGGTAAGGGGATGATTTTTCGCTCTGCGAGCGAACAGTAATTCCTCCCCCACTTACAGAAGTGGGAGTCTCCTTACCGAAAAACGATGAAGACAAAAGTTTTGACTAGGGTAACAATGATGGTGGCTTTGATGATCGTGTCGGGGGTATTGACGATTCCGCTGCCCGGACTACCGGTTCCAATCGTTCTGCAAAATATGATGATGATGCTCGCGGGCGGACTGCTTGGCAAGAAATACGGTCCGCTGGCTGTAAGTGTTTTTCTCCTGATGGTAGCGGTAGGGTTACCGGTCTTATCAGGCGGACGGGGCGGTATTGCCATATTCGCCAGCGCAAGCGGCGGGTTTTTGGTTGGATACGTATTGGCACCGCTTGTGATCGGCTATTTGCTTGAAAAGAATTGGGAAAACCTTACTTTTGCTAAAGCCGTGCTTATATTTATCGTCGGAGGGACTTTGCTGATTGATTTCTGCGGCAGTTTTTCGATGGCGTATTACATGGGCAACTCGTGGTTGAACGGTTTGAAGATGACGCTGGCCTTTGTTCCTCTGGATACGGTTAAAGCAATTTTAGCCGCTTGGATCACCATGCGCCTCAAAAAGCGCTACAGTCTGATTTCCTTAAAATTAGCGTAAATGAATTAGGCAGGTGCGACGATGAAGCGTATAGATGATTGGCATGCAAAAAATGCTATGCAGACAGCGATAAGTGATGGGGAAGAATCGGTGACCTACCAGGAATTGGAGCAGCGCGTTCAGAAACGGGCAAAGATTTTGGCAGGGATTCCTCAAAAAGTAATCCTTGCACCGATGTCAAATGCCATTGATCAGCTGATTAATTTCCTGGCATTGATCCGGGCGGACAAAGTGGCTGTGCCCGTGAATGCCGTACTTTCTGATCAGGGGCTGCAGGACATATTGGCTCAGTTCGAGGCTCCGTTAGTGCTGACGGATATCCGTACCATTTCCCAAAAAGCTGCAGAACCTTATGAGTCTGATGAATATGCGTCAGCGAGTGATTTGGCGTTTATCGGCTTTACCTCGGGAACAACGGGGCAGCCGAAGGGTTACCGCAGAACCCATCAATCCTGGGTCAAGAGTTTTGAGGGGACCAACCAATTGATCCGCCAGTCCTGCAAGCAAAGCACCACGGTTTTTGGCTCGATGCACTATTCGTTGAGTCTGTACACGCTGATGCAGACGCTCTATTTTGGGCAGACCTTCATCCTGAACCAGCATTTTTCCACAAAACGCCTGATCGCCTTGGTCAAGCAAAAGGAGTCGTTGACCTGTTACCTTGTGCCGACCATGATCCACTCGCTCGTTTCCAAGCTGGAGTCTCAAAATGAGGTATTGACGGAAAACTACACAATCATTTCATCAGGCGCTAAGTTGAATGTGGACATCCGCAGGAAGCTGTACCGCTATTGCCCAAATGTGCAGCTATATGAATTCTATGGCTCATCGGAAACCAGTTACATCTCGATGGAAACCGTGCAGGGCATTCCTTCCGACAATAGTGTCGGCCAACTGTTCCCTGGGGTCGAGATCATCATTGATCAACCCAACGCTGAAGGCGTTGGTGAAATACAGGTCCGCAGCCCCCTGAATTTTGCAGGTTACCACCGCAAAGGCGAGGATCGCGTAGCCACTGTCGCATGCGTTTCTACCGGTGATCTGGGCAAAGTGGCAGGGGATACGCTTGAATACTTTGGCCGAAAAGATGATTGCATCAATCGCGGCGGCGAGAAATTCTATCCGCTGGAATTTGAGCGCCAGCTATTGAAGCTGGCGGCTGTCGCCGAAATCGTCGTCCTTGGCATTCCGGATGCACATTACAATGAAAAAATCGGAGCCATCATTGTTTGGGCCGATCAAATTCAAGAAATGAGCTTGACCGAAATCAATGCTTATTTATCATCCCGGATGTCCCGGCCCGCAAAAATCGATCACCTTTTCGCTGTCGAAGAAATACCGAAACAAAACAACGGCAAAATATCAAGGAAACAATTACTGCATGATTTAGCAAAGGAGCGCGAGCCAAGTGTCATCTAAGGTATATATTGTGGAGGCTGCACGTTTGCCCATCGGAAAGTACGGCGGGATGTACAGCGATGTCGATCTGGAAAATCTGGGCGGATACTTGATGAAAACGATGCTGGACAAGCACCCGGAATTGAACGGGCACATCGATGAGGTCGTTGTCGGAAATGTGATCGGCGGGGGCGGCAATGTCGCAAGACGAGTAGCCTTACAAGCGGGTCTGCCTGTGGAGACGCCGGCAGTCACGGTTGACCGCCAATGCGCATCCGGGCTTGAAGCCATCGCTGTCGGACACATGAAAATAATGTCCGGCTTCGGCGAAGTCATGATTTGCGGCGGCGT
Source organism: Trichococcus ilyis (assembly GCF_900109135.1). Lineage (GTDB taxonomy): Bacteria > Bacillota > Bacilli > Lactobacillales > Aerococcaceae > Trichococcus > Trichococcus ilyis. Next base: position 67,356 of record NZ_FNYT01000003.1, on the reverse strand, counting down.
GGAAAGCAGCAGCCGCGCACCGTGGCAGATTGAGCGGCCGAAATCCCTGTATGGCATGCAGGCGCCCCGCATCTTGACGCGTCAACCGTTGTCCACCAGCGAATACGGCGATCCGGATATGGGCGTGGCAGCCGAGGAACTCGCTGAAAAGTATGGCATCACCCGCCAGCAGCAAGATGAATTCGCGCTTCAAAGCCAACTGAAGTATCAAGCCTCCAAACAGGCTGGCGTCTTTGATTCGGAGATCACACCTTTTCGGATCAATGACGAGCTCTTGCTGAGTGAGGATGAGTGCCCGAGAAGCCGGAGCAGCATGGAAAGCCTGAATCGCTTGAAGCCGGTTTTCAAGGCAAACGGCACGATAACGGCCGGGAATTGTTGTCCTGTCAATGATGGGGCAAGCTTTACGATTCTGGCATCGGAACGCGCCTGCCGGCTTTATGATTTAACACCGATCGCGCAAGTGGTTGATGCGGTTGCGGTAGGGGTTGATCCCCACGACTTTGGGTTGGGTCCCGTTCCAGCGGTTGAAAAGCTTTTGGCACGCCAAAAGTTGACGCTCGAAGACATCGATGTGATTGAGCTGAACGAAGCTTTCGCGGTGCAGGCTTTGGCTTGCATCAAGCTTGGTAACTTTCCGATCGAAAAAATCAACCCTTCCGGCGGTGCGACTGCGTTCGGTCATCCGTACGGCGCGACAGGGGCTATCCTGGTCACAAGGCTGCTGACCGAATTGGACAGGAATGAAAAGAACCGCTTCGGCATCGTCACGATGTGCGTAGGCGGAGGCCAAGGCGCGGCTATGCTCATCAGAAAGGCAGACCCTATTGATGGAGAACAGTAAAATTTTTAGATTTTCCGAAGCGGATATCCGCGCGTACAATCAGCTTGTCGATCCAGCTTTGGGCAGCAAAATAAGCCTCAGCTACTTGGCGACCTTATGGCAGGAATTCGACTTGCCGGAATTAGCCGATCAAATGCCGATACTGATGAAGCAAGCCTTCAGCAGTTTCCGCGAACTTGGTTTCGATCAGACGTATGCCATTTCGTTAGGACTTACCGATAAAGCGCCTTTTAAACCCGGGAAAGCTTGTTGGACCTATACGTTGGTCATCAAGGAAGAAAGCGAAGTGGTTGCGACATGCGCGACCACTTTGCTGGTGGAGGATCACATATGACATCAGAAGCGAACAGCTTGCTTTTCTCTCGAGCGGAATTGCAGGCTTACAAAACAATTTCAAGGGATGCTAATCCAATCCATGACACAGGCTTGGTGTTCGGCATTTTGATAATGGCCAAAGTCGAGGCGATTTTATCAGCCCATTGGGATTATCAAGCCATTACAAAATATGAGTACAAGTTCCTGAAGCCTTTGTTTGTGGGCGAACGTGCCCGAGTGAAATTTCTTCGTGATGGCGAATTTGAGGTTTGGCGGGAGAAGGAATGCATCGGGAGGGGTGTTTGTGTTGGCAAATAGAATCGTATTGATAACAGGCGGGACGAGAGGGATCGGCTTTGCCTTGGCAAAAGCTTTTCTGAGCGCGGGGGACCAGGTAATCATCACTTCGAAGACGATGGAAAGTGTCGGACAAGCAGAGGCGGATTTGCTCCAATACAAAGATCGGCTTTGGGCGAAGCGCTGCGATGTCCGTGATCGCAAGGACTGCCGACAGCTGGTCCAGGACATTGTTGAGAAATTCGGCAGGATCGATATTCTGATCAACAATGCGGGCATTTGCGCTGACGGGCAATTTTACAAAATGAGCGAGGAAAATTGGGACCAAGTCACGGATACCAATATCAACAGCTTGTTCAACGTTACCCAGCCAGTGGTGCAGCAGATGATGAAGCAGCCGGAACCGAGTTATATCTATTCCATGACTTCGACCGCTGGCATGTTCGGCGTCTTCGGGCAAACGAACTACAGCGCCAGCAAAGCTGCTGTGATTGGATTCACCTATGCTTTGGCGGAGGAAGTCAAACGCTTTGACATCCAAGTCAATGCCATTTCACCGGCCGCGAAGACCGACATGACGATTCCGGCAATCAAGCGTGTTGAGGAAGATTGCGCCAGGAAAGGGGAACCTTTCCCTGATTATTGGCGGATCGGTTCGAGCGATCAGGTTGCGACGCGGATAATCGAATTGATCGATTCACCAAAGACGCCCACGGGAACTGTGTTCGGGATCAATGGCGAGCAGGTTTGGAACTATCACCGGCCGGAAAGGTTCGAATATGTTATTTGAAGCAAGGATGAATGATGGGAACCGGGAGGGAGCACTTTCCGGTTTTCTTTGCAGTGGCAGCGATAGATCAGGAAATGATGCAAACAACGGAGGAGTAATGAACAATGACAACAGTGGCGCAACTATTAGGCATCAAATATCCCATTCTGCAGGGGGCAATGGCAAATATCTCCACCCATAAACTTGTGGGCCCCGTTTCGGAAGCTGGGGGCTTGGGAATCATCGCTTCGTGCGGCATGTCCGCTGAACAGCTCCGCGAAGAAATACGCTTGACGCGCGCATTCACAAACAAACCGTTCGGAGTCAATCTGATGCTGCAGATGCCGAACTGCGATGAGCTTGTGCAAGTCATCATCGAGGAGGGGGTCGCGGTTGTGACGACGGGGGCCGGGTCGCCAAAGAGATATATGCCGCTTTTCAAAGCAGCGGGCATCAAGGTGATCCCCGTCATCGCCTCGGTCAAACATGCCATAAAGATGGAGGAAGCCGGGGCGGATGCAGTCATTGCCGAAGGGCAGGAAGCCGGCGGACACATCGGCCAGACCGCCTCATTATCCCTGTTGCCCCAGGTTGTCGATGCTGTCACTATTCCCGTTCTGGGAGCAGGCGGAATCGGGGACGGCCGCTCGGTTGTCGCGATGTTTGCATTGGGTGCGCAAGGCATACAAGCCGGGACCTTATTCCTTTCCGCGGCAGAATGCCCTATTTCGGACAGCTACAAACAATTTTTGCTTGACGCAAACGACACGGCTACGATAGTGACCGGCCGCAAAGCCAAAGAGCCGGTGCGTTCACTCCGCAATCCGATGCTGGAGCAATATGCCGCCTTGGAAGCAGCGAACGCTCCCCATGAAGAGTTGGAGAAACTGACAGTCGGTTCATTGGCCCGAGCAGTCTACGACGGGGATACCGAAACGGGCTCCTGCATGGCCGGCGAAATCGCCGGGATGATCACAAACATCCGCCCAGCCAAACAAATCATCGAAGAGCTGTTCGCTGAAGCTGAGGATGTACTGGCAAAACTAAAGATCCCAAATGAAAATTGTTGTTGACTATTAACGAATGCTCGTTTATTATAAGGGGCATGAGATATAAAGATGAAAACAAAAAAGAAGCTATTTATCATGCCACAATGTTACTTTTGAACGAAATTGGTTTTTCTTCTACATCAATGTCTAAAATTGCCAAACGCGCAGGCGTTTCAGCGTCAACGATCTATGTGTATTTTGAAAATAAAAATGATATGTTGCATAAATTATATTTAGAAACCAAAAACAAAATGAGCGATAAGATGTTTTCCGGCATTGAGGATGACATAGATGTAAAAAAAGGTTTTGAAATAATCAGTCGCAACTATATAAACTTTATTATGGAAAATAGAGACGAATTTTTATTTCTGCAGCAGTTCGGCAATTCACCTTACATGGGAGAAGTAGAAGCGAATCAGGTAGATATTTTGTTTGAGCCTGTATATAAGTTAGCCAAAAGGGGCCAAGAAGAAAATATCATAAAAACTGTAAATAAGGATCTGCTGTTTGTCCACATCGAAACACCAATTTCCGAATTAGCAAAGAAATATTTCAGAGGGGATTTTGAATTTACTGAAGAAAATATTTCCGCACTTGTTGAAATGAGTTGGGATGCTATCAAAAGATAGCATCCTAATTTTAAAAATCGAAAATGAACGAACGAACGTTTAACAAAAGAGGCCTACTAAAAAAAGAAGCAAGGCATTAAAGGAGGTGATGAAAATGTAAAAGATATCTTACAATTCATTCGACAAATCATTCGACAAAAAAATTTAAGAAGATAGAGGGAATTTAACCATGGCAGAAAAAGTATTTTTTAAAAACAATCAACACCAAATGGCGGGACTGTTATTTTTACCAAATGATTTGAATAAAGAAGAAAAACATCCGGCGATCGTCATTTCATCACCAGCAGGTGCAGTTAAGGAACAATCTCCGTCTGTGTACGGAGAAAAACTCGCGAAAGCAGGCCTGATTGCACTGGCTTTCGACACTTCCCACCAAGGCGAAAGCGGTGGCGAACCCCGTTATCTCGAAAATCCAACCGATCGTGTTGAGGATATAAAATGTGCCGTTGATTACTTAACGACACTTCCATATATTGATGTTGACCGAGTCGGCGCATTGGGGATTTGTTCGGGTGGTGGCTATGTATTCAACGCTGCGATGACGGATCGGCGAATCAAAGCGGCAGCCGGTGTCAGCATCTCTGATCCAGCAGCATGGATTCGTGATGGAATTGACGGAAGCGTTCCGGTTGAGGCCCAAATTCAATTGTTGGAAGAAGCATCAAATCAACGGACCCGGGAAGCAAATGGTGCCGATCCAATTTACGGAGAATTTGTTCCAGGGAAAGTGACAGACGACATGCCTGTAACATTAAAAGAAGCAAATAACTACTACAGAACAGCGAGAGCGCAACACCCGAATTCAGAAAATAAAGTATCTATGGCTTCTATCGACAAATTATTGGCATTTTCGACATTCCAATTTGCAGAGCGCTTCCTAACGCAACCAATTTTGATTGTTGCCGGCAGCAAGGCCGATACTATTGGTTATTCAGAAGATATCTTCGCTAAGGCGGCATCTGATAACAAGGAACTGTTCAAAATTGAGGGCGCGACACACGTAGACTTGTACGATATTCCCCAATACGTAGATCCTGCCAGTGAAAAATTAGATGGATTCTTTAAGCGATACTTGTAGGAAAATAGTTCCTGACGGAAAAGTGAAAAAAGACGAGATAAAAAATAGAGTTTCCGCACACCTTTCAATTTGTGCGGAAACTCTATTTTTGCGGAAGGGTTGCAGCCACGGTCTGCGGAATATGCAATCAATCTGTTTCCTTGATTGCTACTGATATTCTGATTAAATGATTCCCGGAGTTCCGGATTGAAATTCCGCTGATCGGATAATCTTCATAAGTATTCCCACTGATTTCAAGCCGGTTCTCTTGAATGTAATCGTACACATTTTGATAAAGCTGTCCAATATCTGAACCGTCAGTGTAATCTAGATATTCCAAATACGTACCTCTTTTGATTTCATTTTTTCCAGAGTAGGATTTGAAGAAAATACGATCAGCTTTATCCCATTTCTTGTGAATCATAGAATTTTTGGTGAAGATTCTGCCAGTATGGCCATGGTAATCTATATCATTTTTTTTACAGGCCCTTAAAAAATCGAGGACTGTATCAATTTCTTCCGAAAGGATCACCGGGCTAAGGTTAATATGCTCTTTTGCTTTATGAACAATCTCAAATTTGGGGGTAACGACATGCTTGAACTGCTGAATATTGTGAAGATAGATTTCCATGCTGTGCTTCAGATTTTCCAGATTATAGATTTGTTTTTCGATCAAAGTGACATGGGAACCAAGCAACTCATAGGCGGATTCTGCAGATCTATTTTGAAAATAGCTTTTGATCTCCTTAATGGATACACCCATGGATCGCATGAAGGTTATGACATATGCCTGATCCAATTGCTTATAATCATACAATCTGTATCTGTTGCTGTTTCTCACAACGGGCTTCAGAATACCCTCTCTGTCGTAAAAAATAAGATTTGGTCTCGTAATACTTGAAAGCTCTGCAAATTCACTAATGCTGATCAGGTTGTCTTGCTCTTTATCCATTAATCCCACCCCTTTTCTCTCAAATATTAGCAAAAACATGCTTGACTGTAAAGTTTGTTTACAGTTTAGAATGGGTTTACATACGTATGGATACTAAATTGTTTGCAGGGAAGGGAAGATAAGGAATGAGTAACACAAATAAATCTGAAAAATTTGAGCCACTTGCTGAACAAATAATTCACTTGATAGGGGGGGCAGATAATCTCGCATTCTTTACGCATTGTGTCACAAGATTACGTTTTACTCTTAAGGATAGAGAGTTGGTAAATACACAATCGATAGAAACATTTAATGAAGTAGTCGGCTGCCAATGGTCGGGTAATCAACTTCAAGTGATCATAGGCCAAGAAGTCAATGATGCCTATGATCTGATATGCAAAAAGAACGACTTGCTGATGGAGAATGACGCCAACAAAGGTAGCAAACAAAAATTGAAAGTGAGCTTCTCTGATTTGGTCGATGTCATCTCAGGATGTCTAACACCGCTTATTCCGTTACTAATTGGCGCAGGTATGATCAAAGTACTTGTTTTGTTGACACAAATAACAGGAATACTCGATCCACAGTCCTCTAGCTATCTTGTTTTGAATTTTGTCGGAGATTCAGGCTACTATTTTTTACCTATTTTTGTTGGTGCAACAGCAGCGCGGAAATTCAGTGCTAACATTGGAATGGGTATGTTGATGGGAGCAGTATTTTTGCATCCGGTTTTTATTTCCAGTGTTTCTGAGGGCATCCCGTTATCTATTGCGGGAATCCCGATTTCTCCGGTTAATTATGCTAATACTATCTTTCCGACAATCATGTCCGTATATATAATGTCATCTGTTGAAAAATTCATCGCAAACCATTCTCCCAATGCTCTGCGGTCGTTGTTGCAACCGCTATTAACGATCCTAATCATGATACCGCTCATTCTATGCCTGATCGGTCCAGCAGGTTCATTTTTAGGAACTTATTTTGCGGAGGCGATCATGTGGATCTACAGCACTACTGGTTTCCTTGGTATAGCAATTCTTTCAATGCTATTGCCTTTTGTTATTATGACTGGTATGCATACAGCGTTTGTTCCATATATGGTTCAATCACTCGCAACAATAGGTTATGAACCTATCCTGTCAACAGCAATGTTTATTTCTAATTTTAATCAGGGGGCCGCAGCAGCAGCAGTCGCAATAAAATCCAGAAATGTACAGACAAAATCAACAGCTATTTCAGCAGCGGTTGCTGCGGTAGGTGCTGGAGTAACAGAACCCGCACTTTTTGGAATAAACATGAAACTGAAACAACCGTTGATCGGTGCAATGATAGGTAGTTTTGTTGGTGCTGGATTTGCTGGCGTTATGCATGTCTACGCTTTTGCCTTTTCCGGCAGCAGCGGCATCTTCGGACTGCCGGCTTTTGTAGGGACGCCAGCGACGAATATCATTTTCATGATTATTAGCATTTTGATTGGTGTGGCGGTAACTTTCGTTTCGACATTAATTCTGTATCAAGAAGTAGGTGAACCAGATCGACAGGATTCCAGGCAACAGCGCGATAGTTATCCAGACAAAGCAATGAATCAACTTTTTGCCCCTGTGAGTGGCGATATCATCCCAATGGAAGATATCCCGGATCCCGTATTCGCATCTGGAGCCTTGGGTAAGGGGATTGGGATTAACCCGACAGACAACACACTTTTCTCTCCGGCTGATGGAACAGTTATTATGGTTGCCGATACGAAGCATGCTATCGGGATAAGAACCATTTCTGGAGCAGAGATTCTGTTGCACGTTGGGATCGACACTGTGGAGATGTTGGGGAATGGTTTTGATTTGAAAATCCAAGTGAATGAAGATGTCCGGAAAGGTCAAGAACTTTTGTATTTTGACAAAAGAAAAATTGAGGATGCCGGGTACTCACCTATAGTAATAATGATTGTCACTAATGGCAATGAATTACAAACGACCGAATTCAGCAAAGAAGGTTCGATCGAAAATACTGAGATGATAGGATGTGCATTATAAATGTCTGTATCGAACATAAAAAAAGAGGGAATTTTCCCCAATAAATTCTTGTGGGGTGGTGCTACCGCAGCGAATCAATTTGAAGGCGGGTGGAATGAAGGAGGAAAAGGAGAAAGCATAGCTGATCATATGACGGGCGGATCAGCAATCAGTCCGAGAAAATTCACAAAACAAATCGCCCACGATGAGCATTACCCAAGTCACGAGGCTGTAGATTTTTACAGCAGATATAAAGAAGATATCCAACTGTTAGGAGAAATGGGCTTCAAAATATTCAGAATGTCCATCAATTGGACAAGAATTTATCCGAACGGTGATGAATCAGTCCCGAATGCGCAGGGGTTGGATTTTTATAAAAAGGTCTTCCTGGAGTGCAAAAAATATGGGATCGAGCCACTAGTCACCATATCACACTATGAAATGCCTTTTGCACTCAGCGCGAATTACGGCGGTTGGCTCAATCGGAAGTGCATAGAGTTTTATCTGAAATTTTGTGAAACAATTTTTACGGAATTTAAAGGAATGGTGAAGTATTGGATCACATTCAATGAAATGAACTGTATGCAATATAGCTTCGGAGAATATTTGAGTGGTGGTTTCATTCCTGAAGAGGATGGTCCGCTAGACCTATTTATTCCTGATACCAAAGAAGCCTTGAGCAAAAGATATCGGGCTTTGCATAATCAGCTTGTTGCAAGTGCTAAGGCAGTCAATTTGGCACACTCTCTTGATCCGGAAAACAAAATCGGGTGCATGCTTGCCAGCAGTTGTATTTACCCGATGACATGCAATCCAAAAGATATCCTGGAAGCGCAAAAGATGGTTCAATTGCGAAATTACTACTGTGGGGATGTTTTGGTACGAGGAGAGTATCCATTTTTTGCTGAACGTTTCTGGGAAGAGAACGATATCAATCTTTCGGTTGAGGATGAGGATTTCGAAACTTTAAGGACAGGGACTGTCGACTACTTTTCATTCAGTTATTACATGTCCGGGTGCATGAGTGCCGATCCGGATATTTTAAAGTCAGGGGGGAATGTGTTTGCTTCTGTCAATAATCCCTACCTAAGTGCCAGCGATTGGGGATGGCAAATCGATCCTGAGGGACTGAGATATTATCTGAACGAAATTTATGGGCGCTACCGCATTCCGATTATGATCGTCGAGAATGGATTGGGAGCTTATGATAAAGTGGATGATGACGGGGAAATCCATGACCAGTATCGGATTGACTACTTAAAAGCCCATATCGAACAAATGGCTGAGGCAATTAAGGATGGCGTGGATCTTATTGGGTACACTGCTTGGGGTTGTATCGATCTGATTTCTGCAAGTACCGGCGAGATGGACAAAAGATATGGTTTCGTCTATGTAGATACGGATAACGATGGGAGTGGGAGCTTTACTAGGATAAAGAAGGATAGTTTTCACTGGTATAAAAAGGTGATTGAGACTAATGGCGAAGACCTATAAGGGCGAATGAGCCGTCCTCGGTACAGTCAACGGCGGCGGGATTCAAGGCAAACCTGATGAAATCGACAAGAATATCCTTTATCAAGCAAACCACCATCAGTTCGTGGCGAGCGGATTGGCCACAAAAATCGGCCACGAAATCAATCCGGACTTCAAGATCGGATGCATGGTAGCGAACAGCCCGCATTATCCGTTGACCCCGAATCCGGATGATGTGTGGGAGGCGATGGTACACGACCGGGAAACGCTCTTCTTCGCGGATGTCCAAGCGCGTGGGGAATATCCGGATTAAATGAAACGCTTCTACGAAGAGAACGGCATCCAGCTCGAAATCACAGAAGATGACTTGGCGTTGATGAAGCACACGGTGGATTACATTTCGTTCATCTACTACATGAGTTACTGCGCGACCGCCGATGAAAAGCTGAACATCAAAGTGCTGGGCAACGTGAAGAGCACTGTGATGAATCCTTATCTGGAGGCTTCTGCGTGGGATGGCAAATCGATCCGAAAGGACTGCGCTATGCCCTGAACGGGACATATTCCGGCAAATTGGGTATCCTATGGTTGGATTCGCACCCGGACGTCTCGACGCCTAAGGATATCGAAAGAGTTCACGCAATGATCCTTGTAAATGTGTTGGGCGGAGGTTCGCCCAAGTCATCCGGATCTTCAAGGACATTTCCGAAAAAGTCGATTTTGTCGGACTGGGCAAAGCCGAACATATGCCATGGGATGCGATTAATTTGAGGAATGCACTCTCGGAGATTGAGATATTCAAGCATTGACTTATAAATGTTGCTGAAATAGTCGAATGCTGATGTGGCATTCGACTATTTTGTGTTGCGGCCAAGTCAAATAGCCGAATGTTTGAGGGCATTCGACAATTTGTGCATAAATCCGCATCGGATTGCTGAATATATCCGGTACATCCGGCAATCCAATGGAATCGGCCCGCCGCTTTCCGATAGCCGAAACAATTAAATTCCTGATCCGCATGATAGTTTGGTAAAATAGTAACCAGAAGACTTCGCGCTCCGGATGTGCTGAGCGGAAATGTTTTGGAGGCTACAACTATGTACAATCACCAACTGGCAACATTCATCATCGTGGCCGATTCCGGCAGTTTCAACAAAGCTTCAGAGCAACTGTATGTATCGCCTAATGCTGTCATGAAGCAAATCAATCTGCTGGAAAACAGTCTCGGGTTCGATCTGTTTGTCAGGACGCATCGGGGCGTCCAATTGACACCGGCGGGCGAATCGATGTACCGGGATGCGAAATATCTCATCCAGTATGCCAAAGATTCCGTAGCGAGAGCGGAAAAGATGGTGGCCGAACCCAAACATGTCCTGCGGATCGGGACCTCGTTGACGACGCCTGTCCAATTTCTGGTCAGTCTGTGGCCGCAGATCCGGCAACACAATCCGGATCTGAAATTCGAGCTGGTCTCATTTGAGAACACGCCGGAGAACGCGCGGGAAATCATGAACCATTTCGGCAGGAACATCGACTTGGTCGCCGGCATCTACAGCGACAACATACTGAGCGAGCGGCGATGTTCGGCATTGAAATTGTATGACACACCCCTTTGTGCGGCGGTCCCGCTCCATCATCGCTTGGCGTCAAATGATGAAATAGCGGTAGAAGACCTCTTCGGTGAAAAGGTCATGCTCATCAAACGCGGCTACATGAGCGCCTTTGATGAAGTCAGGGATGACCTGGAGGAACACTATCCGAGAATCCAGATTGAAGATTTTTCATTTTTCGATGTGAATGTCTTCAATAAATGTGAAAACGACAACGCGGTTCTGATCGGCGTGAACGAATGGGGAAATGTCCATCCATTGCTGAAGATCATTCCGATCAGCTGGAATCATACGATTCCGATGGGGATCCTGCATTCGAACAATCCGTCCAAAGATGTCAAAGAATTTTTGCAGATCATCAGTCAGATGTATGGGATTCAGTCCTAACCTTTGGGTTGCAACTCGTGAGCCAGGAGAGACTTCTTAATAGTCTCTTTTGTACTATACTTAAGTTGTAACAGAACGAAGGGGGACTCGGAAATGAAAACAAGAGTATTGGGAAGAGGATTGGAAGTATCGGCAATCGGGCTTGGCTGCATGGGGATGGACCACGCCTACGGAGCTCCGGCCGACAGAGAAGAAATGATCAAGCTGATCCGGCGCGCTGTCGAACTGGGCTGCAATTTCTTTGATACCGCAGTAGTCTATGGTGAGGCGAACGAAGTATTGTTGGGCAAAGCTTTGGAAATCTACAACCGCGAAGACGTCATCATCGCCACCAAATTCGGCATCTACGGCCAGAAGATGGTAGATGGCAAACTTGAGAATCTGCTGAACAGCAAGCCGGATTCCATCAGGGAACAAATCGAAGGCTCATTGGCGCGATTGGGCGTTGACTATATCGACCTGTATTACCAGCACCGCGTCGATCCGGAGGTTGAACCGGAAGCGGTGGCCGGCGTGATGAAGGAATTGATGGCTGAAGGGAAGATCAAACATTGGGGCTTGTCGAATGCGCCCTTGGATTACTTAAGAAGAGCCCACGCAGTCTGCCCGGTAACCTGTATCGAAAATCAGTACTCGATGGTTTTCAGAGAGCCGGAGAAAGAAATCTTCAAGGTATGCGAAGAACTGGGTATCGGTTTTGTCGCTTATTCACCCCTCGGAAATGGTTTTCTGAGCGGAAAATATGATGCGAACACGAAATATGCTGAAGGGGATTTCCGGAGCAAAATGGGCAGATTCAGCCCTGAAGTGATGCAAAAAAATCAAGCGTTGCTGGATTTGCTGAAGGAAATCGCCGACAGCAAGGACGCTACGAGCGCGCAAATCGTTTTGGCTTGGGAACTCGCGCAGAAACCATGGATCGTCCCGATTCCCGGAACAACGAAAATGCATCGTCTGGAGGAGAATCTGGGCGGAGCTGATGTTGAATTGAGCCAGCAAGAACTGCAGGACATCAGCGCGGCCTTGGATGCTCTGGACATTGATGAAACACATTTCTGATTAAAGTTTACCGTAATTCCGGATCATGATGAATTGTATCTCAAGAAATGAAGCAGACATCTAAAACCCCGCCCGAAAATGAGCCGCTAAACAATGCGAGCCAATTTCGGGTGGGGTTTTCCTTTCCTTGGGCATTCTTACTCTCTGGTGTATGATTAGGATAGAAAGAGAGTAATCACCTATCCGCAAGATTTGCATGCCCTATAATGATTAACTAACTAAAAAGGTGGGATTATCATGAAAAAAATGTTCAGGAAAAAGGCGATTACCGGGGGAATAGGGAATCTGAAAAAAGGGGAGGTAGCGGAAGTACAAGTTGAAACAGAATTTTCAGATAGTGATCTGAAGCAAGAAGAAAAAGAATTTGAATCATTCTTCTCTGAAGTGTTAAAAAAATTACCGCAAAAAACATCTGAAAGTGTCCTTAACGCATACGACAAATCAAAAGAGCAAGCTGAAAAAATACTGGCTAAGAGTAAAGCTCAATTTGACGGTATCTTCGACGAGTTTTTGGAAGGCGTTGATGAAGAAAAACGTAAAAAATGTCATAAGACTGTTCATGCCGCTTCTTTGACAGCAGCCATAATCGGCTGTTCACCAATCCCTTTTTCAGATGCTTTCTTGCTGGTTCCTGTTCAATTAACAATGATGTCTCGTCTGCACAAGATATTTGGTCAATCATGGTCCGAAAGTCTTGGGAAAAGTCTATCCAGGGAATTGATTGTTGTTGGTTTGGGCAGAGGTGCAGTCGGAAATATCCTGAAATTGGTACCCGCTGTAGGCACTGTTGCAGGAGCCGCAATTAACGGTGCCGTTGCCAGTACCATCACAGAGTCTTTAGGTTGGGTAACCGTCAAAATGTTGAATGACGGCGAAGATATTTTCGATCAAGCCATGTCCTTCAAGGGGCAGTTCAATACGTTGTTCAAAACACTTCAGAACTCCAGTAAACCATCAAATGAAAAATGAATTTCATGACAGATAAATTCTTTAGGGACAAAGTTGCAGTTGTTTTGTCTCTTTTTTTATTTATTACATCATTGAGGTGTCTGTAATGGATGAAGCGTATGAGAAGAAAGTGATATAATGGTTTTCATATCAACATTGAAGGGAAGATGCGCATGTACGATTTAACGAATGATTTCCATATTGCGGTCCCGACCGCATTTTACGATACCGAGGATCTGAATACGGTAGCGACGCTGCAGCATATCATGCATCTATACGGGCAGGGCGTGAAATCCGTTCTGGCATGCGGATCGACTGGGGAGCAGCACAGCCTGTCGCTGGCTGAGAAACTGCAGCTGCTGGAAAGCCTGGATGCGGACAATTCCATACCGGATGACCTCGAGGTGATTTTCGGAGTGGCCAGCATCAGGCAAAAAGAAGCTCTGCTGCTGGCTGAAAAAGTCAACGCGAGTCCGAAAATCAGCGGCATACTGTTGGGTTTCCCGCCTTATATCTTGCCTTCACAGAAAGAGGCAAAACTATATGTGGAAGCTATCGCGAAAGTCATCGATAAGCCCATCATTTTATATAATAATCCGCGGCGCATGGGTTTCAACTTGGAGCTGGATACTTTTGCTGAATTGATCAAGCTGCCGAACATCATTGGCATCAAGGAAGCTGGCGATAGCGAGCGGATACCCGAATTGATTTCCGCGGCCGGTAAAAAAATCTATGTCTACGCTGGTGGGGAAATCGATCTCGACCAGAAGATAGGGTTGGGCGCGACCCGTTTGTCCTCTATGGCGGGAAATCTGTATCCGAAAGAGGTTGAATTGTATTTCCTGGATTTGCTGCACGACCGCGCGGACAAAACAAAAAACGCCGGAATCGAAGACAAGATTCACAACGTTTTTGCGGAAAATCCGATTTTTTACATCAAAAATGAAATTACGAAGCAAACGCAGATCGATATGGGAATTGCACGTTCGCCGCTGGGGAATCAGTAACAGTTCAGTGCTTGATGGAAGAGCCGAACTCCGGTAAGGGGCGCTTCGCCGGAAGAAATAGTCTTTCAAACACCGGCATCTCCGGCGAGCGAGCTTTCACCGGAGAATAGTAATGAAACAAGAAATCAATCTCCGTCGACGGGTCCTTCATCGGAGATGACTGAAGAATGGACTGCGTGTGTTACGATTGACCTAGAAAGTACTGTCAGATATGGGATGGGTGAATTGTTTGAATGTGCATCCCTTGCTGTATCTGCCATAAAAAAGTAGTATATTAGGCATATACAATTTTTGCCAATTTAAGCATGTAAAGTGAGGAGATCCAGTTATGTCGACACCTGAATTAAGAGCACAAATCATCGAAGCGTTCCAAAACCGTTACGCCACAAAATCCTTCGATCCGACGAAAAAAATTGCCGAGGAAGATTGGGAAACAATCATTGAATCGGCTCGTTTATCGCCGAGCTCCTTTGGCTATGAACCATGGAAGTTCCTGTTGGTGAACAATGTGGAAATCAAAGAAGGATTGAAGGGGATCGCTGCAGGAGCAGTCAACAGCCTGAATGGCGCCAGCCATTTCGTCATCGCGCTGGCACGAAAAAATGTGACAATCGAAAGTGATCATGTCAGACACATTGTGGAGGACGTGCTCGGCGCGGAATTTGCTATTGACTCGCCGCGCAGCCAGTATTTCGACAATTTTCAAAAGAACAATCAGCAATTGACGGATGAACGCACTTTGTACGATTGGGCCTCCAAGCAGACCTACATCGCGATGGCAAATATGATGACTACCGCAGCTCTGTTGGGAATCGATAGCTGTCCGATCGAAGGCTTCAACAAAGCCAATGTTGAGAAATACTTGTCGGAAAAAGGTCTGGTCGACCTGAACGAGTTCGGTGTTTCCTATATGCTCGGGTTGGGCTACCGCAATGAACCGATCACGCCGAAGAAAAGACAGTCCTTGGATGAAATCTTGGAAATCATCGACTGAGTCCTTTGTGGTCGATGCGGAACTGGAATAGGCTAAGTTTGCTCGGAAATACACAAAAAGAACAACGAATACAACAGGAAGACAATCCTATCAGGTGTAGGGCTGCCTTCCTGTTTTTTGCATTATATAGACAAAAAAGCGGTTTTTTGAACAATATTGGCTGAGCAGTATTATTGACTTAGCGTCCACTTCATTGTATAAAGTAAGTACATCTCATCAGTCAATTGCCTTGTGGTTGCCCAGCGGCTATCGGCCCATTACATAAGTTTTGTTAACAAGGAGGAACCCAATTTGAAAAAATATACAAATATGAACGATATGACCCTACAAGAATGTGAACATCTTAGAGTGGAAATGGAAATGAAGAAAAACTACTACGGTGCTTTTGTAAGCAACGTACTGACGGATGAAATGACCGAAAAAATGGAAAGCCTGTACGGCTGTGATTCGAACCAATAGTTACCGGTCAGCGGAAAGCTCTGCAGCTGATCAAACAATTGTTGTTTCGCGAGTAGCCCAAAGCGACCAATTGGTACTGATGAGATGCAGACAGAAACTAAGTGAGCTCCTGCAGTGGAGCACTTAGGGGATTAGAATACTGAAATGAAAACAGCTGGAGACGTCATTGACGTTTTCCGGCTGTTTTTTTTGGTGCGGCTAGGAATAATGGTGGGCTTTACTTGATGGAAAGGGAGCATTGACAGGTTTTGTTCAGCATGATAATCTTTAGTGAGTTTACAGGTGTCAAGACAAAGGGAAATTAAGCCGTGGAGGTTAGGATATTGATGGGGAAGATGAACGCACAGATGAGCGATGCGGAATTAGTCGCGGGTATACAGAGGTTGAAGCAGGAGAAGGATATCGTCGTTCTGGCGCATTTTTACGTTCAAGACGAGATTCAGGACGTGGCAGACCACATTGGCGATAGCTATCAGTTGGCGAAATTGGCGCAGACTACGCCGCAGCAGACAATCTGTTTCTGCGGGGTAAACTTCATGGGGGAGAGCGCGAAGATTTTGAGCCCAGGAAAGCAGATCATCATGCCGGACATCAATGCCGGTTGTCCGATGGCTGATATGATAACGATCGATGAAATCGAGCGTGTCAAGGCCCAGTACGATGATTTGGCGGTTGTCGCGTATGTGAATACGACGGCGGAAACAAAGGCGCACAGCGATGTCTGTGTGACGTCTTCCAACTGTCTGGAGATCGTGCGCAGCCTGCCGCAGAAGAACATCTATTTCATTCCGGATATCAATCTTGGATCGTACATCAAGAGCCAGGTGCCGGAGAAAAATGTCATTCTGCACGACGGCTTTTGCTGCGTGCACCACAAGATCCGCGTTGCGGCTGTCCAGGAGATGATCGCGGCCAATCCGGATTACAAGGTGCTGGTGCATCCGGAGGCGCAGGCGGAAGTTGTTGCGCTCGGCGATGTAGTCGGCAGCACTAAGGTGTTGTTGGATGAAGTGAAGAAGAATGATGCGCCTGGATATATCGTCTGTACCGAAGTGGGCATTTTGCACCAGATGAGGAAGGCAGCTCCGGGTAAGGAATTCCTGGTGCCGACGCGTACCCAGACATGCCGCAGCATGAAACGGAACACCTTGCAGAAATTGTATGATGCGATGGATACCATGACACCGGAAATCATGATGGATGAAGAATTGATGCAGCAGGCTCTCCGTCCATTGGAAAAGATGATGGAACTTTCTTTGAATTTGGTCAGATGATTAGGTGAATATTGAAATGGAGGGGCTATCTCAGATGAGGCAGCCCCTTCTTTGCGGTTTGACAGTGGATTTGCCCCGCCAAATGGGTTTTGGAGGGGAATCTCGTGTTGTCCACAGACATTTTGCCCCGCCAAATGGGTTTTGGAGGGGAATCTCGTGTTGTCCACGGACATTTTAGCCCGCCAAATGAATTTTGGCGGGGTATCTCTGAATATAAATTCAAATTCCATATAAGAAGAGGCTGATTCAAAGCCAGAAAATCCTGTTCTGGTTCTGAATCAGCCTCTTTATTGTATTTGTATAGATTGAATTGAGCCAACTTCTTATTGAATGTTACTGAAATCATGGTTGATGATGTCGACCAAATGAAACTCGTCCTCTTTGTAGATGAATTTCAGGATGCAGCAATTCTTCAAACGGGACTTTTGATCGACTTGTTGATTTTGAGCCCACTTTCGCATAAAGCCTCTGCAGGCTGCGCCGTGCGAAACTGCCAAAACGCTTTTATGATCAGCAGTGTCCATGATCGTTTTTAGGGTGGTCGCGAGGCGTTCCCTCATTTGTTCTTCGCTTTCGCCGCCGAATTTTGCAAAAAAATCGCCGTAGGGGATAGGCGGGTTCAGGTGTTCACTTTCCCCTTCAAACGCGCCAAAATTCCATTCTTTCAGGCCCTTCAGACGTTGGTAAGGCATCTGGTTGTCGGTCACGATCTCGAGGGTATCCGAAGCGCGTTCCGATGTGGAAGAATAGGCATGGTCGATTTCGATCTGATTATTTGAAAAGTAAGTTCCGGCTATTTTTGCCTGTTGGATTCCGATTTCTATAAGCGGGGAATCGCACCAACCTTGGATCTTTTTCCGCACATTGAATTCCGTTTCACCGTGACGCATTAGATAGAGTATTTTTTCCATAGTTTTCCTCCAGTTTCAGTTCAGTCCAGTATATGCCCTGGAGTGGACTTCATGTCAAGGAGGCATTGGACAATTCCTACAATCAATTGCGTATTCAAAATAAAAGCCGCTCCCATTCGTCGCAGTGGGAGCGGCTTTTATACTGTTTACACTGATTAAATTTCATATCGCAAAGTCATTATACTGCAAACGGACTCGTTATCAGTTCTCCGGCAATTTTCGTCAGTGCGGTGTCTTTCCTCCGCCTGTATCCTCCTGCATGATATCCGAACTGGTTTTGCGTTTGTCGGCTATTTTGCCGATGCGAATCATGTGAGCCAGGTTTTCCTCGTATTTTTCGGCAAATACGATCGAATACAGGACGTCCAGCAGGTAAATGACGGAAAGGTTGACCGTGAAGTTGCCGATTTTTGAATAGAGTTTTTCGCGCGTCGTGATCGGCAGGTAGCAGTCCACCGCACGCGAAAGGTAATTATCACCGATGCTGGTAATTCCGATCGTAGGGATGCCCTCAGATTTCAATATGTTTGCGATCTGTTTCATCGCATTGCTTTCGCCGGTATAGGAAATCAGGATGGCGCAGGTGCCTTCGGGACAGGTGTAGGCTGTGTAGACGTCCTCGCCTTTGATGGTGGAGACGGCAGTGTGATGCTTGATCCGATTCATCTTCAGGGCAAAGTCCTGCGGGATAAGCATATTGGCGTTGGTGGCAAAGATTTGGATATGTTTTGCCTTCAACAGCATCTGTTTGGCTTGCTGCAGCGAGTCATGGTGGATGAGCGAGAGCGTATCCTCGATTGTAGATTGTCCGAGCGAGGCCATCTTTTTGCTGATTGTCATGATCGAGTCGTTCGCTTTGAATGGCAGATTGGCATCGATGTCGACGAAATTGCGGGTCAGATAGTCGTGCTCTTCCTGGTAGGCTTTTTTGCATTCCACCCATCCGTCAAAGCCCAATTTTTTGGCGATGCGGATCAGGGTGGAGGGTTGGGTATAGGTTTCGGCTGCGATTTCCTGCATCGTCTTTTCGTCCAGCACTTCCGGATAACGCAGCAGGTAGTCCACGACTTCCTTTTCAGCCGGGGAAAACTTGATGGTTTCCATTTTTTCGCGTATCAGCATAGGTGGCACAGCTCCTTCTCTTCTATGTATAGCGGTTCAAAACTGCCAGTAATCATTGCTATTCCATTTACAAAAATTATAGATTAATGTAAATGTTATGTAAACGATATTTCGCTCAAAAAAGGCCAAAAAGCGAAAAAGATTCGAATATTTAGGCGGATTTTGCGCGAATTTTGTAAAAAGGTTTTGAAGTGTATCCAGAACCCTTGTTATCGGTATTTACATGATGGATAATAACCTTGTAAACGAAACGAGGAGGAAGATATAAATGACAAAAGGCGTTAAGATTGTAACTATCGGCGGAGGAAGCAGCTACACACCTGAATTAATGGAAGGATTCATCAAACGTTACGACGAACTGCCTATCCGTGAAATCTGGTTGGTGGATATCGAAGCAGGGAAAGAAAAATTGGAAATCGTCGGCGCGATGGCGCAACGTATGTGGGATGCATCCCCGTATGACGTGAAAATCCATTTGACATTGGACCGCAGAGAAGCGTTGAAAGATGCTGATTTCGTAACGACACAATTCCGCGTCGGCTTGCTGAACGCACGTATCAAAGATGAGCGCATCCCGTTCTCTTATGGCATGCTGGGTCAAGAAACAAACGGTGCCGGCGGTATGTTCAAAGCTTTCCGTACTATTCCGATCGTATTGCAGATCGTTGAAGACATGAAAGAATTGTGCCCGAATGCTTGGTTGGTCAACTTCACAAATCCGAGCGGCATGGTAACAGAAGCAGTCGTACGCTACGGCAAATGGGAAAGAGTAATGGGCTTGTGTAACGTTCCGGTTATGGCGACAATGACTGAGCCGAAAGCTTTAGGCGTTGAAAAAGAAGACTTGATCTACAAATTTGCCGGGTTGAACCACTTCCACTGGCATAAAGTCGCTGACGACAAAGGCAACGACGTTACTTACAAAGTGATCGATGCGATGTTCGACAAAGATGCTGGCCTGCCGAAAAACATCCATGACATCCCGTTCTACAGAGAACAATTGGAACAAATGGGCATGATCCCTTGCGGATACCACCGTTACTACTACCGTGAAGAAGAAATGCTGGAACACGGTCTGGAAGAGTTCAACGGCGAAGGCACACGTGCACAACAAGTGAAGCAGACTGAAGCTGAATTGTTCGAATTATACAAAGATCCGAACTTGAACTATAAACCTGAGCAATTGCAAAAACGTGGCGGAGCGTACTACTCGGATGCTGCCTGCGAAACGATCGCTGCCATCTACGGCAACAAAGACACGCAAATCGTCGTTTCAACTAAAAATGACGGCGCTGTTCCCGACCTGCCGGCTGACTGCGTAGTCGAAGTCACTGCTTACGTAGGCGCACAAGGCGCTCGCAACGTTGCTTTCGGTGAATTGCCGACCGCTGAAAAAGGCTGGTTGCAAGTGATGAAAGCTATGGAATTGTTGACGATCGAAGCTGCTGTAACAGGCGACTACGGCACAGCCTTGCAAGCATTCACGATCAACCCATTGATCCGTTCAGGCAACACTGCAAAACGCATCATGGATGAATTGTTCATAGCGCACAAAAAACACTTGCCGCAATTCGCTGAAACGATCGCTCGTTTGGAAGCGGAAGGCGTGACTGTCAAAGACGAAATCGCAAAAGATTTAGACTAATTGAATAAGAAAACCCTATCATTCACTTTTTTCAAAAAATCATTTGACATTTCCGTGAAAAATGAGTATATTCTGAGAAACAATATAAAAAGTGATGATAAGAAGTAGTAAGTTATTTAGCTGACCAGAAAGGTGCCGGTCGATGCGAGGCACACATGCGAGATAGCCGAATTCATCTTTGAACTTCGCACTGAATCAAGTAGGCTGCGACGGGTGATAGCGTTCGTTATTTCGCTAGGGTATTATAATGTACCTATCGAGGTAGGCTTGCGCGAGTGGTCTGCGAACAAAGGTGGTAACACGAGTCTATACGGCTTCGTCCTTTCCAATGAAAATTGGAATGGACGAAGCTTTTTTTGTTGAAGAAAATGGAGGGATTACTATGAGTTTCAAAGCATTGAGTGAAAAAATCGATTTCGAATTAGTCAAAGAATTATCCAAACTGACGCCTGAGCAAACAGCGATGAAGGCAGCCCGCGACAAGGAGTTGCACGACATCATCGAAGGCAAGGACGACCGCATCCTGTTGATCATCGGACCTTGTTCCGCCCATGATGAAGAAGCGGTAATGGAATACGTGCGTCGTTTGGCGAAACTGCAGGAAAAAGTCAAAGACAAAGTGTTCATGGTTCCCCGCATCTACACAAACAAACCGCGTACGACCGGCGACGGCTACAAAGGTTTGCTGCACAAGCAAGATCCTACCGGCAAGAGCAACCTGATCCAAGGAATCGCTGCTGTGCGCAGCCTGCACAACCGCGTCATCACGGAAACAGGCCTGACGACAGCTGACGAAATGCTGTACCCGGAAAATCTGGATTTTGTCGATGATCTTGTCAGCTACCATGCAATCGGCGCGCGTTCCGTTGAGGACCAACAGCACCGTTTCGTAGCCAGCGGAATCGACCACCCGGCCGGCATGAAAAACCCGACCAGCGGCAACCTGAAAGTGATGTTCAATTCCGTGTACGCTGCCCAACAAAAGCAAAAATTCATCCATAACGGCGTCGAAGTGCAGTCCAGCTCCAACCCGTTGGCGCATGTCGTATTGCGCGGCGGCTTGAACGAGTACGGCGACAATATCCCGAACTACCACTACGAAGACCTTGTCAAAGTGGTCAAGGCATACGAGAGCGGGGACTACAAAAATCCGTTCATCGTCATCGACACGAATCACGACAACTCGGGCAAACAACACATGGAACAGATCCGCATCGTCAAAGAAACGATGTTCAACCGTTCATGGAACGCGGACATCAAGAGAATGGCGCGCGGCTTCATGATCGAGAGCTACCTGGTGGGCGGCCGTCAAGAAGACGACGGCACCGTCTTCGGCCAATCCATCACCGACCCATGCCTGGGCTGGGAAGATACAGAAGAATTGGTTCAATTCATCGCGGACAACGCGTAAGAGCACAAAAGCATACATGTGGGGCCAGGAGAAATCCTGGCCTTTTTTGTGTTTGCTATGATTCGAAGAGCCACCGGAGAAGAAAGGTGCGCTTGGGAACTCATCTCCGACGAGCGACTGTTGGCCGGAGGCGGATACATTGCAGGCGGCTGTACTTCGGCGAAGCCGCTGAGGTCGGAGGTGATCATCATTTGGGATGTTCTTCTCCGGCGGAAATGCTCCTTACCGGAGGAGAACGTCAGATCCGGTTGGAAGAAGCCTCACCGGAGAAGAATAGCGCGGTCAGATGCTCATCTCCAGCGAAGCCGCCGTGGTTGGAGGTGAACATCTTTTGGGATGTTTTCCTCCGGCGGGAGACTTCTTCTCGGCGGTACATACCAGCCCCGAAATTGCTGCCGTCAACGCGGTCTACATCTATATTCCATTGGCATTGACTGCGGTTTCAATTATTTTTATCTATCTCTATAAATTGGACAAAGAATATGATAGTATTATTAGTGACTTAGACAAACGCAAAGCAAAACAATAAAAGCACTCAGGGTGAAGCGGATTTTTCGCCGAGCCCTGATTTTTGTTTTTCCAGAGCGGAAACAAACCAACAATGAGCGAAGGCGGGACTGATTATGAAGAAAAACTATTTAAGCATCGACATCGGCGGCACGAACATCAAACTGGCAGTGATCGACCATTCCGGCCAGATCCAGTCCAAAAAACAAGTGCGCACGCCGCATGAATCAGCGGAATTCCTTGCGGTTCTTGAAGAAGAAATCGCAGCGGTCCAGGATACGATCCGCGGCATCGCTTTTTGCTGCCCGGGTAAAGTGAATACGGATACAGGCGTGATTTCCTTCGGGGGCGCGCTGCCTTTCCTGGATGGCGTTTCTTTCGTGGAAGAATTCCAACCGAAGTTTCAGGTCCCCGTCTCCGTCATCAATGACGGCAAAGCGGCAGCCTTGTCCGAATTGTGGCTCGGCAATCTGAAGGGCATCGAAAACGGACTGGCATTGGTGCTCGGCACTGGTATCGGCGGTGGGCTGATCCTCGAAGGCAAGCTTTATCAGGGCAAGCATTTCCAGGCAGGAGAATTGAGTTTCATGATGAAACAGTCGGCTACGCCGAGTTTTGACGATATGTACGGCAAAACGGGCTCCGCGGTCGGGCTGGTCAAAATGGTGAACCTGGAATTGGGCACGGAGGATACGAAGGATGGTGCGGCCGCATTCGAGGCGATCAACCAAAAAGATCCGAGCGTCTATCCGATTTTCGAAGCTTTCGCGCGGGAAATAGCCTATATGATCTGCAACATCCAAGCCATCCTCGACTTGGACAAGATCGTCATCGGCGGAGGCATCAGCGCCCAACCGATTGTGACCAACGAAATCCGCAAGCAATACCGCGCCATCCGCTCGGAGCTGCCTTTCCTGGAAGCGACGCTGACGGAAGTCGAAATCGACACCTGCCGCTTCCGGAACGATGCGAATCTGTTGGGGGCGCTGTACCAACTGTTGCTGAATGCGGATGAGGAACTGGCAGTGAATAGCTAAAAATCAATCCCAATACACTAGGAAGCTCCCATGAAGTTTGCAATCCACATTGCAAGCTTCATGAGAGTTTTTTGTGTTTTTGACATAGTTGTTTAGCTTCTTCACCATAGTGCACCATCTGCAATATGCTCCTCCGATGAAGAGGGGCTTTGTCGGATCTGGCACTTTCCTCCGGCGAACGACCTTCTTACCGGATTTGCGGTTCCCGCTAATAGTCTTTCCTCCTGTGGGCATATGCTGGCCGGAGATGGGTGCGGGAACGGATGCTGTGCTCCGATGAACGATTACTGGGAGGAGTTGGCAACATAGTGCGCTTGCCAGCTCCGGAGAAGGGACTGCTCGTCGGAAATTTCAAGAACAACCGGACAAAACCTATTTGGGTGTTTGGGTTTACAATTCTGCCGACTGCTTTCCTTTGTGTGAACGCTTGCCCTTGAGTCCACTCCATGGTTTATAATGATTGCATAGACTAAGCACAGAGAGAAGTGACCCAAGATGAACAGCAAAGAAGTATCGCAGCTATTTGACCTACCGATCGATACGATCAGATATTATGAACGGGTGGGTGTGATCCCGCCGATAACGCGCGACAAAAACGGCTACCGCATATTCGAAAAACGGGACCTCAACTGGATTTTCCTGGCGAAAAGTCTGCGCAAAGCCGGGTTGTCGATCGAGTCGCTGATTGAATTCGCGACCTTGGCGCAATCGAAGAATGATGTGCGGGATGCGCAAAAACAGATTCTGCAGGACCAGTTGACGGAAATCAACGCGAAACTGGAAGAGACGATGCGGGCGCGGGATTTGCTGGAGTACAAAATCCAAACGTTTGACGATCATGTCGCAAAAATCAACGCCGGCGAAATGAACGATGATGACATGGATGAACTCTGGACGATGAAACATTTTAAAATTAAACAATAACGCTTGCTATGGAGCATACTCCATAGTTTAAAGTAAGCATTGTAGTAAATAACCCATTTGGAGGAAATAATATGCAAACAGTGAAATTGAACAATGGTGTCGAGATTCCGGTACTGGGTTTTGGCACATTCCAGATTACCGATCCGGTTGAAGCGGAACAATCCGTCATCGCAGCGATCAAAGCGGGCTACCGCCACATCGATACGGCGCAGTCCTACATGAACGAAGAAGCAGTCGGACGCGGCATCGCGAATTCCGGCGTGCCGCGTGAAGAGCTTTTTGTGACGACCAAAGTGTGGGTGGAAAATGTTTCTTACGATGGCGTGAAAGCCTCATTCGAGCGCTCGCGCAAACGTCTGGGATTGGATTATGTGGACATGCTCTTGATTCACCAACCTTACAGTGACGTCTATGGGGCTTGGCGGGCGATGGAGGAATTGCAGGAAGAAGGCAAAATCCGTGCAATCGGCGTTTCCAACTTTGCCGTTGACCGTGCGGTGGATTTGGCGACCTTCAACAAAGTCGTACCGCAGATGGACCAGATCGAAATCAACCCATTCCACCAACAAGTCAAGGCTATCGAAGCGTTGAAAGCTGAAGGCATAATGCCGGAAGCCTGGGTGCCATTCGCTGAAGGCAAAAACGACATCTTCAACAACGCCGTGCTGGTCACCATCGGCAAAAAATACAACAAATCAGTGGCGCAGGTCATCACCCGCTGGCTGGTGGAACAGGATATCGTGGTGCTTGCCAAATCGACCAAACCGGAACGCATGGCCGAAAACTTGGATGTGTTCGACTTCGCTTTGACGGACGACGACAAAGCGCAGATTGCGACTCTGGACGACGGCGCAAGCCAATTCTTCTCCCATTCCGATCCGAACATGATCAAATGGATGGCGGAAAGAAAAATGAACGTGTAACGAGCATTTCTTAAGAGCAGTGTAACAGGCAGCAAGCGTGCGGAACGATGATGGCGGCGGGTCAGACCGGTCAAGTTATCGTTTCGCACTTTTTTGAATAACCGTCACCGTGGAAATACGGTGGAAATTGTCGGATGACGGCCAAATATCCGACAAATTGACCGGGGATTATGCCGAAGTTGTCGAATGCCAGAAAACATCCGACAATTTTGCTGCGTTCATGCCAAAAATAGTCGGATCTCAAGCATATATCCGACTATTCAGCGGGACCCCAGCAGAAATCACCAGCTCACCGGTAAGCCCTGTAGTTTGACCTAACCCAGCTGCCCGCAAAAATGAACGTACCCGGAAAGGGTGATCATAAAATGATGAAAAAGACAACGCACTTGACCAAAAGCGATACGATCGGCGCGCTGATCGACCATCCAGCCTTCCGGGGGTTCGGCCGACTGTTGTTGCCTTGGAACGACCGGATGGATCTCAACATGCCACTCGCGCGGATCGCCGGTTTGTTGCCTTATCACAGCCATGTGGATGTGGATACGGTCGTGCTTGCGCTCAACCGGATGATCGATGTAGCGAACAGCGGAGCGACGCTTTTCTATGATTTCTATTCGGAAGTGGATAAAGCGGCCGATCCAGAAAAAAGACAAAACGGTTTGTTCCATTTCCCCGGAAAAGCTTGTGCGCCATTTGCCGTGATAGCATCCGGAGGCGGTTTTGCTTACGTCGGATCGGTGCATGAAGGATTCCCGTATGCGATGAAAATCGCCGACCATGGCTACCATGCTTTCGTGCTCCGCTACCGTCTGGGGAACCGGAAGGCCACGGAGGACATGGCAGCTGCCATCGATTTCATCGAAGCACATGCGGAAGAGTTGGATGTCGGCCGACAGGGATACTCACTTTGGGGCAGTTCAGCCGGTGCTCGTGTCGTCGCCAACATCAGCGCCAATGGTGTTAAGGCGTACGGCGGGAAATCGGACATCAGACCGCGCGCAGTGATCATGGCCTACACCGGGCACGCGGGTTATTCGGAAAACGATGCGCCCACTTTCAGCATCGTCGGCGAACAGGACTATATTGCCGATCCCGACATCGTGCGCAGAAGGTCGCAGAAAATGGAAGGGCTGGGCATACCTGTTTCATTCAGGCTGATTGCCGGTCTGGGGCACGGTTTCGGATTGGGAACCGGCACGAAGGCGGAAGGCTGGGTCGACGAAACGGTCCGTTTCTGGGAAAGACAGGTGGAATAGGAACGCAGTTGAGCCGAGCCCGAGCAGTGAAAGGCACAACACAAAAAAACAGAAATCCGGACTAATGTGGATTTCTGTTTTTCATTTAAAATAATATTTTATTTGATTAAGCTTAATTCAATTTCAGTTACTTTTTCTTTGACGTAAGCTTTCACTTCATTTTTTTGCATCTCCAACACGACCGCGAATTCGCCGTAAAGCATTTCTTCAGCTTTTTTCATGTAGCGCCTGTCGGTTTCGGAGACCTTTTTATTTTTTGTGGCCGCGATTTGGTTCTTCAGGTAGACCGTTTTGATCACTTGGATCAGGTATTTGCAATCATGTCGTTCCATGGCTTTATCATAATGTTCGGAAAGCAGATTCGCGCTGCTGTATAGGATATCTGTTTCGATGGTCGGAATCTGTTCGATTATTTCCTGGGCGTCATGGGCCGAAATTACGGGACGCATAAATACTTTCGTATCAACGGGCGTGTATACCGTCCCGTTCCGATAGAGTGGCTTCAAAACATAATAGAGACGATCATTTGCGACAGCAGTGACATTCATAACTTCGATCGCTTCGATTCGGCAGACCCCTTCGTTTCCATACACTATCAAATCATTTACTTTGTACATTTTTTCCTCCATATCTGTTCCAAAAGCAACAAAAAAGCGCGCAGAACATGACAACAGGACTTACGTTTGTCATAACTACACGTTGTATACATATTATACCAAATTTTGACTGGTTTTGTAAGAGCGGATTTCAAATAAAATTTCTGATATAGAGCTTTCATTGTAAATGGGGTCAATTTGGTATTATTATGGCTCATTGCTGCGTGATGTGGCGCGGTGGCTGGAAAAGGCTCCCGATGGATGTTACCGTTCTGTGGAGATCGGGGCAGCCGAGGCGTTATTTTATCTTCAGAGTGACTGAGTTTCCCCGCCAAATACTGTTTGGCGGGGCATTTCCGCACCCGTCAGCAAAAAAAAGCAAAAGTACAAAAACCCCGGGAGGACCAAATTACTATGGTCCTCCCGGAGTTTGTTTTCACATTCATGCTTTCATCAGGCTTCGTCGAACAACGCTTCCCCGTTGCTGGCGATGACATCTTTGTACCAGTAGTAGCTGTCTTTCTTGTAGCGATTCAGCGATGGTTCGACGGCTTCTTCGTATTGGTCAACGTACACGAAGCCGTAGCGTTTTTGGTAACCGTTCAGCCAGCTGAGCAGATCGGTGAACGACCAAGTGCAGTAGGCCAGCACTTCCGAACCTTCTTCGATCGCCAGTTTGATTTCCTTGAGGTGCTCCGCAAGATAGGCGATGCGGTAAGGATCATGGATGCTGCCGTCTTCCTCGAGCGTGTCGAAGGCGCCGAGTCCGTTTTCGGAAATGATGATCGGCAAGTCGTAGCGGCTGGTGATGTCGCGGCAGCCGGCGCGGATGCCGATCGGGTCGATGGTCCAGTCCCAATCGGTCGTCGGCAGATTCGGGTTCAGCGGGTTCTTGAACAATCCCGGAACTCCAGGAACGGTCATCGAACCTTTTTCGCCGGTCGTGTTGAACACGCCGCTGCTGTCGACCCCGTCCAACGGATTGTATTCGACAGTCTCGCTGCGGTAATAGTTGACGCCCATGAAATCGACGTGCTTGGCCGCTTCCGCCAGCAGTTCCGCATCGCCTTCCTTCATTTCCGGCGCAACCCCTGTGGTCTGCAGATATTTCATGGCCGCTTTCGGATAGCGTCCGTAGGCATAGACATCCATCCACCAGTAGTTCTTCAGGTCGTCATAGTCCATTTTGGCGATGACGTTTTCCGGTTTGCAGTCGATGGCGTAGCTCGGGTGCAGGGCGAAACTGGCGCCGATCATGCCGCCCGGGACCAGATCTTGGAAGGCGAGCACGGCTTCGGCATGCGCCAGGAAGACATTATGGTTGACTTGGTAATAGAGTTTTTCTTCACCGGTCATTTTTGGCGGATGCTGCGCCGTCAGCCAGCCCATGCGCGTGAAGATGTTCTGTTCGTTGATCGTGATCCAGTATTTGACTTTGTTGCCGTATGCTTCGAACAGCGTCACCGCGTACTTCTTGAAGTCGGCGATGCTTTCCCGACTTTCCCAACCGCGGTATTTCTGCTGCAGGAACAGCGGCAGATCCCAGTGGTAGATCGTCACCATCGGCTCGATGTTGTTTTCGAGGCAGAGGTCGATCAGCTTATGGTAGAAATCCAGCCCTTTTTGGTTCACTTCATCCATGGAAGTCGGGAAAATCCGTGCCCAGGCGATCGAGAAACGATAGGTCTTCAAGCCCATTTCCGCCATCAGCCGTACATCTTCCTCAACGCGGTGGTAATGGTCGACCGCGACGTCACCGTTCGTGTTCTTGTAGGTAGTGCCGGGAACCTTGACGAATTCATCCCAGATAGACGGACCTTTGCCGTCCGCGTCCCAGGCCCCTTCGACTTGATAGGCCGCCGAAGCGCTGCCCCACAGGAAATTCTTCGGGAAAGCATTCTTATTTGCTTGCATCATAATCAAAACACTCCTTTTCACAATATGGACCATTCCATGTGCCACTTCCCTTCTATTTTAACATGCATGCTGAAGAAAGCGCATGGAAAAGGTTGCGCTTGCAGCAAGCTGATCTGATTCCCAACATTTTGACTGATAAAACAGACGCGGACGCATCTGCAGAATCCATAAAAGGGGTTACAATCCAATTACATTACAAAGGAGGCGGTTCCATGCCGATTCATATTCATCAAGAGGGGAAATTATTTCACCTGGCCAACCAGGAGATCAGTTATATCATGCAAGTTTTGGAGGATGGAAGTCTGGGGAATCTGTATTTTGGCAGAAAGGTAGCCGACAGGACTGATTTCAGCCATCTGATCGAATCGGAATATCGGCCGAATACAGCGTATGCCAGCCTAACGGACTATTCCTTTTCGAGAGAGCACATGCGCCAGGAATTTCCGGTCTACGGAACAACAGACTTCCGTCATCCTGCAATCAGTGTCCTGCACGATAACGGAAGCCGAGTATCCGGATTTCGGGTGAAGGATTATGCTGTCCATTCCGGCAAGAAAAAACTCCCGGGTTTGCCGGCCACTTATGTCGAATCTTCGGCAGAGGCGACTACATTGGAAATCACAATGTTGGATTCTTTGTCGGGATTGGAAGCTGTTTTGAGCTATACGCTTTATGAGGAACGTCCTGCCCTGACGAGATCGGTGCATGTTCGGAATTACGGCACGAAAAAAGTACAACTGGAACGACTGTTGAGCATGAGTCTGGATTTGCCGGATGCGGATTATGAACTGTTGCAGTTGTCGGGCGCTTGGGGGCGGGAACGCTATCCCTATTTCCGCCGGCTGACACCGGGCATCCAAAGTGTCGAAAGCGCAAGAGGCTCCTCCAGCCATTATCAGAATCCGTTCATAGCTTTGAAAAGACCGGATGCTACTGAGCAGGCTGGAGAGGTCTTGGGATTCAGTTTCGTGTACTCAGGCAATTTCTTGGCGCAAGTGGAAGTGGACACCTACAACGTAGCGCGAATCAGTATGGGAATCAATCCGTTCGGTTTTGGCTGGCTGCTCGAACCGGGGCAAAGCTTCCAGGCGCCGGAAGTTGTGATGGTATACAGCGGAAATGGCTTGAACGGCATGAGTCAAACCTTCCACAGCCTTTATCGTCAGCGCTTGGCAAGAGGGGAGTGGCGCGACAGGGAGCGTCCGATCCTGATCAATAACTGGGAAGCGACCGGAATGGATTTCACGGAACAAAAGTTGGTGGATTTTGCCCAAACGGCTTATGAAGACGGGGTGGAACTATTCGTGCTGGATGATGGCTGGTTCGGTGGCCGGCGCCATGAGCAGGCCGGGTTGGGGGATTGGTTTGTCAACAAGGATGTATTGCCGGATGGCATCGACGGCTTGTCCGAAAAAATCGAAGCGATCGGCTTGCGTTTCGGTCTATGGTTTGAACCAGAAATGGTGAATGCGGACAGCAAGCTCTTCCGGGATCATCCGGAATGGATCATCCATACCCCGGACAGACCGAATTCCCACGGACGACATCAATATGTCCTTGATTTTACCCGCCCTGAAGTAGTCGAGCATATTTACGCCATGATTTCCAAAATATTGCGCGAATCCAAAATTTCCTACGTGAAGTGGGATATGAACCGCTGCATCACGGAAGCTTATTCACCCAGTCTGCCTGCCGAAAGACAAGGAGAGGTATTCCATCGGTACATGCTTGGGGTCTATGACCTCTATGAACGTTTGACTTCTGAGTTTCCGGAAATCCTTTTCGAATTCTGCGCTTCAGGTGGAGGCCGCTTTGATCCGGGGATGATCTATTATTCTCCGCAGGGATGGACCAGCGACGATACGGATGCAGTCGAAAGACTGAAGATCCAGTACGGCACCTCTTTTGTTTATCCGCTGAGTGCGATGGGAGCGCACGTCTCAGCTTCGCCCAATGAGCAACTTCACCGCTATACCCCAATAGAGACACGCGGGAATGTTTCGGCATTCGGCTCGTTCGGTTATGAGCTGGATCTGAACAGGCTGTCCAAAAATGAACGGGCAATCGTCAAAGAACAGATCACGTTCATCAAGAAATACCGGAAAATCATCCACAGTGGCACTTTCTATCGCCTGCTGAGTCCTTTTGACGGCAATTATTGTGCTTGGATGGTCGTTTCCGAAGACAAGCGGACGGCGTTGGTCGGCCACTACAAGATTCTGAACGAAATCAATGCGCCTTTCAGAAGGCTGCATTTAAAAGGATTGGATCCGGTGGGTGAATACGTCGATATTGCCAACGGGAAAGTTTTTTACGGAGACGAACTGATGCACATCGGATTGGTGACGAGCGACACCTCCTGCGGTCAGGTGCTCGATGGCAGGGAACCGTCCTGCGACTTCGATTCGAAAATCTACGTATTTCAGGCAAAATGAAAAAACGGTGCATCGTCAGAAGCGATGCGCCGTTTTTTCGTTGAATTGCTCTTGTTTTTCATATTCCATTTTCCTGTAAGCGGTGGGGGTGATGGAGAATTTCCTTTTGAAGGCTTTGGAAAAGACCAGCGGATCCCGGTACCCGCTGTATTCAGCGATCTCATCAATCGTAAAGTTGTTCAGGCTCAACAGCTCCGCCGCCCGCGTCAAACGATGATCCGTCAAATATTGCTGCAAAGTGACCCCCATCTCCTGTTTGAAAATGCTGGAAAGGTAGCTGCGGTTCAAGGATAATGCTTCCGCGAGGCTCTGTACGGTCATTTGGGTGGCATAATTGCTCCGGATGAAGGCAATCGCTTCCTGAATGTGCGGATTCCGCGCCTGATCTTTGACTCCGGAGCTTCCAGCGTTTTGTTTGAACAACGCCAAAAATTCATACAGACGAGCTGAGAGCATCAATTCAGCGAAAAGGGATTCCTGATCCCAGGAAAAGGACTCTTCGATAATCTCGGTGATGCGGCTGACGTTTTCGGCTTGGAATACCGGATGATGACCATTGCAACCCAATGCGTTCAAGTAGAATTCGGCGAGAGTCCCCTCGAACCCGATCCAATAGTAATTCCAAGGGTCTTCTTTATCAGCTTGATAAAAAGTCCTGGTATCCGGCGGAATAATGAAGCCTTGGCCAGCGGACACTTCATAGCTCTCATTGTCCAACTGATAGCGGCCTTTGCCATCCGTCACGATATGGATGATGTAATTGGGCCTGACTGCCGGCCCGAAACTGTGCAGCGATCCGCAGATTGCTTTGCCGGAAAAAAGAATCTTCAAATCTTTTTGGTTTTTGAAAAAGTATGTTTTGACTAAAGAAGTTTCCATGACTACCACCTAACATTTTGACTGTATTTGTAAACATTATAAGCTACGGAATGCGTTTTCATCAACCTATAATAAGAACAGGTTAAGCGCGCACCTATAACGAAAGGGGTTATCAAAATGAAAGTTCCATTCAAAGAAAAATATGCCTTCGGGTTGGGGGCACTCGGCAAAGATGCAGTCATCTGTTTTGTCGGCACTTTTTTGGCTTATTATTATACGGATGTCCTCTATCTGACACCTGCATTTGTGGGCGCTTTATTTTTTGTCGCACGCGTTTGGGACGCCATCAATGATCCGATGATGGGGATGATCATCGACAATACGCGGACTAGGCATGGAAAATTCAGAATCTGGCTGGTCATCGGCACCCTCCTGAACGCGGTCATTTTTGTGCTGATGTTCTCTACGTTCGGTTTGTCCGGAAATGCGCTGTATGTCTACGCTGCGGTGATGTACATCCTGTTCGGGATGACCTATACGGTGATGGATGTCCCTTATTGGTCCTGGTTGCCGAACTTGACGAGCGATCCGGAAGAGCGTGAGAAGGTTTCTGTTATTCCGAGAATTTTTGCGAGTCTTGCGGGTCTGTTGATCGGGACATTCGGTCTGCAGATAGTGGATAGGCTCGGAAGCGGGAGCCAGTTGCAGGGATTCCAAAAAATCGCTGGATTCATCGCGGTCCTGTTCATCGTTCTAATCGCTGTGACGGTGCTGAATGTTCCCGAAGCTTCCACATTGGAACAAAAGGCGATGCCAAAAATTACGCTCAAGAAGACAATCGAAGTGATCAAAAAGAATGACCAGTTGATGGCTTTCATCGGTTTGTTGCTGACCTTCAACCTGTCGATGCAGATCATGAACGGATTCATGATTTACTATTTCAAGTATGTCACGGGTGCTGAAAGATTGTTCTCAATGTTCTTTTTCACCATCTTTGCGGAAATGCTGGGATTGATGCTGTTCCCGAAAATCAGCCAGAAAATAAGTCGGGAAAAGACATTCGCACTGGCTTGCACGCTGCCGGTCGTTGGGTTGGTGCTGTTGTTGACCGCCGGGTTTGTAGCACCGACGAATGTCGTAGTGGCAATGGCGTCCGGAGTGATTTTGAAATTCGGTTCCGGGTTGTCTTTAGGTGTGACGACTGTCTCGATAGCCGATTGCATCGATTACGGAGAAATGAAGTTGGGCACACGGAATGAAAGCATCATCTGCTCGGCTCAGACTTTTTTGATGAAGTCGGCCCAAGCGGTAGCTGGTTTGTTGACGGGTGTGGGTTTGTCTTTGGTAGGCTATGTCCCGAATGTTTCCCAATCCGCCTCGGCCATAATGGGCATCCGAGTGCTAACTTGTGTGGTTCCGATCGTATTCGTGGTCTTGAGTTTCATGGTTTACCGCAAGTACTACCGCCTGAAAGGGGATGCCTTGCTGCAGTTGTCAAGACGGGTAGCCGAAAAACATGAAAAAGGTTCTGGAACTGCTTTTGGAAACGGGAACGAGGGAACTGCTTATGTTGAGTTTGAATTCTAACACCATACTTCGGGCTGGAATTACGTTGACGGGAACAACAATCATCAGCTTTGGGATTGCTTGGATGCGCTTCAGCGGAATGGGAACGGATCCATTCGTAACGATGAACATCGGCATCAGCCATATCACGTCGGTGGATTTCGGAACGGTGCAGATGCTGGCGAATCTGGTCATCTTGCTGCTTATGCTGATATACAGTCCGCTTTGGATTCACTTGGGGACGGTTTTAGGCATTTTCTTTGTCGGTTATTTCTCCGATTACGTGTTGGTTTGGCTTCAAATTTTTCCGGATACGCTCGCTGTCCGGATTGTGGCACTCGCTATTGGACTGTTGGCGTGTTGTTTCGGTGTAGCGGTGTACATGACCGCCGGGATGGGGATTGCTCCGTATGATGCATTGGGGATGATTCTGGTGGACAAGATTGGACCAAAAGTGACTTACCGCGAGATTCGGATCGTTACGGACATTTGCTGTGTCGCTGTCGGATTTGTCCTCGGTGCTCAGGTCGGGATAGGGACATTCATTACGGCTTTTTTGACCGGCCCGCTTATTAATTTCTTCAGAAAAATAATTGGAGCGTCCCTTGCTGTTTCGCAAGTGCGGTAGACAACCGGATATAACTGGTGTCATTCAACTAAAGTACATCAAAACGGATGAGGCTGGGACTAAACCCGGCCTCTTTGTTTGTCCAAGTTGGGCAGTTTGACGGATAGGAGACTCCGTTTCGTGCTGAACGAACTGTATGATCGCTATCAAAAACCATTGATGTGCGTCGAAAACGGGATGGGCAACGTCGACACAATCGAGAACGGTGAAATCCACGACGACTACCGGATCGCTTATATGCGCGACCACATTTCGGCTATGCGCGATGCCGTCACGGCCGATGGCATTGGTCTGATCGGCTACATGCCATGGGGCTGCATCGACCTCGTTTCGGCGGGCACGGACGAAATGAAGAAACGATACGGTTTCGTCTACGTCGATCTGGATGGTGCAGACAAAGGCACTTTCGACCGGATCAAGAAAGACTCGTTCTACTGGTACAAATCAGTGATCGCTTCGAACGGGAGCGAGCTGTAACCAAAAAAAGACAAAAAAACTCTTCCGCCTTGATTGGCGGGAGAGTTTTTTTCGCAGCGAGGATTGATTTTGTGGGGCGAATTGCTGAATAGTACTTATGCATGCGACAATTTCACCCTGCACCGGAGTCAAATTGTCGAATGCAAGACAGCATTCGACAATTTCGCCAAAAACAGAAACAAAATTGCCGAATGTTGGTCTGATATTCGATAAAATCGACTCGAAACGGACTGATCAGAATGACGGATTTTTTACAAGCTGGAATTAAAATTGGCATTCCCAACAATTGTGGTAATCTTTTGTTGGTTCTAATAGATGCGCGCGATATTCTTCTTCAGGTAAAGGAACTTCTTCGACAATCATCTTTATGACCAATTTCAGTTTTTCAAGTTTATAATTGCTCTTTGTAATCGCTTGATATCTTTTTTGAATTTGGTTGTTTGCTGCATATCGAGCATATACTCTATTCCTCAGAAATGTCAGCGAAAATTTCATCAACTGAGGCATATGTTGCGGAAGCAATCAAACCTCATTCTGCAGCGTCTCCTCAACATACTGCACAAAACTCGCTACCGCCCGCGAATTCAGGCTGTTCTTCTTGTAGCAGAGCCAGGTCGCGCGGGTGAAGGGCACGCCGCTCAGCCAGGTAAGTTCCTGGATGTAGCCGTCGAAGTTGTCCAAGGCGATGGACGGCAGGATCGACCAACCCAGGCCGGCGCGCACGAGCTCGATGCTGGTGTCGACGCTGCTGGTCGAGATGCCGATTTTGGGACGGTCGGAAAAGCGCTCGTTCCACCAATGGTCGATCTGGTATTGCAGATGCGGGTCCGTCTTGTACTGGATGTATTTCTTGGTCAGCAGTTCAGACAGTTCGATTTTCTCGTGGTAAGCGATGCAGAGCGGCTCATTCGACAGCAGGATCTTTTCGTCCTCCCAAGCGTAGCCTTCGCGGAGGATTCCGATGGCGATTTCGTTGTTCTCGAGCATGCGGAAGATGCGCGCGGTGAGGTCGGTCTTGATGTCCAAAGAGACTTTCGGGAATTGATCGAGATAGCTGTGGACCAGTTTCGGCAATTTGTAGTGGGCGTAGATCGCGGCGGCGCCGATGGCAAGCGAACCGCTGAATTCCTCTTTGCTGACTTTCATTTCCTCCAGCAGGTTCTGGTAGGTCGTGCTGATTTCCTTGCAGTAGGAAACCAACTTTTCGCCCTCGTAAGTGAAGGCGATGCCGTTGTAATTCCGGACGATCAGGTTCGTCCGGAAAAAATCTTCGAGCTTTTTGATCCGTTTCGTCAGCGCCGGCTGGGAAACGAACAATTTTTCGGCAGCTTTGGTGATGCTTTTTTCGGAATAAAGCACGAGGAACATCTCGATGTCCTTCAGATCCATGGGCTTATCGCCTCCATTTTTGGTTTGGGCCTCTTCCGCGCTTGCTACTGCCTGCGCTCGGGAGGTGTTTTGTTTTGCTTCCAGTAATAACCAATAGTTATATCTGACATGATACATTTGTATTTCTAATTATATCATAAACAGTTTATTATGAAACCACTGAACAACAGAAGAGACAGCCAACCGGAAAGGATGAACCAAGAATGTCGCTTGCCAAACCATATCCAAACTTGACCGCAACGGAAAAGATCCTGCTGAATTCGATCGTGGAGGGCGATCTGGTCCGCGGCTCCCGGATCGGCATCAAAGCCCATCAGACGCTGGGCCATGACCTGAACGCCATCATGACCTTTTTGGCGTTGGAATCGATGGGGATCGAAAAAGTCGACACCGAAGTATCGGTGCAGTACATCGATCACAACATGATCCAGGCCGACTACAAGAATGCCGACGACCATCGCTATCTGCGCGAAATCACCTCGCGGCTGGGCGTCATCTGCGCCAGACCGGGCAGCGGCATCTGCCATCAGCTGCATCTGGAACATTTCGGACGGCCCGGAAAAACGCTGATCGGCGGGGATTCGCATACGGTCGCGGCCGGCGGGATCGGGATGTTTTCGATCGGAGTCGGCGGCTTCGATGCCGCGATGGCCATGGCTGGCAAACCGCTCTACATCACTATGCCGAGAATCGTCAAAGTGAACCTGGTCGGCAAACTGCCGCAATTGGTATCGGCCAAGAACATCATTCTGGAAGTGCTGCGGCGGCTGACCGTCAAGGGCGGCGTCGGCAAGGTGCTCGAATACTGCGGCCCTGGTGTCGCCACGCTGAACGTGGCGGAGCGTTCCATCATCGCCAACATGGGCGCCGAAACGGGAGCGACCACTTCGGTCTTTCCGAGCGACGCCGAGACCAGAAAATGGTTGGCCGCCTACGGACGCGAGGAACAATGGGTTGCACTCGAAGCGGATGCGGGCGCCGTCTACGACGAGGAAATGACGATCGACCTTTCCCGATTGGAACCGCTTATCGCATTGCCTTCGCAGCCGGACAAGGTCGTGCCGGTGCGGGAAGTCGCCGGCAAAAAGATCGATCAGGTCATGCTCGGAAGCTGCACCAATACAGCCTTGGGCGATGTGCTGGCAATCGCCAATGCGCTGAAGGACCGCTTTGTGTCGCCCGATGTCGACGTTTCTTTCTATCCTTCAACAAGGACCGTGATCCGCGAAAGCATCCGGAGAGGGGCGTACGATCAGATTTTGACGGCGGGTGTCCGCATGTTCGAGCCGATCTGCGGCGGATGCAACGGCTGCGGTTTTGCACCGGGCACGGAAGGCGTCTCCTTGCGCACGACGCCCCGGAATTTCGAAGGCAGAAGCGGCACGAAAAGCGCGCACGTTTATCTGTGCGCTCCGGAAACGGCGGTCGCTTCGGCGCTGACAGGCGTGATCACCGATCCGCGCGCATTGGACATCCCCGACTTTGCTTACGAACTGCCCGACAAGTTCATCGATCCAGGCAATTTGTTCAACTATCCGAAGTTGGAAGGCACGGACGAAATCCATTACGGGCCGAACATCAAGCCGATCCCGAAAATGCCGCCGCTGGAGGACCAACTCAACAAACCGGTGCTGCTGAAATTGCCGGACAACATCACGACCGACCATATCTGTCCGGCGGGGGCTATATATCTGCCGATCCGTTCGAATATTCCCGAGATTTCGCGCCATTCCTTCAATGTTGTGGATGAGAGCTACAGCGAACGGGCAAAGGCGTCGGATGGCGGCATCCTGGTTGCCGGAACGAACTACGGCCAAGGCTCCAGCCGCGAGCAGGCGGCGATCGTGCCGCGCTATCTGGGCGTGAAGGCGGTCATTGCCCGCGGATTTGCACGCCTGCATTTGGCGAACATGGTGAACTGGGGCCTGCTGCCGCTCGTGTTTCGATCGGAACAGGATTACGCGGCGGTCGAACAAGGCGACCTGTTGGAAATCGACACAAGCGACCTGAAGGAAGCCGAACCGGTCCGCGTATGGAACCGGACCAGCGGCAGCAGCTTTTACGTCGATACCCCATTGGTGCAGGCGGACCTTGACGCAATCAAGGTCGGCGGCAGGATCAACACGGTGAAATGAGTTTGATGATGGCAAAAAAACACAGGATATGGGAGGAAAAAGGATGATTCAGTTACACGAGCAAGGTGCCTATTATTTTGATGATCAGATTTACCTGGAGAGCGAAAAGAAGAACGATGCATGGTTCGATCCGGAAGCCGGCAAGAAAAAAACGATGGCCTACAAAATTATGCAGGCGCATAATCATTCCGGCAACGACCGCATTCTGGAGCTGAAATTCGACAGCATCGCTTCGCACGATATCACCTTCGTGGGCATCATCCAGACAGCGAAGGCTTCCGGGATCGAAAAATTCCCGATCCCGTATGTGCTGACGAACTGCCACAACAGCCTCTGCGCTGTCGGCGGCACGATCAACGCGGACGACCATTTCTTCGGGCTTTCCGCTGCGAAGAAATACGGCGGAACGTTCGTGCCTCCGCACGTGGCGGTCATCCACCAGTACATGCGCGAAATGATGGCGGGCGGCGGCAAGATGATCTTGGGCTCCGACAGCCACACCCGCTACGGCGCGCTCGGTACGATGGCGATCGGCGAAGGCGGCGGCGAGCTGGTCAAGCAGCTGCTGAACAAGACCTATGACACCCATTACCCCGAAATCGTCGGGGTCCATTTGACCGGAAAACCGAAACCGGGAGTCGGGCCGCAGGACGTGGCTTTGAGCATCATCGGCAAGGTTTTCGCGAACGGTTTCGTCAAAAACCGTGTGATGGAGTTCATCGGACCCGGGATCGCCAATCTGAGCGTCGAGTTCCGCAACGGAATCGATGTCATGACGACCGAGACGACCTGCCTTTCCTCGATCTGGGCGACGGACACTCAAGTCCAGGACTACCTGACGACGCACTGCCGCGGCAATGACTACAAGGAGCTCAAGCCGGAGAACGGTGCCTACTACGACCGCTTCATCACGGTCGACCTGGACCAGATGGAGTGCATGATCGCGTTGCCGTTCCATCCGAGCAATGTCTTCTCGATCCGGGAACTGAACGAAAACCTGGAGGACATCCTGCATGAAACCGAAGTGCGGGGACAGGCTTTGCTGGAAGGATCGGATGTGACGTTCACCTTGACGGACAAAATCCGCAACGGCCGCCTGTTTGCCGAGCAGGGCTCCATCGCGGGCTGCGCGGGCGGCACCTACGACAATATCTGCGCGGCAGCGAATATCCTGTCCGGCAAGTCGGTCGGCAACGAAGAATTCTCGTTGAGCGTTTACCCAGCCAGCATGCCGGTCTACCAATGCCTGATGGACAACGGCAGCGCCTCAGCTTTGATGACTGCGGGCGCCATCTTCAAGACGGCATTCTGCGGTCCTTGCTTCGGAGGCGGCGACACGCCGGCTAACAATACGCTTTCGATCCGCCACACGACCCGGAACTTCATCCACCGCGAAGGTTCGAAGCCGCAGGACGGCCAACTGTCTTCCGTCGCGTTGATGGATGCGCGCTCGATTGCAGCCAGTGCCGTCAACCACGGGCTGATCACCGCCGCAACGGAACTGCTCCAGGAAGAAAAAGCGATACCGAAATACTTCTTCAACAAGGAAATCTACGAAAACCGCGTCTTCCAGGCGCATGACCAGATCCAGAAGGACTTGCCGTTGCGCATCGGCCCGAACATCGCCGAATGGCCGGAATTCAACGCCTTGACGGACGACATGCTCCTGAAGGTCACCGCGGTGCTGAAGGACCCGGTGACGACAACGGATGAACTGATCCCTTCCGGCGATACTTCAAGTTACCGTTCCAACCCGATCAAGCTTTCCGAATTCACCCTGTCGCGGAAAGACCCGCACTATGTTCCGCGGGCGAAGGCGATCCGGGAAGTCGAGCTGGAACGCTTGGCAGGGCATGACGTCAGACAAACGGACGAAGGATTGGCGGCAGTCTACGGGTCCATCCAGAACCATTTCCCCGATTTCGAATACGACAAAGCGATCGTCGGCAGCGTCATCTATGCCAACAAGCCGGGCGACGGTTCGGCCCGCGAACAGGCCGCCAGCTGCCAGAAAGTGTTGGGCGGATACGCCAACATCGCCAAGGAATATGCGACCAAACGCTACCGTTCCAACCTGATCAACTGGGGGATCCTGCCGCTGATCACCCCGGACGAAATCGAACTGAAGAACGGCGATTACATCCTGCTGCGCGGCGTCCGCAAATCCTTGGAGGAGGGCAGCAACCGCTTCGAAGCCTATTTGGTCAATGAAGATCTGCAGAAGATCAACCTCGGCATGGAAGCTTTGACGGCCGATGAAATCCAGATCCTGTTGGCGGGCTGCCTGATCAATTTCAACAAAAAGGAAGTGTTGGTCTGATGATGGACTTGAATGAGCAGCACAAGCAACGCTTCGGCGAACTGATCCGGAAGGAACAGCAGCGTTTGGCGAGGGTGAACGGAACAAAAGCGCTGCCGAAAAATTCGGATGAGGCAAAGGTCATCGCTGTGCTGCCGGGCGACGGCATCGGCCCGATCATCATGGCGCAGGCGATCCGGGTCCTTTCCGAATTGCTGAAGGATGAGCTGGTGAAAAAAGAAATCGAATTGCGGTTCATTGAAGGGTTGACGCTGGAAAACCGGCTTGCGACGGGCGAATCCGTGCCTGAAGCGGTCATGGCCGAAATCA
The DNA here is from genome assembly GCF_900109135.1 of Trichococcus ilyis. Lineage (GTDB taxonomy): Bacteria > Bacillota > Bacilli > Lactobacillales > Aerococcaceae > Trichococcus > Trichococcus ilyis. The sequence continues at coordinate 25,918 of NZ_FNYT01000003.1, read as the reverse complement.
AGTGCTGCCCGGTCATCCTGAAAGGGCCGATGACGACGCCGAAAGCGAGCGACGCCGGCATCAACCTGACGAGCGCGAATGCTATTTTGAGAAGGGAGCTGGACTTGTTCGCGAACATCCGGCCGGTCAAGATGGCGCACAAGGGCATCGATTGGACCTTCTTCCGCGAGAACACGGAAGGCCCATATGCGCTGGGGAGCGACGGGCTGCAGATCGATGAGGATCTGTCGATCGACTTCGTCGTGGAGAGCCGCACCTGCACGGAACGCATCGCCCGCGCCGCTTTTGAATACGCCAAAACCAACGGCAAGCGCAACGTCACGGTCGTCACGAAGGCCAACATCATCAAGCGCACGGACGGCAATTTCCTGAACACCTGCAAGGAGATCGCGCGGGAGTATGCCGGCATCGGGCTGGAGGAAAGATTGGTCGATGTAACCGCTGCCAGATTGACAAATCCGGAATTCCACAAAGGCCTGGAAGTGTTCGTCTTGCCGAACCTGTACGGCGACATCATCACGGATATCGCCGCCGAATACCAGGGCGGCCTGGGGACTGCCGGGTCCGCCAACATCGGCACGGATTACGCCGTGTTCGAAGCCATCCATGGATCAGCGCCATTCCTGGTGGAGAACAACCGCGCCGAATATGCCGATCCGAGCAGCCTGCTGCGCGCGGTCGGCATGCTGCTGAACCACATCGGCAAAAATGGACAGGCGACTCGTTTGGAAAAGGCACTCGATATCTGCGGATCGACAGAGCGGCGGATCAAGATCACCAGCTTCCGCGAGGACGCCTCGACTGAAGAATATACGGATTACATTTTGGAAACACTCGCTGCCGAATATGCGTTGCAGTAGCGCCGCATTCGATGCCCCCTGGATGACGGCCAACTATAGTCGGTCGTCATCCAGGGGGCATTTTTTGCCCTGAACGGATGTGCGCCGGTGTCTTCTTTTTTTTATTCCGGGACATCTTGACTATCCATTTTTCCTGTTGTAGTCTGTATGGGTATCAAAAAACAGAATAAGACAGTTCGTAACCATCCTGTCTCTAATCAAAACTAGGACCCGACTGCTGTGTTTTTGAAGCGGTCGATTGTTGATGGGCATATTGTGCCCTTTTTTTGTGCCAAAAAATATTAATGATTTGCATATTTCGAAGCCATCAAAGACAAGCCCAGTTCTGGAACGACGGATCAGCAGAACGGCAACAATGCCGGTTTACAGGAGACACCCGCTGCGGACAACTTTAGGGGGAGAAATACACAAATGTATATTTTAAAAACAGAACACAGTTTCGATAGTGCGCATTTTCTTGCTGGATACGAGGGCAAATGCGCAAACATCCACGGCCACAGGTGGAGGGTCGAAATCGAGGTGCAGGCGGAAGAATTGATCAACTCCGGCCAACTGGACGGCATGGTGGTGGATTTCGGGGATCTGAAAAAGGATCTGAAGGCTGTTGTGGACCGGTTTGACCACGCGCTGATCATCGAGCAGGGTACCATGCGGGAACTGACCTTGCAGTGCATCAAGGAAGACGGATTCAACGTCATCGAATTCCCGGCCCGGCCGACAGCCGAAAATTTCGCCGCCCATTTCTATCGGACAATGAAGAATCTGGGCTATGACGTGAGGCGGGCGACCGTTTATGAAACACCTACCAACAGCGCCGCCTATGAAGAAAGCGGGGTGAGATAGATGGCATTGCAAGTAGTCGAAAAATTTGTCAGCATCAATGGCGAAGGCCGCAGGTGCGGGCAATTGGCGACCTTCATCCGGTTCGCCGGGTGCAACCTGAACTGCGGTTATTGCGATACCGCCTGGGCCAACGACCGAAAAGTCGCTTTCGATCCGATGACGCCCGAGGAAGTCTATGCCTATATCAAGGATACCCAAGTCACGAACGTCACCCTGACCGGTGGAGAACCGCTGCTGCAGCAGGATATCGGAGAACTTCTGGAGCTGCTGTCGCAGGATCCGCAGCTCTATGTCGAAATCGAAACGAACGGCAGCGTCTTGTTGAGCCGCTTTTCCGATCTGGAAAATCCGCCGAGCTTCACGATGGACTACAAGCTTCCTTACAGCGGGATGGAGCGGATGATGGCATTGGATAATTTCGAGCAACTGACTGCGAAGGACACGGTCAAATTTGTTTCGGGGAGCCTGGCGGATTTGGAGAAGGCCAAGGAAATGATCGATCGGTACAAACTGACCGAAAAAACCGCCGTCTTCATCAGCCCGATCTTCGGGGAAATCGAGCTGGAAACCATCGTTGATTTCATGAAGGACAATCAGCTGAATGGGGTCAATATGCAGGTGCAGCTCCATAAAGTCATCTGGGATCCGAACGAGAGAGGAGTTTAGGTCATGGCAATCGATATAGCAGCAATCGAAAAGCATATAAGGGGGATTTTGATTGCCCTGGGTGATGATCCCGAAAGAGAGGGGCTCAAGGATACTCCGAAACGCGTGGCCAGAATGTATGAAGATGTCTACAAAGGGATGTGCTACACGAATGACGAAATCGCTGAAATGCTGAACACCACTTTCGAGGACGACCTGGCGTTGGGAAGTGCCGGCAATGATCTGGTTTTTATGAAGGATATTGAGATCTTCAGCCATTGCGAACATCATCTGGCTTTGATGTACAACATGAAGGTGGCGGTGGCTTATGTGCCCAAACAAAAAGTCATCGGCTTGAGCAAAATAGCCAGGATAGCCGACATGGCAAGTCGCAGGCTGCAGCTGCAGGAGCGGATCGGCACAGACATAGCGGAAATCCTGCAGAAAATCACCGATTCTGAGGACGTGGCTGTCCTTATCCAAGGCGAACACGGCTGCATGACCACCCGCGGCATCCAAAAGCCGGGCGCGAAGACCATCACGACCACGCTGCGCGGGCGCTTCAACACAGACCCGATGCTGAACCATAAGCTGATGATGCTTTATATGAAGGACGGTTCGAATCCGCTGGGTTGAGAGATCAGCTGGCGAGGAGTGTTCACCGGAGGAAAGCGAAGCTGCCGGTGCCTTAAATCCGGCGAAGGCTGCGCTCGCCGGACAACGGCGCGGCCAGTCTCGCTAAACTTCGGCTAAGCGCGCTTCCCCGGAGTGGGGCGAATCAGAAAAGGCTGCCGCTCCGGTCAAGCATACGCTCACCGGAGCACAGCCAAACGGAAGGCATTCCTGGCAGGACAACCAAAAAAGCACAAGTATCTCGGCAACAATAATGTGCCAAGATACTTGCGCTTTTTGCTATGAAAAGAAGGCCGATCCCATTCTGCCGAGCAGCCACAAGATTTCGATGACGACCACCAGGCTGCCGATTTTGAAAAGCAACCCGTTCACGAGGCCGTTCGCGCTGCACAATCCGAGGCGGATGCCGCCGGACAGCGGATAAAAGAGTTTCACGCGTTTGTGGTTCAGTATGTCGATCGCAATATGCGACGCCATCGCAACCGCGAAAGAGGCCACCAACAGCGGCGAAAGAATATAGACAGCCATGCTCAGCGAGGCCAGTCCGAGTATGGAATGGAGAAACGACCGATGCGGTTGTTCCTTTCCGAAGATGCAGATTCCCAAAAAAATGACGGCTCCGAAAAAGATCCGCGAGTAGGAGCTGTGATTCAGGATGGCGGAGAAGATCCCGAGCGACCATCTCGACTCAGCGAAGGCCAACAGCACCGATACCGCCAGGATCAATCCAAGTATCCAGTCCAGTGTCTGATGGGATTCCGAAGTGGTGACATCAATGTCGCTGATGACCGAGCCGACGATCGCTGCGCCCAGACAGATGAAGAGCTCTTTCAGCGTGGAAGGTTGCGTAACCAGCAAGCTGGCGGCAGTCCCTATCACTACATGTGTTTTTCCGGTCATGATAAATCCTTTCCAAAATAAAATAAGCAAGAACGCCTGTTCCTGCCGTGTCTATCATATCCGATTCAGTGGCAAAAAGAAACAAAAATTGCCAGAGATTTGATATGTAATCGTATTTGCCTATCACAACTGTTCGTTTTTCGGTGTTATCCAAACAGTCGGGATGGTGGTATTCTCTCTTTACTACACAAAATGAAAAGAGGGAACAGATATGCCAAATCAACTATTCAAAGTGACATCCACCAGTCTGAACGAAAACTACCAAGTGATCAACAAAGCCAGAGGCAAGTCCATCGTGCTGGATGAACCGGAAGCATTCGGGGGCACGGACATCGGCCTGAGTCCGGTGGAGGCACTGCTTGCCGGGTTGGGCAGCTGCAAAGCCATCGCCGGTCGGATGTTTGCCGAGAAGCTCGGCATCAAACTCCATGAACTGGAGATCGAAGTGAGCGGCAACCTGAACACGGACGGTTTTTTGGGCGATGAGAATGTAAAGATCGGGTTCACCGACATCCATGCAATCTACCGTGTCAAAGCCGACAATACCGAAGCGGAAATCAATCATTTTGTGGAATTTGTCGAGGCCCATTGCCCTGTCGGCGATACTCTGATCAATCCCGCCAGCATCAGCTTTGATACCACAATCATTTGAAAAATTCAACGGAAGAGTGCCCCGATCGATACGCAGTGTGTGTCGGATCGGGGCACTCATTCTTTTGGGAGCCTAATGCCCACCGTGACTGCTTGGCAGGATTCCCCAAAAATAAGACGTTAATTTGCTGGAAAAGTGTTGGAGGGTATCTGTTGGGTGCCGGAGCAGTGAGTGCGTTATAATGAAGTCAATGGAAACTGTTTATGGAATGCGCAACTTGCGATCGCTTGAGGAAACCATCGTGGTGTGAAGGAAGGGCTGTTTTATGCAAGAAAAAAGAAGTATCGAATATTGGAGTCTGCCGCAGGATGAGGTGTTGCGTTCGGTCCGTTCCAATGTAAATGGGCTGACGGCAGCGGAAGCTGCAGCACGGCTGCGACAATACGGCGAAAACACGCTCAGGAAACAGAAAAAAGACACGCAGCTGTTGGCATTCTTAAGCCAATTCAAAAGTCCCATCATCCTTATTTTGCTCGTCGCGACGGGAATATCAGCAGCGACAGGCGAATGGATCGATGCGATGATCATCTTGGGGATCATATTGGTGAGTGCGATACTCAGCTTTTACCAGGAATACACCGCGGGCAATGTCATCGCGGAACTCCGGGCAAAAGTGCAGGCTAAATCCGTCGTCCTTCGTGAGGGCAAGCCGATCGAGATTGCATCAAAAGAAGTGGTCCCGGGCGATATCATCAAGTTATCCATCGGCAGCCTTATTGTTGCGGACGGGCTGATATTGGAAAGTGAGAATTTATTCGTCAATCAGTCCATCCTGACAGGGGAATCTTTGCCGTCCGAAAAGAAGCCGGATAAGGTCAACGAAGATGCCAGCATGGAAGAGCGCACCAACTGTGTCTACACGGGAACGAGCGTACAAAGCGGAAACGCCACGATGTTGGTTGTGGAAACGGGAGCAAGTACCGAATTCGGACAAATAGCGGACAAACTGGCTTTGCGCCCGCCGGAAACCGATTTCGAACGCGGGGTACGGCGCTTCGGTTATTTGTTGACTGAAATCATGCTTGTTCTCACCTTGATCGTGTTCGCCATCAACGTCATCATGAACCGGCCGGCGATAGAAGCCCTGCTGTTCTCGGTTGCGCTAGCCGTTGGGATTACGCCGCAGCTGCTGCCTGCAATCATCAGCATCACGCTCTCGAAAGGATCCCGCATCATGGCGAAGGAAGGAGTCATCGTCCGCCGTTTGACCGCGATCGAAAACTTTGGCAGCATGGACATTCTCTGTACCGACAAGACCGGCACCTTGACGGAAGGCACCATCCGTCTCGATGGAGCGGCTGGTGTTGACGGACAGCCATCCGATGAAGTGTTCTGGCTTGCTTATTTGAATGCCAAGCTCCAGACCGGAATGGCGAATACGCTGGATGATGCGATCAGCGCCGCCAAAGATCTGGATATCAGCGCCATCAAAAAGCAAGCGGAGATTCCTTTTGATTTCAACCGAGAACGACTGAGTATCATTGTTCAGGAGACCGACCAGTGCCTGATGATTGCGAAAGGGGGACTGAACAGCATCCTTGCCGTCTGCACGCAAGTTGAAATCGCCGGCTGCGGAAAGGCAATGGATGAGCAGACTTTATCAGTCATCCAGCAGCATTACGAAGAATGGAGCAGTCAAGGGATCCGCATCATCGCCGTCGCAAAAAAAACGGTGGCCTTGCAGCAACAGTATACGGTTGAGGATGAAGCGGACATGATTTTGATGGGCTTCCTGTTGCTTTTTGACCATCCCAAAGAGGATGTATCGCGCACCATTACGGACCTCAAAAATCAGGGGGTCAGCCTGCGGGTCATCACCGGCGACAATAAGCTGATCGCCTTGCACACTGCTGAGGCTGTGGGGTTGGAAGTCACGGGTGTACTGACTGGATCCGAGCTCATGCGTCTGAGCGACGAAGCGTTGTGGAGCAAAATCGAAGCGACTACGGTATTTGCCGAAGTGGATCCCAACCAGAAGGAACGGATCATTTTGGCTCTGAAGAAGCAAAATCATGTCGTGGGCTATATGGGGGACGGCATCAATGACGTACCCGCCTTGCATGCCGCCGATGTGAGCTTATCGGTCGAAAACGCTGTTGATGTGGCGAAGGAATCAGCCGATTTCGTGCTGGTCGAAAAAAGTCTGAAGGTGTTGAGCCGCGGTATTGAGCTAGGCCGGACAACCTTTGCGAATACGCTGAAATACATCCAGGTCACCACCAGTGCCAATTTTGGCAATATGTTCAGCATGGCCGGGGCATCCTTGTTTTTGCCGTTCCTGCCGTTGCTCCCTAAACAAATTTTATTGATCAATTTTTTGAGCGATTTCCCTGCAATCACCATCGCCAACGACAGTGTTGACAAGGAAATTGTGGCAAGACCTCTCAGATGGGATATCCATTTCATCCGTGATTTTATGATTGTGTTTGGTTTGGTCAGTTCAATTTTTGATTACCTGACTTTTGCTGTTCTGTTCTTCGGATTCAATGCAAAACACGGTATATTCCAGAGCAGCTGGTTCACTATTTCAGTTCTGACGGAATTGCTGGTGTTGTTGGTCATGCGGACGCAGAAACGCTTCTATAGGAGCAGACCCGCCCCGTTATTGCTTTATTCATCCATCGCGGTTGGCATTTTCACCTTGCTGATCCCCTATCTGCCTTTCCATCAATATTTGGGTATCGAGCCCGTCAAGCCGTTGCTGCTGTTTTCTCTGTTCTTCATCTTGGCCCTGTACGTAATCGTCACAGAAATCGCCAAATATTATTTTTACAATGCAAAGGCGCAACCGAAACATGGGAAATTCCGCAGTTAAGCGGAGAGTCCCCTTGAGGTGGCGGCCCGGGAGGCGTGATATGCATGTTCGAAACTTGTTATTTTTTACTCGGAACAGCGAACAGTCTGCTTTTGACCACCATTTTTTTGCTTGTGAGATATGCCAAAGCCTCCCGAGTAGCGGCAGCGGGGAAAGTTTATTTGGCGCTGGCGGTCCCTGCCGGCATACTAATCGCCCTGGCGCAACAGCAGCAGATACCGGTCCAATACACGATATTCCTGAGTATCTTTCTGGTTTTCCTTGCGCTGGAAGGCATCTATGATTTTGTTCTGAAAGTATCTTTCCGCGATAATTGGAAGTTGTTGACGCCTTATCTGATGCTGTATTGGTCACTGAATTACGGTTTCATCGTGCTGGCGTGGAGACATTCGAACGTGCAGGGCGGATTTCTGTTGGGTTTGTTCGTTCTCCAGATCATCGCCAATATCCGCTCGCACACGAAAGAGACGGAAAAATGAGCGCATGCAGCGGCAATTCAAATGAATGCGGCAAACAAACGAAGCATAACACCCGAGCGACGGCGTTATGCTTCGTTTGCGCTATGCATCATTGTCTAGTTTGGGCTCGCGCCTCTTCCTGCACCAATCCAAGGAAATATTCGGAGGCTTTCGAAAACACCTGATACTTTTTCCAGACAAAGTGAAGGCCGGCTTCCAGTTTCGGCTCCAACGGACGGAAGCACAGGGCGCGGTCTTCACCGGTAGCGATGATGCCGTCCAGGCAGAGGGCGTACCGCTCGCCTTCTTCCACGAGCAGGGAAGCGTTGTAGAGGAGGTTGTAGGTCGTGACAATGTTCAAGCTGCGTTCATTGCCGCCCAACCAACCGGCGAGTTCGTTCTTTACCAGCAACTGGTTCGAACAGATCAAGGCTTTGCCCCGCAAATCTTTCGAAGTGATGCTTTCCCGGGTTGCCAGAGGGCTGTCTTTCCTCATCAGGATGCCCCAGACGTTTTTTGTCGGCAGTTTGGTGAAATCGTACTTGCTCATGTTGGTTGGCTCGACCAGCACCCCGAAATCGATCAAACCCTTGTCCAGTCGGTCGCTGACATCCTCGGCATTGCCGCTGAAGAGATGGAATTTGAGCAGCGGATGCTCTGACTGGGCTCTGGCGATCGCCCGTGCGATGAGGCGCATCCCTTCGGATTCCGCACCGCCCACGTAGATGTCCCCGCTGAATTCGGTGTCGTCCGCATTCAGTTCCGCCTCAGTCTTTTCCACGAGCTGGATGATTTCTTCGGCCCGTTTCCGGAGCAGCATGCCGTCCTCGGTCAAAGTGATTTTGCGGTTGCCGCGGATGATCAACTCTTTGCCCAGTTCCTCCTCCAGTTCCTTCAGCTGCCGCGAAAGTGTCGGTTGCGTGATGTGCAGAAATTCCGCGGCACCCGATATGCTTTCTTCCCTTGCGATCGTCAAAAAATACTGCAGTACCCTAAATTCCATAATCCCAACTCCTTTGACTCCATTTTAAGGTTTTGTGCCATGCCTTTCAAGTATAGCAAGGCATCTGATATAGGTATTGGATATTCTTCCCGATAGGCGATATCCTATTCATGAGGAGTGAGACAAGTGGACATAAGGGAAGAGATGTTGATCACAAATCTGAAGGATGCAGGCTGCACGGATGAAACCATCGCTGCTTTTCTGCAATACCGTCAAACGAACGAATCGGCGAAACAAATGGATCTGCTGAAGAAACACAGGAGCGGCTTATTGGATAAGATCCATGAGGATCAGAAGGCAATCGACTGTCTGGATTATCTGCTCTACAGAATGAAATGAAACATATCAGGGGGAAAAGAAAATGATCGGAACAATCGCAGGATTTTTGACTACATTGGCATTCGTGCCGCAAGTGATTCAGGTGTTGAGGACAAAGAACACGAAAGCCATTTCGTTGGGGATGTACCTTATGTCGGTGACAGGCATTTTCCTATGGATGGCCCATGGTTATGCAATCGGGGATATGGCGCTGTTCATCGCGAACGTCATCACCTTTTGCTTGGCCTTGGTCATTCTGATCGCGAAATTGAAATACAAATAAGTATTCGGATCAGTTTAGGCTGATCCTTTTTTTGTTTTTTGGTGCATTCGGCTATAATGGACACGAGAGGTGGTGCAACCATGTTGGAGGAATTGGCGTTTGAAATAGCGAAAGCGGCGCATGCCGGCCAGAAGGACAAAGCCGGGCTTGATTATATCCTGCATCCGCAGCAAGTGGCAGCGATGGTGACGACGGATGAGCAGAAGGTTGTCGCGCTGCTGCATGATATCATCGAGGATACGGAGGTGACAGCCAACGATTTGCTGGCCAAGGGATTGCCTGACAACATTGTCGAAGCTGTGGAAGCATTGACCAAAAAATCCGGCCAAAGCTATAGTGATTATTTGGCAAACGTCAAAAAGAACGGATTGGCCACTACCGTGAAGCTGGCTGATCTGAAGCACAATTCGGATTTGAGCCGTTTGGAGAAGATCACCAAAAAGGACAGGGATCGGGCAGAAAAATACCGCAAGGCGATTGAATATTTATCGGAGTGACAAAAATAAAAAATGGACCAGCAATTCCCCGGAAGGAGGATTTGCTGGTCCATTTTGTGTTATCAGGAGCTGAAATGCTAAGATTTGCCCGTTTCAGCGATAATCAACTTGATGCATGCCTCGACACTGCGCAGCATCGGATTGTCCGACCGATAGATCACTCGCGTCTTGATCTTCAACGATTCGACCGGCGTCGCCAGGATGGTGATCCGCCCGGAGAGAATGTCTTCTTTGATGACGTCTTCCGACAGGATGGCGACACCGGCGTCCTTCAGCAAAGCTTGACGGATCATCTCAAGGCTGTTGAAGGTCATCCGATTCTGGTCGGAAAGGCCATTTCTGTGCATGAACTCCTGCAGGAAACTGCTGTAGGATGATTCTGATCTGTAGAAAAGCAAAGGCGGCTGCAGATCGGGTTCCTGTATCATGCGGCTGGCCAATGCTGTTGAGGCGACGAGGCAAACAGTGTCTTCCCGAAGCAGACGGTCACGCATGCCGATCGTTGTGTAGTTGGCGCTCAGGATCCCGATGTCGTATTGCTTATCGCGCACGCCTGAAAATATCAGTTTGGCGTTCTCAGCGGTATCGATCTCGATTTCGACCTCAGGGAACCGCTCATAGGCTTTCGCAAAAAAATCCGACAGGTTCATCTTCATGTAATTCAGATCCCCTACAATCCGCAACCGGAGTTTTTCTTCGGACAAGTTCCGCATCTTTCCCAACGCTTCCTCATAAAGGCTGAATATTTGGGAGGAATACTCGAACAAGGCTTCCCCGGCGCTTGTCAGGAACAGCTTCCTGCCGGCCCGGATGAACAACTCCTGCTCCAGATCCGCTTCCAATTTTTTGATCTGTTTGGTAATTGCCGGCTGGCTCAGTCCGAAATGCTGGGCGGTCTTTGAAAAACTCAAATATGTAGCGCAATAATAAAACGTCCGTAGCTGTGGCAAACCCATCGCAATCCCTCCATGTCAGGTTAATTTCCATTCAGTATAACCTGATGTTATGGAAAAAGGTTAGGTATGTAAGGAAGTCGCGAATCCTGTCAGGTAATGTCACATATCCGGGAAAAGCCGCAACTATTCAAAAATCATCTGCAACACTTATAGGGACGGGAAGGCATCGTTTTCAGCAATTTACACCAAGTGGCTGACCCTGAAAATGTTGCTTATACTTTGAATCAGATAAGAGCAAAGCAAGGGTCCACGCTGGATGGCAAAGGTCGATAGCCGTTCATCCGGGTCCGCAAATGCATCAACTGAACGGAGGGAGCTTATGTACGTCGCGAACGGAACAGGCAGGCTTGAAATGGTTTTGCTGTCAAAACCCAGTCATATCCATCAGGCCAAACAGATCAACGAAATTTCAAAACAATGGGACCTGCAGCAGATAGATGAAAGCCGCATCCAAAAGGAATTCCAGGAACTCCATTCATTATATGAAAGCTTGGGCATCTCCGTCGAGCTGATGGAAAAGGATGAAATCCTTCCGCATGCTGTGTTTTCCCGGGACTTTGGGGGCTGCGTGAACGAAGGCTATATCCTCGGGAAATTCAAAAATGATATCCGCTTGCCGGAAACCGAAGCTTACGAAGCGAAGATGGCCGAGCTGGGCGTTCCGCTGTTGGGGGAAGTGTCAGGAACGGGCGTCTTTGAGGGCGGGGATTTTGCCTTCTTGGACGAACGCACGGTTGCCATCGGTATGTTGGATCGGACGAACGCAGAGGGATTCGGACAGATTAAAGGAATTTTGAAGCCATTAGGGTATGATGTGCATCCCGTTGAAATGGATCCGCGTTACCTCCATTTGGACATGTGCTTCAACTTGGTAGCTCCCAAGCTTGCGATCGGCTATGCAGATTTGCCTGAAACTTTCATAGCGTTGTTGAAGAAAATGGAAATCGAATTGATCACCGATGACGAACATGCGATTTTCGGCCATGGCTACAATGTCCAGGCGATCGGCTGTGGCGAAGTGATTTCATTGGCCCGGAACCGGGGCATCAATAAGAAGATGCGCAAGAAAGGACTCACCGTCCATGAAATCGAGTTGACGGAGTTGCTGAAATTAGGGGGAGGCATCCATTGCATGACTTTCCCGCTGAAAAGAGTGCATGCATAGGGGGGAAACAATATGTACGAAACAATCAAAAATCTGCCGCAACCGCAGCAAATTGAAGCATTGGCAAAAGAACTCGTCCAGATCCCGAGCATCAACAGTTCCGCTCATGGCGAAGCGGACATCAGCAGGCGCGTCGCCGAGATCCTGTCGAGTTTCCCTTATTTCAAGGAGCACCCCGATCTGGTCTGGGAGACGCCGTTGCTGAATGATCCTTTGCATCGGAGCAATGTGTTTGCATTTCTTCCCAAAGCTGATTCGAAGGAAATCGTCCTGCTGCATGCCCATATCGATACGGTCGGCGTCGAGGATTTCGGAAAGCAGAAAGCAGATGCTTTTTCGCCGGAGCGCCTGTTGCGTTTTTTTGAGAATTACGAAGCAGATGCTGACGTTCAAAGCGACGCATTATCAGGCGAATGGGCATTCGGGCGCGGTATGCTGGACATGAAGAGCGGCATGGCCGTGCATCTGGCAAACCTGCTGCACTATTCATTGCATCAGGAAGAACTCCCATTCAACCTGTTGTTGATGGGGAATCCGGTTGAGGAGAACGATCACACCGGCGTCATCGCTGCTTTGCCGGAGCTGTTGGCGTTCAAGCGGAAAGGGTACGAATTCATCGTTGCGGTCAACACCGATTTTGTTTCGCCTTTGTTTGAAGGCGACGACACACGCTATCTGTATACGGGCGCTGCCGGGAAAATCCTCCCTTGTTTTTACATCAAAGGTCGGGAAACGCATGTGGGCAGCACGCTGCAGGGCATCGACCCGACGCTGCTGTCCAGCGCCATCAATTTGGCGATCAACACAAACCCCGACTTGTGCGAACTGATCGATGATGAGGAGGTGCTGCCGTCATCCGCTCTGCAGCAGCGGGACTGCAAAGACTTCTACAATGTCCAAACGGCTAAAGTGGCGCATCTCTACTTCAACACTTTCCTGTACGAACGCTCCGTTACGGATGTGCTGTCGATATTGCGCGGTGCAGCCGAGGAAGCCGTCCGGCAAGTGACGGAAAAACTGGATGCCCGGCTGGCTGAATACCGTGCCAGAGTCGGTGTCCCGATCGGTACGATCGAGCATGAGGTAAACGTCCTGCTTTTCGAAGATTATTTGCGGGAGTGCTCGCAGAAGGGCGTCGATACGGCTGCAATCATCGCCAGCACGTTCGAGACATACGGCAGCGAGGACAAGCGCGCTTTCGGCTTTAGGGTGGTCGACGCATTGGAGCATGCGACAGGGGATGATGCCGCCAAAGTGATCCTCTTCCTGGCGCCGCCGTTTTGTCCGCATAACGGCATCGAACCGGATTCGCCGGTTGACCATGCGATTTCAGCCGCGATGGAAAAAATCAGGGCGGAGCACGGCCAGACGTTCAAAAAACGCCGCTTCTTCCCCTTCCTTTCCGACAGCAGCTATCTGTCGATGAGCGAAAGCAAGGCGGAAATCCTGACATTGATCCAAAATTTTCCCGGTATGGCAAGTATTTATCCATTGCCTACCGATGCCATCCAGGAGCTTTCGATCCCGGCGGTCAATCTGGGGGTCTATGGGAAAGGCGCGCACACTTGGAAGGAAAGGATCCATAAGCCATACTCCTACGAAGTTCTGCCCCGGCTGATCAGGGAAGTCATTGCGCATCTGTCGCGTGAGGAGAGAAATCTTGAGGTCAGCAGGGATAAGCGATTATCCGGAAGTTTAGGCAAGCCGTGATCGCAGTTATTTTTTGAACCGCAGATGCCAAGTCAAGCCGATCAGGTGGGCCAAATAAATGATCAACAGGACGATGCGCAGCGTTGTGCTGTCGGTCAGCACAAAAGGAATCGCAAAGACAAAGAGCATCATCACGAACATCCGGATCATGCCCGCGTTCGTGATGTTTTTCTTTACCAAGGGCTCAACGATGTATTGCCTGTATTTATCCGACTCGGTGAATTGTCGGTGCAGACGTTCCGAGCTGTGGAGCCAGAAAAAACCGGTCAGCAGATAGAAGACAGTTGTAGGCAGGAAAGGCAGGAACATCCCGATGGTCCCGAGGGCGAACGTCAATGAACCCAGTGCTATGTATAGATATTTTTTCAAATAAGTAGTCTCCTTCAAATCTGATTAGATCCAGATTATTTTTGCTGCATATAGTTACTATCATGCTCTTCATGAAGATTGTCCATGGTATACTATTCAGATAGTATAGTACATTTGGCGGATTGTGTGTATTAGGGGAATCCTGATTCATCGCTGAGGAGGAGCTGTTTATGAAGAATACGTCTCTTGTTATTTTAGGTTTACTCTTTCTTGTTTTCGGGATCAGTTTTATTCTGCCTTGGATACTGCTTCCGAACTATGAGACGTTCGCGCTGGATCCGACATCCGGCTACCGGTTTTATTCGCATAACTACTTTGTTTTAGTTCTTTTCGTTCTGATTTTCATAACGTATTTTCTGATATTCAGGTTCAGGAAAGCCAAAGTGCTGCTCTTGCTGGCGGCGGAACTGATTTTTTTGGCGGGTATCATCCTGTCTCCGCTTCTGGCCAATGGACTGGTATTCCTCGACGTCGTGCTCTACGGCTATTATGTTGCCGTAGCCATGTTGTTGACGTTGATTGTTTATGTGATGGTTTTGTATTTTAACTGGCATGAACAGCTTTCATAATGTTTTTGCTTAACTGTGTGCGAGGATTAGTGCATTCCCTCCGCACGGTTTTTGTTTTGTACAGATGGGCTTATTCAGCTGACAGAAAGCGTTTGTATATTTTGACAAACCTTTTTATTCGTGATATTATTCTTTCGAAATCGAAATATTAAAGGGAGGTGTTACGATGTCTGCAACAGATCGCGATACTTTAAAGGCCCTTACTGTGTTATTTAAATCATCCCAACATGTACAGGACAAACTGAAGAAAGATATGATGAAGCAGGGTTTGAATTTTTCCGAATTCGCCGTGATGGAATTGTTGTACCATAAAGGGGAGCAACCCATCCAAAACATCGGAAAGAAGGTCTTGCTTGCCAGCAGCAGTCTGACGTACGTTGTCGATAAATTAGAGAGCAAAGGGCTGGTGCAACGCATCCCATGTGCAACCGACCGCCGCGTTATTTTTACAGCCATTACCGAAGAAGGGCGCAAATTGATGGACCGGATTTTCCCATTGCATGCTGCGTATATTGCGGAGATATTTTCCGTCCTTTCAGATAAAGAAGTAGAAACGTTCATCGATTTGGCCAAACGGGTAGGGCTCCATGCCGAAAACATGGAGCATTGACCATCAGCTAGCGCAAACCAAACAGGGACTTCCGCAGCATCGCGCTTCGGAGTCTCTTTTTTGCGTTTTTTCTGCAGGAACGGTCACTTTTCCAGGATGCAATCCTTAGAGATATGGTAAAATAGGCAGTATCAGACAAAAAGGAAAGATGACTGTGAAAAACAAGAAAATCAGCAAAACAAATGCGATGCGCATGCTGGACAAACAAAAGTGCGCCTATAAAGTCCATGAATACGAATGGTCGGAGGATCATCTCGATGCGATGTCCGTCCTCGAGAAAATGAGCGAAGATGCCGGCGCCATCTATAAAACCATCGTGGCCGTCGGCGACAAGACCGGCGTCGTCGTCGGGGTCATCCCGGCGCAAAATGAGCTCGATTTGAAGGCCTTCGCGAAAGTCAGCGGCAATAAACGGATCGAAATGCTTCCGTTGAAGGACCTGGAAGCGACAACCGGTTACATCCGAGGTGGCTGCTCGCCGATCGGGATGAAAAAAGCTTTCCCTACCTATTTGTCCCACCATATTCTTGA
This sequence comes from Trichococcus ilyis, assembly GCF_900109135.1. GTDB lineage: Bacteria > Bacillota > Bacilli > Lactobacillales > Aerococcaceae > Trichococcus > Trichococcus ilyis. Next base: position 10,101 of record NZ_FNYT01000003.1, on the reverse strand, counting down.
TGAAAAGAGCGTGTTGGTATCCGGCGGCAAGCGCGGAACCCAAATCGAGCTCTCTCCGGAAGACCTGATGAAAGTAGCACGTGCCAAAGTTGAAAAGATTACACAAGAGAAAGATGAATGATGCACGTTCCTCTTTGTCGATGGAAAAGGAGCACGTATCATGAAAAAATTGCACATTTACCATATCAATGATCTGCATTCGCATTTCGAAAATTGGCCGAAAATCCGGCGCTTTTTGCTGGAGAAGAAAGCCTTCCATGAAAAAAACGGGGAAGAAGTGTTGCTTTTCGACATCGGCGACGCCTGTGACCGGGTGCACCCTTTGACGGAAGCGACGAACGGCAAGGCAAACATCGAGCTTCTGAATCAGGTTCCGTTCGATGCGGTGACGATCGGCAACAATGAAGGCATCGGCAACGACAAACGGCAGCTGGACGAGCTGTATGATGACGCTGATTTTCCGGTTGTATTGGCGAATCTCTATGACCCGGAAACGGATGAACTGCCGACTTGGGCGCAGCCTTATCTCGTCAAAGAGCTGGCCAGCGGTCTGAAGGTCGGGATCATCGGGCTTACGGCACCGCTCTACCTTAGCTATATCCCGAACGGTTGGAACCCTAAAGAATCGGATGAAGTCCTGCCGAAAATTTTGTTGAAAGTGGCGCCGTCCGTCGATTTGATCATCCTACTGTCGCACGTCGGCATCATCGAGGATATCCATATCGGCGAAATGTACCGTTCGATCCCGGTCATCATCGGAGCGCATACCCATCATGTACTGCCGGAAGGCAAGCATGTGGATGACTCCTTATTGCTGGGGGCGGGCAAGTTCGGAAAATACATCGGTCATGCCACGGTCAGCTATGATTCCGATCGGATTATGGATCGCAAAGCGGAATTGATCGAAGCAGAAAATCTTCCGGAAGAGCCTGGTGATAGGGAAGAGGTCGAGGAACTGCAGCAACGCGGAGAGGAACTGCTGTCTGCAATCCCCATCGCGGATAACCCGGTTCGGCTGAAAGCGGATGAAGGCCACACCAACGACTTGTTGCTGCTGGGATTGGATGCTGTGACCGAATATGCCGGTACGCCATTCGGCATACTGAACTCCGGACTGTTTCTGAAAGATTTGCCGGAAGGGACCATCACCAAAAATCATCTGCACCAGATTTTGCCGCATCCGATGCGCCTGCTGGAATGTACCTTGACGGGACGGGATTTCAAAGTCATGATCGAGGAAATGGAATCGCAGCGCGAAGAACTGATGACGAAGGAAATAACCGGTATGGGTTTCCGGGGAAGGATATTCGGCGAGCTGTGTTATCGCGGTTTCGAAGTCGATCCGGAAACGAAGCAGGTGAAGGTGGAAGGCAAGGAGCTTTCCGATGAGGAGGACATCACCTTTGTGACGGTGGACCATTTCCGCTACATCACCTATTTCCCGACAATCGAAAACGAAGGCCGCAGCCGTCTGTTGTTCCCGTATTTCCTTAGGGACGTGTTCGGGCTGCATCTGGAAGATAAATTTCCTATTACAAGAGAAAAGTGAGGTGCTACCATGGATAAAAAGGAATTGGTGGATGAAACAGTGAAGACGCAGGTGGACGCCTTGCTGGAAAATCTTTCGGAAGAAAGTGAGCAGCAAACAAGCGAACGCAGCGAAGACGAAGCAATCGTCAAGTTGTTGGACGACAATCGTCTTCTGGTGGGGACGCAAGAATACGAATTGAGCATCGACCACCGGGAAGGCTTTGATGCTGAAGCATTGGCCGGAAGGTATACGTCCATCCTGAGCAAGTATGATTATATCGTAGGGGACTGGGGCTATGACCAATTACGCCTGAAGGGCTTTTACCGAAACAACAACAGCAAAGTCGCCCAAGACAAGAAAATCAGTTTTCTGGAGGATTATCTCTATGAGTACTGTAACTTTGGCTGCGCCTATTTCGTGATCGAAAAGACGCGTTCAGAAAAAGAAAAAATAACCAAAACCAAACGCAACCGCAAACGCAAAAACCGTGAAGCCACTAGGGGAGAAGGGGCGGCAGACGCTGTCAATCAAACCGCTGCCCAGCCGATTCCGGCCCAGCCCAACAAAAATAAAGAGGCCAGAAATGCTGACCGGCCGAGGAATCCAGGCAGGAAAAAAGAGTTTGTGATCAAAGACGTAAATGCAAAAAATCCGCAGGAAAAAGAAAGACCAAAAACAACGACGACAAAGCCTGTCAAAGGGGAAAAGAAAAGTTTCCAAATCAAAAAGATAGAGCAGTGACTAGGAGGAGAACATCATCAAAAAGTATAAAGGCTATTTAATCGATCTGGATGGAACGGTGTACAAAGGTGCTGAGCGCATCCCGACAGCTGAAGTTTTCGTCAAAGAACTTCAGGATAAAAATATCCCCTTCCTGTTCGTTACCAACAATGCGACCAAGACTGCTGCGGAAGTAAGGGAAAATCTGTTGCGAAACTTTCAGATTGACGTTACTGAGGATCATATCTATACAAGCGCGATGGCTGCGCTGGATTATCTGAAGGAACTGAACATCGGCCAAAAAGTTATGGTCGTCGGAGAAGCTTCTTTGAAACAGGAAGTCCAAGCGGCAGGGTTCGAAATGGTTGAGGAAAATCCTGATTTTGTCCTGCAGGCGTTGGATCGCGATGTGACGTACCCGCAATTGGAAGCCGCTTGCTTGGCTATCCAGAACGGTGCCAAGTTCGTTGCGACCAATCCGGATACCAACTTGCCTACCGAAAGGGGCTTCATTCCGGGAGCAGGCGCATTGACTGCTTTTCTGAAGGCCTGCACGCAAAAAGAACCGCTGATCATCGGAAAACCATATCCCACAATCATGGCCGGCGCGATCAAACGGATGCAACTCGAGAAAAAGGATGTTGTCATGGTCGGGGATAACTATAATACGGATATATTGGCAGGCGTCCACTACGGCGTGGACACTCTGATGGTCCTGACCGGATTCTCCCAACTTGCGGACATCGAAGGGAAACCTGAACAACCGACATACATCGTCAACGATCTGTCCGAGTGGGAAGTGTAAGAATGGCGCAGAAATTGAAATATTTTCTCGGGCATGTTGCCATTTTCTTATTGGTGTTGAGTGCAAGTATCGCTCTCACAATCAATTTCACCCCGCTTTACAGCTTTGATATCCGCTACCTGAACATCGAACAAATGGCCGGATTTTCGAAAGACATCCTCCTGGACAATTATCGGATCCTGATGCAGTATCTGAATTTGCCGTGGATAGCAGAATTGAAGATGCCGGATTTTCCCGCCTCCGAGAGCGGACTGTTCCATTTTCATGAGGTAAAAAGACTGTTTCTGCTGGATTACGCCATTTTGGGAATCTCGGGTGTTGCGACCGCATTATTTTTGCGGATGGTCAAAAACGAGCAGGGATATTGGCGCATGCTGACTCCTGTGCTACTGATGATCACCGCTCCGTTAGTGGCTTTGACAGTGATATTCATGAATTTCGATCGTTTGTTCGTGACATTCCACAGCGTGTTCTTCAATAATGACGCCTGGATCTTTGATGCCCGGACAGACCCGATCATTTTGGCGTTGCCGCAGGATTTCTTCATGCACTGTTTCGTAATGGTCTTTGTGCTGATCGAACTGCTGCTGGTGGCGTTGTATTTCTGGATCCGCAGGAAAGTCAAAAAAGCATAAAATAAAGGGATGCCTCTTTTGCGTGAGGCATCCCTATTCGTTTAGTCAGATTCCCGACTCAGCGCTTGATTTTCACTCTCTTTAAACGTGTTCTGAATACCAGAAATCTCCGCTTAATGCTCGATTCCTAAACGGGATTCATCGCACTCTCTATTTCATGATGTCGCTTTTGTTTGGGTTGTCATGGGCGATGCGGCTGGCGGCTGCAGCGGCGATGGCGCCGACGATGTCATCAAGGAAAGTATGGCATTCCGAGTCAGTCTTGTCATTCAGTTTCTGCAGGATGCCAGGTTTTACTTTATCGATGTAGCCATAGTTCGTGAAACCGATGGAGCCGTAGACGTTGACGATGGAAAGGGCAAGGATTTCATCGATCCCGTAGAGGCCTTCGTCGTTCAGGATGATGTCCGCCAGTGGTTGGGACAGGTGCCCCGATTCGGCAAGTTTGTCCAATTCGATGCCGGTGATGATCGTATTCTGGACTTCCCGTTTCAGGAATACGGCCGTTACGCTCTCGATGCACTCCTGCATCGTCAGATTTTCCACGTAAGATTTTTGCAGATGCAAAACGAGGTCGGCGATATCTTCGACGCTCACACCGCGTTCCTTCATCAGAGCCACCGCTCGTGCGTGCAACTCGCTGTCTGGTTTGACCATATTGATGCCTCCTGGATTTGTATTTGATACTATCATTATAGAGGAAGGGTTCTTGGAAACAAAAGAAAACAGCTGCGCAGGGCAACTGTTTTCTCGGATAATTAAAACAAGCTTGTGCTGTGCATCGGTTGCACGCGTGTGTCGGGATTGATGTAGACCATCGCATTGTTGACCGCAATCGGTGCTTCGCCAAATCCGGTGGCGATCAGTTTGACTTTTCCGTCGTATGTTCCGATGTCCCCGATCGCGTAGACGCCAGGGATGGTAGTCTCCATTTTCGAGTTTACGGAGATGGCATTTCCTTGGACTTCGAAGCCCCATTTCTTCATGGCGCCGATGGAGGATGAAAAGCCGTAATTGATCAAAAAGTCATCGACTTCCAACTCAAGCGTGTTCTCTTTCCGGGCTTCCTGAAGCGTGACGCTGGTCAAAATTTCGGCATTCCCGTTGACGCTGACCGGAACAAACGGAGTCATGATTTCGACGGTGGATTCCTGCAACAGGTGAACGCTGTGCTCTTGGGCGCGGAACTGCGGGCGGCGATGGATCAGATAAACCTTTTTGGCGATCGGTTCCAAAGTGAGAGCCCAGTCTACTGCCGAATCCCCGCCGCCGCAGATGGCGACCGTTTTGTCGCGGAAACTTTCGATATTGTTCACGAAGTAGTGGAGATTGGTATTTTCATACTTGTCGGCGTGCTCGATTTCGAGTTTTCGTGGCCTGAAGGCACCGTTTCCGGCAGAAATGATCACCGCTTTTGAATAATGACGATTCTTGGTCGTCTGAATTTCAAAGATGCCGTCCGCATTTTTTTCGAGTTCAAATGCTTCCTCGCCGAACACCAGCTTCGTGTCGAAGCGGTCCATCTGTTCCTTCAGTTTTGTAACGAGATCGCCGCCGGAGATGGCGGGGTAACCCGCGATATCATATATGTTTTTTTCTGCATAAAGCATGCCGGGTTGGCCGCCGAGTTGTGGTAAGGCTTCTATGATTTTGACTTTTGCTTGGCGCAGTCCGGCATAGAACGCCGTGAACATGCCGACAGGGCCGCCGCCGATGATAGTGATTTCGTATATTTCTTTATCTGTCAATGTTCTTCCTCCGTTGTTTCTGTTCCGGGCGAATCCATCACCCGGAGGGGTATCAGATTTGCTCATAGAACAGTCTGACGATGAATGTCACAAAGATGCCCGTCAGCAGTCCGACGAATACTTCTAGAGGTTTATGCCCCAGATATTTTTTGACGGTCATTTCTTCCGGGTAAACTTTCTCATCGTCCTCTTCTGCTTTCAGTTCCGTCTCGTTCTTCGGGAATTTGTGGGATAAACGGTTCAATTCTTTGATGGCATCGATAAGCACGATGCCTTGTTCGCCGCTTTGCCGACGGACGCCCATCGAGTCGAACATGACGATGACGCCGAAAGTAGTAGCGATGGCAACATAACCGGACCCGATGCCGTATTGCAGGATCAGCGCTGTGATCAAGGAACTGACGGCAGCCGAGTGTGAACTGGGCATCCCGCCTGTAGTCGTAACAATCGACAAGGATGTCTTCTTGTCTTTCGAAAAAATTGCGATCGGATATTTTAAAGCTTGGGTGAATAGGATAGCTGCCAGAGAGCAGATTAAAGGGAAATTCTCGAAGATCATCATTATTTTTTCATCCTTCACTTATATAGCTACTTTCCAAATATGATAACATGAATCGCTGCATACATCCTAATGAAAAAGAAAAAACGGTTTGAATTTTCATTTTTGGATAAACGGGGGGTTAATCTTTTGCATCTTGTGGTAAAATGTTAAAAAAAGGAGGATGAACAATGAGCTTATTTCCACAATTACAAGCAACAGGCAACGAGAAGAAAGTCATTATGAAAACGAACAAAGGGGATATCACAATCCGTTTGTTCCCGGAATTGGCGCCCAAGACAGTCGAAAATTTCCTGGGTTTGGCTGAAAGCGGCTATTATGACGGCATTATTTTCCATCGTGTCATCGATAACTTCATGATCCAAGGCGGCGATCCGACCGGTACGGGGATGGGCGGCTCAAGTATCTGGGGTGAATCATTTGAGGATGAATTCTCGATGAATCTATTCAATCTGAATGGCGCATTGTCGATGGCAAACGCCGGCCCGAACACAAACGGAAGCCAATTTTTCATCGTGACGGCTAAAGAAGTGCCTATGACAATGCTTGCTCAATTGGAAGCTGGCGGCTGGCCTAAAGAAATCGTCGAAGCCTATGCGGCAAACGGCGGTACACCTTGGTTGGACCAAAAACATACCGTTTTCGGGCAAGTGGAAGCGGGAATGGACACTGTCTATGCAATCGAAGGCGTGAAAAAAGGCGCTCAAGACAAACCGGTTGAAGATGTTGTCATTGAAAGCATCACCATCTTGTAATAATATGGCAGGGGCATCAAAAATGCCCCTTTTTCTTCCCGAGTTAAACTATCTTGTTTATAGCGCGCCTAACACTACCGGGATGTTTTCAAGGTAGTGTTCATTATGATGCCGCCTGAGATTTGCATCTGGTCAAAGTTGCATCAGAAATTCTATCCTTTCATCTGGGCACGTGGTATAATTATCTGGTACTGTGAGGGGATCAATGGATGAAAATGGAATATAAAATCGGGGACATAATTAAAGGCAAGGTAACAGGTATCCAATCCTATGGCGTGTTTATTTCGTTGGATAAGAATACACAAGGCTTGATCCATATATCCGAATGCAGGCATGGATACGTGACCAACCTGGATGAATTCATTCAAATCGATGATGAAGTAGAAGCCAAAGTCATAGATATCGACGAGTACACAGGGAAAATCAGCCTGTCGCTCCGGGCTATGGAACGATTGGCCACACCTTGTTATCCGGCAAAAAGAAAGAAAAGAAAAAGAAGATACTTACCGCAGATTGGTTTTGAGACCTTGAAAGAAATGATGCCGACCTGGATCGAAGAGGCCAAAGAAGACGAGAAAGTTAGGAAATCGATAGGGGAATAATCCTGTCTATACGACTTCCAGTGAAAGGGGACATTCATGATGACAAAAGAAAACATAGTAGCAGGGACTATTATGGTCACTAATGAGGCCGAGGAGACTTATTTTTTGGTCAAAACCGAAAATGGGACCTACAGCCTGCCTAGTGTAAACCTATCCGAGAGCGGAAAATCCCCTTTAGGATCTATAATGGAAGTCTTGCTGGCACATGTTGGCATTGAATCTGAGTCATTGCGGTTGCTTGACTTGACGAACATAAGAGGAAATGGCAAAAATATGCCTTTATTTGTTTTCGATGCATTAGAAAAACCTTCCGATTTGGACAGCTTATTGAACGAACCAGGGAAGCTTGCATGGAAAAAGTCTTCGGAAATTTCGGAAATACTTACTGATCTGGAATTGGACAGCGTACCCATTTACCATTAAGCTGGCTTATTTCTCATCGGTAATCATTTTATAAAAAATTAGGAGGATATTAAATGTCACACATTCAATTTGATTACTCTAAAGCTTTGAAATTTTTTGGTCAACACGAGCTCGACTATCTTCAAACCCAAGTAACTGCAGCCGACACGGCGCTTCGTGAAGGCACTGGCCCAGGAAACGATTTTACTGGCTGGATCGATCTGCCGAAAGATTATGATAAAGAAGAATTTGCGCGCATCAAAGCGGCAGCGAAAAAAATCCAGTCTGATTCGGAAGTTTTGGTTGTTATCGGTATCGGAGGATCTTATTTAGGTGCCCGTGCGGCGATCGACTTCCTGAACCACACCTTTTACAATGTTCAGACTGCTGCAGACCGCAAAACACCGCAAATTTTCTTTGCCGGCAACAGCATCAGCTCAACTTATTTAGCTGATCTGATTGAAGTGATCGGGGATCGCGACTTCTCAGTGAACATGATTTCGAAATCTGGCACAACAACAGAGCCAGCGATCGCATTCCGTGTCTTCAAAGAATTGTTGATCAAAAAATACGGTAAAGAAGAAGCGGTGAAACGCATTTACTCTACCACGGACAAAGCAAGAGGCGCAGCGAAGCATGAAGCAGACATGGAAGGGTACGAAACTTTCGTAATTCCTGATGATGTCGGCGGACGTTTCACTGTATTGACACCAGTTGGCTTGCTTCCGATCGCTGTCAGCGGAGCTGATATTGATGCGTTGATGCAAGGTGCTGCTGATGCCCGTGAAGCATACATGAATCCTGATTTGGCAACAAACGAAGCTTACCAATATGCGGCAATCCGCAACATTCTTTACCGTAAAGGCAAAGTGACTGAAATTTTGGCTAATTATGAGCCAGGAATGCAGTATCTGTCAGAGTGGTGGAAACAATTGTTCGGCGAATCGGAAGGGAAAGACCAAAAGGGGATCTACCCAACCAGCGCGAACTTCTCTACAGATTTGCACTCGATCGGTCAATCGATCCAAGACGGACAAAGAAATATCTTCGAAACAGTCGTCAAAGTTGCGAAGCCTCGTAAGACAATCCAATTGCCATTAAGCCCTGAAGACTTGGATGGTTTAGGCTACCTTGAAGGCAAAGATGTTGATTTCGTCAACACAAAAGCTTACCAAGGTACATTATTGGCTCATACGGATGGCGGCGTGCCAAACTTGCTGGTCACCATGCCTGAAATGGATGCTTATTCTTTAGGCTACCTAGTGTACTTCTTTGAAATCGCGGTCGGTATCTCTGGTTACTTGAATGGCGTGAACCCATTCGACCAACCAGGTGTAGAAGCGTACAAGAAAAATATGTTTGCACTTCTCGGCAAGCCTGGATTTGAAGAATTGGCTAAAGAATTGAACGAAAGACTATAAGCTAGCATCAAATACCTGATAAAGCGGACAATTCGTTGTCCGCTTTTTTGCAATCTAAAACTAAGAGCTTACCTGATTGAGCGGATTCCTTCATAAAATGATCAACATCAAGGTGGGCTAACTCCCGATTCGCAACTGAGTCCTTGGCGAGAGCCTGTTCACCGGAGCGAAGCGAACCAAGTGGAGGGTATTGCCGATGCAATCCCAACCCTATTGATGAGAAAAATTGAAAATTACCTGACCCCCAAAAAACGGCATACTATCCATTGATATTGATGTGCAGCTGTTGACAGGGCTTACATTTTTGTGGTAAAGTTGAGTTCCTCGGTAATCCGATGCGTTTTGTTTTGGATTTTGTTTGACACGATAAGGGAATGATGTTAGTATTATGAGGTTGTCTTTTGTAAGACCACATCAGGATAAGATTGGTTGTTGACAGCAAGATGAAACGGTGTTATCATATAAAAGTTGCTGATTCAGCAAAGCGACAGTCTGAAATTTATTTCTAAAAACTGTTGACAAGCGTGGGCGGCCGTGATAATATGAATAAGCTATCACGTAACGAGTGATAACGATTGGCCTTTGAAAACTGAACAAAGAATGAACGAACCAAATGTGCAGGGAGCTTCGATTTCGGTCGAGGCAAACGAAGGCGATACGCAGTATCGCAAACATAAAGTCAGCAAGAAATTAAGAGCTATTCAGCTTTTCATGCGGGTTTCTGTACAAGAGCCCATTTTACATGAGAGTTTGATCCTGGCTCAGGACGAACGCTGGCGGCGTGCCTAATACATGCAAGTCGAACGGTCTTTTCTATGGAAGCTTGCTTCCACTGGGAAGATAGTGGCGGACGGGTGAGTAACACGTGGGTAACCTGCCCATAAGAGGGGGATAACATCCGGAAACGGGTGCTAATACCGCAT